>VHDL01000001.1 GCA_016871415.1 Verrucomicrobiota bacterium
CGGCGTCCTCGTCGGCGGGCTCGGGCAGCGTCGCGCGCCCGTCGGCGAACTTCCAGCCCGCCTCGCCGCCCTCCCTCGATTCACGGAGCACGCGCACGCACGAGGCGTCGGGCCAGCCGACTTCGATCAGCTCCCGGACGACGTCTGTGCGGCCCGAGCCGGCCGCGCCGAGCACGATTACCAGCGGCGTCATGCCTTCCTGCCGCAGCGGCCGAAGGGGGCGTTCTGTCCGCGGTCGCGGATCCAGTGGTCGACCGTGACGAGCGCGGCCATGGCTTCCACGATGGGCACCGCACGCGGGAGCACGCACGGATCATGCCGTCCGCGGGCCGTCAGTTCACGGGCGCGTCCGTCAGGGCCGACCGTACGCTGCGGACGGAGCACCGTTGCGGTCGGCTTGAAGGCGACGCGGAAGACCACCGTCTCCCCGTTGGTGATGCCGCCCTGCGTGCCGCCGGAGCGGTTGGTCTCCGTGCGGATCCTGCCGCCGCGTCGCACGAAGACGTCGTTGTGCCGCGAGCCCCTCATGAGCGTGCCGGCGAAGCCGCTGCCGATCTCGAAGCCCTTGGTCGCGGGCAGGGAGAGCATCGCCTTGGCCAGTTCAGCCTCGAAGCGGTCGAACACCGGTGCTCCGAGGCCGGGCGGGAGATTCTCGATTGCGCAGTAGATCACGCCGCCCACCGAGTCGCCTTCGGCGCGGGCCTCCTTGATGAGCGCCTCGATGCGCGTTGCCGTTGCGGGATGCGGGCAGCGGGTGGGCGAGGCCTCGATCTGGCGGAGCGAGGGCGTGCGGGCGGGCGGAGGCATGCGCACGTCGGACACCGACTCCACCCAGGCGGTGATGCGTGCCCCGCAGGCGTGCTTCAGGACCGTCTTGGCCACCGCTCCGGCGGCAACGCGCGCGGCCGTCTCGCGGGCCGAGGAGCGTCCGCCGCCCTCCACCGCGCGGATGCCGAACTTCGCGTCGTAGGTGAAGTCGGCGTGGGACGGACGGTAGGCCGTGCGCATCTCCGCATAGGCGGAGGAGCGCTGGTCCGCGTTGCGGATGACGATGGCGATGGGCGTACCGAGCGTCAGTCCGTCCGGAGAGATTCCGGAAAGCACCTCGGGCTCGTCGCCCTCCTTGCGCTGCGTCGTGAGCGCGCTCTGCCCCGGCCGGCGTCGGGCGAGCTCCGAACGCAGGAAGCCCAAGTCGAAGGGTACGCGCGGCGGGCAGCCGTCGATGACGACGCCGATTGCAGGTCCGTGGCTTTCGCCGAAGGTCGCGATGCGGAAACTGTGCCCGTGGATGTTGCCCATGCTTCTGTGTCAGTTCAAAAGAGACGCCGCCTGACCGGGGGCCGGGCGGCGTCCGTCTGGCGGTCCCGCCCCGACGCTCAGCGGCGGAGGTTGGAGGAGATGCGTGAGATCAGCTTCTGGCTCTCGGGCAGGTTGCCGAAGTTGCCGTACTTGATGGACACGGCCGTGTAGGTCTCGTTCTTCTCCTTGTCCTCCGTCTTCGCAATCTCGACGGTGACCAGGAGGTCGCCGACGGAGCGGGCGAAGACCTTGACCCCGACCTTGTCGTTGTCGCCGCCGGGTCCGGTGATGTCGGACTCGCCGGTGCGCATCATGCCGGGGGTCTGGTCGAGCGAGCGGTTGACCGCGTTGAAGACGTTTGCGACGGGCGCGTTGTAGCGGGTAGTGACGACGCCGGAGATCTGGCTCGCCGAGGCCTCACGGCTGTCCGGGTTGTCCACGCCGACCTTCGTGTTGCAGCCGGTGAAGGCGATGGCGGAGACAAGGAGGGCGGCGGCGAGGGCGTGCTTCATGGTGTCGGTGGAGGATGGTTTCTTTCAAAGCATAGCCGGCGAGGCTTGGCAAACGATTTCGCCCCTCCGGCGGCCCCGGGTGCAGTCCGATTTGTAATTAGAAAGTCATTACAAATCCGTCCGCGCCGCGTCCGCCGGCCGGCCGGTCGCGCCCCGGTGGGCGACCTGGGCGCGCCCGGTTGATCACCCCGCCTCCCATTTATTCCAGTATAAATGACCTAAAGCGCTGAAAGAGAGAGCTTAACCAAAAATAAAGACTGATATCATTCATTAAACTCCAAACCGGGCGATCTGTGAACAAGAGAATGGAAGCCTGGGGGGCTAATTCCTTGACCTGTGGGGGGATGTGGGGAAAAGTGGGCGAACTTGGGGCTTTATCCCAACCTCATGTCCATTGGCGCCAACAACCTTCTCTTCACCGGCATCCACAACGGAAAGCTGGATGAGAAGAACCGTGTCACCATTCCGGCGTCCTGGCGTTCGGACGGCACGGGCGACCTGAACTTCCTCGCGATGTTCCATCCGGCGCTCGGCACCATCGTGGTGTTCCCGCCCTCCATGATGCAGCGCATCCGCGACGCTTCGTCGCAGGTGACCGTGAGCGATCCGGACAAGATGAACGCGCTCCGCACGCTGGGTGAGAACAGCCTGCAGGTCGTCTGCGACAAGGCCGGACGCATCACGCTCAACGAGCACGTCGTGAGGCAGGCGCAGCTAGAGCGGGACGTCGTGTTCAGCGGCTCCTTCAGCACGTTTCAGATCGCCTCCCCGCGTCCGCCCAAGGCTGACCGCGAGTCGGAGTCCGCCCGCACGGTTCTCCGCGCCCTGCGCGAGCTCGGCCTCTGAGCCGTATCCAAAACTTACTTACACTACCCACAGCTTGTTCACAGACCCCCGATGACCAGCCACGTGCCAGTCCTGCTGGAGGAGTGCATGACGCTCCTCGCCCCCGCGGAGGGGCGCGCCTACCTGGACTGCACCTACGGCGGCGGCGGGCACACGGAGGCGATGCTCGCGCGCGGGGCGAGCGTCGACGCGATGGACCGGGACCCCGAGGCCGCCGTGCGCGCACGGGCCGCCTCGGAGCGCCATCCCGGCCGCTTCCGCTTCCATCCGGAGGATTTCCGGCACCTTGACCGCGTTCCGGGACGGTATGACGGCGTACTGATGGACATTGGGGTGTCTTCGTATCAGCTCGACGTCCCGGAGCGCGGCTTCGCCTTTAGGCATGACGGTCCCCTCGACATGCGCATGGACACCGCCCGCGGCCGCACGGCCGCGGAGTTCCTCGAGCGCGGCTCCCGCGACGAGATTGTCCGGGCCGTCCGCGATTACGGGGAGGAGCCGCGCTGGCGCCGCGTCGTCGAGGCCATCGTGGCCGCGCGCGGCACGGGCCGCCTGTCCCGCACGGTCTCCTTCGCCGAACTGGTGGCCGAGGCCGCCCCGCCGCCGCCCGGCCCCCGCAGCGCCCACCCCGCCACGCGGACCTTCCAGGGCGTGCGCATCGCGGTCAACGATGAGCTCGGCGCGCTCGAGCAGGCGCTCCCTTCGGCCTTCGGCAAGCTGACCGACGGAGGCGTGCTCGCCGTCATCTCCTTCCATTCCCTCGAGGATCGCATGGTGAAGCGTTACATGAACGGCCTGGCCGGCAGGCCGGTCGACCGTGACGACGCCACCCCGCAGGACGAGAGGGTGCGCCGCGCCGAGCTGCTCACGCGCCGCGCCGTGAAACCGTCCGACGCCGAGCAGTCGCGCAATCCTCGGAGCCGGTCCGCCCGGCTCCGCGCTGTCGGGAGGCTGGCCGAAATCCGATGAAGCCCGTCCGCGCGCTCAGCTGGATGACCGGCGCCGCCGTCCTGATTGTCTTCTTCATCGGGATGATCGGCGTCATGCGTCTCCGCATCGCCGCCAACGAGGTGGGCGGGCGCATCGTCCGTCTCGAGCGCGGCTCCGGTGAGCTCACCAAGGAGCTCGAGCGCCTGCGTCGCGTGCGCGACCAGCACTGGGACACCATCCAGCTGCAGGACCGGGTGGGGGAGTCCTTCCGGCCCCCGCCTCCCGATCAGGTGGTCTGGATTCCGCGCATCTTCGTTCCGCCGCCCCCCGCGGCCGGAGCGGCCAACCAGCAGGGCCCTCGCATGACGGCCCGTGAAGTCGCCTTTCGTCCGATGACGGGGCAGGGAGGAACACCGCTGCGATGACCCTTCCCCACGCCAGGCGGATTCGCTTCCGTTCTCTGGCCTGGGTCGTGTCCGCCTGCTTCCTGGCCGTGCTGGTCAGGCTGGTGCAACTGCACTGGGTGGACGCCCCGGAGCTGCGCGCCGAGGCCTATCAGGCACGGCGTCACGTCGAGACCCGGCCCTGCCGTCGCGGAGAGATCCGCGACATGCAGGACAACCTGCTGGCCGTCTCCGAGGACGTCTGGGACATCGGCGTCGACCCCGAGTCGCTGCGTCCCGGGGAGGAGTCGCGCATCCCCGAGGTGGGGGCCGCGCTCGGGCTGCCTCCGGCCAAGGTCCGTGAGGCCTTCGTCTCACGGACGCGCGTGGACGCCGAGGGCGTCGAGCGCAAGGTGCGTTGGGTGGTCCTGCTCAAGGAAGTCGGCGAGCCCGTGATGCGCAAGGTCCAGGCGCTGCGCATCAAGGCCTTGCGGGCCGAACCCAAGTACCGGCGCAGCTACCCCAAGGGTAGCCTCGCCTCCCACGTCGTCGGCTACGTCAACAAGGAGGGCGTGCCGGCCGCCGGCATCGAGCGCGTGATGGATTCGCTGCTGGCCGGGCAGAACGGATGGATCGAGTCCGAGCGCGACGGCCGTCGCCGGGAGATCGCCAGCAACCGCCTGCGGGAGGTCGTCCCGGTGGACGGCAGCACGGTCGTGCTCACCATCCATGGCCAGGTCCAGAGGGCCTGCGAGGATGCGCTGGACGCCGCGGCCCGGCGTTACCGTCCCAAGGGCGGGGTCATCATCGTGAGCGAGCCGCGCACGGGACGCATCCTCGGCCTCGCCAACTGGCCCACCTTCGACCTGAACCGATTCTACGACGCCCAGGCCGCCCCCATGGACAGCCAGCGCAACCGCGCGGTCTCGGATGTCTATGAGCCCGGATCGGTCTTCAAGATCGTCTCGGTCGGGGGCGCCCTCGAGGAGGGACTCGCCACCCCCAATTCCGTCTACGACTGCGGCGCCACGCACGTGCCCTACCGCGGCCGCATGGTCTCGATGCCGGCCGACTCGCACGCCATGGGGGTCGCGGACCTGCGGCAGATCGTGCGGGAGTCCTCCAATCGCGGCACGGTCCAGGTGGGGATGCTCTACGCGGAGCGCCTCGGCGAGGAACGCTTCTTCAACCTGGTCAAGTCGTTCGGCTTCGGCTCGACGAGCGGGCTGATTACCGGCGCCGAGGTGTCCGGGCTGCTCATACCGCCCAGGAGCTGGGACGGCCTGACCATCTCGCGCATGCCGATGGGCCATTCGGTCAGCGTCACCGCGATCCAGATGCACATGGCCATGTCGGCGGTGGCCGCCGAGGGGCTGCTGATGCAGCCCCAGCTCGTGCTGCGCGTCGAGGATCCGGTCACGCGCGAGCCCTTCCTCTCCTATCCGGCGCGCAGCCGGGGCCGCGTGCTGTCCGCCGAGACGGCGCGTCGACTGGCGGGCATGCTGCGCGAGGTGTGCGGCAAGGGCGGCACCGCGCCCGTGGCGGACATCGCCGGATACGAGGTGGCCGGCAAGACGGGCACGACGCAGAAGATCGTCGGCGGACGCTATTCGAGCGCGCATCACGTGGCGTCCTTCTGCGGATTCTTCCCCGCCCAGGATCCCCGCCTCGCGGTCACCGTCATCATCGACGAGCCTCAGGGCGAGGGCGTGGGCTACGGCGGGAAGGTCGCCGCGCCCATCTTCCGCGAGGTGGCGGAGAAGTGCATCCGCTGGCTCGACATCCCCCCCGTCGCCTCCGTCCGCGGCGCCTTCGCGGAGGTGCGCCGATGAGCCCCGCCTCGATGTCGGCCTCGCGATCCATGGAGAAGCCCACGTTCCAGGAGCTCATGGAGGGGCTCCCCGTGCTGGGGCGTTCCGGCGACTGGTCCGCTCGCGTCACGGGGCTGGTCACGGACAGCCGCCGGGTGCTGCCCGGGTCCCTCTTCTTCGCCCTGCCGGGACAGCGCAGCGACGGGCACGTCTTCGTCGACGAGGCCGTGGCCCGCGGCGCGGCGGCGGTCGTCTCCTGGTCGCCGGTGGGCGGCATACCCGCCGTGGCCGCCGCCCACATCGGCCAGCCCCGCAAGGCGTTGGCGGAGGTGGCGCGCCGTTTCCATGGACATCCTGAGCGTTCGCTCACGCTCGCCGGCGTCACCGGCACCAACGGGAAGACGACCGTGTCGACCCTGCTCCGCCACCTGCTACAGTCGGACGGCTCCTCCTGGGGGCTCATCGGGACGGTGCGTTACCATCTCGGCGGCCGCCGTTCGGTGCCTTCATTCAAGACCACGCCGGAGTCCGCCGACCTGGCGGACTTCTTCCGCCAGATGGCGGACGCCGGTTGTGCCGGGGCCTGCCTCGAGGTCAGTTCACACGCGCTGGACCAGGACCGCGTCCACGGCTTCCGTTTCGCGGTCGCCGGCTTCACCAACCTCACTCGTGACCACATCGACTACCACGGCGACCTCGAGGCCTACTTCGCCGCCAAGCGCAGGCTGTTCGACGGCGGCACCGGTGACGCGCCGGGCGCTTGCGCGGTGAACGTCGATGACGGGTACGGCCGGCGTCTGGCCGAGACCTGCCGCGGACGCGGCGTCGTCGTCACGTACGGCCGCGCGGCCGGCGCGGACCTCCGCGCGGAGGACGTCACGCTCGATTCCGTCGGCGCGGCCTTCACGGTGCGCTGGTGCGGCGCCTCCGCGCGCTTCGTCAGCACGCTACCCGGCGCCTACAACGTCGAGAACGTGCTTTGCGCGCTCGCCATGGCGGCCGGCCTCGGCCGCGATCCGCTCGCGTTGGCCGCCGCCATGGCGGACTTTCCCGGCGTGCCCGGACGCATGGAGCGGGTCGACGCGGGGCAGGAGTTCCAGGTCTACGTCGACTACGCGCACACGGACGACGCCCTGCGCAACGCCCTCGGCATGCTGCGGGCCATCACGCCTGGCCGCGTGCTCTGCGTGTTCGGCTGCGGCGGCAGCCGAGACCGTGGCAAGCGGCCCGTCATGACCGCCGCGGCCGCCGGCCTCGCGCACCGCGCGTGGGCCACGGCTGACAACCCCCGCCGCGAGAGCATCGAGGACATCTTCGCCGACATGCGCACGGCCCCCGGCGGGGTCGCGAACGTGGCCTTCGTGCCCGACCGCAGGGAGGCAATCGCCCTCGCCCTCGCCGACGCCCGTCCGGGCGACTGCGTGCTCATCGCTGGCAAAGGACATGAGACGACCCAGGAATTCGCGGACACCGTCGTCCCGTTCGACGACCGTCTGGTCGCCCGCGAGCTCATCACCCTGAGGAGGGGCCGCGCGAACTGATGCCCTGCTTCGCGCCAAAACGTCTCGCGACGTGGTCCTCCGGACGCTGGACCGCGGCGCCCGCCGTGCCGGTCACGGGCTTCGGCGTCGACTCCCGTTCGCTCGCTCCGGGCCAGGCTTTCGTGGCGCTCCGCACCGGACGTCGGGACGGGCACGACTTCCTGGCCGACGCCCGCGCCCGCGGCGCCTCCTGCGCGCTGGTCTCCCGCACGGTCGACGACGTCCTGCCCCAGCTGGTCGTCGATGACGCCCAAGCTGGCCTGCGTCGCATCGCCGCCGCCTGGCGTGAGGCCTTCGCGGGTCCCGTCATCGGCGTGACCGGCAGCGTCGGCAAGACCTCCACCAAGGACCTGCTCGGAGCGCTGCTCGGCCCGGCCGCGTTCGTGACGGAGGCGAACCTCAACAACACGCTGGGGGTGCCCCTTATGCTGTTGCGGACCGATTCCGCCGTCCACCGTTGCGCGGTGATCGAAGCGGGGATGAGCCTGCCGGGCGAGCTGGGCCTCTCCGCTCGCGTGCTCAGTCCCGACCTCGCGATCGTCACCGCCGTGGCGGCCGTGCATCTCGAAGGGGTGGGCGACCTGGACGGAGTCGCTCGCGAGAAATCCGAGCTCGTCGCCGCGCTCCGACCCGGCGGACGTGCGGTCATTCCTGCCTCCCTGCTCGACTGGCCCTCGTTCGCCGCCCACGCCGGACGCTGCGTCGCTGTGCGTTTCGTCGGCGAGCCCGATCCGGCCGTGAAACCCGCCCGCCTCGTGGAGGCCGCCCTCGGCCGCGACGCCTCCGGCCGCCGCACGCTGACCGTGGACGGCCATCCGATGGCCCTCGGCCCCGTCTCCGACGGGCTTGCGCGCAACGCCGCGCTGGCGGTCGTCGCGGCCGGTCTGGCGGGGGCGGACGCCGGAGCCGTCGCCGCGGTGCTCGCCTCCTGGATGCCTCCGGCCGGCAGGGGCAGCTTGCACGTCGAGGGCGCCCGCTCCTGGTACGTCGACTGCTACAACAGTAGTCCCGCCTCCCTGCTGGATTCCGCCGCGAGCTTCGACCGTCTCAGCCGCGAAGACGCGGAGGGTCGCCTGTGGATTGTCGGAGGCATGGCCGAGCTCGGCGCCGACTCCCTGCGCATGCATCGTGAGGCCTTCGCGGCGCTGCCCGTCCGCGCCGGCGACCTCGTGGCGGCCTTCGGCGGCGACGCACCCGCCGCGCTCGAGGCCGTGCCGTCCCTGGCCGCACGCCTCGCGGCCGCCTCCCATGCCGAACTCGCCGCGGCCGCGGCCTCCCGACGAGGCTTCGTCTTCGTCAAGGGCAGCCGCTCCCACGCGCTCGAACGGGCGCTTCCCGAGTCCGTACGGACCCAGGTCCATTTCCACTGAAGAAACCATGCTTCACCGTCTCAGCGAACTCGAATCCGTCTGGGGGCCCTTCCGGCTCTTCGACTACCAGACGGTGAGGGCCATCCTGGCCTTCTGCACCTCGCTCGGTCTCGGCCTCCTGCTCGCGGGGCCCGTCATCCGGCGTCTCGCCGCCCTCCGTCAGCCCGAACGCTCCGCCGTGCTGATGGGCGACCTCGCGAAGGAGGGCGGCAAGGTGCCGACTATGGGCGGGCTGCTGATCGCAGCCGCCGTGCTGCCCTCCGTGCTCTTGTGGGCCAAGCCCAACACGCTCATCTGGGCTTCGCTTGTCTGCTTCATCGGCATGGGGGCGGTCGGCCTTTACGACGACTGGCTCAAGGTGCGCAACCGCAGCTCGGAAGGCATCAGGCCGGGGGCCAAGCTGATCGGACAGGGCGTCTGCGCGCTCCTGGCGCTCGGCGTCCTCCTCCTCGATCCCTCGCGCCGTGAGGCCGCCGCCGAAGTCTGGCTGCCGGTCCTCAACGGGCCGCTGTGGAACGGAGCCTCGCTGGGCCTGCCTTTCGCGGTCTGCCTCACCGTCGCCGGTGCCTTCTTCGTGCTCGTGTGCGTCGGCTGCTCGAACGCCGTCAACCTGACCGACGGCCTCGACGGCCTCGCCATCGGCTGCGTCATCATCACGACGCTGGTCATCGGCGGCGTCGCCTACCTCGCCGGCCACCGGGAGCTGGCCGAGTACCTGCGCATCTCGCACGTGCCCGGCGCGGGCGAGCTGGCGGTCCTCTGTTCCGCCTTGGTCGGCGGCGGGCTGGTCTTCCTCTGGCACAACGCGGCCCCGGCCGAGCTCTACATGGGCGACGTCGGCGCGCTCGGTCTCGGCGGTGTCCTCGGGGCGGTCGCGTGCCTGATGCACCAGCCCTTCCTGCTCGCCGTGGTCGGCGGCGTCTTCCTCGTCGAGGCGGTCTCGGTCATCCTGCAGGTCGTCCATTTCCGGCGCACCGGCGGCCGCCGCCTTTTCCTCATGACGCCGATCCACCACCACTTCCAGAAGAAGGGGTGGCCCGCAACCAAGGTGGTCGCGCGGTTCTGGATCCTGTCGTTCCTCTGCGGGCTGCTCGGCCTGCTCACCCTTAAGCTGCGATGACCGACTTCCCCGAGTCCCTCCGCCGCCGTCTCGCCAGGCCCGCCGCCGTCCTGGGCGCGGGCATCAGCGGCGCCGCGGTCGCGGAGGCGCTCGCGGCCGGCGGATTCGCCTCTGTCATCTATGACGAGAAGGGCGACAACCGGGCCTTCGGGCCCGAGGAGGCGGCGCGGCACGACCTCCTCGTCTACAGCCCCGGTTTCCCGCAGGCGCATCCCTGGCTTCTCGCCGCCCGGCGGGCTGGTCTGCCCTGCCTTTCCGAACTCGACTTCGGCGCCCTGCTCTGGACCGGCCCGGCCGTGGCCGTCACCGGGACTAACGGCAAGACGACCCTGACCGAGTTACTCGCCTTTGCCTTCAAGCGCGCCTCCCTCGACGCCGTCGCCTGCGGCAACGTCGGCCTGCCGCTGACGTCCCTCCATCGGACCGTCTCGACGGGCTCGTTCCTCGCCGTGGTGGAGGTGAGCTCCTTCCAGGCCGAGGACCTCCGTCACTTCACTCCTGAGGCCGTCCTCTGGACCAACTTCGACGAGGACCATCTGGATCGTCACGGCGACCTCGAGACCTACTTCCGCGCCAAGTTCAAGCTGATCGAGCGCATGGCGCCCGGCGGCATCCTCGTCGTCGGCGAATCCGTCGCGGCCCACGCGCGACGCTTCGGGATTGAGCTCCCGGAGTCCGTCATCGTCGCCACGCGGGCCGAGGCGGCCACGACCGTGCCCGCCGGTTCGCCCTTCGACAGCTGGCCCCAGCTTGAGAACTGGGCGGTGGCCGTCGCCTACTGGCGCGCCCGCGGCCTCCCGCTGCGCGTCCTCGAGGAGTCGGCGAGCATCTTCCGGCTGGCGCCTCACCGGCTGCGCAAGGTGGCCGAGGCCTC
Source organism: Verrucomicrobiota bacterium (assembly GCA_016871415.1). Lineage (GTDB taxonomy): Bacteria > Verrucomicrobiota > Verrucomicrobiia > Opitutales > UBA953 > UBA953. The sequence goes on from VHDL01000001.1 coordinate 10,687, forward strand.
GGGGGTGGAGTTCTGGAACGACTCCAAGGGCACGAACTTCCATGCTGTGCTCGCGGCCCTCGCACAGTTCAGCGTCCCCGTGCGCTGGATCGGCGGAGGCAAGTGGAAGGGCGGCGACCTCCGGCGCTTCGCGGAGAACGTCGCTCCGCTCGTCGACTCGGCCTGGCTCATCGGCGAGACCGCGCCCGAACTTGAGCGGCACTTCCTCTCCCTCGAACGCCCCGTGCGGCGTTTTGATTCGCTGCAGGACGCCGTCCTCGCCGCGGCGAAGGACGCGCCCGCTCCGACGGTCGTCCTGCTCAGCCCCGGATTCTCCAGCTTCGACATGTTCCGGAGCTACGCCGAGCGCGGCGTCGTCTTCGAGCGCGCGGCCGCGGCCCTCGCGCGCCGCTGAACTTTCCCAACCCAAACCACACCCAGCCAAACCCAACCACCAGCCATGAGACCCCTGATAACCGTCACCGCTGTCGTGATCCTGCACCTCTGCGTGCTCGCCGTGCTCGTCGGCGTCAACGGATGTCGCAGCACCTCCGGCCACGAGGTCGATTCCCCCGCCGACCTGGCCGCCTTCTCCGGCGGCCTCCGCCGCGCCCAGCTCCCGACTAAGGTCGGAGCCGCCCCGGTTCCTTCGGCCCCGGCCGCCCCGGCCGTCGCTGCGCCCGCGCCGGTCATCGCGACGCCTCCTCCCTCCGCCCTCGTCGGCTCGGCCAAGGTCGCGCCTGGCGAGACCATCGCCGTCATGAAGGGCGAGACGCTTTTCGCGATTGCCCGGCGCCAGGGCGTCTCCGTCGCCCAGCTCGCCTCGGCCAACGGGCTGCCGCTCAACGCCACGTTGCGGGAGGGGCAGCGGCTGAAGATCCCCGCGCCGGGGCAGTCCGCCGCCGCGCCCAAGGCCGCGCCGAAATCCGCCCCCAAGTCAGCGCCCAAGCCCGCGGCTCCTGCGCCCGCGCCCGCGCCCCCAGCCGAACCGTTCAAGCTGACGATCATCGGTTCGCCGGCCACCCCCAAGCCCGCGGCTCCCGCGCCGGCCCCCGCTCCGGCTCCCGCACCCCGGAACTGATCCCTGAAGGCCCGACGCCGCGATGGTGATCAAGGTGAGGAGCGACGCTCCGGAGTCCCTGGCTGGGCACTCTGTCGGCATCCTGCTCATCGCGCTCGCCCTCGCGGCCTTCGGGCTGATGGTCCAGTACAGCGCTGGCATCTCGCTCTCGTCGAGCAACCGCTTGGTCGCCTTCGAGCGGCAGCTGATGTACCTGCCGGCCGCGCTGTTCGCCGGTCTGCTCGTCTACCGCATCGACCTCGACGTGGTGCGACGCCACCGATGGTGGATCCTCGGCGCGGCCATCGTGGCCCTCTTCGCGGCCCGCATCCCGGGCATCGGCGTCTCCGTCAACGGCTCGTGGCGCTGGATTGACCTCGGAATCATCCGCCTGCAGGCCTCTGACCTCGGCAAGGTCGCCTTGGTCGTGATGCTCGCCCACTTCCTGGCCGGCTCGCAGCGGCGCACCCTCCGTCCCGACTTCCCAGCGCTTTTCTTCAGTGCCCGCAGCCCCTACGTCATGACCGCGGCGGGCTGGGCCGACTTCAAGCAGGGCTACCTCTGGCCCGCGTCAGTCATCGTCGCGGTCTGCGCCGGCATCGCCCTCGGTCCCGACCTCGGCACCATCTTGCTCTGCTGCGCCGTCGGCGGCTCGATGATGCTCATCTCCGGCGCGCGCTGGCGGTACGTGATCCCGACCTTCCTCGTCGGCGCCGCGGTCTTCGCGGCGGTGGTGCTGAACTGGGAGAACCGCATGCGCCGGTTCCTCTCCTTCACCGACCCCTGGGGCCGCCGCGGTGACGAGGCCTACCAGCTCTTCGAAGGTATGGTCGCCTTCGGCGTCGGCGGCATCACCGGCCAGGGTGCGGCGCAGGGGCTGCAGGGCCGAGCCTTCCTGCCGGAGGCGCACACCGACTTCGTATTCTCTGTGATCGGGGAGGAGTATGGTCTCATCGCGACCGCGACCGTGGCCTGCGCCTACTTCGCCATCTTCCTGCTGGCACACCGGGCGATGAAGCGGTCCGCCGACCTCTACCGTTTCAACCTCTGCCTCGGTGCGACCCTCTTCCTGGTCATCCAGTCCCTCGTCAACATGGGCGTGGTGACGGGGCTGCTTCCGACGAAGGGGATTTCGCTGCCGTTCCTCAGCTACGGCGGCACCAACCTCGTCATCATGGCCTGTATGGTCGGGCTGACGCTCAACTGCCTGCGTGACGCGCAGGGGCCGGCGTTCGTCCCCGGGGAGGCCAGGGCATGAGCCGCTTCCTGCTCGCCTGCGGCGGCACCGGGGGCCATCTGGCGCCGGGCATCGCCCTCGCGCAGCGTCTTGCGGAGGACGGTGGCGAATGCCTGCTCATCGTCAGTCGCAAGGCTGTCGACGCGCGCATGACTGCTAAGTACCCAGCCCTGCGCTTCCTGCCCGGCTCCGGCCGCGGATTCGGGCCCGGGCTGCTGGGCAGAATCCTTTTCTTGCCCGCCTTCCTGGGCGCGGTCTGGGCCTCGTGGCGCACGCTGCGTTCGTTCGGCGCCGACGCCGTGGTCTGCTTCGGCGGATTCATGAGCCTGGGGCCGGCGGTCGCGGCCGCGCTCGCCGGCGTCCCGGTCATCGTGCACGAGGCCAACCGCAAGCCCGGCAAAGCCGTCCGGCTCATCGCGCGCTTCGCCCGCGCCGTGCATCTGCCTCCCGGGGTGCGCATCGCAGGCGTCGCGCCGGAGCGCCAGTCCGATTCGGGCTATCCCGTGCGCCAGGAGATCGGACCGCGCCCGCGGGCGGAGTCGCGGCGCGCCCTCGGCCTGCCTGAGGAGGGAAAAATGGTGCTCGTGCTCGGGGGAAGTCAGGGGGCCGCGTCCCTGACGCGATGGGCGGAGTCCGCGCTGCCGGAGCTCGCGGCCCGCGGCACGCACTTGCTCTGCCTCACCGGTCCCGCGGGTCGCGACGCCGTCGAGCGCCATGGCGGCGTCACCGCGCGGTTCCTGCCTTTCTGCGATCGCATGGCCGAGGCCTACGCGGCGGCCGATCTCGCCGTGTCGCGTGCGGGCGCCGGCACGCTCGCCGAGCTCGCCGCCTGCCGCACGCCCGCCGTGCTCGTCCCGCTGTCGACCGCGGCCGACGACCATCAGAGCGCCAACGCCGAGCACCTGGCGGGGACGGGTGCCGCCGTCTGCGTGCGTGAATCGGAGCTCGTCGGGCTGAGCGCCGAGGTTTGCGCCCGGCTCGATGACGCGTCCGGGCTCGCGCGCATGCGCACGGCGCTGGCCGCGGCGGACGCGGCTAACCGTTGGGACGAGCTGCGGCGCCATGCCGTCGCTTTCGCCAAGGAGGGGCGCGCCGGGCGATGAGCTCCGGTTCAGCCTGGATGCTCGGCGCCTGCGGCATGGGCGTGGGGCCGCTCGCCATCTACCTCAAGGGTGAGGGATGGGAGGTCTCCGGCTGGGACGACTCCACCGGAAGCCCGATGGAGCTCCAGCTCGCGGACGCGGAGATCCCGCTGCTCCGCGACCCCTGGTCGGCCGGCCGCTGTCCGGGGCTCGTCGGACGCTCGAGCGCGGTGAAGCCGGGACATCCCGCGCTCACGCTGGCCGAATCGAAGGGCGCGCGCGTGCTGCGTCGCGGCGAGTTGCTGGCGGATCGCGTCGCGGACCGCCGTTTCGTCGCGGTCTGCGGCAGCCATGGCAAGACCACCACCTGCGGCATGATTGTCGCCGCCCTCGCGGGCGCCGGCGCCGACTTCGGCTACGTGCTCGGCGGGCTGTTCCGGGAGCCCTCGATGCCGCCAGCGCGCGCCTCGGCGTCCTCCCCGTGGGTCGTGGCGGAGGTCGACGAGAGCGACGGTACCATCGGGGCTTTCTCGCCCGACGTTACGGTCGCGGTGAACCTCGACTGGGACCATCCCGACTACTACCGGGACGAGGCGGCGCTGGAGGCGGTCTTCCGGGCGCTCTTCGAGCGCACGCGTACGGCGGTGATCATCCCCGAGGGGAACGCGCGCCTCGAGCGGCTCGCCGCCGGTCTTTCCGTGTCCGTGCTGCGCGTCGGGCCCGAGGGCGACTACCGGGCGCGTCCCGTCGCCGGCGACCACGCGTCCTCGGTGCTCGAGCTCGGCGGAAAGTTCCCCGCGCTCCAGGCGACCCTGCCCGTGGCCGGCACCTTCAACCGGGCCAACGCCGCCATGGCCCTCGCCGTCGTGCACGTCGTCACGGGCGCGGTGTCGCCGGAGCCGCTTTCCCGCTGGCGCGGCATCCGCCGCCGGCAGGACGTGCTCTACGAGCGCCCCGGCCTGCGGGTGCTGGCGGACTACGCCCATCATCCCACGGAAATCGCCGCGCTCCTGCGCTGGCTTCGCGAGACCCATCAGGGCCGCGTGATCGTGGTCTTCCAGCCTCACCGGCACACCCGCACGCGGCAGTACGCCGCCGAGTTCCGGCAGGCGCTCACCGCGGCCGACCACGCGCTGGTGATGCCGGTCTATTCCGCGGGCGAGGCCGCGGTCGAGGGCGGCGGATCGGAAGCCGTGGTGGCCGGCTCTTCGCACCGTCTGGTGGAGGACCGGCGGGCCCTGCCCGAGGTCCTGGACGCGCTCGTGGCCGGCGAGGAGGCGGTGGTCGCCTTCGTCGGCGCGGGCGATATCGAGCGTGACGCCGAGGCCTACGCCAAACGCCAGCGCCGTCACGGGTCGGCTGCGGTCACCCCGGACCTTTCCGACCTCGTGGCCGGCCGTCTCTCCGCCGGAGCAGTGCTGCGGCCCAACGAGCCCCTCGCACGCCGCACCACGCTGGGCTTGGGCGGCAACGCCCGCTGGTACGCCGAGCCCGCCACCGTCGATGACGTCGTCGCACTCCTGCGCGCCTGCGCCGAGCTCGACCTCCGCTGGTTCGTCATCGGCCGCGGCAGCAATCTGCTGGTGCCGGACGAAGGCTATGACGGTCTCGTGCTGCATCTGGAGCCCGCCCGCTGGGGCGAGGTGACGTCGCTCGGCGACGGCCGGCTGAGGGTTGGGGGCGGGGCCCGTCTTAAGGAGCTCTGCGGCGCCGCGGCCCGCGAGGGGCTGGCCGGATTCGAATTCCTGGAAGGGATTCCCGGGACCGTCGGCGGCTCGCTGCGGATGAACGCCGGTGCCATGGGCGGCTGGATCTTCGACGTCGTCGAATCGGTGGAGTGGCTTTCGCCGCAGGGCAAGGTGCGCGCCGCGCGCCGTGACTCATTCGACGCGCTCTACCGCGACTGCCCGCAGCTGCACGGCGCCGTCGTGCTTTCCGCCGTGCTGCGCGCGTCCGGCCGCGACGAGCCGGCCGCCATCCGCGCGCGGATGGAGGAGATGGCCCGCCGCCGGCGCGAGTCCCAGCCGCGCGAGGCCAGCGCAGGCTGCGTCTTCCGCAATCCCGACCCGGCCAAGGCCGGCCAGCTGGTCGACCGCGCCGGGCTCAAGGGGTTCGCCTGCGGCGACGCGGAGGTCTCGCTGGTGCACGCCAACTTCATCGTGAACCGGGGCGCCGCGAGCGCATCCCAGTTCATCGAGGTCATGCGGCACGTGCGGACCGAGGTGAAGCGGAGCGGCGGCGCCGAGCTGCAGCCCGAGATTGTCGCGCTCGGCCGTGAATGGAGGGACCTCCTGTGAGCCGCGCGCCCGAGATCGTCATCCTCGCCGGCGGCGCCTCCTCGGAGCGCGAGGTTTCCCTGCGTTCGGGGCGCGCGGTCGCGTCCGTCCTGCCCGGCTCCCGCCTCGTCGAGCTGCCCGGCGACGCCCTGCCGGACTGGCTGGACGCCTCCCGGCATGTCGTGCTCCCCGTGACCCACGGCGGCTGGGGGGAGGATGGAGGTCTCCAGTCGGCCCTGGAGGGGCTGGGCGTCGCGTACGCGGGGAGCGACGCGGCGGCGAGCGCGCTCTGCATGGACAAGGTGCGGACCAAGGCGGTGATGCGCCGTTCGGACGTGCCCGCCGCGCCAGAGGCCGCCTTCGAGGCGTCGGCTCCGCCTTCGGCCGAGGCGTTGGTCGCCCGGCTGGGCGAGGACGTCGTGATCAAGCCCTCCGACCAAGGAAGCAGCGTTGGCCTCCTCATGCCCTGCGGGGCGGAGGAGGTGGCCCAGGCGCTGGCGTCCCTGCCGCCCGGCCGTTGGATGGCTGAACCGCGGCTTTCCGGCCGCGAGCTTTCTATCGGGGCGCTGGACGGGGAGCCCCTCGGTCTGGTCGAGATCGTGCCGCATTCCGGCGTCTACGACTTCACGACCAAGTACACCAAGGGCGCCTCCGAGTACCGTTATCCCGCGGAGGTCCCCGCCGCGGCCGCCGCCGCGGCCGCCGCAGCCGCCGCCCGCCTCTTCGCGGCCTGCGGCTGCCGGGACTTCGCCCGCGCCGACCTCATCCTTGAGTCCGACGGCCGTTTCCACTTCCTTGAAATCAACACTCTGCCCGGCATGACCGAGACCAGCCTCCTTCCCATGAGCGCCTCGTGTAAAGGGCTCGACTATCCGGAGCTCGTCAGGCGCATGGTCGCGCCCGCCGTCGCTAGATTCAGCCGGAGGGCCTTGCACTGAAATGGGCTTTTTCGCTCGACTCTTCGGCCGCCGTCGCGATTCCTACCTCGGCCCCGCCGACCGGGACTGGCGCAACCTCGTGCCGCAGGACGTCAACCGCGTACCGGGCGACGAGGTCGGACGCCGTCGCGCCGTTCGTTCCCGTCTGCCCGCGGCATTCGGCGTCGTACTGTTCGCCCTCATGGGCTACCTGCTCTGGGCCGCCCTCGAGGACTCCACGCCCACCAGCCGCGTCGCCCTGCGTTTCAAGACGGACGGATTCCTCCCCGAGTCCTTCGTCCGTCAGGTCGTCGGGTCCGCCCCGGACGGCGCGGCCCGCGACGTGCGTGCCATCAAGGCCGACCTCGAGTCGGACAACCAGGTGATGTCGGCCGACGTGCGTCGTCGTGCCGACGGCAGCCTCGACGTCTCCGTCCGCGAACGCGTGGCCGTCGCCCGCGTGGCGCTGGCCGAGGGAGGCCCGCTCGTTGTGCGCATCGTGAGCCCGGACGGACGCACCTTCACGGGGCTCGGCTATCCCGAGTCCGTCGTGCGCGACCTGCCGGAGATACGGGACTTCCGCATGACCGGAGAGGGCGACCGTCTGAGCGTCGACGGCCTCGAGGTCGTCGGGCCCTTCCTGCTCGCCGCGCGTCAGGAGCAGGAGCGTCATTACCGGCAGTGGTCCGCCGTGTCCCTGCGCGACTGCTTCGGCGCGCAGGAGGATGCCCCCGGATCCAACCTCAACGTCATCGTCCGCCCCGCCTCGCAGCCCGTCGACCGGCCCGCCCTCGTGGGCATCGTCTTCTCCACCGCCAACTGGAGGCAGGAGCTCGCCATGCTTCCCCGCATCGACGTCGAGAACCTCCTCCGCCGGCCCGGCGTCACCTCGCAGTCCTACGTGCTCAAGCTCTCCATCCGCAACCGAACCTACAATCCTCCCGTGCCTGAACCGCGCCTGGTGCCCGTCACCGCCTCCGTTGTACGATGACCCCCAAGACGCTGCCATCGCTCATCGCCGTCATCGACGTCGGCACCGCCAAGACCGTCAGCCTCGTCGGACAGATGATCGCTGGCCAGGCCCGCATGCTGAGTTTTAGCGAGCGGCCGACCAAGGGCGTCGTGAAGGGCGTCGTGACCGATCTCGAGCAGTTGCACGCCTGCGTGCACGAGGTCGTACATGACGTCGAGCGCGGCGCCGGACGGAGCGTCGACCAGGTCTATTTGTCGCTGGGTGGCCCGGCCGCGGAGGGCGAGCGCGTGAAGGGTCTCGTGATGGTGCCCGCGCGTGACGGCAAGGTCACCCAGAAGGACCTGCAAGAGGCCGTGGCTTCGGCGCGCCGCCAGGAGCCCCCGGCGGGGCGCACCACCATCCTCTACATGCGTCAGCCCACCATGCTGGACGGGAAGCCCGTCGCGAGCCCCGTGGGCATGACGGGCCGCCGACTCGAGGTCAGCTTCTGGCGCGTGACGATGGAGGAGGCCCTGGTGCGGCTGCGCGTGGGCATGATCAACGGCATGAGCATACGCGTGCGCGACTTCATCCTTTCCTCGCACGCCGCGGCCTGCGCGGCCGCCCAGGACGCGGACAAGCACGGCGGCGTCCTCGTCATCGACATGGGCGCGGGCACGACCGACTGGATTCTTTACTACAAGGACCACATCCTCTGCGCCGGTTCGCTCCCCTTGGGCGGCGAGCACCTCACCAACGATCTCAGCGTCGCCCTGCGCGTCAGCCGTGAGACCGCCGAGGATATCAAGTGCCGCTTCGGTTCCGGCGTGCACCGTGAGGCGGACCTCAACCAGACCATCTGGAAGGACGGCGACCGCGGCCTGGGCGACCAGCAGTTCAACCGCGGCACGATCACCAAGGTGCTGTCCCTGCGTTATCAGGAGACGCTCGACCTGGTGCGCAAGGACGTGATGCGCCATCTCGAGGGCATCTTCCCGGGACATGGCGTGAGGCTCGACCAGCACATGCTGCCCTCCGGCGTCATCCTCACCGGAGGTTCCGCCAACCTGGCCGACGCCTGCGAGGCGGTCCAGCAATCGCTCGGCCTGACCGCCCGGGTGGGCGCGCCGGTCTTCGACAGCGAGTCGCTGCGCAAGCCTGAGTACGCCGGTGTGGTGGGGCTGATGCGCGCGGCCATCACCGATGCTCCTCCCGCCGCGCGACGTCCGCGCGGGCTCTGGGACCAGATCAGGGTCCTTTTCCGATTCTGAGATGGAACGGACGCCCTCCATCCTGCTCCTCGGTCTGGGCGGCGCCGGTTGCTCGATGGTCTCCCGTCTCTCCTCCGGACTCACTTCCGAGGTGGGCGCGCTGTTCGTGGACACGGATGAGCGTTCCCTGCCCGCCGGCAGGGTCACGCTGCAGCTAGGTCGCCAGCAGACCCGGGGCATGGGGACCGGCGGTGAGGTCGGCTCCGGGCTGGCCGCGGCGGAGTCCGAGGAAGCCGCGCTCCGTCGGGCGCTGGCGGGCGCCCATGTCGTGGTGCTCGTGACCGGCCTCGGCGGGGGCACCGGCAGCGGGGCGGCGCCCTTCATCGCCGCCTGTGCGTCCGACACCGGCGCCACCGTGCTCTGTTTCGCCACGATGCCTTTCTCGCACGAGGGGGAACGCCGCCAGCGCGAGGCCGACCAGGCGGCAACGGTCCTCGCCGGCCGCTGTCACGGATTCATCGCGGTCCACAACGACCTCCTGCTCCAGCAGGTGCCCGCAGACGCCCCCATGCCCGATGCATTCGCCGCAGCGGACGCCTGGGTGGGCGGCGCCATCCGCGGCATCGCGGCGGCCTTCGCGCCGGGAGCGCTCGTTTCGGCGGATCCCTCGGCGTTGCGCTCCATCCTCTCCACTCGGGGTTCGCCGACACTCTGCGCCTTCGGCGCGGGAGAAGGGCAGGGCGCCGCCATGAAGGCGGCGCGGGCCGCGGCGGACTGTCCGCTCGCCCACGGTCCGGGGGCGGTGACCAAGGTGGCCTCGCTCTTCGTCCATGTCTCAGGCGGTCTGGAGCTGACCTCGACCGACGCGTTCGAGGCCGTGGCCGCGGTGCGCGCCAAGTTCGGCGGCGAGACCTCCACCGTGCTCTGCGCGCGGACGGATCCGGCGCTGGCCGGGAGGGCCGAGGTGTCGGTGCTCGGCGCCTCGTTGCCCGTTCCGCGTGCGCCCGCCAAGGGTCGCAAGGGCGCCAAGTCCGGCAAAGGCGACGAGTCCCAGACGGTGTTTCCTTTCGCCACGGATGAGGCGGTCCGCCGAGGGTTCTTCGGCGGCGCGCCCCTCACCATCGTGGACGGCCAGGACATCGACGTGCCGACCTACATCCGGAGGGCGGTACGCCTGCCTTCCGGATACTGATTCCGCTTCCCGGTTGCGCCCGCCGCCGCCGCTCCTAGGTTTGTCTGGATGCAGGCTTTCGACGTCACCGCGGTCCGCCGCGAGTTCCCGACCCTCGGGACCTCGGTGCACGGCCGTCCGCTCGTTTACCTCGACAACGCCGCAACCTCCCAGAAGCCCCGTGCCGTGATCTCCCGGCTGGAGCGTTACTACGCGGAGGAGAACGCCAACGTCCACCGGGGCGTGCACGTGCTGAGCGAGCGGGCCACCGTCGCCTATGAGTCGGCCCGCTCCGTCGTCGCGCGCTTCCTGGGCCTGGACGACCCGAAGGGCTGCGTCTTCGTGCGGGGCGCAACCGAGGGCATCAATCTGGTTGCCGACTCCTGGGGGCGTTCTCACCTCCGTCCGGGTGACGAGATCCTGCTGACCCATCTGGAGCATCACGCCAACATCGTGCCCTGGCAGCTCGCGGCAGAGCGCACCGGGGCGAAGGTGGTCGTGGCTCCCGTGACGTCCCGCGGCGAGGTCGACCTCGCGGCCTTCAAGGGGCTACTCTCCGCGCGCACCCGCCTCGTCGCGTTCGCCCATGTCTCCAACGCCCTCGGCACGGTCAATCCCGCGGCCGAGATGACCCAGTTGGCCAAGGCCGCCGGCGCGACGGTCCTCATCGACGGCTGCCAGGCCGCGGCGCACTTCAACGTCGACGTGCCCTCGCTGGGCTGTGACTTCTACGTTTTCTCCGGACACAAGACCTTCGGTCCGACCGGCATCGGCGTCCTCTGGGGCCGCGCCGAGCTGCTCGACGCCATGCCGCCCTACCAGTCGGGAGGGGACATGATCCGCAAGGTCGATTTCGACGGCACCACCTTCCGGGAGGCCCCGGAGCGCTTCGAGGCTGGCACGCCGCACATCGCCGGAGTTATCGGGCTCGCCGAGGCGCTCGCGTTCTTCATGCCCATCCGGGCGTCCGCCCACGCCCATGAGCAGGTCCTGCTCTCCGCGGCCACCGAGCGCCTTAGGGCCGTTAAGGGCCTGACCGTGGTGGGCGAGGCTTCCGACAAGGTCGCCGTGCTCTCCTTCACGATGGCAGGCGCCCATCCGCACGACATCGGCACGTTGCTCGACGCCGACGGCATCGCCATCCGCACCGGACATCATTGCTGCATGCCGCTGATGAAACGGCTGGGCCTGACCGGCACCGCGCGCGCCTCCTTCGCCTTCTACAACACCCTGGAAGAGGTCGAGGCGCTCGGCCGCGCCCTGGAGCGCGTGCGCAAGATGACGGCCTAGGCCGCGTCCTCGCGCAGCAGTCCGAGCAGGCCCTGCACCTCCCAGTTGCGCGCCCTTGCGGGGAAGCCGAGCAGCCGCCGTGCTTCCTCCACCTCGTCGGGACGGTTGCCCGGAGGCCATTCCATCCAGAGTCTCTCCATCGGCCTGCCCGTCGCGTCCAGCAAGGGCAGCAGCGCATCGACGGTCACGGTGTCGGCGCGGCTTTCCGGAAGCGCCCGCCCCAGTACGTCCTCGTGCAGACGCTTCCTGGCGACTTCGGGCGATCCATGCTCACGATCCGCCCAGACGAGCACCGCTTGTCGCCATCCGGCGTTGGTACGGTTGAGGTCGAGATACTGCGCGAGCCGTCGGTAAGGGTGGCCGGAGGGCCTCAGCCCACGCAGGCGCCACCGTCCGCACTTGCGCATGTACACGGCGTCCAGTCCGAGGAGCTCCATCGCCTCAGGCGAGAGGTCCGCGGCCAGCTCCGACATCGGCGCGCGGTTGCCGCCCGTCCCCAGGGATTCGACGAAGAGGGCGTGACAGGCGGCCCCCCATCCTTGCTCCCTGAGCCTGGCGGCGGCGTGGGTCGTCTTCCTGGCGAACCGTGCGGCGGCGCGCTTCCGGAGAGTCTTCGCCACGTCCGCTCCGCCCTCGCGCAACCTTCGGGCGATGTCCTGCGCCCGTCCCCTCAGTTCCAGCAGCGCATCCTCCTCGGCGACTTCCTCAAGGTCCCGCGGCAGATGAGGCAGGAGCAGCGTCGATTCAGGCGACCGGCCCGAAGCCGTCCTGACCGGCTTCAGTTCGGGCAGCAGGACCGCGTGGAGCACGACGCCGTCATAGGCCGGATCCGCGCCGTGGCCGTGGGCCGCCCAGTCTCCGCACCGGAGGTGGATCTCGACGTCACCTCGTACGCGCGCTCCGTTCACCCTGAGTTCGGCACCCATGAAGTCGGGCCCCGCCGAACGGTTCCATGCGCCCGGCCTGATCACGTCGATCAGCGCCCCGGACAGCGCCGGGAGGGGGCCGCGCACCTCGCCCGCCGCCCAGAGGCGCTGGATCGCCCGTTCTGCGAGCGTGAAGGGCCCGTAGGGCCCCGTGAGTTCTTCCACGCCTTCATCCTTTTCCATCCCTTCACTCCAGCGTCCGCCGTCGGGGATGGAAACCCGGACATCGCCCAAGGGTGTTGATGGGGAATGGACTTGAGGGAAGACCCCAGCCGCCGTTGAATGCCTCTTACGGAGAGGTGGCAGAGTGGTCGATTGCACCTGACTTGAAATCAGGCGAGCCGCAAGGCTCCGGGGGTTCGAATCCCTCCCTCTCCGCCCCCTTTCATGCAAGCCCGCCGCATCGTCGTCCTGGACGGACACACGCTCAACCCCGGAGACCTTGACTGGGGTCCGCTCGCCGCCCTCGGCCCGCTCGAGGTGCATGAATGGTCCGCGCCGGCCGACGTCGCCGCACGCATCCGTGGCGCCGACATCGTCTTCACGAACAAGACGCCGCTCACGGCGGACGTCCTCGCGGGCGCCACCGGCCTCCGTTTCATCGGCGTGCTGGCCACCGGCTACAACGTCGTGGACGTGGCCGCCGCGGCCGCCGCCGGCATCCGTGTCGCCAACGTGCCCGGCTACGGCACCGCCGCGGTGGCGCAGCATGTCTTCGCGCTCCTGCTCGACCTGACCAATCACGTCGCGCTCGAGGGCGCGGCCGTGGCGGCCGGAGACTGGACCCGCTCACGCGACTTCTGCTTCCTGCGCCGGCCCATCGCCGACCTCGAGGGCCGCACGCTGGGCGTGGTGGGCTGGGGTGAGATCGGCCGTGCCGTCGGACGCATCGGCGCCGCCTTCGGCATGAGGGTCATCGCCTCCGCGCGCACGCCCAAGTCCGATCCGGCGGCCGAGTTCGTGGGCATCGACGAGCTTTTCGGCCGGGCGGACGTCGTCAGCCTCCATTGCCCCCTCACCGAGGCGACGCGCGGACTGGTCTCCGCCGCCATGCTCGCCCGCATGAAACCGACCGCCTGCCTCATCAACACCGCCCGGGGGCCGCTGGTGGACGAGGCCGCGCTCGCCGAGGCGCTGCGCAAGGGCGTCATCGCGGGCGCCGGCCTGGACGTGGTCTGCGTCGAACCGATGCGGCCGGACTGCCCTCTGCTCGGCGCGCCGCGCTGCGTCATCACGCCCCACGTGGCCTGGGCTTCGCCCGACGCGAGGCGCAGGCTGATGGACGAGACCGTGGCGAACCTCCGGGCCTTCCTCTCCGGCGAACGGCGCAACGCCGTCGCCTGAGCCGTCATTTCTTCTTCCGGGCGAGTTCGTCGAACTCCTTGCTCAGTTCGAGGTCGGCCGGCTTGACGGCCGCCGGAGCCCCGCCTTCGGGGATGTCGGCCTTCAGGGTCCAGAGCACGCCGTTGACGACGAGGCGCCGGAAGGGCTCGTCGGCGAAGTTGTCATGGAAGTGCGCGCCGACGAAGCCGAAGGACCGTCCGCCGTCGGCACGTTCATAAGTCCAGGCCACGGGATGATCCTCTCCCGCCACCGTGACTCTCGCGATCGGGCGGGCCGTCCCGAGGAAGCGCAGCCGGTAGTACCACTCGTCCTTGCAGGTGAAGTCGCTCCATCCCCGCCCGACCGGATGTTCCCCGGCCACGTCGCGCACCTGCGAGGTCTCCACCTTGTAGCGAGAGAAGCCGCCCTTCTGGGCGTTGAACCATCCGCCCATCGCGTTGAGCCAGAGGCCCGAGGCCTCAGGGTCGGCCGACCCCGTGCCCCAGTGGATGGCGGAGAGGCCGACGCCGCTTGCAAGCAGACGCGGCCCGCGTTCCGCTGCTGGTCGTCGCCCCCGGCGTCGCCGGCGGCGGCGCCGTCGTCCGGACGCCCGTCAGCCACGTCGACCTCTTCCGCACCCTCACCGAGCTGGCCGGCTTCGCGCCGCCCGCGAACGTGCAGGGCCAGAGCCTCGTGCCCATCCTCAAGGATCCTTCCGCCGTCGGCCGCGGCTGGGCCGTGACGCAGGTCATGCGAGGCGGAGCCGGTCGCGTGGCCGCTTCGACCGTCGCCAAGCAGGTAACCGCCGCCAAGAAGAAGGCCGCGTCCAAGTCTTTCTTCGGCTACAGCCTGCGCACCGCGCGCTGGCGCTACACCGAGTGGGACGAGGGCAGGGAAGGGCGCGAGCTCTACGACCATGACGCCGATCCCGGCGAGCTCGTGAACCTGGCAGACAAGCCCGAGCACGCGCAGACCGTGGCCGCCCTGTCCGCGAAGCTCAAGGAGGCCGTCCGCACGACCTTCCCCGCCGACGGCAAGTCACCTGAAGTGAAGGAGACCCTCTGGTCTCCCCTCATCAAGGACGCGCCGCGCTGAGACCGGGCGGAGTCGGTGAGCGAAACGCTCGAATCGGACACGAATGACCGTGTCCGAGCATATCGCCGCGTTTATAGATGAGGTTTTTATGGATTGGAACCTTCTCCGCCATTCCCAGTCTTTTCATTTCATCATTCACCCCATGAAGCACACCGCAATCGCCGCCCTCGCGCTACTGCTGGCCGCAGTCGGTCATGCTCAGTCCAAGCCAGCGGTCCCCAGGATCGTCCTGCCGCCGGAACCCCCGGCTCAGGCCGTCACCCAGAAGGTCGACCTGCTTGAGCTCTTCCGCAAGGGAGAGTCCGAGCTCTTCGTCAATCCGAAGGGCGACATCGCCGGAGATCCCAAGTCCGTGTTCAAGTTCGCTCCCGACGGCAACTTCGTCGTGAGCGGAGAGGGCTACGGAGCCATCACCACCCTCGGCGCCTATCGCGACTACCACCTCGTGATCGAGTTCAAGTGGGGTCAGAAGACCTGGGGCAAGCGCGAGAGCCGTTCCCGTGACAGCGGCATCCTCGTCCACTGCTACGGACCCCAGGGCTCCGTCGGCGGCAACTGGATGGCCAGCATCGAGGCCCAGATCATCGAGGGCGGCGTGGGCGACATCCTCGTCCTCTCCCCCAAGCTGGCGGATGGAACCGTGCTCCTCTCCTCGCTCTCGGCCGAAGTCGGCCGCGACCGTGACAAGGAGAAGGTGTGGACCCCCGGCGCCCCGCGCGAGACGATGACCGGCGGCCGCCTGAACTGGTCCAAGCGTGACCCCGACTGGAAGGACGTCGTCGGCTACCGCGGCAAGGACGACGTCGAGTCGCCCTTCGGCAAGTGGACCCGCTTCGAGGTGATCGCCAAGGGCGACACCCTGCAGTACTTTGTCAACGGCGTGAAGGTGAACGAAGCCTTCGACGTGAAGCCCAGCCAGGGCCGCCTGCAGCTGCAGACCGAGGCCGCGGAGATGCACGTCCGCCGCTACGAACTGCACCCGATCGGCGGATTCAACGAGAAGTGGGAGCCTTCCAAGGCGGCCCGTTCCGACGCGCATCCCGCGTCGGACGACGTCAAGGCGCAGGCCGCCTTCGCGGCCAAGTACGGCGACGCCCAGGAGATTCCGGGCTACGCCGTGCGTCCCGCGAAGCTCGACTTCGCCAAGGACCAGGCGCGCAACTTCGCGCTGCCTCACCGCCTCCCGGTGGGCTTTGAGATGGTCGTCGCCGCCGCCTCTCCGATGGTGGCCAATCCCACGATGGGATGCGTCGACGACCGGGGCCGCCTGTTCGTGGGCGACTCCATCGGCGTCAATTGGAGCCCGAAGAAGTTCGAGAAGGAGAACCCCGGCCGGGTCGTGATGCTGGAGGACCGCGACGGCGACGGTGTGTTCGACCTCAGCACCGTCTTCGCCGACAAGCTCACCGTGCCGAAGGGTGGCTGCTGGGCCGGCGGCAGCCTTTTCGTCGCTTCGCCGCCCGGGATATGGAAGTTCACCGACGCCGATGACGACGGCGTGGCCGAGCAGCGCGAGCTGGTCGTCGGCGGCTTCGAGTGGACCGCAAACGGCGCGGATTGCCACGGGCCCCGCCTGCACCCGGACGGCCGCCTTTACTGGACCCATGGCCGCAAGGGTCACACCGTGAGGCAGAAGGACGGCACGCTCGTGCATGCCGGCCTCAACAGCGGCGTCTGGTCGATGAAGACCGACGGTACCGACATCCGCTGGCATACCTTGGGCTGCGCCGACAATCCGGCCAGCATCGACTTCACCCCGACCGGCGAGATCGTGGGCACTGTCGACCTCTATTTCGGCAGCCCGCGCGTCGACACCCTCATGCAGTGGCAGCTCGGCGGTGTCTACGAGCGCCCTGACTTCCTGCGCATCATCGCCAACCTCCCGCGCACCCACGAGCGCATGCCGATCCTGAAGGAACTCGGCCACGTCGTCCCCAGCGGCTGCTCCTTCTGGAAGCACGGAAACCGCATCGCCCCTGCCGACCATCCGCTTTCGTCCGCCCCGGATAGCCTCAACCTCCTCGTCGCCTTCTACAACTCCAAGAAGATTGTGCGATTCGAGCTGAAGCCTGAGGGCGCCACCTATCAGGCGACCGAGCACGAATTCCTGACCGTAGACCGCATGGGCGCGCATCTTTCCGACGTCATCGAAGCCCCGGACGGCTCGCTGCTAGTCGTGGACACCGGCACCTGGTATTCGCATTGTCCTTCTAGCCTGAAAGGCGTGGAGAACGTGCCCGGAGCGATCTACCGCGTGCGCCGCACCGCGGAAGGGAAGTCCGCGCATGAGGCCGTCGCTAAAGCCCATCGTCCGTTCGCGCCCGCGCCGGTCAAGACCGACGCCGAACTCCTCGCGCAGCTCTCATCGGCCGATCAAGCGGTCGTCCGTCGCGGACTCGAAGGCTTGACTTTCCGCGAGGCCAAGTCTCCCGCCATCACCGAGGCCATCCGCGGGCTCCTCTCGCGTGAGGCCGACCTCGTGCTTGAGCACGCCATCCTCACCGCCGGCATGCGGCTCGGCGGTTTCACCGCCGCCGACCTCGCCACCGTCGAGGAGCCGATCGCTCAGGCCCGTCTCCTGCGCATCGTCTCGCAGACCCGCGTCAAGGAGTCGGACTATGCGGACGTCCTGAAGTTCTCGGTCAGCGTGGCCGATTCCGCGGACGCCGCCTTGGCGAAGAACGCCTTTCTTGCGCTCAGCAAGGCCGTCGCCGCCGATCAGGTGGTCGCTCCGCTCTTCGCCCGTTGGCTCGCGCAACCCGCGCCGTCAGCGACGCAGGTCGCCGCTTTGGGTAAGTTCGCCGCCGCGCTGGCTGGCCAGCCCGGCGTCGCCAAGGGCATCGCCCGGATGCTTGCGCATGAGAAGGCCGCCGTCCGACAGGCCGCGCTCCGCGCCATCGCGGGCCAGACCGGCAAGGTGGACGCGAGGGAGTGGCTGCCCGCGCTCGAAGCCCAGCTCGCCCAGGGCGCTTCGCCGCTCCTCTTGGACGCCCTCGCCCACGTGAAGGACAGGCGTTTCGATGCTTCGTTGAACGCGATTGCCGCCGATCCGGCCAAAGCGTCCTCACTTCGCCTCAAGGCGCTGCTCGCGCTCTCCAGCAGCGGCGAAGACCTCAGCGACGCCGCCTTCAAGCTGCTTATGGACCTCCTCGTCGATCCGGCCAGTCCGGGCCTGCGGATGGACGCCGCCGCGCGCCTGGCCAACACCAAGCTCACCCCGGCTCAGTGGGACGCCTATCTCGCGTTGCTGCCCAACGCCGGCCCGCTGGAGCAGAACGAACTCCTCGTCGCCTTGGCGGTGCCGCAGAACTACAGGCGCATCTCCAAGGAGACCGGCTGCAAGATTGCTGTCGCCCTCAGCAAATCCCCGATGCTGGGTACGTTCCGTCAGGACCTCGTGCGCAAGGCCTTCAGCTTCCTGCCGCGGGAAGTGTATGAGATCCTCGAACCTTCCTTCGACGTCGCTCTGGCGGCCAACGACGCCAAGCGCGAAAGACTCGGTCCGTTAGCGCTGGCCGCCGTCAAGCAGGGCGACCCGGCCGCCGGCCGCGCCGTCTACGAATCCGGCAAGGGCGCCTGCGTCGCCTGCCATAAGATCGGCGAGAAGGGCAACGAAATCGGACCGAACCTCACCAAGATTGGCGGCATCCGCGCCGAACGAGAACTCGTGGAGAGCATCCTCTTCCCGAGCTACAACATCGCCCGCGACTACGACCTTAACTCCTTCCAGCTCACGGACGGCAGCACCGTGCTCGGCCTAATCCAGGCCCGTTCGGCGGAGGGCGTGACAATCAAGGAGGCCTCGGGTCAAAGCCGCCTGCTCGCCGACGAGGCCATCGCCTCTTCGACGCAGCTCACCACCAGCCTCATGCCAGCCGGTCTGGACGGCATGCTCAGCGAGAAGGAGCTCACCGACCTCGTCGCTTACCTCCGTTCGCTCAAGTGAGCGGGGCGCTCAGCCGCCGAGCAGCCAGCCGATCAGCGGCGTGGCGAGCAGGATGACCACGCAGCCTCTGGAACGGGGACTTGTGTCGTTCTGCCTGTCATCCAGGCCGGCACCAATCTCCTCCCGCAGCATTTCCCGAAGTTCCTCGTCGTCCAGGTCGTCATCGGGCCGGGCGCCGAGCTCCTCCCGCAGCCTCTCCCGGATTTCTTCATCATCCATGTCGTCGATGTCATCGTGTCCGTGGCTCATGGCGGATTATTCTGCCCAGACCCGGCCAGGTCGCAAGGTCCCGCCTTTCCTCTCGTCCTGGGCCCTGCCTTGGCCCATCTTCGGCGCGTATGGCGACCATCCTGTGCATGAAGTGGGGGACCAAGTACGGCCCGGAGTACGTCAACCAGCTGCGCTCCATGGTCCGCCGGCACCTCCGCATGCCGCACCGGTTCGTCTGCCTCACCGACAGTTCCGCCGGACTCAATCCCGACATCGAGTGCTTCCCGATTCCCAGCCTCGAACTGCCGGCCGGGGCACCTGAGCGCGGCTGGACCAAGCTCGTCTCCTTCTCGCCCGCGCTGACCGTCCCCGGCGGCCCCGAGCTCAAGGGCGACGTCCTCTTCCTCGACATCGACATCGTGATCGTCGGCCCCATGGACTGCTTCTTCGAGCAGCCCGGCGACTTCCTCATCATCCGCGACTGGCAGAAGGGCGACTACACCGGCAACTCCTCCGTCTACCGCTGGCGTGCCGGGACCTATCCCGACGTCCTGGAGCATTTCCGCGCCAACCTCGAGGCCGTGCGCCGCCGTCACCGCAACGAGCAGGAGTTCCTCACCGCGCATCTCAGCGCGCAAGGCAAGGTGAGCTACTGGCCGGAGACCTGGTGCCGCAGCTTCAAGCGCCACTGCGTGAAGTGGTTCCCCTTCTCACTCTGGAAGACGCCTTCGATTCCGGAGGGTGCCCGCATCATCGTCTTCCACGGCATGCCCAACCCGCCCGACGCGCTCGTCGGACGAAGCGGCAAGTGGTACCGTCGCGTGCTCCCCACGCCTTGGATTGCGGACAATTGGAAGTGAGCCTGGCGCTCAGGCCTGCTTGCCTTCTTCCGGGGCCTCGGCGGAGCCGGCCTCTTCGCCGTCGTCCTCCTGCTCCTCGGCCGCCTTGGCTTCGCTCAGGACCGGCTGGGCGAAGAGACGCCCGTCGGGCAGATTGGCCACGTAGCCCTCACCGATGAGGAAGCTGAGTTCTCCCACGACCTTGGCCCGCGCGGCGTCATCGGCCTGGTCTCCGGCGACCGCCGCCACGACGTCCTTGACGTGTTGTCCGGGGCACGTGTCCAGGGCGGCGAGGATCTTGGTGAGCGAGTCGCTGAAAGTGGCCTTGGGGTCGCGGCATCGCCGGCGCACCGCGCAGGCGTAGTGGATACCTTTCTTGCCCTTGCGGTAGATGTGGAAGCCCTCGCGGTTGAGGCGTCCGCGGATGCCGTTGGCGGTCTGGAGCGGGAAGGCGCGCTGCCTTTCGATTTCGAAGCGCACCGAATCACGGATCGGCCCCGGCGCCATCTCCCCGAGCAGGCGTCCCGCGAAGCGGACCTCCCTGTGCGAGCGCACCACCTGCTCCTTGCGGAAGGCGAGGAGGAAGCCGCGGGCGGCGTCGAGGCTCTCGAGACGCTCCGGTTCGCCCTCCTTGCGTCCCCTGGGGGCGTATTCCGCGCGCTTGGACATGGCCTTGAGCCATTCGTCGATCTTCTCCTGCTCGCGCACCATCTCGAGTCCTGCCTTGAAGCGGTCGAAGGGGACGCCGGGGCAGTGGCGGGCATGGTGCTCGCGCAGATTCCGCTGGTAGCTGTGGTGCGTCGGCGCGCCGAGCAGCAGGCCCGTCCGGGGGTCGCGCGCGACCATGAGGAAAGAGCCCTTTGGGGCTTCGACGTCGACCTCCACCACGTCGAAGAACTTGTCGAGGTGTCTCGACATGACGTGCGAGACCGCCTCGGCTTCCGCCATGAAAGGATGTCCGTCGGGCACGGAGACCGAAAGACAGGCGTCGGTGCGGCCGTCCTCGTCCGGGAGCCGGATCATGATCGAAAGGCGGTCCTCCTTGTCGAGGATCAGCAGGGCGACCTCGAACAGTTCGTAGGTCATCCGGCTCGTCTTCATGGCGCCGCCCAGAACCTCGAACTTGGCGTCATCGGGGAAGAACGATGAGAGCACCGCAGGGCGGAAGGGCGGGGCGTCCTCCCAGCGGCGCGGTCCTCGTCCTTCGCCGCAGGACTCCCTCCGCGGGCCGCCGGGGCCGTCGCGGCGGGGTCCGCTGGGGCCGCTGCGTCGTTCACCGCTGGGGCCTTCACGGAAGCGCGGCCGGTCTCCGTCATGGCGCGGACCGCGTCCGCCGCCGCTCACCTTCTCGGCAGGGCCCGAGACCCAGGAGGGCCCGAAGCCGAGGGATGCCAGGTCGAGCTGGAACGAAGGCTCCTGCGGAGGGTTGTGCTCGGCTGGCTCGTTGGACATGCGAGGGGTTAGCGTTTCGAATCACGGCCGCTTGGCAAGCGTCGGAAAGACGCTTTTTACTTGCGCCAGCTGAGCGAGTTTCCAGCGTCCAACTTCCTTGTGTTCGCTCAGGTGGTGGAATGGCAGACACGCATGCTTGAGGTGCATGTGCCGCAAGGTGTCCGGGTTCAAGTCCCGGCCTGAGCACCAAGGAAGACCGGCGCCGATCGGCGCCTTTTTTGTTCCCATCCCGTCCGTGCCGAGGCACAACTGTGCGCATGGCGCAGCAGGAGAAGATTGACGTCCTCATCCTCGGTTCGGGCGGGCGTGAGCACGCCCTGCTCAAGGCCTGCCTGCGCAGCCCCCGGGTCGGCAAAGTGCGCGTCGCTCCGGGCAACGGCGGCATGGCGCTGGAGGCCGAGTGCCTGCCCGTTGACGCCGCCGATTCGGCCGCGGTCCTCGCGCTCGTGCGACGGACTGGCTCCGGCTTCGTCATCGTCGGTCCCGAGGTACCTCTCGCGGCGGGCGTGGTCGACGTCCTGGAGGAGGCCGGCGTGCCGGCCTACGGTCCGCGGTCCGCGGGCGCGCGATTGGAGGCCAGCAAGGCCTTCACCAAGGAGTTCCTCTTCCGCCACCGCATCCCGACCGCGGCGTCCACCACCTTCACCTCGCTCGAGCCCGCCCTCGCCCACGTGAGGTCGGGCCCCGTCCCCGTCGTCATCAAGGCCTCAGGCCTCGCCGCAGGGAAGGGCGTCGTCATCGCCACCACGCACGCCGAGGCCGAGGCTGCTTTGCGCGACATGATGGGCGCCAAGGTCTTCGGCGCTGCGGGCGACGAAGTCGTGGTTGAGGAGTTCATGCAGGGCGAGGAGGCCTCGATCATGCTGATGGTCTGCGGCGAGGAGTACCTCATGCTTCCGCCCAGCCAGGATCACAAGCGGGCGGGGGAGGGGGACACCGGCCCAAACACCGGCGGCATGGGCGCCTACGCGCCGGCCGACGTGGTCACGCCCGAGGTCGAGCGCCGCGTGCGCTCCGAGATCATCGAGCCGACCTTGCGCGGCCTGCGTCAGGACGGCATCGACTATCGCGGCACGCTCTACATCGGTATCATGGTGACCGCGCAGGGTCCCAAGGTCGTCGAGTTCAACGTCCGATTCGGCGACCCCGAGTGCCAGGTGCTCATGCCTTCGCTGGAGAGCGATCCGGTGGCCATCATGGAGTCAATCGCGCGCGGCAGCTTCAAGGCCTCGTCCGTGCGTCTCCGTCCCGGCGCCACCATCATCGTCGTGCTGGCGGCCGGAGGCTACCCCGGCGAGATCCGCAAGGGCGACATCATCACCCTTCCGGCGGAGGTTCCGCCGGGCGTGGACATCCTCCATGCTGGCACCGTCCGCCGCCCCGACGGGAGCGTCGTGACGTCCGGCGGCAGGGTCCTCGGCGTCGTGGCCCACGGTCCCAACCTGCGGTCCGCGGCCCGCCTAGCCTATCAGGTCGTGCCCATGATCAACTTCGGGGGCTGCCATTACCGCCGAGACATCGGCCACCGTCAGCTGAAGCGTGAGGCGGGCAGGTGATTACTTGAACAGCCGCCTCGAGGCGGCAATCTGACCTCATGGGGGCCGAGCGCGACACCGTGACGTTCGTATGCACGGGCAACACGTGCCGGAGTCCCATGGCCGAAGCGCTCCTCCGGGCCGCCCTTACCAAGTGGGGCGACGGACTCGGACACCTCAAGGTCGCCTCATGCGGGCTCGCCGCTGAGGAGGGCGTGCCGGCCTCCGCCAACACCCAGCGTGTCATGTCGAAAATCGGGCTCGACCTCTCCGCCCACCGCAGCCGCGGCGTCAGCCGGGAGGCCATGAACCGGAGCCTGGTCGTCTTCGCGATGACCGCCCGGCACGTGGAGCACCTGCGGGAGCTCTTCGGAAGCCTTCCGGACCGCGTCATCGTCCTGCGTGACGTGCTGCCCGAAGGGGCCTCTCGGAACATTCCGGACCCCTTCGGCGGCGAACTCCGTGAATATGAGGAGTGCCGTGATTCCATGGTTGAAGCCGTACCCGCGCTCATCGAATTTCTGCGCAAACACTTCGCCCGATGAACAGCCTCCCGGCCATCTCCCTCGGCAGCGACCATGGCGGTCTTCTCCTGAGAAAGGGTCTGGCCGAGGCCCTGCGCGCCAAGGGATACGCCGTGCTCGACCGGGGCACCGATACCGAAGCCTCGTGCGACTACCCCGATTACGCCCAGGCCGTCGGGGCCGACGTCACCGCCGGACGGGCCCGGTTCGGCGTCCTCGTGTGCACCACCGGCATCGGCATCTCCATCGCCGCCAACAAGATCAGGGGCGTGCGGGCGGCCCTGGTCCAGTCCGCCGACGCCGCCGGCCTGTCCCGCCGTCACAATGACGCCAACGTCCTCTGCTTCGGGGCCAAATACGTGGACCTGCCGCTTGCGCTTTTGTGCCTAGACGCGTTCCTGTCCTCTGAGTTCGAGGCCGGCCGCCACTGCCGCCGCGTCGACAAGCTCGAAGCTTGACCTTCCCCTTTCACAAACATGACCGCCATTCGCCGCATACCCCTCGCCCAGCTCGACCCCGAAATCGACCGCCTGATTAAGGCCGAGCTTGCGCGCCAGCAGAGCCACATCGAGCTCATCGCCTCCGAGAACTTCACCCTGCCCGCCGTGATGGAGGCCCAGGGCGGTGTCCTGACCAACAAGTACGCCGAAGGCTATCCCGGCAAGCGCTGGTACGGCGGCTGTGAGCACGTCGACGCCGTGGAGCAGATTGCCATCGACCGCGCCAAGGCGCTGTTCGGCGCCGGCCATGCCAACGTCCAGCCTCATTCCGGTAGCCAGGCCAACGCCGCCGTCTACTTCGCGACCATCAAGCCCGGGGACAAGATCCTCACCATGAACCTCTCGCACGGCGGCCACCTCACCCATGGCAACGCCGCTAACTTCTCCGGCAAGCTCTACACCGTCGTCCACTACGGCGTGGGCGCCGACGGACGCATCAACTACGACGAAGTCGAGGAGATGGCCCGCCGCGAAAAGCCCAAGATGATCACCGTGGGGGCCTCTGCCTACGCCCGCGAAATCGACTTCGCCCGCTTCGGCAGGATCGCCAAGGAGAACGGCGCGCTCCTCCTCGCTGACATCGCGCACATCGCCGGACTCGTCGCCGCCGGGGTGCATCCTTCTCCCGTGCCGTACGCCGACTTCGTCACCACCACCACCCACAAGACCCTGCGAGGGCCGCGCGGCGGCCTCATCCTCTGTAAGGCCGAGCACGCCAAGGCCGTCGACTCCTCCGTCTTTCCCGGTGCCCAGGGCGGCCCGCTGGAGCACGTCATCGCCGCCAAGGCCGTGTGCTTCGCCCAGTGCGCCACTCCTGAGTTCAAGGAGTACGCCAAGCAGGTCGTCGCCAACTCCAAGGCCCTCGCCGACGAACTCGTGAAGCTCGGCTTCCACCTCATCAGCGGCGGCACAGACAACCACCTCAGCCTGCTGGACCTTCGCAAGAGCCACCCGGAGGTCTCGGGCAAGGACGCCCAGCTGGCCTTGGGCGCCGCGCACATCACCACCAACAAGAACACCGTGCCGGATGAGACCCGCAGCCCTTTCCAGGCCAGCGGAATCCGCGTGGGCACCCCGGCGGTCACCTCCCGGGGCATGAAGGAACCAGAGATGAGGGAGATTGCCCGTGCCATCTCCATCGTGCTATCAGGACCTTCCAATCCTGCTAAAATCAGTGAGGGTCAGGCCATTGCCGAGGCTTTGTGCGCCCGCTTTCCTCTGCCTTACTGAGTGAAAACCCCCAGATTTATCTTCCCTTTGCCCGCAATAGGTTAACAATCAATGTACCCCCAAATCCAATGACTCCTCAAAACCGCAACCGCAAGGGCTTCACGCTGATTGAGCTCCTTACCGTAATCGCGATCATCGGCATCCTCGCCGCCGTCCTTTTCCCGGGCGTGCAGGGCGTGATGCGCTCCGCTAAGAAGAACAGCGCGCTGAACAAAGTGCGTTCGATCGGGCAGGGGTACATGAACTGGGCTCAGGGTACCAAGAACATCGCGACTGGCGCCTTCACTCCCGGCAGGACGACGACCACCACCCTTGAGGGATACGCCGCCATCCTGGCCGATGGCGCCCAACTCGACTCCGGCGAACTCTGGTTCCTGGATTCCGACCCCGCCGCCGACGCCATCACCCAGCTTCCAAAGAACGTCATCACCCGTACCGGCGCGACCTACCAGGTGAACGCGCTGTTCACGACCGCCCTCTCGCAGGGCAAGTCCGGCTGGGACGTCTACACCCCGACCTCGCGTTCCGTGGTCGGTCAGGTGCAGGTGCCTCTCGCCTGGTCCCGCGGCCTGCAGGCCGACGGCACCTGGTCGCAGGCCGGAGCCACCTTCGCCGACTCCGTCTGGGGCACCGAAGGCGGTCACATCTGCTACGGAGACGGCCACGTCTCCTGGGTGAGCGACACCAGGGCCGACGGCCCCAACGCCTTCACCCAGACCAACGGTCAGCCCACCGCCAACTGGCTGCAGTCCGCTTCGGTACCCACCACCGCCGCGAAGTGCACCCAGTGATCGCGCGCTGATCGCCCGCGAAAAGCCCCGGCTTCCGCCGGGGCTTTTTTGTTTCCGCAAGGCGTCCCTGCGGGACATACTGGGAGCGATGTCCTCGTTGCGCGCATGGGTTTCCGCCGCCCGCCCCAAGACCCTGGTGGCGGCCGTCGCGCCCGTCGCGCTCGGCGGCGCGGTTGTCGTCGCCCGCGCGGGCGTGCCGGGTCTCTGGGCGGCCCCGGGTTTTGTTTTTTTCATCCTCAGCTGCCTGGGCTTCGCCCTCTGCGTGCAGGTCGCCTGCAATTTCGCCAACGACCTCGGGGATTCCCTCCGCGGCGCGGACACCGCCGCGCGCGTCGGGCCACGCCGCGCCGTCTCCGCTGGAGACATCGCGCCCGACGCCATGCGACGGGGCATCTGGATCGCCTGCTTGCTGGCGCTCGTGCTGGGCGCGCCCGTCGCATCGCTCTCTCCGTGGCTCTTGCTGGCCGGCTTCCTCGCCATCGGTTGCGCGCTTGCCTACACCTTGGGGCCGTTCCCGCTGGCCTACCGCGGGCTCGGCGACGTCTTCGTCATCGCCTGCTTCGGCGTCCAGGCCACCGTGCTCACCGCCTGGGCGCTCTGCTCGCCCGGCCAAGGGCCGGGAGACTGCAGCTGCGACGCGCTGGCGATGCCGTGGTTCGCCGCCCTCATCGCCGGCCTCGGCCTCGGTCTGCTTGCGGACAACATCCTCGTCGCGAACAATGCGCGCGACTACGAGACCGACCTCGCCGTCGGCAAGCGGACCACCGTCGTGCGTTTCGGCCGCGGTTTCGCACGCAACCTGCATGGATTCAACTCGGTCTTCGGTCTGGTCTGCCTAGGGTGCGTCTTCGGATGGGTGCCGCTGGTGCTGCTGCCGTGGGCGCTTTGGCAGCATCTCGCCTTCCGCCGGGCCTCCGCCCCGCAGGATTTCCTGCCGTTGCTCGGCCGTGCCGCCGTGCTGATGCTGCTGGCCACGGCGTTGTGCGTAACTGCCACTTGCCTCGGGTGGGCGCCCGCTGGCACCCTCAATCTGTGATGAGTGAACCCCGACAGTCCCTCGCCGGAGAGCTCGAGTCCTTGGTCGGCAAGGTGGGCCGCCCCTCCTGGGACGAATACTTTATGGCGACCGCCGTGCTCGTGAGCTCCCGCTCCAGTTGCGAACGCCTCCACGTCGGCTGCATCGTCGTCTCCACCGGCAAGCATCCCAACCGGCTGGTCGCCGCCGGGTACAACGGTTTCCTGCCAGGCGCGCCGCACGATTCCCACATCCGTGACGGCCACGAGCTCGCCACCGTCCACGCGGAGCAGAACGCCGTGGCCGACGCGGCCAAGCGCGGCGTCTCCCTGCAGGGAACCGTCTGTTACGTCACCCACTACCCCTGCGTGAACTGCGCGAAGATCCTCTCCGCCGCCGGCGTCGCCGAGGTGCGCTACCGTCATGATTACAAGAACGACCCGCTCGTCGGAGAGCTCTTCGCCCAGGCCGGCGTGAAGGTCACCCGTCTCGAGCACTGATGTCCGGCGCCACCGTCAGCCTGGCCGGCAGGCTGCTGGTCTCACATCCCTCCCTGAGGGACGGGAACTTCCGTGAGACCGTGGTGCTCCTCCATTCCCATTCCTCATCCCAGGGGGCCATGGGCGTGATCATCAACCGTCCTTTGCCGGCCGTGCTCGCCGAGGCGAGCCCGCCGCTGCAGGGCACGCCACTCGCCCGGCTGCCCATGTTCCAGGGCGGACCGGTCGCGGCCGACCGATTCGTCATCGGCGGCTGGTCGTGGCATTCCTGCGGCGAGGCTGAGTTGCGCCATGGCCTGGACAGGGAGTCCGCCGAGGCGCTCGTCTCCGGTGGCGGGCATGTCATCCGCGCCTACGTCGGCTATTCGGGCTGGTCTCCGGGTCAGCTCGAGAACGAGCTCCGCATGAACGCCTGGGTCATCTGCCCTTTCACCCGAGAGGTCGCCGCATCCGAGGGCGAGGCCATGTGGCGTCTGCTGCTCAGGCTGCATGCGCCGGAACTCCTGCTGCAGGCCGGCGCGCCGGACGACCCGGGCTTGAACTGATTCAGCGGGCCGAGTCGGCGAGGATGCCCATCTGACGGGTCAGCGTCTCGCCCGGCCGGTCGCCGGTCGCGGAAAGCATCTTGCGGCGGATGAGCACGTCGCGCTGCGAGCGGTCGAGGGCGATCAGGCTCCAGCCCGACTTGGGCAGCTCGGGGCTGCCCTCCGGGAGCGCGGTCCAGCGTCGGGGTAGACCGTGCCAGGTGAACTCGATCTTCCATCCAGCCGCGCCGGCGGCCTCCCCTTCGGTCAGGGCCGGATAGCGCAGGGCGAAGTCCGGCGTCTTGGCGCAACGCAGCGCGCAGGCCAGCGCGGCGGGGGTCCTCCGCACTTCCTCGAAGAGGTCGGCTCTTCCTGCGCGAAGGATCGGCAAGGGGTCCACGCCGATGAGGTTCTGGCCGTTCCAGACACCGTGGTGGTTCTTGGAGCCGCGGTTTTGGGCCTGGGCGTCGTGCCAGCGGTTGAAATTGCCGGAGAGGAGGAGTCCCACCTCGAAATGCAGGTGGGCGCGGGACTGCGGGATCGGGTCCGACCGGTCGGCGGTGCGTCCCATGGTGCCGAGCGTGAGGCCCCTTTGCACCTTGGCCCCGACCCTGATGGCCGGAGAGATGCGGGCCATGTGCGCGTAGAGCGTGTAGTGAGGCACCTTGGCGTCGGCGTGCCAGAGCACCACGAAGATGCCGTAGGGACCGTTGGTCCAGTGGTTGAGATGCATCACCTCGCCGTCGGCGGCGGCCAGGATGGCGTCCGCCGCCTCGCCCATCCGGTCATGGAAGGCGGGACGGATGTCGACGCCCTCATGGAACCGCCGGCCGTTCTCCCGCGTCATCCCGAAGAGCGCGGATTCGATCCTGCCTGAGACCGTCGGCTGGACGAAGTCCTCGAGGCGCCGCGTGAAGGCCGGCTCCATCGAGGTCGGCCAGCCGAATTCGGCCGCACGCAGGGCCGTGCAGAGCAGCACCAGGCAGGCGACGGAAGCGCTCCGGCTCACAGCCCCTTGTCCTTGGCCTTGTTGACGGCCTGGATGGTCTTCTCGATCCGTGCGGCCACGGCGAAGGCCGCCTGGTCGTTCGACATCCCCTTCTGCTCGACGTGGAAGAAGAGCCGGCCGTCGCCGATGGGCTGGGTGATGCGCATGATGCCCACCGTCTCGCTGCCGATCACCAGCACGAGGCTCCTGCCCGAGGCATCACGCGAGAGCAGGGCGATGTCCTGCATGCCTCCGGGGTCGAGGGTTAGCATCACGTAGTGCTGCCTCAGGTCCGAATCGCCGGCCATCACGACGCTGACCGCCGCAAGCCGCTCCGCCATGACCACGGCTTTGGGCGCGACAAAGATGGCGATTCCGCTGACTGGCAGCACGGCCGGCGTCGAGCCGGGTGCCGCTCCTCCCGCGCCGGTCTCGACGAAGATGGACGCCAGCTCGGCTTTCGGAGTAGACTTGCAGCCTGCGAAGAGCAAGGCGGCGGTGAGGGCGATGAGCGTGATTCGAAGGCGCATGGAAGTCATCCCGCAAGCAGGTCGAGGCTGCCGCCCAACAGCCGGATGTGGTCGGGCTGCAGGTCGATGGCGGGCACCTGATGGACCTGCTTGGTGGCTGCGTGCAGGTACGGGATCATCCCCTTCTCCGGAGGTCCGGCCTGTCGGAGGACGCGGCGCCGCTCAAGCAGCATCGCGAGGATGTGTTTGAGGATGGCTCGGTCACCGGTGGGGTCGGCATCCTGCTCGTAGAGGGAGAGGAAGAGCTCCTCGCGCGAGGCCAGCAGCTGGGCGCGCTGGGCCTGCTCCTCCTCCGCGGGCGCCTTGACCTCGCGGGTCCAGCGTCCCAGTAGCAGGCCGGGAGGATTGAAGCCGGCGGCTTGATCCTTGAGCACGTCGGCTCGCTCGATCACGCCTCCCAGGGGCTTGTGCACGATGCAGGTGACGAGGTCACCCGGGCGCAGCTCCTTGCCGCTGGCTGCGCACTGTCGGGCGATGGGTCGGACCTGCCATTCCATAGCTGCAAGATGGCACTCCCCGCCCCGCTGGAGCAACCCCTTTCCCTTTGCGGCTGACGGCCGCCCCGCTTTCTCGCAGGCTGGGTTCCATGGATTCGTCCCAAGGTCTCGCCCTGCTGGCGGTGGACGTGCAGCCCGTCTTCTTCCGGGCCATGGATTTGCCGGAGGTCTTCCTGCGTCGCTGCCGGCTGGCCGTGTCCGCCGCACGGCTGCTCGGTCTGCCGACGCTGTTCACCGAACAGGCGCCCGCGAAGCTCGGCCCGACCCACCCCGACCTGCTGCTGGATGCCGGCCGACCGGCGGGGCTTTTCCCGAAGTCCGAATTCTCCGCCTTCGGCGCTGCCGGCTTCGAGGAGAGAATCCGGGAGCTTTCCGTCGAGCACCTGCTGCTGGTGGGGCTGGAGGGGCCCGTCTGCGTGCACCAGACCGCCATCGAGGCCGTTCGGCGCGGTCTCGGCGTCACGGTGCTGGCCGACGCCGTGACCTCCCGGCGACCTGAGGACCAGGCGGTCTGCTTCGACGCCCTGAGGACGGCCGGCGTCTCGGTGCTGCCCGTCGAGACGGTCTTCTATTCCCTGCTTCGCGGCGCCGATCACCCCGCCTTCAAGGATTTCACCGAGCTGGTGAAGGCCGGCGGTCAGGTCCGGTCGACCGCCAGCTGAGCCTCCGGAGTCACGGAGGCGTCGGTCGGCAGGCCTGCGTCCGCCCAGGCGGCGAACGCGATCATGGCGGCGTTATCCCCGCAGTGGCTTGGCGCGGCGGCCAGCAACGGGACTCCCCGTTCGCGTGCGATCTTGCCGACGGCCGAGCGGACTGAGGCGTTGTTCGCCACGCCGCCGGAGATGCCGAGGGAGCGATGCCTTCCCGCTTCCAGCGCCGAATCCGTCTTGGCCGTCAGCTGGTCGACGATCGCCCGCTGGTAGCCCGCGCACAGGTGAGGCATCTCCCGCCGCAGTTCGGCGTCCGACAGTTTTTCGAGCTGGTAACGCAGGGCGGTCTTGAGGCCGGAGAAGCTCATGCGGAGGTCAGCCCGCTCGGGGATTCCCCGTGGGAAGCGATGCCGGGAGGCGTCCCCGTCCGCCGCCAGCCTCTCGATCAGGGCTCCGCCGGGGTAGGGCAGGCCCAGCAGTTTCGCGCCCTTGTCGAAGGCCTCGCCCGCCGCGTCATCCACCGTGCGTGCGACGACGCGCATCGCGAGGTCCCGGCCGAGTTCGACGAGCAGGCTGTTTCCTCCCGAGACGACCAGGGCGAGGTGCGGCAGCAGGGCTTCCCGGGCGGCGGCGAAGCCGGCCGGATCGGCCGCGTGCAGGGCCATGAATGAGGAGTGCACGTGGGCCCTGAGGTGGTTCACGCCCGTCAGGGGCCTTCCCAGGGACAGCGAGAGGGCGCGCGCGCAGGCGATTCCGAGGGAGAGACAGGGAAGCAGGCCGGGGCCTCGCGTCACGGCGACACGGGTGACCGCTGGCAGTTCGTCCCAGAATTCTTCCAGCAGCAGCGGCAGCGCCGAAAGGTGCATGCGGCTCGCAAGGTCGGGCACGACGCCGCCGTACTTCTCATGGGCGGCGGCCTGGGAACTGACCGTCTCACGGACGATTCCGCGCGCCGGATCGAAGGCAGCCAGCGCGGATTCGTCGCAGGAACTTTCGACGGCGAGGATCACGCCATGAGTGAGCCTGAATCCGTCCCGTGCTCAACCCCTCTTTCGTCTGGCGGGATCTCCCGTCTCCCCCACGCTCTGCCGGGTGGACGACGCCAGCCGGCATGCCGCCATCGTCGACCTGCTGAAAAGCGGGTCCCGAGCCGGCGTCGTGCCTTTCGTCGAGCTCGTGCGCGCGGCGCTCTACGCGCCGGGGCTGGGTTATTATGTGACGGAGCGCGCGAGGGTGGGCCGTCGCGCGGAAGCTGATTTCACGACGGCCGCCGAGGTCGGGCCGGTGTTCGGCGAGCTGGTCGCCGCCGCGGCCGAGTCGCTCGTGGGCGACCTCTCCGGGCATGCGTTGGTCGAGGTCGGCGCCGAGCCGGGACAGTCGCATTTCTCATCCGTCGCGTCGCGCTTCGGCGCGCACCTGACCTTCCGTGTCGGCGAGGCCGTCGCGATGCCTCCCCGCGCCGTGCTGGTGGCCAACGAGCTGCTGGACGCCCAGCCCTTCCATCGCTACCTGCGCACGGAGGGACGTTGGGTCGAGCTGGGCGTGCGCACCGACAGCAGGGAGCTCGAGGTCGTCCCGCTCGACGTGCCGTCGACGCCCGCCTCGGCCGCGTTCATCGCAACCCTGCCCGATGCGGAGGAGGGATGGATCCTGGACGCTCCGCTCGAAGCGGAGGAACTGCTCCGATCGCTGCTCGAGGGCGGCTGGTGCGGAGCCGCCGTCTTCCTGGATTACGGACGTACCGTCGCCCAGTGCCTGGAGTCGTCGCCCGCCGGCACCGCGCGGGCCTACCGCCGGCACCGCATGTCGGGCGAGATTCTCGAAGGGCTTGGTTCGCAGGATCTGACCTCGCACGTGCTCTGGGACCGGCTTGAGCCCGTGATGCGCGCGGCCGGTTTTTCTGAAGTGAAGGTCGACCGTCAGGAGGCCTTTTTCGTGCTCAAGGCGGGCCACGCCATGGAGCGGCTTGCGGCCTCGGGCGGGCCTGAGGTGACCGGCGCCCTCCGGGCCCTGACCCATCCGGCCCACTACGGCTTCAAATTCCAGGTCCTGCACGGGGTCCGCCGGGCCTGATTCCGTCACCCCGCTCTCGACCTGGGCGGAACTATCCTTTCGCTCCAAGGACTCACCCCTTTCCGCTATGCGCATCCTCATCGCGTCCCTCGCCACCCTGTCCCTGTGCCTGCCCCTGGGCGCCGAGACCAAGATCATCCAGGCCTTCGAAGGGGACGGCTTCGACACCTGGCAGACGACCGGCATGGCCTTCGGCCTCGCGCCTGTTCCCGGCAAGATCAAGGGCATCAACGGCGAGTTCCGCAACTACGGCGGGCAGGCCCTCGTATGCTCCGGCCACGGCGGTGACGCCGCCGTCGGCACGCTCACCTCCCCCAAGGTCCGCATCGACCTGCCTTACCTCGCCTTCCACGTCGCCGGCGGCAATCATCCCGGCAAGACCGCCGTCCAGCTGCTCGTCGGCGACAGGGTCGTCCGCGAGGCCACCGGGGTCAACGGCCTCACCCTTCGCACCGTCTCCTGGGACGTCTCCGAGTTCAAGGGCAAGGAGGGCGTCATCCGCATCGTCGACGACCATCAGGGTTCGTGGGGCATCATCGCCGCCGACCACTTCGTGCTGAGCACCGACAAGGAGACCAAGCTGCCTTCCGGCGGACGCCCGCGTCCGGTGGCTGAATCCAACCTGCTTCGCGTCGAAGGCGAGGGCAGCGCGGCCGTCACGCCCGGCCTCACCTTCCGGCCCACCGCCCGTCGCGAGGAGCTCGGCGTCACCTCGCCGACCGCCATCGCCTTCGGCAACGACGGCTCCCTCTACGTCGCCGAGACCCACCGCTTCCGCTTCGGAATCGAGGACGACCGCAACAATCTCTTCTGGTATCACGACGACCTGGCCGCCCGCACCGTGGCCGACCGCAGGGCCATGCATGACAAATGGGCCGCTCGGAAGTCCATCGAATGGATGACCGCCAAGTCCGAGGTCATCCGACATCTCTCCGGCGAAGGCGCCGACGGCGTCTACGCCAAGGGCAGGGTGCTCTCGGAGAAGTTCAACGACGTGCTCGACGGCACCGGCGCCGGCGTCTTCGCCTGGGATGACACGGTCTACTTCGCCTGCATCCCCAAGCTCTGGATGATCCACGACCCCAAGGGCGCCGGCGTGGAGGCTGGGCGCAAGGTCATCGAGGAAGGTTTCGGCGTGCGCGTCTCGCTCTCGGGACATGACATGAACGGCTTCGCGATCGGCGTGGACGGGCGCGTCTGGGGCACCATCGGCGACCGCGGCTTCAACCTCACGACCAAGGAGGGCCGCCGCTACGACTTCCACAACCAGGGCGCGGTCTTCCGCTTCGAGCCCGACGGCACCGAGTTCGAGGTCGTGCACACCGGCCTGCGCAATCCGAAGGAGATCGCCTTCGACGCGTTCGGCAACGGCATCTCCGTCGACAACAACTCCGACCAAGGCGACGCGGCCCGCGTGGTCTACGTGGTGCATGGCGCCGACTCGGGCTGGGAGATGGAGCACCAGGCCATGCACACCTTCCACCGCGAGATCGGCCTCGAGCAGCGTCCGCTCTCCCGCTGGATGACCGAGCGCGTCTGGGAGCGGCAGAACTCGGCCCAGCCGGCCTTCATCATTCCGCCCGTCGACTACGTCTCCTCCGGTCCCTCGGGCCTGACCTACCACCCCGGCGCCGGATTCTCCGAGGCCGAGGCCGGGCGGTTCCTGATCTGCGACTACCGCGGCTCCGCCGCCGCGTCGGGCATCTGGTCCTTCCGCGTCGAACCCAGCGGGGCCGGCATGAAGATGGCCGACAGCCGCCAGCTCCTCTGGGGCGTGGCCGCGACCGACGCCGAGTATGACTGGAAGGGACGCCTGGTGGTCTCCGACTTCATCACGGGCTGGGAATCCCACGCCGCCGGGCGCATCGTGACCCTGACTTCGGAGAAGCCTTACCGTGCGGACGCCGCCGCCCAGGTGGCCGACCTCATCCGTGAAGGTTTCGCCAAGCGCGCCGCCAAGGAGCTCGCCTCGCTCCTCGCCCACGCCGACCAGCGTGTCCGCCTGCGCGCCCAGATCGAACTGACCCGCCGTCCGGAGGGCGCGGATCTCTTCGAGGCGGCCACGCGTTCCAAGGACCTCCTCGAGCGCCTCCACGGGGTCTGGGG
The DNA here is from genome assembly GCA_016871415.1 of Verrucomicrobiota bacterium. Classification (GTDB taxonomy): domain Bacteria; phylum Verrucomicrobiota; class Verrucomicrobiia; order Opitutales; family UBA953; genus UBA953. Next base: position 45,116 of record VHDL01000001.1, read on the forward strand.
TCTCGGCATCCTCGCCCGCCGCGGCGCCGCCATCGCGCCCTCCGCCGCCTGGGGCGGCAAGTCCGTGCCCAAGGCGCCGGAGTCCGAGCGCGCCGCCGCCGCCCGCCGGCTGCTGCCGTTGCTGGCCGACGCCGACGCCGAAGTGCGCGCCCAGGCCGTGCGCGCCCTCGAGGAGTCGCCGCTTGCTGGTGACTCGCTGCCCTTCGCCAAGCTGATCCTCGACCCATCCCCGCGCGTCCGCGCCTTCGCGACCATCGCCGCCGCCCGCCTGCGCGCCAAGGGCGCGCTGCCTCATGCGCTCGCCATGCTGCGGGAGAACGCCGACCGCGATCCCGTGCTCCGGCACGCGGGCGTGTACGCCATCCAGCACCTGACCGACACCGCGGCCGAATTCGATGCCGTGGCCGCCGACGCCTCCGACTCCGTGCGCCTCGCGGCCTGCGTCGTCCTCCGTCGCCGTCAAGACGCGTCCGTGTCCCGCTTCCTCCGCGACCGTTCCGACACCGTGGCCGATGAGGCCGTGCGCGCCATCCATGACCTGGCCTTCGAATCCGCCCGGCCGCAGGTCGCGGCGCTGATCGACGACCTCGGCCGCCGTCCTTGGACCACGTTCATGTTGCGTCGTCTGACCCACAGCGCCTTCCGTCTGGGGGGCGCGGAGAACGCCGCCCGCGTGGTCAGGATCGCCACCGACGCATCCTTGCCCGCCGAGGCCCGCGCCGAGGCGCTCCGTCTGCTTGGACTCTGGGTCGGCCCGCACCCCGTCGACCAGTCCACCGGTCACTGGCGTCCGCTGCCCGCCCGCGACGCCGCCGAACTCCGGCCCAGCCTCTCCGCCGCGCTCCCGACCCTGCTCAAGGGCGACTCCGAGACTTTGCGCGTGACCCTCGACCTCGTCGAACTCCACTCCCTCGACGTGGCTTCGCTGCCGACCGACGTCCTGTCCTCGCTGGTGTCCAACGAAAAGCTCAGCGGCGCCGCGCGCGCCAAGGCCCTCGAACTTTGGCTCAAGCGCAAGCCTTCCGACCTCGTGCAGGTAGCCGAACGTTTCGCCATGGACCGGCAGGACGCCGTCTCCATGGTGGCCATCGGCGAACTCGCCCATCTTAATCCCGCCGAGGGCCTCTCCCGTCTCGCGGAGGCGGTCAAGGGCGGCTCCTCCGCCCGCAAGCAGGGTGCGTGGAAGGCCCTCGCCACCCTCAAGGCCGACGGCGTCGCCGCGCTCTTCGTTGCGCAGCTCGGTGAGCTGGCCAAGGCCCGCGGCGTCTCGCCCGCCGCGATCGAGATGACCGAGGCGGCCGCCGCCCGGACCGAGCCCGAGGTGAAGCGGGCGCTGGAGTCCTTCCGTGCCGCGCTCAACTCATCCGTCGAACCGCTCGCCGCGTGGATGCCCGCCCTCGAGGGCGGAGATCCGGCCCGTGGCGCCTCGCTCTACCAAGCGCACCCTGCCGGCCAGTGCCTCCGTTGCCATCGCGCGTCCTCCGATTCGCATGCCGCGGGCGGCGAGGCCGGCCCCAATCTCGCCGGCGTGGCCAAGCGCGGCGACCGTCGGCACCTCCTTGAATCCATCGTCCTGCCTTCCGCCAAGGTGGCGGCCGGCTACGGCGCCGTCACCGTCGACCTCGCCAACGACCGTCAGCTGGCCGGACTTCTGCTCAAGGAATCCACGGACAGCGTCGACGTCGACGTCGCCGGTTCCCGCTGGCGCGTGGCGCGCAAGGACATCAAGTCCATGACCCCGCCCGCCTCCGGCATGCCCGCCATGGACAAGCTGCTCACCCTCGGTGAAGTGCGCGACATCGTGGCCTGGCTCGCGACCCTCGACAAGGCGCCCAAGGCCGGCAAGTCCGTCGAGTCCAAGCCGCTCGACATCTCCACCGTCAAGGCCGCCGCCGCGCCTGCCGCCGCCGGGGTCGATCCCGCCGTGATGGCGCTGGGCAAGCAGCAGTTCGCCACCTGCATGGCCTGCCACGGTCCCAACGGCGAGGGCACGGCCATCGCGCCGCCCTTGGCGAAATCCGACTGGGTCGGCGGCCCCGTCGAGAACCTCATCCGCATCCAGCTCCGCGGCCTGACCGGCCCTCTCAAGGTGTCCGGCAAGGATTACGTCCTGCCTGTCCCGATGCCGCCGCAGGCGTATCAGACCGACGAGCAGATCGCCGCCGTCCTGACCTACGTGCGCAACAGCTTCGGCAACTCCGCCCCGGCGGTGAAGCCCGAACAGGTGAAGGCCCTGCGCGGCGAGGCCGGCAAGCCGATGCTCACGCAGTCCGACCTCGTCCCGCCCGGCAAGTGACCTGACGCCTGTTCAGCGCAGAGGGATGCGCTCCGGCCAGCCGCCGCCGTCCTCGCGGGTCAGGCTGATCTCCGTGGCGTCGCCCCGGGCGATGATCACGGCCTCCATGGGTCGGATGCGATGGTCCGTCTTGGCTCCGCGCGAGACGCGGTAGCGGATCATGAGCGAGGAGCCGAAGCGTTCGACTGACGAGACGGCGATCTTCGTGTCGACCTCGGTCTTGAATTCCGTGAACAGCACCACGACCTCCTTGGAGAAGTCGGGCATCCTCGGAGGCGGTCCCATCACGCGCGCCGGGCTCAGCAGCCGGCCGAACTCCTCCTTCGTGCGGATGACGCGTCGGTTGCTGAAATCCTCCCTGCCGACGTAAAAGTGCTGTTCGAGCCGGTGGAACGGTTCCGCCTGGACCATGCTCCCGTCGGCCTTGCGCAGGTTCACCAGCCCCGCGCGCCCGTCCGGTAGCACGCCGATCTCGGCGATGAGCCGTCCCTCGTTGCGGAGCTTCTCCCATTCCTTGCCCTTGCCCTCCTCGACGAAGAAGGCCTCGATGCCGAAACGGAGCCGTCCCCAACGACGCGAACCCGAGTGGCCGCGCAGGTAGGGTCCGGAGGCGGGACGGTTCAGCGTCGGCGCGCCCGCGCCGGCGATGCCCTTGGCGTCCACCTTCAGAGGCAGAAACACCGCCGTGTCGTCCGGCAGATTCCAGTAGGGCTCCCGCATGCTGCCTCCGCCTTGGTCGCCGTGCAGGGCCGTCCACTCCTTGTTGAGCCGGGTGATGTCGTCGGACGTCGGGTCGGAGAATTCATATCCCAGGATGACGTATTCGCCCTTCATGAGGTCACGCGGGTCGATCGCGCGGCAGCGCAGCAGGAAGCGTTCGCCCGTCTCGGCCGGACGCCCGTGGTGCCAGGCCATCCACAGCAGCCCGGTCGCCTGCAGCAGCGCGCAGGCCAGGGCGATGGGTCGCGCCTTCGCGGTGAGGAAGGCGAAGGGGCCCTCGAGCCAGCCCGGACTCCAGTCCGTCACCGCAGAGGGGGCGGATGATTCCTTCTGCGCCCGCCACACCTTGGCCAGGATGAAGAGGATGACGCCGACGGCGGCGAAGAAGCCGGCCGTGCCGAGCATCCCGAAGTCCTCGGCGATGTCGACGTAGCGGGCGGTGAGCCAGGCCAGGAAGACCAGCGAGCCGTAGACGTAAGGCCGCAGGCGGCCCTCGGAGAGCCCCGTGCGCACCAGCCACACCGCGATGGCGATTGTGATGACGTTGGCCGTTGCCCGCACCAGCGTCTGGGCGAGCACGGAATGCGGAGCGATCTCATGTCCCAGGCCCAGGGCGAGCGTGCCGAGCACGATGACCGCGGGCCACGTGCGGGAATCGTCCTTGTCGCGGAGACCTGACCGGAGCGCCCAGACCGCGGCGATGAGGCTCAGGCCCAGCATGAACGGATCACGGAGGAGCCCCAGGCCCGAGCCGCTGTCCGACCGGCCGAGCATGCCGACGTAGATTGTGATGGCCGTCACCCCGAGCGTGCCGATGAAGCGGAATCCCAGGGCGTAGGGACTGCCCGTCGGATGCAGCGCGGCCAGCGCCAGCGGCAGGGTGAAGCAGGCGATCGCGAACCCTCCGCGGAAGACGAACCACGTCGCCGCCAGCGCCCATGCGACCGCTCCGGCGACGACTGGGAGCCGGCTCCGGTAGGCCGTCGCGGCGGAGGGCAGCAGGAGCAGCAGGAACATGAGCCGCGTCCATTTGATCTGGGGCGAAAGGGCGTCGCCGTAGTCGCCCAGCTCCATCAGCAGCCACGTCGCGGCGAGGGCCAGCGTCGCCACGTGCAGCAGCGCCGACTCCAGGACGATCGCGAAGGGCAGCGTGCCGAGGCACCAGGCCAGCACCGCGTCCGGACTGTGCGCGTCCATGTGGTATGTCTGGCCCACCAGCGCGATGCCCGCCCCGAACATCAGGCAGCCCGCGAGGTGGCCGAGGACCGAGCCCGTGCGGCGGGCGTTGAACGTATACCAGAGGCCGACGCCTTGGAGCAGCGCCACTCCGGCGACTACCGTGGCTAGCTTTCCGCCGCGGGGGAGGTCGGCCCAGTTGTGCCCGATCACGAGCATCACCGCCGCGCCGAAGAGCAGCACCCCGAACGCGCGGAGCACGAAGGCCATCCGGCCCGAGGGTGTCTCCTCCTCGGGATAGCGGCCGAGGATACGGTTCCTCTGTTCTGGCGAGATCAGGCCGTCGACCGACCATCCCTCCGATTCCTTGGCGAGCCATTCACGGATACCTTTGGGGAGGGGCATGGCGGCAGGATGGCGGTCCGGGACTTCGGATGCGAGGGTGAAGGCAGGGCGGCCATTGCCATGGCCGCCCTTCGCCGCGGCATGTACGTTGGGCCGGGCAAAGTCTTTTGACCCGATGCGCCTCCGTCCTCCCACGGTCGTGATGGCGATCACGTCCCTGCCGTGGAACCCACCCAACAGAAAGCCCCGGCGGGTTGCCGGGGCTTTGCGGGAGGCGTGACGGGCTCCTCAGGCGATCGTCACTTCCTTCGTCAGGTAGACGTCCTGAATCGTGTGGAGCAGCTTGGCGCCTTCGGCGATCGGGCGCTGGAAGGCCTTGCGGCCCGAGATCAGGCCCTGGCCTCCCGCGCGCTTGTTGATGACCGCCGTCTTGACCGCTTCCGCGAAGTCGTTGGAGCCTGAGGGACCGCCCGAGTTGATCAGGCCGATGCGACCCATGTAGCAGTTGGCCACTTGGTAGCGGGTGAGGTCGATCGGGTGGTCGGTCGACAGGTCGCTGTACATGCGCTTGTCGATCTTGCCGTAGGAGGATTCCGTCTGCTGGATCGCGAGGTAGCCCCCGTTGTTCTCCGGCAGCTTCTGCTTGATGATGTCGGCCTGGATGGTGACGCCGAGGTGGTTGGCCTGGCCGGTGAGGTCGGCGGACACGTGGTAGTCCTTGTCCTTCTTGAAGGCGCTGTTGCGCGTGTAGCACCAGAGCACCGTGGCCATGCCCAGTTCGTGGGCCATCGCGAAGGCCTGCGAGACCTCGATGATCTGGCGGTTGGATTCGGCCGAGCCGAAGTAGATCGTCGCGCCGACCGCGGCGCAGCCCATGTCGGCGCACTGCTTGAGCGTGCCGTACATCACCTGGTCGCCCACGTTGGGGTAGGTGAGGAGCTGGTTGTGGTTGATCTTCACCATGAACGGAATCTTGTGCGCGTAGCGGCGGGAGACGCTGCCGAGCACCCCGTAGGTGGAGCAGACCGCGTTGCAGCCGCCCTCGATGGCGAGCTTCACGATGTTCTCGCCGTCGAAGTAGATCGGGTTCTTGGCGAACGAGGCACCGGCGGAGTGCTCGATGCCCTGGTCGACTGGCAGGATGGAGACGTAGCCCGTGTTGGCGAGGCGGCCCGAGCCGTAGAGCCGCTGCAGGTTGGCCAGGACCTGGTTGCTGCGGTCGGACGGCGCGAACGCGTGGTCGACCCAGTCGGCGCGGGGCTGGTGGATCTGCTCCTTGGAGATCTTGGGATTCTTGAACCCGAGGAGGTTCTCGGCGTCGGCGCCGAGGAGTTTCTGGATTTCGCTGTATTGGCTCATGTCAGGAAAGGCGTTGCAAAGGCATCAGATGGGTGGGCGGACGGCGGGCGTTCAAGCCCGAATTCAAAAACCGTCGATTAAGCCCGATTTTCCGCCGCCCTGCTCAAATCTGCCAGTCGTCGGCGGAGGCCGAGGCCGGTCGCGGCAGCTCGGGATGCGGAGCCGTCAGGACATGAAGCACCGCCTCGCCTCCGCCCGCCAGTTCCTTGGCACGCCGTACCGCCTTGGCCAGGGACGCCGTCGGATTGGAATCCTCCCAGGGAATTACATTCGCGGCGCCGATCTGTTCCACGAGGCCCGCGTCGACGAAGACGGCCATCGTCTCCGGCTTCGCTTCGCAGAGGATGAGGTGCCGGCCGCCCTGCCGCAGCGTCTCGGCGAGGTCGCGGAGGAGCAGCACCCCGTTGGCGTCGAGGTGGAGCGCCTCCCGGAACTTGACCACCATGACCTTCAGGTTCGGATCGGCGGAGGCGCGCCTCAGGTGGTCATGGAAGGCCTGCGTCGCGCCGAAGTGCAGGCTGCCCTCCACATGGAGGATGGAGATGCCCGTCGAGGCGCGGCCCGCGGGACGCTCGTGCAACTCGCCCTGTTCGCCGAAGTCGTACTCCACCACCTCGGGCTTCGAGGTCCGTTTCAGGTAGAAGGCCACTGCGACCGCCGTCCCGAAGAAGATCGCCACGTCGAGCGGCGCGACGAGCGCCGTGACGAACGTCGTGAGGAACACCGTCCGGTCCTGCCGGCCTGACTGCAGGATGATCCGCACCACCGCTAGGTTCGCCAGCTCCACTTCGGCGATGATGACCAGCGCCGCCAAGCTGGAGAGAGGCACCAGACCCACCCATTGGCCCGCCAGCAACGCGACGCCGAGCACGGCCGCGCCGCAGAAGACCGAGGCCAGGGCCGTCCTTGCGCCGCTGGCGACGTTGAGCGCCGAGCGTGTGATCGAGCCTGAGGCGGCCATGCCGCCCGTGAACGCGCAGGCCACGTTGGCCATGCCCAGCCCGTAGGTCTCCTGGTGCAGGTCGGACGTGCGGCCGGTGCGCAGCGCGGAGGCGCGCGCGTTGGCCGTGCCCTCGATGATGACGAGCACGGCCAGCGCCAAGGCGGGTGAGAACAGCGTCGAGAACGTGCGCAGCGAGAATTCCGGGCTGCGCAGCAGCGGGCCCCCCGCCGCCGCTCCGACGTAGTGCACCAGGTCGCCGTGCGATCCCTGGTTGGCGGCGACGTTCTGGCCGAGGGCCGCGAACGCCGTGGCCAGCGTCACCGCGCCGAGGATGGCCTTGCCGGCGCCGTGCTTGCGCCGCAGGCCGAGGTAGGCCGCGGCCGTGAGGGTCGCCAGCCACATGTCCATGCTGAGGACCAGCTGGCGTGAGGACTTCAGGGCGGCCCAGAGCACCTCGGGCAGCGTCTCATCGGTAAAGTCGCCCGGCAGTCCGAGGGCCGGGGGCAGCTGCATCGCGATGACGCGGAGCGCCGCCGCCGCGACGTAGGCCGAGATGACCGTGCGCGGCACGAAGTCCGCGAAGCCGCCCAGCCTGAGCCAGGAGGCCAGCAGCAGGAATCCGCCCGTCATCAGCAGCAAGGTGGGCAGGGCGGTGGCGCGCATCTCGGGCGTGGCCGCGCCCATGGCCGCGAAGGAGCCCAGCAGCAGTGCGGCTGACGCGTTCGTGGGGCCGGCCGAGAGATTGGCGGATCCGGAGAAGAGCGGGGCCACCAGCGCCGCGACGCCGCATCCCGCGAGGCCGCACCAGACCGGTAGGCCGGCCTTCATCGCGAATGCCATCGACATCGGGAAGGCGAGCAGGGCCACGCTCAGTCCGGCCAGCAGGTCCGCCTTCAGCGACTCGCCGTCGCAGCGGGGCAGCACCTTGAGCACCGGCAGGGCCGCGGGCCTCGGCATGCACGCCGCCTCCCGCAGCAGCTGCAGGAGGTCGGCGAGGATTCCGGTGAGTCCCTTGAGCACGGCTTGTCGTAGCCTGTACCCCGCGGGCGCATCAACCGATTTCTGGTCAGTCCATGCTTTCCGGACTCAGCTGGGCCACGAGTGACTGCTGCAGCAGGCCGAAGCAGGCGTAGCAGGCGAGCGCGTGACGCTTCTCGGCCGGGAGCGACTCGTCGTCCAGGTCCTCCGAGGCTTCGAGCCGTGAGTCCGGAATGTCGTTGAAGACCAGCTCACGCAGCGCCAGCCGCACCGAGGAGATCGCCCGCAGGAAGCCGAGGGCCTGGGCCTCGTTGCGCAGCAGAATCACCGCCGGATCCCCCTTGGCCGTGGCGAAAGCGGAGGCCAGTAGCCTGGCCTCCTCCGAGGCGTGGGCCTCGAGCGCCCCGGTCCAATAGCCAGTCACGTCCTCGTCGTCGGCGGGGATGCGCGCGCGCCGCACGGCGACGCGCGCCGCGGCCGGGGCGATCAGCCGCAGGAGATCGGAGAGGACCGTCCGGGCCTCCGCCGTCATGGTGAGCCTGATCTCAGGCATCCTGTTCGAGCCTGGCGTCGAGGTGCCACTGCTGGAGCTCGAGCGCGAGCATCTCGGCGCGCTCGCGGTCGCCGGTCCAGACCGTGGCCCGTCCCTCCTCGTGGATGAGGCGCATCAGGCGCTTGGCGGATTCGTGCGAGACGCGCAGCACGCTGACGAAGGCCACCACGACGTAGCCCATGAAGTTCACCGGGTCGTTGCGTACGATGACGTTCCAGCGCCGCTCCGCCTTGGCGGAGGTCTCCGTCCTAACCTCGGGCTTGATCTTTGGTCGGGCCATGCGTGGCTTGGGGCATTTCGGAAGTTAGACGTTCCTTGAGCCGGCGCAAGCCGTTGATGAGATCCCTGACCGCCTCGTCCGAGCCGGGACCTTCCGGCTGCCGCTCCAGGCCTCCCGCGACTTTGGCGAGCGCGCCGCAGGCCATGAGGGACAGCATGCCCTTCACCCCGTGCGCCTCCCGGGACAGCGCCGGCCTACCGGCTTCCTCCGCCGCGGACCTGAGCCGGCCGATCATGCCGTCAGCGTGGCGCAGGAAGGCGCGTCCCGCGGCTTTCAGGTCCTCGGCGGACTCCAGGTCGGCGGCGGCCATCGCGTCCGCGTGTTCGTCCTCCGCGGAGAGCGGCCGGCCCTCGCCGAGTTCAGTGAGCTTCTCCAGCAGTTCGGCTCCTCGCACCGGCTTGGAGAGATGGGCGTCGAAGCCGGCCGCCTCGCAGCGGGCGCGGTCAGACTCCTGGGTCATGGCGGTCATCGCCAGAAGCCCGATGCGGCTGCGTCCGGAGGCGGCTTCCTCCTTCCGGATGCTTTCGGCCGCGGCCAAGCCGTCCATCACCGGCATCTGGATGTCCAGCACGCCAACGTCGAACTCCGCCTTCCGCCAGGCCTCGACGGCCTGCGCGCCGTCGCCCACCGCGGTCACCCGGTGTCCAGCCTTGCGCAGCCGCGATTCCGCCACCTCGCGGTTGACCTCGTTGTCCTCGGCGAGGAGCACCCTGAGCCTGCGGGCGGGCCTGCGCGCCGGAACGGCTCCCTCTGGTTCCTCCGACGGTGGCGCACCGGCGAACTTGGCCCAGAGCCCAGTGAGTCCGAGCGGCTTGGAGAGCACGTCCCTTCCCATCAGCCCGGCCTCGGGAGCGGCGAGGAAGGTAATCTGTTCGCGAGGCAGGTCCGGCAGGTTGGGGTGCAGGTCCTCGGGGATGTCGACCAGGGCCAGGTCGAAGGGGCGGCCAGCGCGCGCCGCCTCCCGCCAGAGCTCGCACGCCTCGCCCGCGTCCTCCGCGGCGACGCAGGATGCGCCCCATCGTGCGAGTGAGTCGCAGAGCCAGCTCCTGACCTCGGGGCGGCCGCCCACCGCCATGATTCTGCGTCCCGAGAGGTCGGGCGCGGGACTCTCTGGGTGTTCCGTGTCGGGGTCCACCAGCATCGTCGCCGTGAAGACGCTGCCTTCGCCGGGGGAACTGGTCACCTTGACGAAGCCGTCCATCGCCTGGACCAGGCTCCGCACGATGGTCAGGCCGAGCCCTGTCCCGCCGAAGCGGCGCGTCGTGGAGGCGTCGGCCTGCGTGAAGGGCTCGAAGATGCTCTCGAGGCGGTCCGGGGGGATGCCGATGCCCGTGTCCTCGACCGTCAGCGTCGCCTGCAGGCGGTCGCCGCGCGAGGCGAAGGAAAGCCTCGCGGCGACGTGTCCTTTCGAGGTGAACTTCACCGCGTTGCCGATCAGGTTGGCGGCGACCCGCCGGAACTTAACCGTGTCGCCCAGGACTGCGCGCGGGCTGGCGGCGTCACACAGGGCTTGCACCGAGACGCCCTTGCGGCGGGCCTGGCGGTGGAACTGCGCGGCGACCTCCTCGAGGGCCCGCACCGGATTGAACGGAGCGCGGTCGACGGTGACCCCGCCGTGATCCAACCGGGAGAAGTCCAGCACGTCCCGCACCGTGTCCTCCAGTTCCGTCACGCTGCGGAGGATCCTGTGGAACGTCTCGGCGGCCGGGCGGTCCGGCTCCAAGAGCGCGGCCTCGCAGAGGCCGTGGATGGCGTTCAGGGGGTTACGGATCTCGTGCGTGACATTGGCCACGAACTGCCAGCGCGTCGCCGCGAACTCCTCCGCCCTCTCGAGGGCGATGCGTAGCCGGTTGTGCTCATCGATGGTCTCCGTGATGTTGACCGCGAAGGTCAGGAGTCCCGAAGGGAGTCCTGCGCCGCCCTTGGTCAGCTCATGGACCACCCGGACCAGCCTCGACCTGCCGTTGGCGGTCTCGAAGTGCGTGACCGCCTGCCGCACCCGGCGTCCCGTGCGTTTCACTTCCTCGTCGAACTTGGCGAACTCGGCGGCGGTGGCGGGCGAGAGGATGTCCGAGAGACGCAGGTCGGCGACGTTGCCTCGGTAGGCAAGGGCGAGGAACTCGTCGAGGCTGCGGCTGGTCTGGAGGATGCGGCCCTCGAGGTCGCGGAAGATGATGAAATCGGGCGAGTTCTCGATGAGCGTGCGGGCCAGGCTCATGCCGGAGCGGGGCGTGAGCAGGGGCTGACCGTCCACCTCCGCGTCATCGGCGAGCAGCACCCAGACCTGCTGTGCGTAGCGCGGGTCTGGCAGCAGGATGACCTTGGCGGCGCGCAAGGGCGCCTCGCCCTTGGCCGGACGCAGTTCCAGCAGCCCGCTCCAAGATGACCAGCGGGCCGCGGAGAAGAGCAGGGAGGACACCGGTCTCCCGTTGTCCATCTCCACGAAGATCTCGTCGATACGCGTGCGCGGCTTCAGCTTCCGTCCAAGGGACTTTTCAAAAAGCGGGTTGGCGTGCAGGACCTTGCCGTCCCGGCTGCTGACCAGGAAGGGCCAAGGGAGCAGGTCCGGCAATGCGGAGAGATCCGGCATGTCGTCAGGCTAGGGGGTCGCCGGCGGGAAGGCAGTAACAACCTCCTGAGCAATGGACCCCTTGGTGGCGTCCCGACTGGTGCTCAGGAAGGGACTTGAACCCTTACGCTTTATGGGCACTGGAACCTGAATCCAGCGTGTCTGCCATTCCACCACCTGAGCAAGCAGTCGGGAGGTTCAGAAAAGGGCGGGTTCTTTGCGTGTCAAGGAGCGAGGGGTCGCCCCAAGGTCTTCTGCATGTAGACGCAATCGAGCGTCTGACCGAGCTTCCTTCCCACGCCCCGGAGTTTGCCGGCGTTTTCGAAGCCTTGCGCAGCATGCAGACGCAGGCTGGCCTCTTGGTCCCCCGAGATGCGTGCCACGATCACCCTGTGCCCCAGCTTGACGGCCTCCTCGATGAGCTTCCCAAGGAGCAGCTTCCCCAAGCCTTTCCCATGGTGGCGGTGGTCGATGAAGACCGAGTCCTCGACCGTACCGTCCCATCCCTGACGAGAGTTGTACACGGACAGGGAGGCCCAGCCCAGGATTTCGCCGCCCGCCTCCGCCGCCAAGACGGGATGGGCGGGGCTTCGGGATTCCAGCCATTTACGCCTGCCATCGTCGGTTTCCTCCGTCAGATGCCAGGTGCAGGTGCTGGACCGGACATAATGGTTGTAGATCCGGTTGATGGCCCCGGCGTCGGCACGCGTGGCTCGGCGGACGCTGACTTCCATGGGGGGATACTTGGGGCTGCGGACGGGGGGCTCAAGCCAAGGAAATCCCGTTGACACCGCTGTTGGCGGCATCTTTGTTGGCGGGCCTGCCGTGCGATACGGCCCTCCGCCATGAAAGTCTCCTCCTCCCTCAAGTCCCTCAAGAAGCGTCATCCGAACTGCCAAGTCGTGCGTCGCAAGGGCCGCATTTACGTGATTAACAAGACCCACCCGCGCTACAAGGCGCGCCAGGGCTGATTCCAAGCTGCTTACGCCATGAAGAAAGAAGGCCATCCTGATTACCATCCGGTCGTGTTCGTGGACGTCTCCACCGGGCGCGAGTTCCCGACCCGTTCGACCATGAAGTCCAAGGAGACCAAGTCGATTGGCGGGGTAGAGCATTTTGTGATCCGCCGTGAAGTGACCATGGATTCGCATCCTGCCTACACCGGAGAAAAGCGTTTCGTGGACTCCGCCGGTCGCGTCGAGAAGTTCAATTCGAAGTTCCGCCGCAAATAAGGCGATTTGCCGGCTTCCCCCCAAACCCCGAATTCGGGGTTTTTTATGTCCCGCCTAGGATTTATTGAAATATTTCAATCATTTAGTGGGATTGGCCTATTTCCCTCAAATAAAAAAGGGGCCGTCCGCCTAAAAGGGCCCCGAAGTTACGTAGGCCCTTGCGCTACAAATAATAGAACTATTCACACCTAATTGTGAATAGCCGTGGATAAAACAGGGGTCAGACTAGAAATTAGCATAAAGTGCTTGATTTCATTTCCGGGCTGTAGCAATACTGACCCTGCTATGAAGCACATCCTCCCGATCCTCACCCTCACGACCCTCGCCGCCGCGGCTTCCGCCCAGGCTGCTTCAGGTCTTTCCTACAACCGCGCTGGCCTCAGCTACAATACTGACGCTGGTGCTGGCGACAACGGTTACTCCGCCTCGGTCGAAGCCCTCGTCGGCTCCTCGAACGTCTGGGTCGGAGCTTCCGCTGAACTCACCAATGCTGGCGGCGACTCAGCCTTCGTCGGTTACCTGTTCAAGAGTGTCGTCGCTGGCATCGACGCCACCGCCTTCGTTGGCTCCAACGACAACTACGGCATCATCGCCCGTCGCTCCCTGAACGAAGTCATCGCTGGTCTCGAAGGTCGCGTCGTCTGGACTCAGAGTGGTGGTTCCAACAGCGACAACTTCGTCTACGAGCTCGCCTACAACGTGAACTCGAAGTACCAGGTTGCCGTTTCGATTCAGGACAGCGACGTCGCTTCCCAAAACGACGACGTCTCCCTCACCGTCCGCTACAACTTCTAATCCTCGGATCAGAAGTTGAACCAAAGGGCCCCGGAAACGGGGCCCTTTTTGTTTCACCTGGCCTCGAGGTGCACCGTGATGCGCATCTCGCGGTCACCCGAGCCCCAATAGCTTCCGCTGACCGGGGTGGCGTCGCGATAGTCCCGGCCGACCGCTGCGGCCACATAGGCGTCGGTCACCGGCTTCCCGTTGGTCGGATCAAGCCCCAACCATCCTTGGCCCGGCAGCCAGACCTCGCACCAGGCGTGGGAGGCGTGGCCTCCGATGATTTCGCCCCTTCTGGCGTCGTAGACGTAGCCGCACACGTATCTCGCGGGCAGGCCGACCGCCCGGCAGAGAGCGAGCAGCAGGTGGGCATAGTCCTGGCAGACCCCCTTGCGATGGACGAAGAATTCCTCGGTGGTCGTCCCGATGTGGGTGGCGCCCGGAGCGTAGGTGCTGCCTGCGTGCACGGTCCTCATCAGTTCCATGGCCATCGTGTGGATGCCGCCAGGCGACTGCTCGATGTCGATCGCCGCCCTCCAGATCTGGGGGGTGATGTGCACGGGGCCGTCGGGCAGGAGGTAGGGCTGAAACGATTCCCTCAGGGATTCATCCCCCAGGAGGGCTTTGGAGGGGTCATCCGCCAGCAGGCCGGACGGACCGGGCAGGGTCTCGACCAGACTGACCGCCTCGATGGTCAGGGCGGTGTGGGGTTCTTCGACCTCGAACCGGTGGACCGGATTGCGGTGCAGGTCATGGTAGCGTTCCAGCCGGGTGGCCGGGACGACCCGGATGACGTGCATCAGGGACTTTTGCCGGCGGTTCGTGAGCGGAGTGACCCTCAGTTCGTTCGTGTTGCCATGGACCGGCAGGGCGTACCGGTATTCGGTGCGATGCGTGACGCGTAGCTTCATGGGCGCGCTTCAGTGGGCTATTGCTGCTGCTGTTGCTGCTGTTCGCGATGCCACTGGGAGGCCTGGTCGCCCGAGCCCAGCCGACCGAAGCGGCGGTCTACCTCCCCGGGGAGCAGCACGTAGGTCTCAAAGACCGCCTGTCCGGCCGCGTTGAGCTGGACCTGCAGCTCGTCGATGTAGTCGTGCAGCCCACGGGACATGACTTCGGCGGGGCCGGAGAAGCTCAGTCGGGCGAGCAGGGCGCCCGTGATCTTTTCGCAGGCGTTGGAGTAGCGTCCCGTCGCCGTGCCGGAGATGTCGTGCAGGACCTGATCGGCCCGGCGCAGGCAGTGGCGCACCGAGCGGGGAAATTCATTCGAGAACACCAGCAGGTCCACGACGTTGGCCACGGCGATCTCACCGCCGTAAAGACGTCGGTAGCTGGCATGGGCGGAGCAGGCGCGGAGGATCGCCCCCCAGCGCAAGGAGGCCCGGGCGTCGTCGGGGTCATCGCCGAAACGGATGTCCAGGAATCGGCTCGTCATGTCGCCCCGCTCGAGCAGTCGTCCCAGCCGGAGGAAGTTCCAGCCTTCGTCGCGGGTCAGAGTGGCCTCGGTGATGCCGTCGAACATCATGGATGAGCCGATCACGCGTTCGTAAAAGGCGTGCGGGGACCGGGCGAGCAGGTCGATCCCCTCCTGGGAGCCCACGAGCATGTGGAGGGCGTTGAGTTCCGACCACATTTCATCCGAGATCTTGTCGCGCACCGAGCGGGCGTTCTCCCGCGCCTGCCGGACGCAGGAAAGGATGGAGTCAGGATTGCGCGGGTCGAGGGTCAGGAAGCGGGCGGCGTCGCCTCTGCCCGGCGAAGGATGCAGGGCGCGGAACGATGACTCCATCGCCGTCGCGCGCAGGACGGGCGTCCAGTATTCCTCCTGGGCTGGCCCGCTGCCCAAGGTCTCATCATCGAGGAGCATCTCCTCGCTGACGCGGACGAGACGGGCGAGGTTCTCCGCGCGTTCGATCTGCCGGGACATCCAATACTGGTGGTCCGCGACGCGCGAGAGCAGGGTGGGGGGCGCGTTCATGCGACCATCACCCAGGTGTCCTTGCTGCCGCCGCCCTGGGAAGAGTTCACGACCAGTGAGCCCTTGCGCAAGGCGACGCGGGTGAGACCGCCCGGCATGACCTTGACGCTGTCTCCCCAGAGCACGAAGGGACGCAGGTCCACGTGGCGTCCCTCCAGTCCGCCCTCCACCAAGGTGGGGTGCTGGGAGAAGCGCACGACCGGCTGCGCGATGTAACCTCTGGGGTTGGTGATGATGCGGGCGCGGAACTCCTCGATCTGCGCCTTGGTGGCCGCGGGTCCGATGAGCATCCCGTAGCCGCCGCTCTCATCGGCCGCCTTGACGACGAGTTCCGGCAGTCGGTCCAGGATCAGCTTCCGGTCGTCGTCCCTCCACGCCAGGTGGGTGGGCACCTGGTCGAGCAGGGGTTCCTGGCAGAGGTAATACCGGATCATGTCCGGCACGTAGGCGTAGGTCACCTTGTCGTCGGCCACGCCCGTGCCGATCGCGTTCGCCAGCGCCACGTTGCCTCGTCTGACCGCGTCCACCAGCCCCGGCACGCCCAGCACCGAATCCTTGCGGAACACCTGGGGATCCAGGAAATCGTCGTCGATGCGGCGGTAGATGACGTCGACCTGACGCAGGCCGCGCGCCGTCCGCATGTAGACGAATCCGTCCAGCGCGATCAGGTCGCGCCCTTCCACAATCTCGATGCTCATCTGCCGGGCCAGGAAGGAGTGCTCGAAGTAGGCGCTGTTGTGCACGCCGGGAGTCAGCAGCACCACGTTGGGGTCCGGGTTGCCGCGCGGTGCCACGTTGCGCAGGGTCGCCAGCAGGTCCGCCGGATAGGTGTCCACCGGCCGTACGGCCCCGGCCCCGAACAGCCCCGGGAAGACGCGCTTCATCGCCGAGCGGTTCTCCAGCACGTAGGAGACCCCGGAGGGGCAGCGCCCGTTGTCCTCCAGCACCAGATACCTTCCATCCCGGTCTCGGATGAGGTCGGTGCCGCAGACGTGCACGTAGGCGTCCTTGGGCACCGAGGCGCCCACGAACTCAGGCCGGAAATGCCGGGCTCCGAGGATGACCTCCTTGGGGATGATGCCGTCCTTGATGATCTTCTGGGCGTGATAGACGTCGTAGAGGAAAAGATTGAGTGCGGTGATGCGCTGGATGAGCCCCGCCTCGATGCGTTCCCACTCCGCGGCCGGAATCACTCTCGGGAAGGGGTCGAACGGAAAGACACGCTCCGTCCCTCTCTCATCCCCGTAGACCGTGAAAGTCACGCCTTGCTTCATGAACAGCAGTTCCAAACTGCGCAGTTTCTGACCCAATTCCTCCTGGTTGAGTCCGCGCAGCCTTTCGGCCAGACCCCGGTAGTAGGGGCGTACCGCTCCTTGCGAGTCCACCAATTCGTCAAAAAGGTCGGCAGGTCGGTAATTGTCGAGGAGCATGCCCTTTTTCAAGCAGGGCGCCTGCCATGCTCCGGGAGGCGGGCTCCCTGCCCGAAAACGGCCTCGACTAAGCCTGAACTTGGTCAGGGTCCGACGGAAACGCTCACAGGCCCTTGCGGTCGGCCGGCCCGTCTTCGCGGAAACCTTTGGAGCGGAAGAACTCCCTGAGCACTTCGGATCTGGCTTCGGCCATGCGGTTGCGCTGCACGTCCTCCGGGGACAGCATCTTTTGGCGTTCGGTCATCACGCGGCGCAGCCGCATCAGGGCCGACTGCTGCAGTTGTCGCACCCGTTCGCGGGTGAGCTTGAAGGCGGCCCCCACCTCCTCGAGCGTGAGGGGGCTCTCGCCGTCCAGGCCGAAGCGCCGCACGAGCACCTCCCGTTCGCGCGCGTCCAAGTGGGACAGCAGATCCTGCAGTTCACCGAAGTCCGACTTTCCGCGGAGACTTTCGAAGGGCGTGCGTTCGCTTTCGTCCTTCACCAGGTCGCCGAGGGTGGCATCGCCTTCCTCGCCCACGGGCTGGTCCAGCGAGGCTGCGCGGTTGGCCACCGCCTTCATGTGCACGACCTTGGAGAGCGGGATTTGCATCGCCTCCGCGATCTCCTCGTTGTGCGGCTCCCGGCCGATTTCGGCCGCGAGCTGCGCGGTCACCCGGCGCATCTGTGAGATGCGGTCCACCATGTGCACCGGCAGGCGGATCGTCTTGCCGCTGCTGGCCAGCGCGCGCTTGATTGCCTGCTTGATCCACCAGGCCGCGTAGGTGCTGAGCTTGCCGCCCTTGTCGGGATCGAAGCGTTCGACCGCCTTGATCAGTCCGAAGTTCCCCTCGCTGATCAGGTCCATCAGGGGTAGCCCGAAGCCGTCATAGTCCTTGGCGATGCGCACGACCAGCCGGAGGTTGGACTGGATCATCCGCTGGCGTGCCGCCTCGTCACCCTTGAGCACCTTGCGCGCGAGGGCGGTCTCCTCCTCGAGGGTCAGGAGGGGGGTCTTGCCGATCTGGTCGAGGTAGGTCCGCAGCGGGGAGCGCTCCTCGGGATGCAGCTGGTCGAAGGGCAGGCCGGGCTCCGTGACGTCCTCCTCGGGCGAGGCGGGCGGCGGCGCGGGAGGCGCCGGAACCGGCGGCCGATCCTTGGCCTTCCTGACGGGTCGCTTAGCCAAGTTCAGGCCCTGAGTTTAGAGGCTAGGCCCAGGGCGCGGAGCACGCCCTTGGACTTGTTGACCGTCTCCTCGTATTCGGTGGCGGGCACGGAGTCGGCGACGATGCCGGCGCCAGCCTGCACGCTGGCCACGCCGTCCCGGAGGGAGGCGGTGCGGATGACGATGCAGGAGTCGTGGCCGCCGTCGAAGCCGAAGTAGCCCACCGCGCCCCCGTAGGCGCCGCGGCTTTCGCGTTCGAGTTCGGAGATGACCTGCATCGCGCGCACCTTGGGCGCGCCGGAAAGGGTACCGGCCGGGAAGGTCGCCCGGAAGAGGTCGAAGGCGTCCCGTCCTTCGGCCAGCTCCCCTTCGACCTGGGAGACGATGTGCATCACGTGCGAGTAGCGTTCGACCACGGCGTAGTCCGGCACCGTGACTGATCCCGGCACGCAGACGCGCCCGAGGTCGTTGCGGGCCAGGTCGACCAGCATGAGGTGCTCCGAGCGCTCCTTGGGGTCGGCGAGGAGCTCGGCCTCCAGCCTTCGGTCTGCCGCCTCATCGGCTCCCCGCGGACGGGTGCCGGCGATGGGACGGATCTCGCAGCGACGTCCGGTCAGGCGCACGTTCACTTCGGGAGAGGCGCCCACCATGTCGAAGCCGCCGCCCGTCTCGAGGGCGAACATGTAGGGGGAGGGGTTGACGTGGCGAAGCACGCGGTAGAGGTCCAGCGGATCGCCCTTGAAGGGCACGTCCTTGCGGCGCGACAGCACGACCTGCACGCAGTCGCCGGCCCGCACGTATTCCTGGGTCCGGCGCACGGCGGCCTCGAAGGCCGGCTGGTCGACGTTCCCCTTGCCCTCCGCGAAGCCGGCGACGGCTGGGAGCTCGGCGGCCGGCGCGGCCTTCGGGCCGGTCACGACCGTGCGCAGGGCGTCCAGTTCCTTGCAGGCGGCCTGCCAGGCCTCGTCGGCCCTGTCGGGCGAGCTGATGCGGGCGTTGACGATCAGACGGAGCGTCTGGCGGGCGTTGTCGAAGGCCACGACCCGGTCGACCAGCATGAAATGCAGCAACGGACTACGGGTCGGATCCGCGGCGGCCTTGGGCACCGTGGGCTCGATGCGATGCACGTATTCGTAGCCGACCATGCCCACCATGCCGCCCACGAAGGGAGGCAGGCCGGGCACCTTGGCCGCGCGAAGTCCGGTGAGCTGGGCCTTGACCAGGGAGAGCGGGTCCTGCGGCGTCGGGACGGTCTCCGATTTCCCTCCCCGTCGGGCGATCTCCGTGCGATCCTCCCAGACGGTCAGCGTCATGGCCGGGGCGGCTCCGCAGAAGCTGTAGCGCCCGATGTTCTCACCGCCCGTGACGGACTCGAAGAGGAAGGAGGGGCCCAGCGACCTCAGGCGGGCGTAAACCGAGACTGGCGTCTCGAGGTCCGCCATCAGGTCGAGGCAGACCGGCACCAGGTCCGAGATGCGGGCGAGGCGGCGGAAAGTTTCTAGGTCGGGAGTCAGGCTCACGCGTGGCCAGAGTAGTACGCTCCGCCGACGATTTGGAACCCTAAACGCCGCCCGCGGGGACGATCAGCCCTTGGCCTGCCAGCGTCCCCAGAGCGAGAGCGGAAGCAGCCGGCCGCCCGATTCTTGACGCAGCGCGAGTTCGCCGATGTCGATGCCCCCGCCGAGCCCGCGCGTCATGTCCTCTAGCAGATTGCGGCAGAGGATGGAGGAGGCGTCGATGGTGTAGACGGTGAGGATGACGAACCTAGCCTCGGGGGAGAGCAGTTCTCGGCAGGCGCGCAGCAGCGGAGCTAGGTCACGTTCCACTTTCCAGAATTCTCCGCCGGGACCGCGGCCGAAGGCCGGCGGATCGAGGAGCACCGCTTCATACCTGTTGCCGCGTTTCACCTCCCGGCGAACGAACGTCGGCGCGTCCTCGATGATCCAGCGGATGGGCGCATCGGCTATGCTGGACAGCTCCTGATTGCGTCGGCCCCAGGCCACGGCCGGCTTGGAAGCGTCCACATGCGTGACGGCCCATCCGGCCTTGGCCGCAACCAGCGACGCGGCTCCCGTATAGCCGAAGAGGTTCAGGAGCCTCGGGCGCTGGCCCTGGGCGGGACGTTGGCGCGAGAGCCAGTCCCAGTGGGGCGACTGTTCGGCGAAGACTCCGAACTGCTTCGAGTTGTCCATGAACCTCAGGGTCAGCCTGAGGTCGCCGTAACGCGTCTCCCACTCCTTGGGGCAGGCGTCCTTGAGACGCCAGCGACCTTCACGTCCGCCTTCCTCATGCTCGGCGACCGCGCGCTGCCACTCTGCCGCGGGCAGCGAACGGCTCCACCACGCCTTGGGCTCGCTGCGGACCAGGCGAACGCCGCCCACCTCCTCGAGCTTCGCTCCGTCGCCGGAGTCTAGCAGGCGATGTCCCTGCCAGTCGCTGATCATGACGCTTATTTCCACGCAGGCATCGTGGGAGGAGCCCGGCCGGAGGAAAGCCCGCTTTTGCTCGCCAAGTCAGCGGACGCGTCTCCAATCGTCAGGCATGTCGCGTCAGCTCGCCAGCGCCCGATGGGAAGGACCGAGCGTCGGCATCGTGGCGCTCGCCTCCGACTGGCCGACGGGCATCCGGCCTCCCCTGTCGCTCAGTCCGCCCGCCCGTCTGGTCTCCCTGGAACAGGCCCACCCGGCGGCCTGGGCGCTGCGCTCCGGCCACTGGATCGCCGACGGCACGGTCCACTTCTTCCTATGGCGCACGCTTTGTCCTGACGCCGCCTCCCCCGTCGTGGCGGGAGACTTCAATGATTGGGCGCAGGGTGACGCCGCGCGTTGGACGATGAGTCCCGTGTGCTTCGAGGGCAGCGACGGCTTCCAGCTCGACGTGCCTCTCGGCGAGGCGCTCCCCGGCGAGTCCTGCGCCTTCAAGTTTAGGTTGCCCGACGGCAGGTGGGTCGAGCCGCCGCATGATGCGGACAACGTCGTCCGTGACGTCTTCGGCAACCGCAATCTCGCGCTGAACCGCCGCCGCACCGCCCGTCACGTGTTCCGTTTCAGGGCGGCGGACCTCGATCCCTCCGCCGCGCCCGCGCGCGTCGTCTTCGAGACGCCCGAACTGCTCGAGCTGGCCGACGTGGTCGCGCCAGATCCGCTCGACGTGCTCGAGCCCCCGGGGCCTTTCGGCGCCTTCGTGGCTCAAGGGCGGACGGTCTTCAGGGTCTTCGCCCCACGCGCCAAGTCCGTTTCGGTGGCCAGCACCGGCTCGGCCTTCGGACGTCCCATCGTCCGCCCCCTCCACCTCGATCTGAAGCCGGAGGGCAGGGGCGCCTGGGTCGGCGAAGTCGCTCGCGACCTGACCGGGGCCGATTACACGCTCAACGTCGACGGGAGGACCACCTTCGACCCCTGGGCCCGGCGGCTGGCCTCGGCCGGTGACGGACGGATCGGCGTCGTCAGCGGCCCCGAGGACCTGGAAGATCTGCACGACGGCTTCGTCCCGCCCGCCCCGGAGGACCTGGTCCTGCTCGAGGTGCACGTGCGCGACCTGCTGGGCCTGGCCGGCGCGGGCCCTTCAGCGGGGTTCGCGGAGCTCGCGGATTGGATCCGGGATGACGGCGCCTACCTCCGCTCGCTCGGCATCAACGCCCTCGAACTGCTGCCTTGCACCGATTATGAACGCGGCGGGAAGCACGAATACCATTGGGGCTACATGCCCGTGACCGCCTTCTCTCCCGCGACCGCCTATGCGCCGCAGGGAGCTTCGGATGCGACCGCCGCGGACGCCTTCCGACGTCTTGTGCGGGAGTGCCACCGGGCCGGCCTGGCGGTGATCATGGACCTCGTTCTCAATCACTTTGGTTCGCCGAACGCCCTCGGCGAGGTCGACCGCGACTACTATTTCCGGACCGACCTCGCCGGCCGTCTGACCAACTGGAGCGGGTGCGGCAACGACGTGCGCGCGGAGGCCCCGCTCTTCAGGAGGCTCGCGCTCGCGTCGATCGAACATTGGACGGGGCCGCTCGGATGCGACGGCGTGCGGCTCGACCTCGCCGAGCTGCTGGGCCTGCCCCTGCTGCGTGAGATTGAGGAGGTCATGCGCCTGCGCCGGCCCGGCAAGATCCTCATCGCCGAGCCCTGGAGCTTCCGCGGTCACGTCGCCCGCGAGCTCGACGAATCCACCTGGACCAGCTGGGACGATGGTTACCGCGAATTCCTGCCGTCCTACGTGCACGGCCATGCCAAGGCTTCCGACCTGCTGCACCATGTGGCCGGCTGCGGTATCCGTCCGTCCGCCCGGCTGCGTTACGCGCAATCCCATGACGACATGGCCTGGATCGATCGGATCACCGTCCACCCCGGCGCCGACGGCGGCGAACCGTCGCCCGAGGACGTGCTGCGCACCCGCATGATGCACGCCGTGCTGCTCTGCTCGGCGGGCGTGCCGATGCTGGCCTCGGGTCAGGACTTCCTGCACAGCAAGCGCGGCGTCTCCAACACCTGGCGTCATCCCGAGCATAACCGCATGCGTCCGGAGAGGCTGGAGCGTTTCCGTTCGGAGCATGCGTTCGTCGCCCGCCTGATCCGCTTCAGGCTGTCATCGGCCGGCCGCGCCCTCCGGCCGCGTCAGGTCGTCAGTCCCGGCTGGATGCGCGTCACCCATCAGCCCGACGGGGAGGCGTTCGTCGCCGAAATCAATGCCGACCGGTCCCTCGTCGCGGCCCGCGTGCTGCTGGCCTGTAATCCCCATGGACAGCCGGTCACCTTGGAACTGCCTCATGCCGGCCCCTGGGAGCCCGTGGTCCTTTCGCCACGACCCGATTGTCCGCACGCCCCCGGATCCCTGCCTCGGACCGAGGAGGGCAGGGTGTTCCTGCCGCCTCTGGCCTGCGGCGTATGGTCCTGTCCGGCCTGAACGCATTCTCGCTTGCCAACGCGGGACGCCCGAACCTTTTTCAACGCTTCCACCGGACGTTCCGGGAGCCTTTCCTGCATCACACCATGGCCACCAAAGTAGCAATCAACGGATTCGGCCGCATCGGCCGTCTCGTCTTCCGCGCCCTCGTCGAGCAAGGACACCTCGGCAAGACCTTCGACGTCGTCGCCGTCGGCGACATCGTCCCCGCGGACAACCTCGCCTACCTCCTCAAGTACGACTCCACCCAAGGCCGCTTCAACGGCACCGTGTCCTCCAAGCACTCCGCCGAGGCTCTCGCCAAGGCCCAGGCCGCGGGCAAGAGGCCCGAGGACGTCGACCAAGACGTCCTCGTCGTGAACGGCAAGGAGATCTTCGTCGTCTCCGCCAAGACCCCGGCTGAGCTGCCCTGGGGCAAGCTCGGCGTGCAGGTCGTGATCGAATCCACCGGCCTCTTCACCGAGGCCTCCAAGGCCAAGGGTCACCTCGCCGCCGGCGCCAAGAAGGTCATCATCTCTGCCCCGGCCAAGGAGGAGGACATCACCGTCGTCATCGGCGTGAACGACGACAAGTACGACGCTGCCAAGCATAACATCATCTCCAACGCCTCCTGCACCACCAACTGCCTCGCGCCCCTGGTGCACGTCCTCATCAAGGAGGGCTTCGGCGTCGCCGAAGGCCTGATGACGACCGTCCACGCCTACACCGCCACCCAGAAGACCGTCGACGGCCCCTCCCGCAAGGACTGGAAGGGCGGACGCACCGCGGCCCAGAACATCATCCCTTCCTCCACCGGCGCCGCCAAGGCCGTGGCACTCGTGCTGCCCGAAGTGAAGGGCAAGCTCACCGGCATGGCCTTCCGCGTGCCCACCCCGACCGTCTCGGTCGTCGACCTGACCGTCAAGACGGTCAAGGATACCTCTCTGGCGGAGATCAAGGCTGCCCTCAGGCGTGCCTCCGAGACCTACATGAAGGGCATCCTGGCCTACACCGACGAGGAAGTCGTCTCCTCCGACTTCATCCACGACAAGAGCTCATCAATCTTCGACGCCGGCTCTTCCATCGAGCTGAACAAGAACTTCTTCAAGCTCGTCAGCTGGTACGACAACGAGTGGGGCTACTCGAACCGCGTGGTCGAGCTGCTCAGCAAGGTGTCGGCCAAGCTCTGAGTCCAGACCGAAGGTCCTGAAGCGCAGGCGGCCCGACCGGGCCGCCTGCCTCTTTTGCGGCGGCCGTGACGATTCCTCGCTCCGGCCCCGTTTGTTCTTCCCACCCCGCGGGCAAGGGCTTTCTCTGCACTCCTTCCCATCGCCATGCCCGTACCCACCCTCCGAGAGCTCGGTTCCGTCAAGGGCCAGCGCGCACTGGTCCGCGTCGATTTCAACGTCCCGCAAGACAAGAAGACCGGCGTCATCACGAACACCCAGCGCATCGCCGCCGCGCTTCCGACGACCAATTTCCTCCTGGAGGGCGGCGCCTCGCTCGTGCTGATGTCGCACCTCGGCCGTCCGGACGGCAAGGCGGTCGAAAAGTTCTCGCTCCGCCCCGTCGCCGCCGAACTGGAGAAGCTGCTGGGGCGGCCGGTCAAGTTCGTCCCCGCCTGCGTCGGTACTGAGGCCGAGTCGGCCGCCCAGGCCCTCCGGCCCGGCGAAGTGCTTCTGCTCGAGAACCTCCGCTTCCACATCGAGGAGGAGGGCAAGGTGAAGCTCGAGGACGGCACCAGCCAGAAGGCCGACCCCGCAAAAGTGGCTAAATTCAGGGACTCCCTCTCGCGTCTGGGCGACGTCTACGTCAATGACGCCTTCGGCACCGCGCACCGCGCCCACTCCTCGATGGTGGGCGTGAGCCTGCCCCGCAAGGCGGCTGGGTTCCTGCTCGAGGCCGAGCTGAAGGCTTTTGACGCCGTGCTCAACCATCCGAAACGGCCGCTGCTGGCCATCCTCGGCGGCGCCAAGATCGCCGACAAGATCCCCCTCATCCGCAACCTCATCGAGAAGGCCGACGAGATCATCATCGGCGGCGGCATGGCGTACACCTTCCGCAAAGTCTGCGACGGCATGGAGATCGGCAACTCGCTCTTCGACACCGAAGGCGCTAAGATCGTCCGGGAACTGCTCGACAAGGCCGAGGCCCGCGGGGTCAAGGTGACCCTGCCGGTCGACTTCATCTGCGGCGACAAGTTCTCGCCCGAGGCGAACACCCGTCCCGCCACCATGCAGTCCGGCATCCCCGCCGGTTGGGAGGGCATGGACTGCGGCCCTGAGTCGATTAGGCTCTACGAGGCCGCCATCGCCCGGGCCGGCACCGTGGTCTGGAACGGCCCCTGCGGCGTCTTCGAGTTCGAGAAGTTCGCCGTCGGCTCCAAGGCCATGGCGGCCGCCGTCGCCCAGGCGACCGCGCGCGGCGCGATTACCATCGTCGGCGGAGGCGACACCGCCACCGCCGCCAAGAAGTTCGGCGTCGACAGCAAGGTGACCCACTGCTCGACCGGAGGCGGCGCCTCGCTCGAGTACCTCGAGGGCAAGGTTCTCCCCGGCGTCGCCGCCCTCACCGCCTGAATTTCCAGCACCACCATGTCAAACCGCACCCCCCTCATCGCCGGCAACTGGAAGATGAACAAGTCACCCGCCGAGGGCGTCGAGCTCGCCAAGGCCCTCGTCGCGCAGGTCGGCACGGAGTCCGCCGTGCAGATCGTCCTGTGCCCCCCTTTCACCGCGCTCGACGCGGTAGGACGCGCCATTGAGGGCACCCATCTCGCGCTCGGCGCGCAGAACATGCATGACAAGGCCTCGGGCGCCTTCACCGGCGAAGTGTCCGCGACCATGCTCCGCGGGCTCCACGTCGGCCACGTCATCCTCGGCCACAGTGAGCGCCGCAGCATCTTTGGCGAGGACGACGCGTTCATCAACCGCAAGGTCCTGGCCGCCCTCGAGGCCTCGCTGAAGCCCATTCTCTGTGTTGGCGAGCTGCTCTCCGAACGCGAGGCTGGCCGCACCAATGAGGTCGTCCGCGCACAGGTCGAGAGGGGCCTTACCGGCGTCGCCGCAGGCAAGGCCGAACAGGTTATCATCGCCTACGAGCCCGTCTGGGCGATCGGCACGGGCAAGACCGCTACGCCGGCCATGGCGCAGGAGGTCCATGCCTACATCCGCAGCCTGCTGGCCGCGCAGTTCGGCCCAGAGATCGCGGCCCGGATCCGCATCCTATACGGCGGTTCCATGAAGCCCGACAACGCGGACGCCCTCCTTGCCGAGCACGACATCGACGGCGGCCTCATCGGCGGAGCCGCCTTGGAGGCCAAGAGCTTCGTCGACCTCGTTCGCAGCGCTTCAAAATCCCTTTTAGCCTGAAGCAATTCAAGGAAAGGAGGGGGATTAGGCCCATGAGAGTAAATCTCTCATGGGCCTAATACTTCCGTCATCCGAGGGATAGGGGTAGCCGGCGCCATGGCATGGGATTTTCTATTTTTAATCATTCTAAATCCATAAATAACTAATATTCAGTGTTTTATGATTTAGCATGCCTGCCCTTGGGTCAAGTTGGCTCCAATCAGCGGCAAGGATGCCCGAGAAAACGGGCTAAAACCCTCCAAATTTGGGTTGCGATGGGTTGCCGGGATGCGTGCCTCTTTGGGCAAACTCCATGAGAAAGAACGTCGTGTCCTCTCCGACCAACCGCCCAGGTCCCGGCCTCATGTCCGCCCCCTCCAACCGCTGATTCCGTAAGTCACCGCGATGCGCAAGCTCATCGAATTCCTCAACCGTCCCGCCCCGCGCGGGAACTTCTTCGCCCGGGCAATCAACTCCGCCCCCCTGCAGATCGGCGTCTGCCTGCTCATCACCGCCGTCGTGCTCGTCGCGGCCGTCAACGAATACGCCACCAACAAGTATCTGAATGTAGGATACACGCCCGACCAGCCCGTCGCCTTCGACCACTCCTTCCACTCGGGTCCCGGTTCCGCCCTCGGGCTGGACTGCCGTTACTGCCATAACTTCGTCGACAAGTCGGGCCATTCCAACGTCCCCAGCACCAACACCTGCTGGAACTGCCACAGCCAGGTGAAGACGGACAGCCCCGCGCTCGCCCTAGTCAAGAAGAGCGTCGAGACCGGCGAGGCCATCCGCTGGGTCAAGGTCCACAAGGTGCCCCACTACGTGTACTTCAATCACGCCGTGCACGTGAACCGCGGCGTGAGCTGCGTCGAGTGCCACGGCCGCGTCGACCAGCAGGTCGTGGTCGGGCAGCAGAAGTCCCTCAACATGTCCTTCTGCCTGGACTGCCACCGCAACCCTGAGCAGGCGCTGCGTCCCGTCGACAAGGTCACCGACCTCGCCTGGAAGGCCGAGTCTCCCGCCAAGCAGGTCGAGCAGGGCACGAAGTTCGTGCACGACTGGAAGGTGAACCCGCCGCAGAGCTGCTCCGGCTGCCACCGCTGATCCACCTCGACACCCCCTTCGATGAGCAAGAAAGTCTTTCAGCATCCCGCCCCGCGCGAAGGCGCCGTCCAGCCGTGGCGCAGCCTTGCGGAGCGGAACAAGAGCCCCGAGTTCTTGACCCGTGCCGAGCGCGAGTTCGTCGACGGCGCCTCCGCCGCGCCCTCTCCCGTCGAGCGGCGTGAGTTCCTCACGCTGATGGGCGCCTCGTTCGGTCTCGCCGGTCTCGGCCTGGCCGGCTGCCGCGAGCCCCGTCACCACACGCTGCCCTACGCCAAGCAGCCCGAGAACACGATTCCGGGCATCCCCATCTACTACGCCAGCTCCTTCCCCGGCGAGTTCGCCAGCCAGCCGCTCATCGTCGAGACGCATCAGCACCGTCCCACCAAGGTGGAGGGTAATCCCAGCCACGCCGGCGTCGGCCGCGCCTCCTCCAAGTTCGCGCAAGCCAGCGTCCTCGACCTCTACGACCCTGACCGCGCCAAGGGCTCCTACGGCCGCGACGGCGCGCTCCTCGCCCCCTCCGCCGTCCGCGAAGCGCTTCGCGCGCTCGCCGCAGAGGCGAAGTCCGACGCTGGCGACGGACTCGCCTTCCTCGCCCGTCCCTCCTCCTCGCCGTCGCGCCGTCGTCTCGTCGAAACCGTCCGCGCCGCGCTCCCGAAGGCCCGTTGGGTCGAATATTCTCCCGTCGCGCAGAATCGCGCCGAGGCTGCCCTCGGTGCTCGCGCCCTGCCCGATTACGCCAAGGCCCGGTGCATCCTCGCCATCGACTGCGATTTCCTCGGTTCGGGCGATGCCTCGCTCGAGGCCACCCGTGCCTATTCCGAGGGCCGTCGCGCCGACACCATCGCCGAGGCCGAGCGCATGACCCGCCTCTACGTCGCGGAGTCGCTCTTCACCCTCACCGGCGCCGCGGCGGACCATCGTCTCCGCGCGCCCTCCTCGCACATGTCGGCCCTGGCCGCCGCTTTCGCCAAGGAGGTGCTGAGCCTGACCGGAGGAGCCGCCGCCGCGATCCGCGTCAGCGGCCTGCAGGTCGACGCCCATTGGATTCGCGAATGCGTCCGCGACCTCGTGGACAACCGTGGCCGGGCGCTCATCGTGGCCGGTGACCATCTCTCGCCCGAGGCCCATCGCGCCGTGGCCGCGGCCAACGCCGCGCTCGCCGCCCCCGTGCGCTATGTCGCCGTGCCCGACCGCGTCGCCAACGCCTCCCTCGCCGACCTCGCAGCCCGCCCCGCACGCACCCTCGTGATCCTCGGCGGCAACCCCGCCTACGACGCGCCCTCCGACGTGCGTTTCGCCGCCGCCGTCAAGGCCGCCGTCAACGTCGTCCGACTGGGCCATCACGGTGCCGAGTTCGACGAGACCTCCGCCCTCGCCCGCGAGGCCAAGGGTCTCGTGCTCGCCGCCTCGCACTACCTCGAGTCCTGGTCCGACGGCCGCGCCGTCGACGGCACCGTCGTGCCCGTCCAGCCGATGATCGAGCCGCTCTTCCCCTCGTTCACCGAGCTCGACGTCATCGCTCCCTTCGCCGGTTCCGACAAGGACGCCGCCGCGATCGTCCGCGAGACCTTCAGCCAGCTCTCCAAGGACGCCTCCGACGCCGCCTACGCGGCCTGGCTTGCCGAGGGAGTGCTCCGCGGAACCGCCTTCGCCCCCGTCCAGCCGCAGCTCGCCGCGGCCGGCGGCGATTTCTCGGCGCCCGCCGTTTCGTTGGACGCCCTCGAGGCGCGCATCGTGCCCAGCGCGCACGCCGGCGACGGACTCTTCGCCAACAACGGGTGGCTCGCCGAGACCCCCGACCCCCTGTCGCGCACCGCTTGGGAGAACGTCATCCTCGTCAGCCCCAGGCTCGCCAAGAAGCTCTCCATCGAGCCCGCGGCCAGCACAATCAACGAACTCGGAGCGTTGAACCGCAACATCAACGCCGTCGAGGACGGCAAGCTGATGTGCCGCGTGGCTCGGCTCACCGTCGGAGGCGTCACCGTCACCGGCCCCCTTTTCATCATGCCCGGTCTGGCTGACGGCACCGTCGGCCTGCAGCTCGGCTTCGGCCGCCGGACCGCGGGCCGCGTGGCCACCCGCGTCGATGCCCGCCTCCGCGGCGAGGTACTCGGCAACGGATTCAGCGCCTATCCTTTCGTCACCGCCGCCTCCCCCGACTTCCGCAACGGCGTCCGTCTCGAGCTGACCGCCGGGCGCGTCCAGGTCTGTAATCTCCAGGACCACTGGTCCATGGAGGGCCGCGACATCCTGCGCGAGGGCACCGTGGAGGACCTCCGCGCCGGCACCGACTTCGCCAAGCTGGGCGTCGACGGCCACGCTCCCGCGGTCTATGGCAAGGATGGCGCCATGGCGCCCGCCCTCAAGGCCGTCACCACGCCCCGGGGCAACTCGGCCTACGAGCACCCTGACCACACCGTGGCGCCGAACGTCGCCGTCTGGCGCGGCCACGAGGACAAGTTCCCCGCCCCGCAGCAGTGGGGCATGTCGATCGACCTCAGCACCTGCACCGGCTGCAACGCCTGCGTGACCGCGTGCCAGGCCGAGAACAACATCCCCGTCGTCGGCCGCGACCAGGTGCTCAAGGGACGTAGCATGCACTGGCTGCGCCTCGACCGCTACTTCTCCGACGGACGCGAGCACGCCGGACTTGAGATCCCCGAGGATCCGCAGATCACCTTCATGGGCGTCGCCTGCCAGCACTGCGAGACCGCTCCGTGCGAGACCGTCTGCCCCGCCAACGCCACCGTGCACGATGAGCAGGGCCTGAACACCATGGCCTACAACCGCTGCATCGGCACCCGCTACTGCGCGAACAACTGCCCTTACAAGGTGCGCCGCTTCAACTTCCTAGACTACAACAAGCGCGAGGCCAGCCACTACTACCAGGGTCCCCTCGGTCCGGAGAAGGCCGTCAAGGATCCCGCCGACCTGCCCCAGATGCAGAAGAATCCCGACGTCTCCGTGCGCATGCGCGGCGTCATGGAGAAGTGCACCTACTGCGTGCAGCGCATCCAGGAGGCCAAGATCCGCGCCAAGGTGCGCGCCAAGGACTCCGGCGACATCCGCATCCCCGACGGCGCGCTTCAGGTGGCCTGCCAGCAGGCCTGTCCGGCCGGCGCGATCGAGTTTGGCGACATCACCGATCCGAACTCCCGCGTGGCGAAGGCCAAGGCCTCCTCGCGTAGCTACGGCGCCCTAACCTACCTCAACACCCGCCCGCGCACCACCTACCAGGCGCGCCTCCGCAACCTCAACCCGAGGATGCCCGGAGCCCGCAAGGCGCCCAACACCCGCCTCGAGCTGGACGGACGCGCCCACGGCCCCTCCCACGCCGAAGGTGCCCACAAGTAATCCCTCGCCGCAAGACGAACCATGGCTCACGACCACGATAGTTCTTCCGCCCGCCCCGCGGTCCTCGACCGCGTACGCCCGGCCGAGCTTCCCCGCCCGTCGCTCGTCCTAAACGACCGCGGCTTCCACTGGATCACCGACAAGGTGTGTGGCATCGTCGAGGAGCCCACCCCGAGGTGGTGGAAGGTCACCTTCCTCGTCGCGCTCTTCGTCGCCTCCTTCACCGGCGTCGGACTCGCTTATCTGGTCTCCACCGGCACCGGCACGTGGGGTCTGCGCGCACCTGTCGGCTGGGGCTGGGCCATCGTCAACTTCGTCTTCTGGATCGGCATTGGACACGCCGGCACGCTGATCTCGGCCATCCTCTGTCTCCTGCGGCAGAAGTGGCGCACCTCAATCAACCGCGCCGCCGAGGCCATGACCATCTTCGCGGTCATGTGCGCGGGCATCTTCCCGCTCTTCCACGTCGGCCGCGTGTGGTTCGCTTGGTGGCTCTTCCCGCTGCCCAACCAGAACGCCATCTGGCCGCAGTTCCGTTCCCCCCTCGAGTGGGACGTCTTCGCCGTTTCGACCTACTTCACCGTCTCGGCCCTGTTCTGGTACATGGGCATGATCCCCGACCTCGGGGCCATCCGTGACCGCGCCCGCACCTGGTGGCGCAAGGCCTTCTACTCCCTCCTGGCCATGGGCTGGCGCGGCGGCAACCGCCAGTGGAGTAACTTCGAGATGGCCTACCTGCTGCTCGCCGGTCTCTCGACGCCCCTTGTGCTCTCCGTGCACACCATCGTGTCGTTCGACTTCGCCGTCTCGAACGTCCCCGGCTGGCACACCACCATCTTCCCGCCCTATTTCGTCGCCGGCGCCATCTTCTCCGGCTTCGCGATGGTGCTGACCCTGATGCTGCCGCTGCGCGCGGTCTACCGCCTGCACGACGTGATCAGCCAGTACCACGTCGACAACATGTGCAAGATCATCCTGGCGACCGGCACGATGGTGGGCTACGCCTACGCCACGGAGTTCTTCATCGCGGCCTACTCGGGCAACCCGTACGAGAAGTTCGCCTTCATCAACCGCGCCTTCGGCCAGTACGCCTGGGCCTACTGGATCATGGTGTCATGCAACGTGATCACCCCGCAGCTCTTCTGGTTCCGCAAGGTGCGCGAGAACCATTCGCTCGTCTGGATCATCTGCCTCTTCGTCAACGTCGGCATGTGGTTCGAGCGCTTCGTCATCACCATCACCTCGCTGGCCAACGACTACCTGCCCTCCAGCTGGGGCTACTACAGCCCGACCATCGTGGACATCTTCACCTTCTTCGGGACCTTCGGCTTCTTCTCCGTCCTCTTCCTCCTGTTCGTCCGCTTCCTGCCCCTGCTGCCCATGGCCGAGGTGAAGATGGTCACGCCGCAGGCCAACCCGCACGCCCACTGATCCCCGCCCCGCCCACCCGATGAACGAACGCAACGAACGCATCTTCGGCGTCTCTTGCACCTTCCGCAGGCCGTCCGACGTCTACCGCGCGGCCGAGGAGGTGCGCGACGCCGGCTGGACGCGCTGGGACGTCCACACCCCCTATCCGATTCACGGCCTCGACCAGGCCATGGGCCTGCCCCGTTCCTCCTTGCCGCGCCTGACGCTGCTGGGCGGCGTGACCGGCTTCATCATCGGCTGCCTGCTCACCTGGTACATGAACTCCTACGACTACCCGCTGATCGTCGGCGGCAAGCCGTTCTGGAGCGTCATCTACCCGTTCCCGGTGCTCTACGAGTGCACGATCCTCTTCGCCGCCTTCGGCACCTTCTTCGGGCAGTTCGTCTTCAACCGGCTGCCCCGCCACCACCACCCCCTGTTCGACCTGCCGCAGTTCGCGCGCGTCTCCGACGATACCTTCATGGTCGTCCTCGAGGCCCGCGACCCGCAGTTCCGCCTGGATGACGCCCGCGGCTTCCTGCAGTCGCTCGGCGGCCAGGAGATCACCGTGATCCGCGACTGAGACCCCGTCCATGAACCGCTACCTCCTCTCCCTGGCCGTCGTGGTCGTCGCCTGCCTGGGCTTCTTCGGGCTCCAGGGCCGCGTTTCCAAGGACACGCCGGTCCAGGTCTTCGACGACATGGACCTGCAGGCCAAGTACCGCCCCCAGGGCGAGAACCGCTTCTTCGCCGACGGCCGCGACGCGCGGCCTCCCGTCGCTGGCACCGTCGCCCGTGGCGACGACCTCGCTCCCGAGAGGGTCTTCTCCGCCGAATACCGCCGGGCCGAGTCGCTCAATCCCTCCTTCGTGAGCGGCAAGGACGCGCAGGGTGCCCATCTCGCCGCCTTCCCCGCCAAGTCGCTGACCGTCCTTCCGGGCGGCGCCCTCGCCGACTTCAAGGTCGACGCCGCAATCCTCGAGACGGGCCGCCAGAAGTACGGCGTCTACTGCGCCGTCTGCCACGGCGCCGCCGGCGACGGTAACGGCATCATGAAGGTGCGCTCCGCGGTCGAAGGCGACGTCGCCATTGTGACCATCGCAAACCTCCACACGCCGCTCTTCCGCGCCTACCCGCACGGCCAGATTTTCGACGTCATCACCAACGGCAAGAACACCATGCAGGGCTACGGCGACAAGCTGACGCCCGCCGAGCGCTGGGCGGTCGTCGCCTACGTGCGCGCGCTGCAGCTCTCGCAGGCCTGCCCGCCCGAGGCCGTTCCGGCTTCCGTGAAGTCCCAGACCAAGTGACCTTACAATGACCTCTCTCCCGTCCGCACATCCCGTCACGTCCCGCTGGAAGGCCTTCTTGGCCGTCGGCGTCGTCGCGCTCGCGGTCTCGTGGGGCTTCGCCGCCCAGGGACTCTCGGCCCATGAGCACCGTCCGGCCCTCTCCGTGCTCGTCGGAGGCCTCTTCTGGACCTCGGTCCTCATCGGCATGCTCATGCTCACGATGATCACCCGCGTCTTCGACGCGGGCTGGGCTCCGGTCATCCGCCGCTCCTGGGAACTCGCGCTCCCCGGTCTGCCGACCGTCCTCGCCCTCAGCGTCCTGCCGCTGGCGCTGATTCCCGGTTTCCGTCACCTCCTCTGGGAGTGGACCGACGCCCATCATGTCCTGCCCAGCGGGCACGAGGTCGGTCATGACCCCATCCTGCAGTCCAAGGCCTGGTTCCTCAACGGCCCCTTCTTCCTCACCCGCGTCGTGCTCTACGTCGTCTTCTTCGGCGTACTCGTCTGGGCGCTCCGTCGCGGGTCCATCGCGCAGGACTCGGACCGCACTGCCGGCCACACGCACCGCCTGCACGCCGTCTCGGCCGCCGGCATCCCCCTCTCGGCCGTCATGCTCACCATGCTGGCTTTCGACTGCCTCATGGCGCTCTCCTACCACTGGTTCTCCACCATGTACGGTGTCTGGTTCTTCGCGCTTTCCATCCGCCTCGCACTCGCCGTGACCGTGCTCGTCACGTATTTCCTCTCCCGCGGAGGCTGGCTCGACGGCATCCTCAACCAGGCCCATCGCCATGTCTTGGGCTGCCTCTGCCTGGCCTTCACGGTCTTCTGGGCCTACATCAGCTTCTCGCAGTACTTCCTCATCTACACGGCCAACATCCCCGAGGAGACCTTCTGGTACAACATCCGCGAGCTGGATCCCGTGACTGGAGCCAAGAATCAGTGGTGGGGCGTCTCGATGTACCTCATCTTTGGCTTCTTCGTCCTGCCTTTCCTCGCCCTCCTGTTCTACCGCACCAAGATTCTGGCCGGACGTCTCGCCTCAGTGGCGGCGGTAATCCTCGTGGGCGGATTGGTGGACCTCTGGTTCAACGCCGTGCCGCGCCAGATCACGACCCCGGGCGCACCCGAGGGCTTCACGGTAACCCCGTTCCTCTCCTCCGGCCTGGCCCTCGACCTCCTCGCGGTCATCGGCTTCGGCGCGCTGGTCGTCGGCCTCCTCCTTCGCGGCGCCTCCCGTCATGAGACCATCCCGGTCCACGACCCCCGCATCCTCGAGTCGATCCATTACCATGAGTGAGCTTCCTCTCCGCTCCCGTCCGCTGATCCCCGGCCAGGTCGCCTCCTGGCTGGCGGTCCTTGCGCTCGTCGGAGCCGTCACCGCGGCCTCCGTGGCGGCGTTCCTTCACTTCCGCACGGGCGTCTCTCCCGAGGCCGCCCGTCGCGCCCAGCAGGTCGCTCTCCGTGCCGAGACCGAAGCCAAGGCGTCCACGCTGCTCGCCTCCTCTGCCAAGAATGACGACGGCACTTACCGAATCCCTCTCAACGAAGCCTTGCGCATCGCCGCCGAGCGTCCCGAGGTGCTCGGCAAGCTCGCTCCAGCCGTCGCGCCTGCCGCTCCGGCCTCTTCCGCTCCCACGGCCTTCGTGCCCGCCGATGAGGCCACGCTCAAGCGCGGGCAGGCCGTCTACGCCCGCACCTGCATCGCCTGCCACCAGCCCACGGGCATGGGTCTGCCGCCCGTCTTCCCGCCGCTCGTGGAATCGCCCCTGGTCACCGGCGACCCGTCCCTCTCCATCAAGTTCGTCCTGCACGGGCTGATGGGCCCCGTCACCGTCAAGGGCATAACTTATAATTCCATGATGCCGCCCGTGATGGGCGTCACCGACCAAGATATCGCCGACGTGCTCACCTACGTCCGTCAGAGCTTCGGCAACAAGGCCTCGGCCGTGACCGTCGCCCAGGTCAAGGCCGTGCGTGACGCGGCCTCCGGCCGTACCGTGCCCTGGAACACCGCCGAGCTCGGCATCAAGTGAACCCTCCTCCAATGACTCAGGAACAACGATCCGGCCGCCCTGACGAGGACCGTTCCCGCCTGTCGCGGATTGATGCCCCTCTGCGCGCCCCCTTCCTCCTCCTGTTCGGTTCAGCCGCCCTGTGGCTGATGCTGTCCTCGGCGCTCTCGCTGCTGACGACCCTCAAGGCCCTGCCCGCCGGGATTGGATCCTACGAGTGGTTCGCCCACGGTCGCCTGGAGGCTGCCGCGCGCAACGCCTTCGTCTACGGATGGGCCGGCAACGCCCTGTTTGCGATCAACCTCTGGCTGCTCGCCCAGCTCGGCAGGTTTGAGATTCGCAACGGCTGGATGGCCTCGGTCGGCGGGTTGTTCTGGAACCTCGCCCTCACCTGGTGCACGGGCTCCGTGATCGTCTCCGGCCCCGGCGCCTACGCGCTGCTCGACTTCCCGGTCGGCGCCGGCCCGGTGTTGGCCGCATCCTTCGCGCTGGCCGGTCTCTGGCCCGTGGTGGCGTACGCCAAGCGTCCCACCGGACACAACTTCGCCGCCCAGTGGTTCGTGGTCGGCGCTTCGGTGACATTCCTCCTGGCCTTCCTGCTCGCTCAGGCCGCGGTCTTCTGGGCTCCCGCATCCGGCGTGGTCCAGGCCGTCGCCCATTCCTGGTATGTCCGCACCGTGCACCTTCTCTGGCTCGGCGGCTCCGCGCTCGGACTCGGCTACTACTTCGTGTCCAAGGTGCTGGCGCGTCCTCTCCACGCCTACTACCTGGCCTCCGTCGCCTTCTGGACTTACTTCCTCTTCGCCGGCTGGACCGCTCCGGCCTCCCTCATCGGCTCCCCCGTCCCCCTCTGGATCCAGTCGATTGGCGTCGTGGGCTCGATGATGCTGCTCGTGCCGGTGCTGCTCATCGGCCTGAACTTGCTCGGCGCGCTCTCCCGCGACGGCGGATGGTTCCGCGCCTGGAACAGCACCTCGCTGCGCTTTATCTCCATCGGCATTGTCTCCCTGCTGGCTTCGCTGGCGATTGCCGCCTGGGCCTCGGACCGCTCCGTCAACGCCGGCCTGAGGTTCACCTCCTTCGCCGAAGGGCAGAAT
This sequence comes from Verrucomicrobiota bacterium, assembly GCA_016871415.1. GTDB lineage: Bacteria > Verrucomicrobiota > Verrucomicrobiia > Opitutales > UBA953 > UBA953. The sequence continues at coordinate 81,408 of VHDL01000001.1, forward strand.
CTCCTGCTGCTTTACGCGGGCGTGACGTTCTGCGTGTTCGGCGCTGCCTATGCGGCGTTGCCCCGCGTGTCCGGAGGCCGCTGGCCTTCCGCCGCCGCCATCCACGTCCACTTCTGGGCGTCCACCCTCGGCGCCGCCGGCGCGGCCTTCGCGGCCTTCGCCCATCCTTCAGCCCATGGATTCATCAGCGCCGTCTCGGCGGCGCTCCTGCTCATCGGACATCTCGCCTTCGCCTCCACCGCCTTCGCCGCGCTTCTCAGCGGCGTCCCGGCCGGCGAGTCCCAACCTGCCCACGACTGAACCATCGTCATGAAGAACTTCCGATACCTCGTCCTCGGCGCGCTCGCCGCCACGGCTTTGCCTTTCGTCGGTATCGTCGTCGGGGCCCAGGCCCAGTTCAACTCCCTTGGCCGTGCTCCCGCCGAGGAGGGAGGCCCCCTCATGCCCCCTCTGGAGCCCGGTCAGGCTATCCAGGGCAGGCAGGTCTACCTTTCCCTCGGTTGCGTCAGCTGCCACACCCAGCAGGTGCGTCCGGCGGGGCAGGGCGGTGACATCGCCGGCGCCCTCGGCGCCCGTCCCTCCGTCGCCCGTGACTACGTGCTTCAGCCCGTCGTTCTGCTTGGCGACCGTCGCATCGGGCCCGACCTCGCCAACTATGGCGTCCGGGCCAAGGCCGACGCCGACGTGCACCTCGCGATCCTGCACAAAGTCGGGGGCCGGGATCAGTTCGGGTTCCTCTATTCTGGAGCGAATCACGAAATCCCTTCGGAGCGGGCCGTCATGCTCGCCGCCTACCTGCGTTCCCTTCGTCAGGATTACTCCTCTCCCGAAGCCCCTCTGAAGTGACACTATGAATGACCGCAACCGCCATTATGACCGCAACCGGCCCCGTCAGGGTAGTCCCGGGCCCGAAGGCTTCTCCGACGGCCGTCTCGTCGAGGTGCACTCCCAGATCGCCCGGGACAAGCAGGAGCCCGCGCAGGGCTTCTCGATGACCCCGATCTTAGTGGTCTTCCTGTTCTGCGCCCTCGGTTTCTGGGCCGGCCTCTACCTCACCCGCAATTCCCGCGGCTTCTCCGCTTCCGCCTTCGATCTCAACGCCCCCGTGGCTTTCGCCTCGGCCGGTCCCGTGGTCTTCGAGCCCGATGCCGCCAAGGGCCAGACGCTCTACCTCGCCAACTGCGCCGCCTGCCACCAGCCCACCGGCGCCGGTGTCCCCGGGGCGTTCCCGCCTCTGGTCAAGTCCCTCTGGGTCGCCGGTGACGAGAAGCGCATCATCAAGATCATCATCGCGGGCATGGCTGGTGAGGTCGAAATCGATGGAGTCAAGTACAACGGCAACATGCCCAACGTCGGCGTGGCCCTCAAGGACGCCCAGATTGCGCACATCGCGACCTACGTCCGTTCTGCCTGGGGCAACGCCGCCGAGCCCGTTATGGACGCCTCCGTGGCCGCCGTCCGCAAGGAGATCGGCGCTAGGGGCCAGTACAGCCCGAAGGAGGTGCTAGACGCGCACCCCCTCGGCAACTGAGCCGGAAAGCCACTGTCAGTGCAAAAGAGAGGGTCCGGGAGGCCGGACCCTCGTCTTGGCCGGGTCGGACCCGGTCAGATGTGCTTCTTAATGAAGGCGGCGATGTCCCCCTTCGGACGCGCGCCGACCATCTTGTCCACCACCTCGCCGTTCTTGAAAAGAAACAGGGCGGGGATCGAGGTCACGCCGAGCTGCTGGACGAGGTCGCGGTTCGTGTCGACATCGACCTTGGCGATTTTCGCCGACTCCTTCATCTCCTCGGCCAGCTGGTCGAGCACGGGGCCGAGCTGCTTGCAGGGCCCGCACCAGGTGGCCCAGAAGTCCACGAGCACGGGCTTCTGTGAAGACTTGATGGAGGACTCGAAGTTGGACGAGTCTAGGTTGGCGATGAGGGGGGATGCCATGGAAGATTCAGTTGCCCTTGGTCTTGGAGAAAAGCTCGAGGGCTAGGAAGACGGCCGCTCCTAAGGAGACGACCATGACGAGGACGTCGCTGGCGGCGGCGAGTTTGCCCACGCTGCGCTCGGACCTCGTGGAGGCGGTCTTGAAGGTCGGTGCCGCAGGCGCGACGGGGGCGGGCGCGGCGGGGGCGACCAAGGGCGGAGGCGGAGGGATGGCGGCGCCTCCGACCGGAGGCGGAGGAGGGGGCGGAGGCACGGCCGGAGCGCCCGGAGCCACCGGCTTAGCCAAGCGGAGTCTAGGAACGGACGCAGGCTCTCCTTCGGGCGGAGGCGGAGGCGGCGGGATCGGCTCGGTGCTCATGAGGGGAGTTCAATCAAGCCATGCCCGGCTTTTGAGTCAAACCGTCAATGAGCCCTCAGCGGTCTTCTCCGTGCTTCCGGAGTAGATCGATGATTTCACGAGGGTCGGCGTCGATGATTGACTTGCCTTTACGCTCCAGGTCCTCGGTCGTCTTGATGACCGTTTCCGCCATCTTGTCATGGGTCTCCTGCGAGCCCCCGACCAGATTGAACCCCTCTCCGCTCGTGATGCGCCTGTGGCCGTCCTTGGCGTCCAGGCCGAGACCGAGCAGGTGATTCTTTTGGCGCGTCTTGCGAGCCATGGTTTCATTTTGCACTGAAGTAGTCGGCTTTCAAGCCGCTACCTCATTCCGTGGCCGAGGGCGTGTCGAATTCTGAGCCGCTTTCGGCCGTGTCGCCGGCGTTCGGCCCTTCCGAATCGTCGGATTTCTCGCAGGCGATCTCCGCGAAGATCCCGTCCTGCGCCAGCTTCAGCCGTCCCAACCTGGCCAGCTCAAGGCATGCGAGGAAGGTGGCCACGAGCTGGGCGACGGTCGGCTTGGACGGAAGCAGGGAAGTGAAGGCGAAGGACGTCTCCGTCCTAAGCCGATCGAGGATCATCTCCATGCGGTCCGCCACGGTAACGGTCTCCTGCGTCATGTCACCGGGCTGGATGCGTTCGGCCAGCCGGCGCAGCACGAGGTTGAAGGTGTTCCAAAGCTCGATGCGATCGGTCGGAGCCACCGGCCGGACGACGGCGTCCTCTCCCTGCGGCTGGTGAACGACGCGCGAAAGCAGGCCCAGCCGGTCGTCGATGAGGCCGCGCAAGATGGCGGCGGTCTCCTTGACGCGTTTGTACTGGATGAGCTGCTGCACGAGCGACCACCGCGGATCCTGTCCCTCGTCGGGCGACGGCACGTCCTCCTCTGGGCGGCTTTCCGCGGGGAGCAGCATGCGGCTCTTGATGTACATCAGGGTGGCCGCCATCACGAAGAAGTCCCCGGCCAGCTCGAGGTTGCCCTTCTCCTGGGTCCGCAGGATTTCGAGATACTGCCGCGTGACCGTCTCGATAGGGATGTCGTAGATGTCCACCTCGTTCTTCCGGATGAGGAACAGCAGCAGATCCAGCGGGCCTTCGAAGATGTCGAGCCGGATGGGTAGGTCCGAGGGCGGCAGGATGCCGTCGGTGGGCAGGGGGGCGTCTGCGGGATCTTCGGCCACGGTCAGAATCTGAACAGACGGAACTCCATGTAGAAGCCCAGATTTCTCGGCTCCCGGGGGTCCAAGAACCTCTCCAGTCCGTATTCTATCATCCACGTGTTTCCGACCGACTGCTGCAGGCGCAGCCATTGGCCGATGTTACGTCCGGACCGGACATCATAGAGGCTCGTGCCGGAGAGGATGAAGACGGAGTTCAGCCTCACGGTCGCATTGGCGGCCAGCTGCTTGGTCGGATTCAGACGGTTGAATTCGATCCAGTTGACTTCCGCCGACCAGAGGTCGCCGGACTTCACCCTAACGCTCTGGATGGATTCGAGGGGGGCTCCGCCTCCGTTGGGCAGGCGTTGCGCGGAATCGAGCGCCAGCCAGTCGATGGGCGTCCAGAGCAAGCGCGCGTGGAAGTCGCCTCGGCCGTCCTCCTGCTCGGTGGGCCCGTCCCGCCAGTCGGTGAAGAAGTCAGCCCTGAGCAGATCGCGGGAACCCCCGTTCTCCGAACGGGTGGCCAGGGTGTTGCGGACGCCCATCCGCATGGACTGCGTGTCCCTCGTTGTGGCGGCGTCGAGACGGTCGGCTAGGTCCAGCTCTTCAAGGATGTTGACTGCGACGGCGCGTTCCGCGGGCGGCGCGGTCCCCAGCTTCTGATCGGCCCCCGGCATGGCCCTGTAGTGGATGAAGGGCCTCATGGAGTGCCGTAGTCCGTCCACTTTCCATCCTTCTGAGCGGGCTTCCCACTGTCCGGTCACGAGGCCTTCGAGGTCGAAGCCCGCCTGGCCGATCGCCTTGGAGGAAGGCCCGGATCCGTTGAGTCCGTCGCTCCACGACGTCAGTCGCGCTCCGGCGACCGGCCGGAAGGTGAGCCAGTCCTGCACTTGGATCGGGTAAGCCAGGCCGTAGTAGCCGTCGACTCTGGCCGAGCTCCATGAGCCATTGTGCAATGTCTGCTGCTGGTAGGCGGGCAGGGGTAGTTCGGTCGAAGGGCGTTCGGTGAGGTAGGCGAAGGTCAGGAAGGAGCGGCTCTGCAGTCCGTCCCGTCCGAACGCCGAGGTGGGCATGTCCAGTCTCAGTTCGGGGAGTTTCTGCACGACGTCCTGGTAGTCATCCACCTTGGCGACGAAGCCGGCCGAGGCGTAGCCGGATTCGAATTGTCCCGTCGCCTCGAGGTTGGCCCGGGGCCGTCCCGAACGGTTCACGAGGTGCGGCCGCACGTCGCGCAGCATGAGGGGGTCGCTCTGGGCGTAGAGCTGGCCGGCGACGTCCACGCCTCCCTCCGTCCGCCCGGCGACGTCTCCGTAGAAGAAGTGCCGGTCGGAGCCGATGGGACGTCCGTAGTAGTCCGCCGGCAGCCCGGACTTTTCGTCCATGAATCCGCCTTCGATCTCGGCCAGCCAGCCTTTGCCGGTCCTGGTCCGTCCGTTGTCGTAACGCAGCGCCGGTCCCACCATCAGGCCCGATTCGCCATAGTAGTCCAGGACCGGGCCCGCCCACAGGTTCTCCGCCTGCTTCGCCATCACAGTCGAGCGCACGAACATACCCTGCACGTCCGTGTTGCCTGTCCGGATGTAGATGTCGTAAGGGAATTCGCGGTAGCCTTTCTGGGAGTATGCCGGGAGATGGGCAAAAGGCGCGCCGGCGACGAATCCCGTCGCTGACCTGAGGCTTAGTCGGTCTGTCTTTGCGACATAGTCTAGTTCCTGCACGCTCAGGTGCATGCCGTCCGGGTGGGGCTCGTTGAACCAGGCGCGTAGTCCGCGCATCGAGCGGTCCTGCCCGCGGATGGTCAGTTCATCGGCGGTGAAATGCACCGGGGCGCGGCCGAAGCGCACATTGCGGGCCACGATCAGGTCCTTGCGTCGGTCGATGTCAATCGACTGGCTGAAGATACGGTATTCACCGCTGGAGTAGACCACGTTACCCTCGGCATGGATGACGCCGTTGGCCAGGTCGGCCCTGACCGACTTCGCCCAGAGCGACGTCGTGCCGGACCGCACCACCGCGTTCTTCACGGTGAGCACACGGCCATTCTGGGAATAGACGGGGTCGTCACCCTCGATGAGAGGGGCTCCGGCCGGGGGCGTCGCCTGCCCATGCGCGACGAGCGGCGCGGCCAGGGCGGTCACGAGGGACCAGAGGCGATTTCCAGGCATCCAAGGAGCGTTGAGGGTCCGGCCTTCGCCTCAAGGTTTTTTCGGGTAATGAGCGCTTGCGGACGCGCCGTCGGCGTGGAATCTCCCGTCATGCTTCTCCGTCCTGCGGAATTGGTCGCTCTGGCCGAAGGAACGGAGGCCGAACCCCACCGTCTGCTGGGTCTGCACCGGTCTCCGTCGGGAGGTGCCGTGGTCCGAGCGCTGCTCCCAGGGGCTTCCGCTTGCGAGTTGCTCCGAGACGGGGCCGCCCCCGTCAGGCTGGTCCGCCTCGGGTCCACGGATGTCTTCGAGAGGGAGGTTCCTACGCCTCCTCCCTTCGGTTACGCCCTGCGCACGGTCTATCCCGACGGAGCCACGCACCGTTTCCAGGATCCTTACCGCTTCCTACCCACGATTTCAGAGGAGCATCTCTACTTAATCGGCAAGGGCGATGATCACGGCGTCCATCATCGGCTGGGATCCCACCTGCGGGAGATGGACGGCGTCGCCGGCGTCGCCTTTGCGGTCTGGGCTCCCAGTGCCCGCCGGGTCTCTGTGGTGGGTGACCATAATTTCTGGAACGGCCGCGCCCACCCGATGAGGCGTCTCGGCGCCTCGGGCGTCTGGGAGCTGTTCGTCCCGGGCCTCAAGGCGGGCGCACGTTACAAGTACGAGGTCGTCGGGCCTCACGACGCCACGCCGTTCCTCAAGACGGATCCGTATGCGCTGCACTTTGAGCCCGCGCCGAACCACGCCGCCATCGTGACCGATCTTTCCGGCTTCGTGTGGAATGACGCCGAGTGGATGAAGTCCCGCGCGCGGGCCGACCTGCGGAGGCGCCCGATGTCGGTCTACGAGGTGCACCTCGGCTCCTGGCGCCGCGTGCCCGAGGAGGGAGGCCGCATGCTTGGCTACCGGGAACTGGGCGCCCAGCTGGCCGAATACTGCGTGCGGACGGGCTTCACGCACGTCGAGCTGATGCCGCCCTCGGAGCATCCCTTCGACGGCTCCTGGGGCTACCAGGTCACGGGCTTCTTCGCCCCGACGCAACGATTCGGTTCGCCGCTCGACTTCATGGCCATGGTTGACGCACTCCACCGCGCCGGGGTCGGCGTGATCATCGACTGGGTGCCCGCCCACTTCCCGCGCGACTTCTTCGCGCTGGCCCGCTTCGACGGCACGCACCTCTACGAGCACGCCGACCCTCGCCTCGGCGAGCATCAGGACTGGGGCACGCTCATCTTTAATTACGGCCGGCATGAGGTGCGCGGCTTCCTCGCCGCCTCGGCGCTCTCATGGCTCGACCGGTTCCATGTGGACGGACTCCGCGTCGATGCGGTCGCCTCGATGCTCTACCTCGACTACTCCCGCAAGGTCGGGGAATGGATTCCGAACCGCCATGGCGGTCGGGAGAACATCGAGGCGATCGAGTTCCTCCGGCACGTGAACTCCCTCGTTCACCTCTACCATCCGGGCGCGGTGACCGTGGCCGAGGAGTCGACGTCCTTCCCCGGGGTGACGCGCTCGGTCGCCGAGGGCGGCCTCGGCTTCGACTTCAAGTGGAACATGGGTTGGATGCACGACACGCTCCACTACTTCCGCCAGGACCCGCTGTTCCGCAAGCATCACCACGACAAGCTGACCTTCGGCATGCTCTACCAGGGGTCGGAGTCCTTCATGCAGGCGTTCTCGCACGACGAGGTGGTTCACGGAAAGGGGTCGCTCATCAACAAGATGGGCGGGGCCGATGACCGTCTTAAGGCCGCCGACCTGCGCTGCCTGCTCGCCCTGCAATGGGCCTGGCCGGGCAAGAAGACGCTCTTCATGGGCTGCGAATTCGGCCAGTTCGCCGAATGGAGGCACGACCAGTCCCTCGACTGGCACCTGCTCGACGCCCCAATCCACGCCGGCCTGCAGCGGCTGGCGGCGGACCTCAACCGTCTCTATGTCGGAGACCCCGCCGTCGCCGCCGAGGACGGCAGCGCGTCCGGCTTCTCCTGGATCGAGGCGGACGACCGGGAGAACAGCGTCCTGGCTTTTGAGAGACGCGGTCATGGCGCAAGCTGGGCGGTGGTGGGCAATTTCACGCCCGTCGAACGCACCTACCGGCTGGGCGTGCCCTTCATCGGTCGCTGGGAAGAGGCGCTCAACACCGATTCAGCCCACTATTCCGGCGAGGGGATGGGCAATCTTGGAGGGGTCGAGGCCGATCCGATTCCCTCGCACGGGCGGCCTCATTCCATCGAGGTCCGTCTGCCCGGACGCTCGGTTCTGATTTTCCGCCACCCCGCACGCGTTCCTCAGCCGCACTCAGTCGCACCTGCAGTCGCATCCGAAACTTCTGCCGTTCTGGTCAAGGCGACCGCGAAGGAGACGAAATCCAAGCCGGCCAAGTCCAAGCCGGCCGGTAAGCCCGCTTCCCGCCGCCGATGAGCTCACGCGCGGATGCGTTCCGCCAGCGCGTCGCGGACGACCCCGCCAACCCGCTCTTCCGATTCTCCCTCGGACAGGCATTGCTGGCCGAAGGACGCCCCGCAGAGGCCGTCAAGCACCTGCGACTGGCCGCCGGCTCCAAGGCGGACTGGATGGCACCGCGCATCCTGCTGGGGAGGGCCTTGCTCGCGACAGGCCTCAAGGATGAGGCCAGGACGTCGCTGGAGGACGCCCTGCGTCTGGCCGTGGCGCAGGGCCATGAGGAGCCCGAAGCGGAGCTCCGCAGACTCCTCGCGTTGCTCTGATCAGTCGACGCGCTCGAGCATCACCCGGCGCAGGTCCATCACGGCGTTCTTGACCTTCTTCACCGGACGGACTTTCAGCGTGTTCGTGCCGGCGGCCAGGGTCAGCCGGCCGACCTCGCGGGGAATGAAGCGCTGGAAGTGCCCGGTCTCCTCGACGGTGAATTCCAATGACGACGCTCCGCAGTCGAGGGCCACGGTCGAACCGCCCTGGTCCTTGCCGCAGCCCTGCAGCACCGTCACGCGGTAGTTGCCGGCTGCCGGGGTGTCGAAGGTCCAGGAGGCGGTGTCGGCGGCGTTCACCCAGAAGCCGAGGGTGTCCTTGTGGGGCGGCTCCTCATACTTGAGCTTCTCGCCCGAGACCTTGGCGTCGCGTGCCTCAAGGTGGATCAGGGCGTTGGAGCCCAGCTTGGAAGCGTCATTCATGGCCTTGCGCCAGTCGGCGAGGAGCGGGCGCATGGCTTCCGACTTCGGCAGGGCCCGCAGCCGGGTGACGTCGGTGCGGACGAAGCACTCTTCCCAGGCGGCGCGGCTGAAATCTGGATTAGCGCGCATGCCCTCGGCACCCACTGAGCGGCGCCAGGCCTCGAGTTCGCCACGCATCGTCGCGACGCGGGCCGGTTCCTCCGCCGCAAGGTCCTTGGTCTCGGAAGGGTCCCTGGAGAGGTCGAAGAGTTCGAGCGATCCGTCCTCGTAGTGCTCGATGAGCTTCCAGGATCCCGCGCGCACCACGCCCCCCGGGCGACCGCCTTGGTTCATGTAGTGCGGCTGATGCCAGAACAGGGGGCGGTTGAGGGATTTCTTTTCAAAGAGCACCGGGGAAAGGTCGTTGAAGTCGAGCACGGCCGGCGCGGGCGTGCCGGTCAGGGAGCAGATGGTCGGCACGAGGTCACCCAGTAAGACCGGCTCGGAAATCTCACCCGGCGTGAGACGCGCGGGATAGCGGACGATCAGGGGCGTACGGATGCCGCCCTCATAGAGGAAGCCTTTGCCCGCGCGCGAAGGCGCGTTGTAGGTCGCAGGCGACTCCTTGAGCTCCGAGATGTGCACGCCGCCGTTATCGGAGGCGAAGGCGACCAGCGTGTTCTTCGCCAGACCGTTGCGCTCGAGCGCGGCGAGGATCCGCCCGCAGGCCTCGTCGAGCGATTCGATCAGCGCGGCGTAGGTGGGATGGAATGCGTCGGCCTTCGCCGCGACGGCCTTGGCTGGGGCGAAGAGCGGGATGTGCGGGTTGTCGAACCCGACGTAGAGCAGGAAGGGCTTGTCCTTGTTGCGTTCGATGAACTTCACCCCGTAGTCGGCCTGGCCGAGCTCGCCCTTGCCCCCTTGCGGCGATTCGGCCCCGGCATTAGCCCGCCCCGGGAAGTATTCGTCAAACCCGCGGTCCGTGGGCTGGTGTCCCTTGCCGCCCAGATGCCACTTGCCGACGGCCGCCGTCGCATAGCCCCTCGGCTTGAGGAGTTCGGCCAGCGTCTTCGCCTCAGCCGGCAGCTGTAGGTTGATCTTGGCGGCGAGCAGGCGATGCGAGGCGCGGTCGGAGCGGCCGTTGAGGAAGGTGGTGATCTTGACGCGCGCGGGGCTCTGTCCGGTCAGGATGGCGGCGCGGGAGGGCGAGCAGACCGAGGCGGCCGCGTAGGCCTGCGTGAATCGTGCGCCTTCCGCCGCCAGCCGGTCGAGGTTGGGCGTGCGCTGGTCCTTGCGGCCGAAGCAGCCTAGGTCGTTGATGCCGAGGTCGTCCGCGAAGAGGATGACGATGTTCGGCGTCGACTGCGCCGAGAGTGAGGCGAACAGCAGGAACGCGAGCGCAGTCAGGCCGGAGAAGGGTCGGGGCATGGGCTCTTTTTAACGTCGGCCCGCATTGTGCAAAGAGAAAACCCCGGTTCCGTCCCCTTCATGGACGCTCATTTGTTGAAGATAGTCTTGGCCTGCGTCGACGTCTCCATGGCCGCCGTGTCTTGGCTCATCCTGCTGTGCACTTATCCGGACTTCGCCCGCTGGCGTCCGGAGGGATTTGCCGCGGCCCACGACGCTTACACGCGGAGGGTGGGGCGGATCGTCGGTCCGTTGCTCATCCTCCAGCTACTCGGGCACCTCTGGGCGGCGTCCGTGGGCAACTGGTTCGGATTGGTGCTGGTGGCGGCCTGCTGGGCCCTGACCGCCCTGTGGTCCGTGCCCTGCCATCGGCGCCTGCGTGACGAAGGTCCGGATTCCGAGGGCTTGGCCTCACTGGTGAGGTCCCATGCCTGGCGTACCGTGCTCTGGACCCTGCTGGCGTTGCTTTCAGTCGTTGGTGCGGCGGACCTGACCGGTCTTGGCTCAGGATGACCGACGATTCACGCCCTGGCGGAAGGCGCGTCGACTCGCCGGGCGTGCGGGCCTTCGGTGACATCGTCGGAACGGATTTCGACTACGACGTCTCATTCACCCTGCAGCACGGACATGACGGAGGGGTGCCGATCCGGGCGCATGCCTTTACCGCTGAAGCGGGTTGGCGGGCCCGCGATTCCTGGGATTCGCGGCTCGGTCTGTTTCCGGGCGTCGCGACGGGCGATGACAGTCCGACCGACGGCCGATTAAGCCGTTTCGAAAAGTTCTTCGGGTTCGGACGGCCTTGGTCCGCCAGCGATTACATCGTCAACGAGAACATCGTCACTCTGAGGCCTCGCTGGGAGGCCAGGCGTTCTGCCGTGCTGAGGTTCGACGTCGGATGGTCGTCCCACTGGCTTGAGTCTTCGACCGACAGGTTTTCGGCGCATCCCTGCAGGAAGCCACGGGGGCTTCGGGCAGCCATCCCGGTGACGAAGTTGAATTCCGGATCCGCTGGACCCTTGAAGCAGGATGACCGTGACATTCGGGTTTTTTCAATTCAACTGCGTGGGTTCGTTCGCTCGCTGGCCGGAAGAGGCGACACCGACTTTGCATATTTGGAGGCCCTATTGGGCGCTTTTTGACGGTAGAAGAGACTTGCAAAGGCCAGCGGCTTATCATTTAATCATTACTAATCTTATCAACTTTAAAGCCTTTTCGTTTTGCGTCTCCTCCTATCCAGTCTGCTTTTCTGGCCATTTCTGGCCATCGGCACCTCCCTCAGGGCGGAGGCTCTTCGGGTTGGTTTTTTCCCCAACCTGACCCATTCGCCGGCTCTTGCCGCGAGGCAGTTGGAGAGGGAAGGGGCACCTTGGCATGCCTCCCGGTCGATTCCGGTCCGAGTTGAATGGCAGGCCTTCAACGCCGGCCCTTCCGCCGTCGAAGCCTTGCTCACCGGCACGGTGCACGTGGTTTACGTGGGCGCCTCTCCCTTGATTAACGGTCATGTCCGGTCCCGGGGCAAGACGCTCCGTCTCCTCGCGCCCGTGGTTTCCGGTGGCAATGCTCTCGTGGTCAGGCCCGGTCTGGAGCTACGTTCTCCGCAGGATTTTCGCGGCCGTCGGTTGGCCACGCCTCAGTTGGGTAACACGCAGGATGTTTCCGCCCGAGCCTGGCTGAAGTCCGGCGGTCTCAGGGTCACGCTTGCGGGAGGAGACGCGCAGGTGATTCCTGCCGCCAATCCCGAGCTCGTGATGCTGTTCGGCCGCGGTCAGGTGGATGCCGCCTGGACGGTCGAGCCATGGGTCTCCCGACTCACTTCCGAGTTCGGCGGCGTCGTCGTGGCGGAAGACGCGACCGCTGTCGTGACGGTTCTCGCCTGTTCGGCGGCCGCGCTGGAGGATCGGGGCGACGACGTCCGTGCCTTCGTACGTTCGCATTGGGAGCTGCGTAACCGTCTCATCGCTGACCCCGCCCTTCATCGCAGGCTGATCTCGCAGGGGCTGGCTGCTGAGACGCGTTCCAAGCCCATGGCGGAGGCTTTGCTCGACTCTGCGCTCCACCGGATGCGTCTGGACGGACATGAGCCGGCCGCCGACCGGCACGCCCGTCTTGCGGCTTCCCTCGGGAAGTCGATGGACGACGCCGTCTCCGCCGGCTTGCTTCGTGAGGCCCATCCCCTGGACTCGCTTCTTTCCGAATTGCAGGAGGATCGTCCGACCCGCTGAACATGGATTCCCCCGGTTCACAGCCCGCGGCCCTGACGCTGCGTAACGTCACCAAACGCTTCAACGGGGCATCGGGTCCCCTGACGGCGCTTGAGGACATTTCAATCGACGTGCGAGAAGGTGAATTCCTCGTGCTCGTCGGTCCTTCCGGCTGCGGAAAGTCCACGCTGCTCTCGTTGCTCGCCGGTCTGGAACTGCCGGATGAGGGTGAGATTCGCCTGGCGGACTCTCCCGTGCGCGGTCCCGGCCGGGACCGTCTGGTCATGTTCCAACAGGACGCCCTCTTCCCCTGGCTAAACGTCCTGGAGAACGTCACGTTCGGCCTGCGGCTGAAGCCCGGCCTGACCGATGATGAGCGTCGTGAGTCCGCACGTCATTATCTCCAACTCGTCGGACTCGGCAACAAGGAGCTTGCCAGACCTCACGAGCTTTCGGGGGGCATGCGTCAGCGCGTCGCGCTCGCCCGGTCGCTCGCTCCCAACCCCCGCGTGCTGCTCATGGACGAGCCCTTCTCGGCCCTGGACGCGCTCACGCGCGACCAGCTTTACGGCGACATCCAGGAGATCTTCACCAAGCGGCGGAAGACCATCGTGCTCGTGACTCACAACATCCGCGAGGCGGTCTGCTTAGGTGATCGCGTCGTGCTCCTCTCCCCTCATCCCGGACGGGTGCGCGAGGTCTTTGAGATTGATCTGCCCCGTCCGCGGCGGATCAATGATCCGGCGCTCGCCGCACTCGCCGCCCGCGTCACCGAGTCCCTCGCCTCCCACCTCACGAAAGGGGCCCTCGAATGAGCCTGCCACGTCCAGTCATACCGACCGTGCTGGCCGTGCTCATGCTCGGCTGCTGGGAGTGGGCGGTCCGTTCCGGCCGGGTTGACGAACTGTTTTTCCCCGCCCCCTCCCATGTCGTGGAGTGGTGCTGGGACGGTTTGCTCAACGGTGAGCTTCTTTCCGCCACCTGGGTCACGGTGCGCCGTCTGGCGCTGGGTTTCCTCATCGGCGTCGTCCTCGGCTTCCCGCTCGGCGCGCTCTGCGCCCGCGTCCGTTGGATCAATGACACGCTCGGCATCATCGCCCTCGGGCTGCAGACGCTGCCTTCCGTCTGCTGGGTGCCGCTGGCTCTTCTCTGGTTCGGTCCCGAGGAGTCGGCCGTCGTGTTCGTGGTCGTCATGGGCACCCTGTGGGCCGTCCTCGTCGCGGTGCGTGAGTCGGTGCTCAACGTCGAGCCGCTCTACTTGCGCGCCGCCCAGACCATGGGTTCTGGCGGGGTCCACCTCTGGACGCAAGTCGTCCTGCCCGCGGCTCTGCCCGGCGTGATCAGCGGCATGAAGCAGGGCTGGGCCTTCGCCTGGCGCTCGCTGATGGCCGCCGAAATCTTCGTGGTCATCCTCTCCGGCTTCGGCCTCGGCTCGCTCCTGCACGCGGGCCGCGAGCTGCTGCGGATGGAACAGGTCATGGGCGTGATGGGCGTGATCATGCTGGTCGGCTTCCTCGCCGACCTCGCCTTCTTCTCTCCGGTTGAGCGTTGGCTGCGTCGCTCCCGCGGGCTGGAGCGCTGAGCGCCCTTTACGGCTCGACCCTCGCGGGAGGCGTCCCCACCTTCGGGGCATGTTCATCGATGAGGCCAAGGTCATCCTGCGCGCCGGCGACGGCGGCCACGGGTGCGTGAGCTTCCGCCGCGAGAAGTTCATCCCCAAGGGCGGCCCCGACGGCGGCAACGGCGGCAAGGGCGGCGACGTGGTGCTGCTCTGCGACCGCAACGAGGGCGACCTGGAGACCTACCGCTGGCAGCCTCACCGCGCCGCCAAGAACGGCACGCCCGGCATGGGCCGCCAGTGCGCCGGGCCCGACGGGTCGGACCTCGTCCTGCGCGTGCCTCCGGGCACGCAGGTGCTGGAGGAGTCCACGGGCCGGCTGGTCGCCGAGGTCACCGAGCACGGCGAGAAGGTCATCCTGCTTGCGGGAGGCAGGGGCGGGCTGGGCAACATGAACTTCAAGAGTTCGGTGAACCAGGCGCCGCGTCGCAGCACGCCTGGCTGTCCGGGCGAGAAGGGTGAGTACCGACTGGTGCTCAAGACCATCGCCGACCTCGGGCTGGTCGGCTTTCCCAACGCTGGCAAGTCGACCCTGACCAACCTCATCACCGCCGCACGGCCCAAGACTGCCCCGTATCCTTTCACGACGCTGCACGTCAACGTGGGGGTCATCGAGTATCCCGACCGCCACGGCCGAGTGGTGATGGCGGACATTCCCGGGCTCATCGAGGGCGCGCACGAGAACCGCGGTCTGGGGCACCAGTTCCTGCGCCACATCGAGCGCTGCTCGCTTCTCGTGTTCCTCATCGACATGGCCGGCAACGACGGCCGCCGTCCCTGGGATGATTTTAAGGTGCTGGAGCGCGAGCTGCGTCTGTACTCGCCCGTGCTGGCGAGCAAGCCCCGGATCGTCGTCGTCAACAAGATGGACCTGCCCTCCGCGGTGAAGAATCTCGAGGAGTTCACGCGCAAGGTCGCGGCTCCGACGCTCGCCATCTCCTGTCACGATGGTTCCGGGTTGGAAGCGTTCAAGGAGACGGTCCGGAAGGCCGTCCGGCAGGGCGTCCTCCCCGAATCGGCCGCCAAGCCGGCCAAGGCCAACGGCAAGGCCGAACCCAAGCGGACCAAGCGCGTTCAGAAGGCCGTAAAGCTGGTCACGAAGGCCGTGCGCAAGCCGAAGAAGAAGGAGACCCGTACGGCGGGCAGTAAGCCGGTCAAGCGGTCCAAGACTCAGAAGCGTCGGGGACGCTGAGGGGTCACTTCGCCGTCTTGAGTTCCTTGAACTTCAGGGACTCGGAATTGAGGCAGTAGCGCAGGCCGGTGGGCGGAGGTCCGTCCTCGAACACGTGCCCGAGATGTCCGTCGCAACGTGCGCAGAGGATCTCGGTGCGGGTCATGCCGTGGCTGCGGTCCTCGATGGTGACCACGTTGTATTTCGAAACCGGACGGAAGAAGCTCGGCCAGCCGGTACCGGAGTTGAACTTGGAGTCGGAGGAGAAGAGCGGGAGCTCGCAACCGACGCAGTGGTAGGTGCCGTGCTTCTTGTTGTCGAGCAGGGTGCCGCAGAAGGGGCGTTCGGTGCCCTTGGCGCGCAGGATGCGGTAGGTCTCGGGAGGGAGCAGCGCCTGCCACTCGGCGTCGGGCTTGACGACCTTGTCGACGACCGTCGGCTTGGCGACGCCGCCCTTGCCGTCGTCGAGGGTGACGCGGACTTTGCCGGCGGGGACTTTCTCGTTCTCGGTATCCACGGGCTTGACAGGTTCCTTGGCGGTGAGGGTGAGGGCGAGCAGGAGTGCGAAGGGCAGGGCGGGGCTCATGGTCAGCTGAAGGATTTGCCGCAGCCGCAGGTGCTGGTGGCGTTGGGGTTGCGGACCTCGAAGCCCTTGCCGTGCAGGCCGTCGTCGAAGTGCACGGTGGAGCCGTCCAGGTAGGCGTGGCTGGCGGGGTCGATGAGCAGGCGCACGCCCTGGCTTTCGAATTCTAGGTCGCCCTCCTTGCGGGCGTCGAAGGACATGCCGTATTCGAAGCCCGAGCAGCCGCCGGCCTCGACGAGGACGCGGAGCAGGGTGGCGGGGTCCTGCTTGGCGTGGAGGGCCCGGACCTGAACGGCGGCTTCGGGCGTGAGGTGGATCATGACTTCATTTTTGACGGTCATGGTCGGGAGTCAAGGGGCACGGGGTTTTGGGGTGGTCAGACCCGCCCGCGGGGGGCATTTTGAATCAACCCTCACTCCCCATGTCCGCCGTCATCCGAGCGTTCCTCATCTCTCTGCCGCTGGCCTTCGTCTTCAACGCACTGTTCTGGTTGCTGGCTTCCTTGGTGCTCTGGGACGGCGCTTTCCTGAATGTGAACCAGCTGCTCGGCCTCGATTATCTCTCCTTCGAGGACACCAAGGAGCTGCTGTGGCCGCTCGCGGTCTGGTTGCTGGCCTTCATCCAGTCGTTGCTCGTCTCGGTGCCGCTGCCGGTGACTCCGGCTCCGGCCTCGGCGTCGGCGCTGCTGCCCAGGGTGGCGGGGGCCGCTTTCCTCGGCGGTCTTCTCCTCGCCCTGCCGGTCTTCGCCCTCATCGACGTTGCCTATTTCCTGCCTTCGGTCGACCCCAAGAAGTTCGACTCCTTGTCCTGCATCGTGGGCGCCTTCGGTGTCTGGGCGGTTTCCTGGACGGTCTGGATTCCGGTGCTGCTCCATCGCTGTTCTAAGGAAGCCGACGCGCTCGAACGCTTCGTCGCGCGTTTCGTTAGGGGTTCCGCCATCGGCCTAGCGCTCTGTCTGCCCTGGTACCTCGTGCTGCGCCGCAAGCAGGCCTGCCACTGTGCGCTGGGCACTTTCATCGGTCTCGCCGCCGGACTTTGGTCGCTGCTCGTGGTCGGCGGGCCGCTGCTGCTGTTCCTCTCGCGCGAGCGGCGTCTCCGCGCCACGCTGCGCTGATTAGAGTTCGCAACCCTGCTGGGTCTCGCGCGTGGGACGGGCCACGAGGCCTCGGTAGGGCTCGTCGGGGTAGGCCCGGCCCGCGTTCTCGCCGCCCAGGCGTCGGTCGCAGCAGGCCAGGAGCTCCTCCATCGTGGCGCAACGGCGCATCTCGTGGAGGAAGGCGCCGTCAGCGTCGACGGCGAGGCCCACGAAATTGAGGAATTTCTTCAGCCGGCCGGCGTGCTGCTCGGAGGTCATCGCCCGGTCGCAGCATTCGTCCGCGAGGTCCTGCACGTAGGCCCGGACGTCGGCGAGGGTCGGTTGGAACGGGGCGCGTCCCGCCTGCAGGTCGCGCCATTGGGCGAAGATCCAAGGGTTCCGGATGGCGTGCCGGCCCATCATCATGCCGTGGGCGCCGGTCTCTCCGAGCAGTCGGGAGGCCTTCGCCGCGCTGGCCACGTCGCCGTTGGCGATGACGGGGCAGGGCAGGGAGCGGACGGCGCGCGCGATGGCGGCGTAGTCGACTTCGGACCAGTAAAGCCCCTTCACCGTGCGTCCATGGACGGTCACGAGGTCGACCTTGTGCCTGGCGAGGATGGCCAGCATTTCGTCGAAGCGTTCGGTCCCGTCGAAGCCGATGCGCATCTTCACCGTGAAGAGTCCGGGGATGGCCTGGCGCAGGGAGCCCACGAGCTCATCGACCTTGGCCGGATCACGCAGGAGCCCGCCGCCGACGTTCTTGCGGTAGACCTTGGGCGCCGGGCAGCCCATGTTGAGGTCGATGCCCGCCACGGGGAGCTTCAGCAGCTCCTTGACCGTCCGCAGCATGTGGGGCGTGTCCTCGCCGATGAGCTGGGCGAAGACCGGCCGGCCCGTGCCGTGGTTGATCACGGAATCGACGATGTGGCGTTCGGGCGTCGAGCTCTCGTGGACGCGGAAATATTCGGTCACGAACCAGTCGGGCGCCCCGCGTCGCGCAATGACGCGCATGAAGGCGGTCGTGGTCACGTCCTGCATCGGAGCGAGCACCGAGGGGCGCACGCCCGGCTCGGTGGGCTGGGGGAGTGCGGGGTTCACGCCTGCTTGCGCAGCTTGGCGAGCTGGGCCGACATATCCTCGCAGGCCTCGACCACTGGTAAGGCGATGAAGACGGGCCGCTTGGCCTTGACCGCCAGCACGAGCGCGTCGCTGGGACGGGCGTCGACCTCGGCGACCTTGCGGGCCACGGGCCCGTCCTGCGCGAGGAGGACGCGCGCGTAGAACACCCCGTCCTTCACGCTGACAATCGCCACGTGCGAGACCGCCGCATCAAGACCGAGGAGCAGGTGCAGCATCAGGTCGTGCGAGAGCGGCCGCTCCGAGAGGCGTCCGTCCAACGAGGCCTGCAGGGCCTCCCCCACGGCGGGGTCGACCTGGATCACGACGGTCTTGAGGGGGGTGACGAGGAAGACGGCGGTGCCCCCCTGGACGGGTACCACTTCGATGGCCTGGACCGGCACTGCCTCCTCGACGTTCATGCCGCACAATGAAGGCCGCAGGGGGCGCTTCGCAAGCCCGCTCCGAGGGCGCCAATCCTCGCTGTGCGCTTGCTGGACGACGTTTCGGGGGCATCTTGCCTCCCCGTGCATCCCTTCCTCGACGACGCCTTCCTCTTCGACTGGAGCCGCCTGCGCCCCGGGCACGTCGAGCCCGACATCCGCGAGGCTTTGCGCCGCGCCCAGGCCAACGTCGAAGCATTCAAGGCCCTGCCTCCCGGCCGACTGACCTATGACGATGTGCTTCTTGGTCTCGAGCGTTCCACGCGTGAGCTTTCACGTGCCTGGGGGCTGGTGACGCACCTCGATGCGGTCATGAACTCGGAGCCGCTGCGCAAGGCCCACAACGCCCTGCTGCCGGAGGTGACCGCCTTCTTCACCTCGCTGACGCTCGACCCTCAGGTCTGGTCAGTCATCCGTGACTACGCGGGCACGCCTGAGGCCGCCGCGCTGACCGGCGTGCGACGTCGTTTCCTGGAGGAGACCGTCGCCGACTTCGTCGAAAACGGCGCCGACCTGCCCCCGGAAAGCAAGCAACGGCTGGCTGCGATCAACGCCGACCTCGCCTCACGCACGCAGAAGTATTCCGAGAACGTCCTGGACTCCACCAACGCCTGGGACCTCTTCATCACGGACGAGGCCCGGCTCCGCGGGCTGCCTCCCAGCGCTCTCGGCGCCGCCAGGCAGTCGGCGACGGCCAAGGGCCGCCCGGAAGCCTGGCGTTTCACTCTGCACGCCCCGTCGGTCTTCCCGGTGCTCGAATATGCCGAGGATGAGGCCCTGCGCCGCGAAGGCTGGGAGGCTCTCGGACAGGTCGGGCTCAAGGCGCCTTGGGACAACACCGCCCTGGTGGGGGAGATCCTCGCGCTCCGGCAGGAGAAGGCGCGGCTGCTCGGCAAGGAACACTTCGCCGACTTCACCACGGCGCGCCGGATGGCTGGCAGCGGCGCCCGCGCGCTCGCCTTCATCGAGGACCTGGGCCGTCGTGTGCGTCCCCGCTTCCGCCAGGAGGCCGATGAGCTGGAGGCCTTCCGGGCGTCCCGCACCGGCGAGGCGAAGCGACACCTGCATCCCTGGGAGTTCGCCCTGTGGTCGGAGCGCATGCGCAAGGAGCTGCACGGCTTCGACGACGAGGCCCTGCGCCCCTGGTTCCCGGTCGACGGCGTCATCGGCGGGATGTTCCGCCTCTTCGGCGAGCTGTTCGGCATCACGGTCGCCGGACGCGACACCGTGCACGTCGATCCCTCGACGGGCGCGCGCACGGTCGTCCGCGCCGCGGAGCCGCGCATCGAGGCCGAGCCCGTGCCCGTCTGGCATCCCGAGGTGCGCTTCTACGAGGTTCGGGACGGCGCCCGCCATCTCGGCTCCTTCTACACCGACTGGTTCCCGCGCGAATCGAAGCGCGGCGGGGCGTGGATGAACTTACTGCGCACCGGCGGTCCCCGTCCGGACGGGACCTTCGCGCCGCACCTGGGCCTGATGTGCGGCAACTTCACGCCGCCCGTCGGCGGCGGGCAGGCTCTGCTCACGCATGACGAGGTCACGACCGTCTTCCATGAGTTCGGCCATCTCCTGCACCACGTGCTCAGCGAAGTCGAGGTGGAGTCCCTCTCCGGCGTGCGCGTGGCCTGGGACTTCGTCGAGCTGCCTTCGCAGATCCTCGAGAACTGGTGCTGGGAGCGCGAAGCGCTCGATCTCTTCGCCAGGCATCATCAGACCAACGAGCCCCTCCCCGCCGACCTCTTCGCCAAGCTCGACGCCGCCTCCAACTTCCGCTCGGCCTCCGCCTGCATGCGTCAGCTCGCCTTCTCCAAACTGGACCTCGACCTGCACCTCCGCGCGGAGGAGCTCAGGGGCCGGGATCTGGACGACCATTGGAACGGCGATTTCGCGGAGTGGCAGGCGCCCACGACCCGGCGGCTCCCCGCGATGGCCCGTCGCTTCAACCACCTCTTCTCCGACGCCACGGGCTACGCCGCCGGCTACTATTCCTACAAGTGGGCCGAGGCGCTCGAGGCCGACGCCTTCACCCGATTCCTCAAGGAGGGCGTGCTCAATCCCAAGACCGGCCGTGAGCTCCGCAGCCGCATCCTGGCCAAGGGCAATTCGGAGCCCGCGGCCAAGCTCTTCCGTGACTTCATGGGGCGCGACCTCGACCCCGAGGCTCTGCTGGTGCGCGACGGGCTGGCCTGAGACGACCGTTCCCGGGACCCCGGGCCTCTTATTCCCCTTGCGCCGAGGGGGTTTTTACTATGCGTAGGACCTTTTCCCATGAATCTGCGCAACATCGCCGTCATTGCCCACGTCGACCATGGCAAGACGACCCTGACCGATCGCCTGCTCTACCAGTCCGGCATGTTCAGGGCCGAGGACCTCGACAAGCTCGCCGGCGGCCAGCACGGGCTGATCATGGACTCGGGCGACCTTGAGCGTGAGCGCGGCATCACCATCACCGCCAAGAACTGCGCCATCCGCTGGAAGGACCCCCGCAACGGCGAGGAATTCAAGATCAACCTGATCGACACCCCGGGCCACGCCGACTTCGGCGGCGAGGTCGAGCGCGTGCTCAACATGGCCGACGGTTGCCTACTCGTGGTCGACTCCTTCGAAGGCCCGATGCCCCAGACCCGCTTTGTGCTCTCGAAGGCCCTGGCCCTCGGCCTCAAGCCCATCGTCGTGGTCAACAAGATCGACAAGTCCTCGGCCCGCCCCGAGGCGGTCGTCAACGAGGTCTTCGACCTCCTCGTGGCGCTCGAGGCTCCCGAATACGCCCTCGACTTCCCGGTAATCTACGCCTCCGGCCGCGAAGGCTGGGGCACGGCCGACCTCGCCAAGGCCACCGGGGACGCCCGCCCGAAGGACTTGCTCGAGCTCTTCTACGCCATCGTCGACCATATCCCGGCGCCCTACGCCGAGGGCTTTTCCCGCGGAGCTGCCGCCGGCTTCAAGTCCCGTGAGGAGGCGCTGGCCAACCCGCTCCAGCTGATGGTCACCGCCATCCTTTACAGCGACTACGTGGGACGCATCGCGGTCGGACGCGTCACCGCCGGAAAGATCTCCCCCGGCATGCCGGTCATGCTCGTCTCGCGCGACGGCACCCAGCACGATCAACGCGTCCTCGAGGTCGAGGTCTTCGAGGCCCTCGGACGCGTCAAGGCCCAGGAGGTCAGCGCGGGCGACATCTGCGCCGTCATCGGCCTCGACCACGTCGAGATCGGCGCGACCGTCACCGACCTCGAGAATCCCCGCCCCATGCCTCCGGTCAAGGTCGACGAGCCCACCGTGACCATGTCCTTCCGCGTCAATGACTCCCCGTTCGCCGGACGCGACGGAAAGTTCGTCACCGGCCGCCAGGTGGGCGAGCGCCTGATCAAGGAACTGGAGAAGAACGTCGCCCTCCGGGTGGAGCGTGAGCCCGGCGCCGACGCCTGGAAGGTGTCCGGCCGCGGCCTGATGCACCTCGGCGTGCTCATCGAGACTATGCGCCGCGAGGGCTTCGAGCTCTCCGTCGGCAAGCCCGAGGTCATCATGAAGACCGTCGGCGGCGTGCAGTGCGAGCCGGTCGAAACCCTGGCGGTCGACTGCCCCGAGGAGACGCAGAGCGACGTCATGTCGCTGGTGCTCGGTCGGCGCGGCGAGCTCCGCTCGATGGACGCCAAGGCCGGCACGAGCGGCTGGATCCACATGGAATTCAAGATTCCTTCCCGATCCCTCTTCGGCCTGCGCACGCTCATGCTCACCACCACCCGCGGCGAGGCGGTGATGTACCACACCCTGCTCGGCTACGAGCCGGTGAAGGGCGAGCCGCCCCGTCGCATCGCGGGCGTGATGATCTCCGGTGAGGCCGGCGCCGTCACCGCCTACTCCCTCGACCGTCTCTACGACCGCGGCGACTTTTTCGTTAAGCCGGCCGACGAGATCTACGAGGGGCAGGTCGTCGGCGAGCACTGCAAGGACAACGACCTGGAGATCAACCTAGTCATCAACAAGAAGCTCACCAACGTCCGCGCCGCCGGCTCGGACGACCTCGCGAAAATCAAGCCCGCCCGCCAGATGTCCCTCGAGAACTGCCTCGAATACATCGAGGCCGACGAGCTGGTGGAGGTCACCCCGAACTTCGTCCGCCTCCGCAAGCGCTGGCTGACGGAGAACGAGCGCAAGAAGAACTCTTGAGCCTCAGGACGGCGTGGTGAGACGGTAGCGGTGCGTCCCGTCCGGGAGCATCGCCGCTTCCATGCGCCAGGCGTCAACAGGCAGCCGTCCCTCGACGCGCTCCGGCCATTCCACGACCAGGTTCCACGGGGTCTTCGCGAGGTCCCAGACCATCAGGCCGTCGAAGGCGTCCGGGGCCTTCAGCCGGAAGGCGTCGACATGCAGCAGCCGTCGCCGGCCCTCGAGCACGTTGAGGAGCGGGAACGAGGGGCTGGTGACGTCCCCCGCGTAGCCAAGGCCGCGGGCCAGACCGCGGACGAACGTCGTCTTGCCCGCCCCGAGGTCTCCCGAGAGCGCCAGGACCGTGTCCGGCGGCAGCAGGGCCGCGAAGGCCTCGGCGGCGTGCTCGGTCTCCTCGCCCGACCGCGTGACGAGGCCGGCCTTCCAGGAGTCGAGCGAGGCGGTCTGGCCCATGGGCGCAGTCTCAGCCTGCCGGCGTCATCCACGCAAACCGCAAACGAAGGACCGGGCCGGACGGCCGGGTCCGTGGGCGCTTGCGGGCGCGCTCAGGAGACGATGCCGAGGGGCTTGACCGTCCTCCAGCCGCCACGGGTGAAGTCGGGGCACTGCGCGGGCGCGCTGCCGTCCTTCACCGAGCGGACCGAGAGCTCGAGGATGGCGGACCAGTCGGCCGCGTCGTAGACGGTCATATCGGGCGTGATGCCCTGACGCACGCAGTCCAGCATCCGATAGTTGAGGATGAAGTCCATGCCGCCGTGACCGCCGACCTTCTTGGCCAGTTCGCCTACCTTGGTGACCAGCGGGTGGCAATTGGCCTGCATGAACTTAGTGAGCTTCTCCTTCTCGTACGTCCATTCATGGCTGTTACGCTTCTCCAAGGGGTCGAGGAGCGGGTGCTTGTTGCCGGCGTCGATGGCGAGGCGCGCGGGGTAGCCGAAGAACGTGGCCTCGGTGCCGCAGAGCCCGTTGATGCGCGAATAGGGGCGGGGGCTGACCACGTCGTGCTGGATCATGATCGTCCGGCCGAGCTGGGTCTTGATGATTGACGTGTTCATGTCGCCGCACACGAACTTCTCGTCCTTGTGCCGGCCCTTGTTCGGCTGCGCCTTGTCGCGGAACTGGGTCAGGTTCAGCTCAGGCGAGGAGACCGAGACCACGAACTTGAAGGCGTCGCCCCGGCCGATGTTTAGGTACTGGGCCACCGGGCCCAGGCCGTGCGTCGGGTACAGGTTGCCGTCCATGAACGTGTGATAGTTGCGACGCCAGTCCCTGCCCAGGGCCCAGAGCACGCCCTTGCCGAGGTCGTGGATGTAGGCGCACTCGGCGTGCTTGAGCTCGCCGAAGAGCCCCTGTCGGGCCATGTGCAGGACGAAGAGCTCCTCTTCGCCGTAGCAGCAGTTCTCCAGGATGGAGCAGTGACGCTGGTATTTTTCCGAGGCGTCGACGAGCTGCCAGCATTCGTCCACGGTCACGGCCGCGGAGACCTCGACGAAGGCGTGCTTGCCCATCTCCATCGCCTTGAGGGCCATGGGGACGTGCCATTCCCAAGGGGTCGAGATGAACACGACGTCGATGTCGTCACGTGCCACCAGCTTCTCCCAGGCGTTCTCGTCGCTGAAGTAGACGGCCGGCTCCTTGCCGGTCTTCTTCTTCACGCTCTCGGCCGCGCCCTTGGCTCGCTGCTCGACGATGTCGCAGACGGCCACGACCTCGGCGAACGGGATGTTGGCGGCGGAGTTGACGTGACCGCGGCCGCGGTTGAGGCCGATGTAGCCGCAGCGCACCTTCTCCAGGGGCTTGGTGGTCAGGTCCCACACGGGCTTGTTCCCCGCGGGACGCGGGCGCGTGGCGCCGATCTCCTGCGTGCCGAGGAGCTTGAGCGTACGGGGGTCGGGGCCGGCTTCGGCGGACACGGCGTAGAGGCCGAGGCCCGTTGCGGCGACGGCGCCGAACTTCAGGAAGTCGCGGCGGTTGGAGGGTTCCTTGGGGTTAATGGACATTTCAGGTGATCAAGGGGAGGGGAGGCAGGGTCTTCCAGCCACCGCGGGTGAAGTCCGGGATTTCGACCGGCATGCTGCCGGAGGTGACCGACAGGTGCGAGACCTCAAGCAGGCATGACCAGGCGGCGGCGTCGTAGACGGTCATGTCCGGCGTCAGCCCCCTTCGTATGCAGTCAAGGAAGCGGAAGTTCATCAGGTGGTCCATGCCGCCATGTCCTCCGACCTTGCGCGCGTCCTCGCCAGCCAGTTTCACGAGCGGGTGGGGATTTGCCTGCATGAACTTCTTCAGCCTGTCCCCTTCGTAGGTCCATGCGTGGCTGTTGCGCTTCTCGTTCGGGTCAAGGAGCGGGTGCCGGTTGCCTGAGTCGATGGCGAGGCGGGCGGGGTAGCCGAAGAAGGTGGCTTCGGTGCCGCACAGCGCGTTGATCCTGGAGTAGGGTCGCGGCGAGGTGTTGTCGTGCTGGATCACGATGGACCGCCCGAGCGCCGTCTTGATCAGCGTCGTGTTCATGTCGCCGCACGTGAACCGTTCGCCGGCCGTCCGGGTCCGGTCCGCGCCCGTCTTTTCCCGCAGTTGCGAAAGGCCGATTTCAGGCGACGAGACCGAGACGGCCCGCGTCATGACGTCACCCCTGCCGAGTCCGAGGTAGGTCGCGAGCGGGCCGATGGCGTGGGTCGGGTAGGGGTTGCCGTCGATGAGGGTGTGATACTTGCGCCGCCAGTCGCGCTGCGGACGGAAGAAGGTGCTGTCGGGCGCGGTCCCGCGCTGGTCGTGGATGTAGGCTCCCTCCGCGTGCTTGAGGTCGCCGAAGAGGCCCTCGGCCGCCATGCGCCGCACGAAGAGCTCCTCCTCGCCGTAGGCGCAGTTCTCCAGGATCGGGCAGTGGCGGCCGTATTTCTCGGAGGCGTCGACGAGTTCCCAGCACTCCTTGACGGTGATGCCGCAGTTCACCTCGACGAAGGCGTGCTTGCCGAGCTCCATCGCGCGCACGGCCATGGGCTTGTGCCATTCCCAAGGCGTGGCGACGTAGACGACGTCGATGTCGTCGCGGGCCACCAGCTTCTCCCAGGCGTCCTCCGAGCCGACGTAGAGGTCGGGGGACTTGCCCGTCCTCTTCCGCACCGCTTCGGCCTGCGCCTTGGCGACGTCCTCCTTGATGTCGCAGAGGGCCTTCACCTCGACCCACGGCAGGGCGACGCAGGAGTTCACGTGGGCCCGGCCGCGGTTGAGGCCGATGATGCCGACGCGGACCTTTTGGACCGGCTCGGTGGTCAGGTCCCACACGGGACGGCTGCCCGTCGGACGCGCAGGCGTCGCGGTCTGCGTCCGCGCGCCGAGCAGGCCGCGGGGGTCGGGCGCCGCTTCCGCGGAGGCCGCGCCAAGGGCGGCGAACGGGGCCATCTTTAGGAAGTCGCGGCGCGAAGGATGGACGGGGCGATCCATGCATCATTGGTATTTGGCGTCGCTTGAAGCGACAAGTCCCAAGCGGTGTCCGAATCCGCCTTTTGTCACCAGAGCACGAAACCCTGCGCCCACTTGACGCCGAACACCGCCAGATTACGCACGATATGTGCCGTAAAGCACGGCGCGAGCGACCGATCAGGGTTCAGGGGGTTGAATCGGGCCACGTAGAGTCCGAGCGAGGTCACGAAGGCGAAGGCCAGGCTGATGCGTCCCTGCGCGGTCGAAACGTCAAACCCATGGATGAGCGCGAAGACGGCCGATCCGCCGAGCGCCACTCCGAGAAGGCCCGGTCCGGTCAGCCAGCTCGGCGCGGCGAATCCGCGGAACACCGTCTCCTCGACCACCGCCGCCGCGATCAGCGAGAGCAGGGAGAGTCCCGTGAGCACCGACTGCATCTCCGCGACCCCCGTCCTGATCTCGACCACCGATTCCGCCACCGTGATGAGAAGCATCGCGGAAGCCGCCGCGAAGTGGGCTGCGGCGGGCGCGCGCGTCGTGCCCGGCCAGAAGCCCTCCGGAGCCGACGTGGCCGCGCGGCGGCGCTTCTCGCGCGTCCATCCTGCCGTCACCGCCGCCGCCAGCAGGGTGTAGAGCAGGGCGGCGGTCGTGGCGTCCATCGCAGTTCAGCGGACGCCCAGCACCCAGGCCCGGTAGGCGGGCGAGGCGTGGTCGGCGGCGAAGGCCAGCCATTGCGGGACCGCGTAAGGGTGGCGGGCGTGAACCCAGGATTCGAGGTCGCGTCCTCGGGCGGCGGCGAACTTGAACGTCACCCGGAACTCCTCTTCGCTCTCAGGCCTGCCTTCCCAAACGTAATGCGAGCGCAGCGGGCCTTCGACCTGGGCGCAGGCGGCGAGGCCGGCCGCGACGGCGTCGGCGGCCATCCGGTCTGCCTCCTCGCGTGAAGGGAGGGTGGTGATGGCGACGCCGACCTCAGTCATGTCCCGGATCGGAGTCGGCCAAGTACTTCTCCGTGATGATGCTCACGAGGAGGTCGCGGGCCTCCTTGACCGAGTCGACATGCACGTACAGGTCGCGGTCCTCGGGCGAGACCATGCCCCACTGCTGCATCACTTCGAGGTCCATCACGTGCTTCCAGAACGGCGAGCCGAAGAGTAGGATGGGGAACTTCTTCTTCGTTTTGCCGGTCTGGATGAGCGTCAGCATCTCGAACAGCTCGTCGAACGTCCCGAAGCCTCCGGGGAAGGCCACGAGCGCCTTGGCGAGGTAGAGGAACCAGTACTTGCGGACGAAGAAGTAGTGGAACTCAAGGTTGAGCTCCTCGGTGATGAAGGGGTTGTGGCTCTGCTCGAAGGGCAGGGAGATGCCCAGCCCGACCGAACGGCCGCCCGCCTCATGCGCGCCGCGGTTGGCCGCCTCCATGATGCCGGGGCCTCCGCCGGAACAGATGAGGAAGCGCTGCCACTCGGGCAGACCCATCGACCAGTGGGTCATCTCGGCCGCCAGTTCGCGGCATGCCTCGTAATAAGCCGAGCTGCGCAGCGCCAGCTCGGCAACACGGAGACGGGCAGCGCATTCGTTTCCGTCGCAGACACCCAGCCGGACGGCCTCCTTGGCGGCGGCCAGCTCGGCTTCCGCCTTCTCCCGCGGCAAGGTGCGGGCGGAACCGAACATGACCACCGTGTTGCGGACGCCGTTCTTCTTGAACCGGAGGTGGGGCTCCATCATCTCCGCCATCACCCGCAGGGTGCGGGCTTGGGGGCTCAGCATGAACTCCCTGTTCAGGTAGGCTTTGGGCGGGGTGGGCCGTTTGCTTCCTTTGAAAGGGTCCATGCCGTCATCTTTGACCCCTGCCGAGTCCTGCCAAGCCGGGAAGCACGGTGCTTGACACTTACGAAGAGGCTTCGTTGCTTTGTTTTTTCGACTTATGCAGCCCACCTACCGTCCGTCTAAAATCGCCCGCGCCCGTAAGTGCGGCTTCCGCGCCCGCTCCAAGACCCGCGGCGGCCGCAAGGTGCTGGCCAACCGCCGTCGCGTCGGTCGCAAGCGGCTCGCCTGAGGGCTACATGCGTCTTCCGCGGGAGCGAAGAATCAGGGCTTCGGCCGATTTCCAACGCCTCCGCACCACGGGCTCGCGGATCGACTGCGGGCCATTCGTTTTGAACGTCGGACCGGGCGCCGTCGGCTGTCCCGCGCGCTTTGCGGTCGTCGCCGCCAAGAAGAGCCTGCCCCTTGCGGTCGACCGTAATCGCGTCAAGCGGCTCGCCCGGGAACTGTTCCGAACCGATCCCGCGGCTTTCCCCGACGGGTGGGAGGTCGTGCTCGTCGCGCGCGCCTCGATGCTGCGCCGGCCGTTGGCCGAGCTGCGGCGCGTCTTTGCCCAAGCTGCGTCGCGTACCGTGGGCGGCGCCAAGTCATGAGTCCGTCTTTGCCCGCCCGGGCTGCGCTGGCCCTGGTCGCCTTCTACCGGCGCTTCCTCTCGCGCCCCCTGCATCTCATCGTGCCTGGATCGGGCTGCCGCTTCACGCCCACCTGCTCGGCCTACGCGTTGACATGCCTCGAGCGCTTCGGCCTTTTGAAGGGCGGATGGCTTTCCTTGAGGCGTATCTGTCGCTGCCATCCCTGGGGAGGCTGCGGGCACGACGAGCCGCCCTCCGCCTGAAGCTCAGTTGCCCGCCCAGTTCGTGAGATTGTCCGCGCGGTAGGGGCCGGACGCGTTGTCGTCGAAGTAGGTGGCCGGCACGATGCCCGAGGTCGTCATCGAGGGCGAGCCGAGCGGGTCCCAGTATTCTCCGGCGGCCGGCTCCAGTCCAGCCGCCGGCTCGACGTAGTTCGCTCCGCAGCTGACGATGAGGAAGCCGGAGGTGCGCCAGTTCACGTAGGGCGTAGCGAATACGCCCGTGGTCGGATTCTGCACGGCGGTTCCGGATGAGGGCAGGATGCGGTAGCGGTAATCGTAGGGGTTGCCCCAGGGGTCGACGAAGTGGATCTGGGTGGTCAGGTCGCCTGAGGCGGCGTTGTTGTTCGTGTCGACTTCGCCCGAGTTGAGGAAGGGCTTGAGTCGCCGGGCGGCGCCGCCGGGCAGCGACGTGTCGTTGAAGTTCACGAGGGTGACGCTCACCCCGCCGGTCGCCACGGGTGACTGACGCAGCACCTGACGGCCGCTCAGCTGGTTGTAGAGGGCGCGACGGAAGCCGACGCTGTCAGAGACTCCCGTGCCCGCCGGGGCGCAGGGGTAGTCGCCGTAGCTCTTCTTGTAGGCCTCGGAGGCCATCGCCATCGCCTGGATGCTGCCGCGCGCGACCGCCTTGGAGCGGGCGTTGCTGGCGGCACGGAAGAGCCCGAAGGAAAGGGCGGCGAGGATCAGGATGATCGCGATGACGACCAGGAGCTCGATGAGGGTGAACCCTCGGCGTGTGCGGGTGCGGACGGACATGGTTCAGATGTGTCTGGAATCGTTCTCGTCCTTCTTGACGTATCCGGAGTCCTGCCGCTGGTGGTTGACGGCGTTCTTCTTGAGGTAGGCCTGATGGACGTCGTCCGCGGACATGCCGAGGACCTGGGCGATGGAGATGAGGAAGTGGAAGAGGTCGATGACCTCCACCTTGGCGTTCTGCTCGTCGAACTTCTGATACTTGGCCCACCACTTCCAGGGCACGGAGTCGGTCAGCTCGGCCATCTCCTGCTGCATGGCGCGCAGGTAGTTGAGGGTCCATTTGACCTTCTCCTCCTCGGTCATCCCCTGGGTGACGACCCCGATGCGGCTGTTCAGCGCCTCCTGCATCTTGAAGATCTCCTCGAGCTTGTCGGACATGCTTCGAGGCTGGGGGCGCCGCCGCTCCGGAGCAACACCGTATGCGCCCCTTGCGGATTGCGCTTTGCATGCCGCAGGGACTCTGGCTTGCTCCTGACGTGCCCGAAGCGGAATCCGCCAGCCTGAGGAAGCCCGAGGTCCTCGCCCCGGCCGGCGGCTGGGACTGCGTCCGCGCGGCGGTCGAGAACGGCGCCGACGCCGTCTTCTTCGGCGTGGGCCGCTTCAACGCCCGTGTCCGCGCCTCGAACTTCGAGGAGGTCGACTTGCCGGAGCTGATGAAGTTCCTCCACGGCCGGGGTGTCCGCGGCTACGTCACCTTCAACACGCTGATCTTTCCTGAGGAGCTCGCGGAGGCCGCGCGCACGTTGCGCACGATCGTGGCCTCCGGGGTCGACGCGGCCATCGTGCAGGACGCCGGCATCTGCCGGCTCATCCGCCGCATCTCGCCCGACTTTCCCATCCACGCCTCGACGCAGATGACGGTCACGAGCGGCGCGGGCGTGGCCTTCGCCAGAGAGCTCGGGGCCTCGCTCGCGGTGCTCGGCCGCGAGGTCTCGCTGCCTGAGATGCAGGGTATCCGCGAGGAGCAGGCCGCCAAGGGGCTCCCGCTCGACCTCGAGGTCTTCGTGCACGGCGCGCTCTGCGTGGCCTATTCGGGGCAATGCCTGACCAGCGAGTCGCTCGGGGGGCGTTCCGCCAACCGCGGCGAATGCGCCCAGGCCTGCCGTCTGCCGTATGAGCTCGTGGTCGACGGCCGTCCGGTCGACCTCGGCGACCGCGCCTACCTGCTCTCTCCGCAGGACCTCGCTGGGGTCGAGGTCGTCCCCGACCTCATCCGCGCCGGCGTCCGTTCGCTCAAGATCGAGGGGCGTCTCAAGTCCCCCGAATACGTCGCGGCCATCACGCGGGCCTACCGTCGCGCGGTCGACGCGGCCTGGGAGGCGCTCACGAAGGGGTCGGACGCCGACGCGGCCGCCGCCAAGGTGCGCCAGGAGGAGGATTACGCGATGCAGATGACCTTCTCGCGCGGACTCCACACGGGCTGGCTCCGCGGCATCGACAACCAGCGTCTGGTCCACGCCCGTTTCGGCAAGAAGCGCGGAGCCTTGGTGGGCCGTGTCGCGGAGGTCGCCGCCAACGGGGTGCTGCTGCGACTGGAGGGTCCGGTCAAGCCGGGCGACGGCGTGGTCTTCGATCAGGGCCGTCCGGCGGAGCGCGAGCAGGGCGGCTTCGTCCACGGCGTGGAGCCGGCCCGCGGCGGCCTGACGTTCCTGCGCTTCGGGCGCGAGGACATCGACTGGTCCCTGGTCGCCCCGGGCGCGCTCATCTGGAAGACCAAGGATCCCGAGCTCGAACGCCGTCTGCGCGATTCCTGGGACCGTGAGCGTCCCAACCACCGCCGTCCGGTCTCAGCCCGCGTGGCGGGACGCGCCGGGGCTCCTTTGCGCATCGAGTTCCGCGACGACGACGGCCATGTGGCGTCGCGTGAGAGCGCGGCGCCCTGTGCAGTGGCGGAGAAGCGCCCGCTGGACGCGGCCGTCCTGCGTGAGCAGCTGGGACGTCTGGGTGACACCGCGCTGGAGCTGCGCGACCTGGCGGCCGATCTCGAAGGCCCAGTCATCGTGCCCGTCAGCGAGCTCAACCGGATGCGACGTGAGCTGGCCGCGGATATCGGGGAGCAGCGTGCCCGGCCGCCCCGCTGGACGCTCCTACCTTATGATCCGCAGGCCGTCCGGGTCGCCGTCGGTCCGGACGCGCCCAAGGGCCCCGCGGAGATCGTGGCGGTCATACGGGAGTCGGCCCAGCTCGAGCCCGCGCTCGAATCAGGCGCCCGGACGGTCTACGCCGAATTCGAGGATCCCAAGAAGTTCCGGGCCGCGATGGCCCGCGTGCGGGAGTTCCGCGAGGCGAAAGGAACGCCCGTCGAGTTCTGGGTTATGGGTCCGCGTCTCCGCAAGCAGGGCGAGGAGCGCGTCACCGAGCTTGTACTCTCCTGCGGAGCGGACGGCTATCTGGCCCGTAATCACGAGGACCTGCGCGCGTTTGCCGAGGCCGGCGTCCGCCGCCGCGGCGACTTCTCCCTCAACGTCGCCAACGGACTCACCGCCGAGTGGCTCATGACCCGTCACGGCCTCGAGGGCGTGACCGCCTCCTACGACCTCGACGCCGGACAGCTGGCGGCGCTGCTCGGTTCGGCCCCGCCCGGTTGGTTCGAAGTCACGCTTCACCAGCACATGCCCATGTTCCACATGGAGCACTGCGTGTTCTGCGCCTTCCTCTCCAAGGGCAAGGACTACCGCGACTGCGGCCGCCCCTGTGAGAAGCACCGCGTGACCTTGCGCGACCGCGTCGGCGCCGAGCACCTGCTCCGCGCCGACGCCGGCTGCCGCAACACCCTTTACAACTCCCGGGCCCAGACGGGGGCCGAATACGCCGGCCAGCTGCTGGCTCTGGGCGTCCGCCGCTTCCGCGTAGAGTTTGTCGACGAGGACGTGTCCACGGTCGCCCGTACGCTCGCGAAATACCGCGCGCTGCTCGACGGCGACCTCGATGGCACCGCGCTCTGGAACGACCTTAAGGTGCTCAACCAGCTGGGCGTGACGCGCGGCACGCTGCGGGTTCGGCCCTGATCAGCCGTCGTCGCGCAGGCGGGGCAGCAGGCCCGTGACACGCCGCGAATCGGAGGCGTTGCGCACCGCCATCGCATAGGCCGTCGGATCGCCGACCAAGATCACCTGCCGTCGACCGCGCGTGACGGCGGTGTACACGAGGTTACGCGCGAGCATCACGCTGTGCTGGCGAAGTAGCGGGACGACGACTGCGGGGAACTCCGAGCCTTGCGACTTGTGGATGCTGACCGCGTAGGCGAGCTGCAGGTCCCCCTGTTCGCCGCGCTCAAGCTCCACGCGTGCGCCGTCGAAGTCCACCAGCAGCGTGCCTTCCTCGTCCTGCTCCAGCACCACGCCGAAGTCGCCGTTGAACACATTGCGGTCGTAGTTGTTGCGCGTCTGGATGACCTTGTCTCCGGGCGAGACGCGTCCCGGCCTCGCGTCGCGTCCGCGCAGGCGGTCCTGCAGGGCCGAATTGAAGGCCTGGATGCCGCCCGTGCCCTTGTGCATGGGCGCCAGCACCTGGATGTCGCGGAGCGGGTCCAGCCTGAGTGCGCGGGGCAGCACCTCGCAGCAGAGCCGGGTGACCGCCGCCACGCAGGCTTCCGGTTCGTCCGCCCGGACGAAGTGGATATCCTGCGTGAAGTCGAGCGAGGCGGGATCGGTCAAGGGCGTGGGCGGCGCGGTCTCTCCGTGGAGGATGCCGTGGGCCACGGTGACGATGCCGCTGCGCGCCCCCTGGCGGAACACCGAGTCGAGCCGCGTGACCGCGGCGGCCTTGGAGTCGATGAGGTCGCCGAGCACGTTGCCGGCGCCCACCGACGGCAGCTGGTTGACGTCGCCGACCAGCAGCAGGTGGGCCTGCGCCGGCACGGCGCGCAGCAGCGCCGCGGCCAGCTTGGTGTCCAGCATGCTGGATTCGTCGATGATGACGAAGTCGGCCGCCAGCGGGCTGTCCGCGTTGACCGTGAATCCGCCCGCCGCGGGGTCGAACTTGAGCAGCCGGTGCACCGTGGCGGCCGCCTGGTGGGTGGCCTCCGACATGCGCTTGGCGGCGCGACCGGTCGGCGCTCCCAGCACCAGCTTGGCGCGTTTCGCCGAGAGGATGTCGCAGAGGGCGCGGAGGATGGTCGTCTTGCCCGTGCCCGGGCCGCCGGTCAGCACGGAGACCTTCGACCCCAGGGCCATCTTCACGCCCTCGGCCTGCGCGGGCGAGAAGGCGAATCCGGCCCGTGCCTGCGCCCATTCGACGGCCCGGTCGGCCTGGATGGGCGGCAAGGCGGAGCCGGCGGCTAGGATGCGGCGTATAGACTGGGCAACCGACTTTTCGGCGGACTCCTGGGCGCGGAGCTGTACAAGACGCGTGCCCCGGGCGTCCAGCACGCCCACCGCCGACTCCGCGATGAGCCGTCGCAGGCGCTCGTGCACGACCGTCCGGTCCACCTCGAGCAGCTCGGTCGCCTTCTCGAGCAGGCCTTCTTCCGGGAAGGCGCTGTGACCTTCGCCCTCGAGCTCCTCGAGCGCGTGCAGGATGCCCGCGTCGACCCGCTGCGGTCCCGCCGTGGGCAGTCCGAGGTTGCGGGCGATCTTGTCCGCGGTCCTGAAGCCGACGCCGTCGACTTCGCGGCAGACGCGGTAGGGCTCGGTCGTCAGGACCTTTTTGGCGTCCTGCCCGTAGGCCTTGACGATGCGCAGGCAGAGCGCGTTGGTCACGCCGTACGTCTGCAGGAACACCATGACCTCGCGCAGGGACTTCTGTTCCTCCCAGGCCTCCTTGATGGCCTTGGCGCGGCTGGGGCCGATGCCCTCGACCTCGCGGAGCCGCGCCGACTGGTGGGAGATGATCTCGAACGTGCGGACGCCGAATTTGGCCACGATCTTGTCCGCGTAGGTCTTGCCGATGCCGTGGATGAGACCGCTGCCCAGGTACTTGCGGATGCCATGCACCGAGGAGGGCAGGCGTGAGCAGAAGGACTTCACGCGCAGCTGGGGCCCGTGGGAAGGGTGCCGTTCCCAGTGGCCGGTGACGTCGACCGTCTCGCCGCACTGCAGGCCCGTCATGTTGCCCAGCACCATGGTCCTCTCACCGTTCTCCTGCGAGAGTTCCGCGATGGTGAAGTGCGTCTCTTCGTCGAGCCAGAGGATGCGTTCCACCACGCCCGAGAGGGTCGTCTCGGGTCCGCGGTCCTTCGGGTCGCGCGGATTAGCCATGGGTTTATGCAATCGCCCGGTGCCGCCGGGGCGAAGCGAAAATCACTTCAGGCCCAGGGCGTCCCTACCGAGCTCGGCCAGTCCGGGATGGATGCCGTCCGGGCCGTGCGGCTCGAGTTCCTCCGCCGTGTGGCTGCCGGTCGTGACGCAGTGCATGCGGGCGAGGCCGCCGTTGCGTGCGGTGGCGATGTCGAACGGCGAGTCCCCGACCATCATCGTGCGCGCGGGGTCGGCCTTCATCCGGTCGACCACGTAATGCGTGAATTCCGGCTGCGGCTTGCGCCAAGCATGGACGTTGGTGCCGAAGATGCCGTCGACCAGTCCGTCGAGCCTCAGTTCGGCCAGGATGGCGCGGGAGCAGGTCTCATCCTTGTTGGTGTAGACGGCGGTGCGGACGCCCCGGGCGCGCAGGTCGGTCAGGATCTCGCGGCAGCCCGGGTAGGTCCGCAGTCCGTGGAACATCACGGAGGGAAAGTGTTCGCGGAAGAGCCGGACGGCGGTCGGGGCGTTGGCCTCCCCGGCCAGATTGACCACGGTCACATTCACCGATCCACCCACCGCCCGACGCACGTCCTCAAGGCTGACTCCGGGCAGGCCCATGAGCTTCATCACGTCGTCATAGCAGCGGTGGATGGCCTCGAAGTTGTCCACCAGGGTTCCGTCCAGGTCGAACAGCACGGTTTCCGTGGGCGGGCGCGTCATGTCGGGCATAGTGGGCGGCTCCCGCCCGGCTTTCCAAGTTTGGATTTGCAGGGGTAGGGGGCTCTCCTAGGTTGCGTCTTTTCCATGAGCCTCTCGCTGGACCTCAACAAGCCCCTCGGCCGCGCCGGCCTTCTCGTCGCCGCCGTCGTGGCCGCCGCCGTCACCTACGCGGCCGCCCATTTCTCCTTCCACTTCATGACTGAGACCCTTCCCCACAAGGGACTCGAGAAGAAGAAGGCCGCGCTCTTCGAGAAGGTCAGTTCCGCCGCCTTCGCCAAGTCCAAGGTAGCCGCCAAGGGCAAGACCTTCGACGACCAGGCGGCCAAGGCTCAGGCTGATGCCGCCGCGGCCGCCGAACTCAAGAAGCAGGAGGCCGAACTGCATCATGAGGCTGAGGGGATTTGGGGACCCTTCGCCATCTTTCTCCTCATCCTTTCCGCGATTTTTGGGGCCGGCCTCCTCAGCGTCTACGTCCAGCGACGCGCCAATGACGCAGGACTCTCGGGCCTCTGGATCTTCACCAACCACCTCGGCGCCTGGGCCGTGGGCTGTTATGTCGCCTTCATTCCCTATCTACGAGAAGTCGGCGCTGTGAAGGTCTGGAGTCTGGTTCCAATCATCGGCGTCCTGCTGCTGCTTCCCGTGATGCTGGCCGGAGGAGGGCACGCCCATGACCATGGGCACGACCACGACCATGACCATGACCATGGTCACGCTCACTGAGCCCTGTTTCAGGCCGGGGCGGTCCGCCCGAAGTCAAAGACGGTGTGGCTGACCTCCCCCCGCTCGAGGCAGGAGAGGTCGCTGTCCGGCCCTGATTCGACGGTTTCACCATCTTTCCAGGCGAAGCGGTAGCCGAGTTCCGAGGGCCGGAACAGCGAGCCGTGGCGGACCAGCGCCGGCACCGTGCGCTTCATTTTGGCCCCGTCATGCATGTTCGAGGGATAGTTGAGGCTGTGCACCAGCATGCCGCGCGGGGGATGTCCGACCAGCGAGTGGGCGAAGGCCGTGGCATGACGGCAGGCCGACTCCAGGTTGCCCCTGACCTCCTCCGGGCATTCGGCGGATCGGTGGTGCGCCCGTTCGAAAACGGTCCGGTCGAGGTCGAACGAGCAGGCCACCGCGGGGAGGCCCCAAGCCGTGCCTTCCGTCGCTCCTGCCAGTGTGCCAGAACTGAGGCAGAGGGGCATGGTGGCGTTGAACCCGATGTTCATGCCGGAGACGACTACGTCGGGCTTGCGCTTTAGCAGGTGGCCCAGGGCGATGTTCACGCAGTCGGACGGGGTGCCGTCGATCGACCACGTCTCGTCACCCGGTCCGTCGAGGGCGGTCACGGTGACTTCGCGATGGCGGCTGAAGGCCCGACCAATCCAGCTGCGTTCGCCGGAGGGCGCGGCCACGATGACTTTGAACCCCGCCTTGCCCAGGGCATGGGCCAGGGCGTGCAGGAAGGCGGCCCCCACGCCGTCGTCATTGGTCAGAAGTGCGGTGGGTTTCATCAAGGGGGGTCGTTCTTGCCGCCGGTCTCGAGCTCGGCGATCAGGTCCCGCAGGACGGCCGCCGTCTCGTAATCTTCTTCAGCCAGGGCTTTGCGGAGACGCTGCTTGGCCGAAGCAATCTTGCCCCACGGGTCGGCGGTCTCATCGGCGGCCGGACGGCGTCCCGTATGGACCAGGCCGGGCTGGGCTCGGGCGATGGTCACGACGGTCTCCTTGGCGTGGGCCTCGTAGCAGGAGGGGCAGCCCAGCCTGCGGACTCTTTCAAAGTCGCTCCAGCGGAACCCGCAGGCCGGGCACCGCCCGCGCCCCGCGGCGGAGGGCACGTCAAACTTCACTCCCAAGGCCAAGGAGGGCAGGGTGCCGGCCGCCGCCTTGGCCACGCAGGGGCAGGCACCGCAGCAGGCGAACGGGTGAGCCTTGGCTCCGGCGACGAGGCTGATGAAGACTTGGGGGGGCTGCTGGCAGCCTTGGCAGCTGGGCGGACGCGGGAGCATCGGTTGTCCAACATGGACGGGGCTTCCTCCGGGTTCAAGCGCGACAGGGGTCTTTTCCTGTTGAAGCCGGTCTCGTCTCGGATTGCCTATGGGATGATGTCCGTCCTCCTCACCCTGTCGATTCTGGCCGAGGCCGAGACCAAGGGAACCTTGTGGTATTTCCAGCAGATGGACAGCGTCGGCCTCGCCGTCGCCGGCGTCCTGCTGGTCTGCTCCTTCATCGGCTGGGGCGCCATGATCCAGAAATGGGGCGACGTGCAGGAGCTGCGCCGCCGCAATCTGGCGTTCGAGCGCCGGCTCCGTGATGAGCCCGCGGTCGTCGCGCTCAACTTCCCGCGCGGCGCGAGCCTCGCCCCCTACGAATACCTCGTTGCCGAGGCCGTCTCGGCGGTCCAGCGCCACAAGGGTCGGCTCCTCCGTCAGTCCGACGTCACGCTCTGCATGGGACACGTCGAGAACGCCGTGCAGCGCGGCGTGTCCCGCACCATGGTCAAGTATGAGGACAAGATGGTGCTGCTTTCCTCGCTCGTCTCCGGCGGCCCGTTCCTCGGCCTGCTCGGCACGGTCTGGGGCGTCATGCTCACTTTCGGCGCGCTCACCGAGAAGGCGAGCATCTCGCAGCTCGCGCCCGGCGTCTCCGGGGCGCTCGTCACCACCACGCTGGGCCTGCTCGTCGCCATCCCCGCCACCTTCGGCTACAACTATCTGCTCACGCGGGTGAAGCTCATGACCACGGAGCTGGAGAACTTCGCCAGCGCGCTGGCCGACCGCGTCGAGCTCGAGCTCGAGGGCGAGGCCCGCCGCAACTTCGCACAGCATCAGGAGCGCGAGGCGCTCCGACGCGCCGCCGCGACCGTCCAGCCCGCCGCCTCGGCGCCGGCCGCCGCCGTCTCCCCGTCGCCGCAGGCGCCCGCGACCGACGACGGTTCCTTCAGTCCTCCCGGCTGGGAGGACGCCCAGTGATCCGGCATGGCGCGCTCCTTCTCCAAGCCGCACCGGTTGCACGTGATGAACGAGCTCAACGTCACGCCGATGCTCGACCTCTGCTTCTGCCTGCTGATCATCTTCATGATCGCCACGCCGGTCCTGGAGCAGACCACTGCGGTCAACCTGCCCAAGGCTGAAAAGGGCGCCGGAAAGTCGCCCGACACCAAGGCCCAGTACCGGTTCGTGGTCATCGGAGCCGACGGCTCTTACAGTCTGGGCAACCGACCGGTGACGCCGGCCCAGCTCGGCGAGGAGTTCGCCTCCATCGCCGCCCTGCCGGAGGCGGAGCAGCCCGTCGTGCGCGTGCGCGGAGACGGTGCCCTCCAGTACCAGAAGGTGATCGACGTCATGTCGATGGCCAAGTCCCGCGGGCTGACCAAGGTCGGCCTCGATACGGAGGTCCGCTGAGCGATGTCCGGCGGAGCCAGGGGCATGATCGGGTCGGTGCTGGTGCACCTGCTCATCGTCGGGGCGTTCGTCGGCTTCTCCTGGTTCGCGGCCACGCGGTCGGGCGAATCGCTCGAACCGGACGACATCCTGCTGGTCGACCTCAACGGCGTGCCGAGCCGTCGTCCAGGCGAAATCGGTAAGGCGGCCGGAGTGGCCAAGGGCTCGCCCGACGCTCCCAAGGGCATCAAGAGCGTGCGCATCAAATCCTTGGACATGGAGGCCGTGCGCAGGGCCCAGGAGCAGACCGAGTCGGCCTCGCAGTCCAAGACGGCGTCCAAGTCCGATACCAAGTCCCCCGCGAAATCCTCCGACAAGTCCTCGAAGAACGGACGCACCTCGCTCGGCGAATTCCTTTCCTCCAAGGGAGGCCGATCGAGCTCCTCCGGTAAGACGGGTTCGATCGGCGGCGTCTCCGTGCGCGGACGCGCCCATGGCACGGGCGAGAACGGCGGGGACGGCGGCAGCGCCTCCGCGATGCAGCTCTACGCCGGCGAGGTGCACGCTCGTTTCCGCTCGGTATGGGTCGAAATCATCAGCCAGGACGGCGCGGAGATCGAGAAGGTCGGGGCCTGCGGCGTGACGCTCATGGTCGACGCCTCGGGCAACGTCCGCTTCGGCTCCTGGATGAGGCAGCCCGCCGATTCCCGCATCGCCGAACTCGTCCGGCGCGCCTGCGCGCGGATCGGCAACTGCGGCCCGCCTCCCGGCGGCAAGGGCTTCGGGATCGACTTCCCCAACGTCTCCGTCAGCGGAGGCTGAGGCTCAGTCCCTGACCTGCAGTGTCATCTGCACCTCGACCGAGGCGCCGAGCGGAAGTCCGTTCACCGAGACCGCGGCACGAGCGTGCCTGCCGGCTTCGCCGAAGGCCTGAAGCAGGAATTCGGAGGCGCCGTTGAGCACCTTGGGGCTATCGCTGAAGCCGTCGATGCCGTTGACGAAGCCGTTGACCATGACCACGCGCTCGACCTTCTCCAGGCCACCCAGGGCGGCCTTGGCGTTGGCGAGCGCATTGAGGGCGCAGAGCCGGGCGGCCTCGGCGGCCTGGACGAGGTCCACCTCGCGCCCGACTTTGCCCTGCGAGACCACCTTGCCGTCCCGGATCGGAAGGGTGCCGGCGAGGAAGAGCAGCGAGCCTGTGCGCACGGCGGGCACGTAGGCGCCGGCGGCGGCAGGAGGGGCGGGCAGGGTGAGGCCGAGTTCGGCGATGCGGGCTTCGACGTTAGACATGGTTCAGCGCGCATGCTTGGCAGGTATCCGTCCTGGCGCAAGTGGCGACAGCCGGTCGGCCGGAGCGCCGCCTTCAGTCCGCCGCGTCCCGGCTGGAGAGGCCGCGGTCATGGTGCCGGTCAGCGACCGTTGGCCTTGCGGAGCCCTTCAATCAGCTCGGTCACGAGTTCGCGCGCCCTGGCCTTGACCTCGCGCGGCAGCGCCGTGTCGGCGGAGGCCACGGCCTTCTTCACCTGCGTGTACGTCACGGCCATGACCTTCTCGTTGTTGCGGATTACGGTGGCGGTGTCGCGGATGGAAAGCTCGATGTCGGCGGCGGACCGCCCCAGGGTGCGGTCGAACCTCACTTCGATGGTGAGGAGGGGCACGGTCGTCTCGTTCGAGATCATCGGTGCCTCCTTGGGCGCAATATTGCTGCGTCGTAGCTCAAGTTCGATGACGTCGCGCAGCTCGGCCCGCAGGTCCCCGTCCTCCGTCCGCTGGTCGCTGACCTTAACGTCGATGAACAGGAAGTTGATGCCGCGGAGCTTGTTCACGCTGGTGTCGACCGGGGCGGATCTGGCCGGAGCGGGTTCCTGTGCGAGGACGACGGAGACGGTGAGCAGGGCGGCGATGAGGTGGCGCATGGGGAGCTCCCATCATCTTGCCTTGTGGGGGGGCTTCCCTTCAATCCCGATTACTTAGGGCCGAGGGTGACGGCGTTTAGGGGATGCTGGTCCAGCAGGGTGGGATGCCATCCCTGTACGCGGGGGCTGATGAGGAACTTGTTGCGCCCGAAGGCCACCGGGATGACCGGCGCCTCCCGCACCAGCAGCTCTTCCGCCGCTTGGAAGTGGCCGTGACGCTTCACGGGATCGACCTCCCGCGCCGCCAGTCCGAGGAGTCGGTCGTACTCCGGATGGCTCCAGCGGGACTGGTTGAGGCCGTTGCCGGTCTGGAGCATCTCGAGGAAAGTGTTGGGGTCGTTGTAATCGCCGACCCACGCCCCGCGGCCGATCTGGTAGTCACCCTTGTGCATGGCCGAGAGGTAGACCTTCCACTCCAGATTGCGCAGCTCCACCTCGACGCCCAGTCCGTTGCGCCACATCTCCTGATAAGCCTGCGCCGCCATCTGGGAGCCCTCCGAACTGTTGTAAAGGTATTCGAGCCGAGGCAGGCCGCGTCCCTCCGGGTAGCCGGCCTCCGCCAGCAGGCGTCTCGCCTCGGCGAGGTCAGGCCGCCAGCGTGCGTTCGCATGGAATCCTCCCGTGCCCGGGGGCGTGAAGTGGAGCGCGGGCGTCTCGCCGGCGCGAAGCACCTTGTCCACGATCTGCTGACGGTCAATGGCTAGGCCAAGTGCACGGCGCACGCGGGAGTCGGAAAGCACCTTCTTCACCGCGGGATCCTTCCCCTGGTAGTCGCAGTTGACCCAGACGAACGCGGTGGCGAGGAAGTGATCAAGGCGCAGGTGGGGGGCCTTTTCCTCACGGAGCCTCTTCACCTTGTAGGGAGGCACCGCGCCGGTGAGGTGGAGCTCTCCGCCGCGGAACGCGCGTTCTTCCGCGAAGAGGTCAGGGATGGCGCGGAATATCACGCCGTTGAGGGCCACGTGCGAGGCGTCCCAATAACGCGGATTGCGGCGCAGTTTCACGTGCCGGGCGACCTCCCACGACTCGAGTTCGAAGGCTCCGTTGCCGACGAGGGAGCCCGGTCGCGTCCAAGGGGTGTGGAGGGCGTCGATCTTCCCGTGCCTGAGGATGGTCGGGGGATGTACGGGCAGCCAGCTGTGGTGGCAGAGCAGGCCCAGGAAGTACGGTACCGGATACTCCAGTTCGATGACCACCGTACGGGGGTCCGGGGCCTTGAAACCGACTTGTCCGAAATCCTGGAGTCGCCCCTCGTTGAAGTCCTTGGCTCGTTTCACCGGATGGAGCATGGAGGCGTATTCCGCGCCGAAGCTCGGCATGAGCATGCGTCTCCAGCTGAAGAGGAAGTCCGCCGAAGTTACCGGATCGCCGTTGGACCAGCGGGCCTCAGGCCTGAGACGGAAGGTCCATGTCCTGCCGTCCGGCGACATCTCCCATCTCTCCGCGACGCCGGGCACAGGACTGAGGTCCTTGGGGTCGTAGTTGACCAGTCCTTCGAACAGCGCGCCCATGATTCTGCTTTCGTTGAGCCCGGTCACGGCCTGCGGGTCCAGACCCGAGGGTTCGGCCATATTGTTGATGACTAGGACGCCCTGGTCGGCGAGGCGGTCCGCCGTGGTCCTGCCGTCGTCACATCCGGCCAGGGCCGCCAACGTCAGGAGCAATGCGGATGGGCGGAAGAGGCGGGACATGATTTCAAGTTATGGCGCCAGCCCGAACCGGGGCAAGGCGGCTTGAGCGGCATTGCTTGTCGGAAGGATGAACCGGGACTATCCCTCCCTCCATGCGAAATTCCGTCCTTGCCGGCCTGTGCCTGGTCCTTCTTCTCGGCGGCTGCGCCTCCTCATCCGTTCCCTCAGGGAAGTACGCCCGTCCTCCGGTGATGACTTCGACCGCCTTCGACTGGGACAAGCTCGAGTACAAGCCCACTGCGAAGGGCGGAGTGCGCCATGTCGTCTGGGCGTCCACTCCCACGCTCGACGAGCTGGAATGTCACATCACGACGCTCAATCGCGGCGAGACCTCCCACGAGCCGCACATCCATCCGGACGAGGAGATCATGGTCGTGAAGGAGGGCGTGGTCGAGGCCCTGGTCGCCGGGGAGTGGAAGCGACTCGGTCCCGGCTCGGTCATCTTCCAGGCCTCCTGCGTCGAGCACACCATCCGCAACGCCGGTGACACCCCGGCCACCTACCACGTCTTCAAGTGGAACTCCCCCGGCATGCTGGAGCGGAACAACGCCATCAAGGCGGAGATCAAGGCGGCCAAGACGAAGGCCGCCGCCTCCAAGTGAATGCAAACAGGAAGGGCGGCCGGAGGCCCCCCTTCAGGACAAACTGATTTGGACCCTCAGAGGGCGGCGGAGCCGCGCTCGCCGGTGCGGATGCGCACGACTTCGGAGAGGGCGTAAACGAAGATTTTCCCGTCACCGATTTTGCCGGTGTGGGCGGCCTTGGAGATGGTGGCGATGGCCTTGTCGACCTGCTCATCGGCCACGGCGGTCTCGATTTTGACCTTGGGCAGGAAGTCCACCGTGTACTCAGAGCCACGGTAGATCTCAGTGTGGCCCTTCTGGCGGCCGAAGCCTTTTACTTCGGTGACGGTCATGCCCTCGATGCCGATTTCGGCGAGGGCGTCCTTCACTTCTTCGAGCTTGAAAGGCTTGATGATGGCTACGACGAGTTTCATGGTGGTGTTAGGTTGGTTTGTGCGTTCGGTTGAGCAAGTCCGCTTATGCAAGCCCCGTGCCAATGA
The DNA here is from genome assembly GCA_016871415.1 of Verrucomicrobiota bacterium. Taxonomy (GTDB): domain Bacteria; phylum Verrucomicrobiota; class Verrucomicrobiia; order Opitutales; family UBA953; genus UBA953. The sequence goes on from VHDL01000001.1 coordinate 124,743, forward strand.
TTGGGTAGGGCTGAGGAGCGTCAGGATTGGCGATAATTGTGCAGGGCCTGCCTCACTTCGTGCATTTTAACGGCAGATTTGAGTCCCGGAAGCAGTTCCACTCCGCTGTTCAGGTCCAAGCAGGGGGCGTGGGTTTCCCGCATCGCCTCCAGGACATTCTCAGGAGAAAGGCCGCCCGCAAGGATCCAAAGCTTGCCGGGTTGACTGCGGCACAGCGTCGTGAATCGCGCCCAGTCCGAACGCCTGCCGGTGCCCCCGAAGGCTCCCTTGGCATGCGCGTCGTGGACGAATCCCGAGGCCAGCTCGTGGAGCCCTTCAGGCCAGGGGGAACCGTCGGTCAGCCGCGGAGCCAGCCAGAGCCGGCCCTTGCCGACACGTCGCGAAAGGGCTACGGGGTCACAGGCCGCGGAGGTCGGGTCGTAGTGGACCTGAATCACTGCGAAGCCCTCCTTGATTAGGCCTTCGGCTTCTTCGGGTGAAGGATTCACGGCCACAGCCACCCTAGAGCCGGCTGGAATCTCACGGAGCAGCTCGGCCCGTCTTTTCGCAGGCACGAATCGCGGTGAGCCGTCCCAACAATTGATGCCCAGGTAGTCAGCCCCGGCCCGCAGGGCCAGGGCGGCGTCGGCGGCGTGGGTGATGCCGCAGACCTTGATGCGCACCGGGCCGATCACGGATTCAGCGCCGTGATCACGGCGTCGCGGATGGCGGCGGCGGTCGGTGCGGACGCGGTCGCGGCCAGGGGGATGCCGGCCTTGCGAAGAGCGTCCGCGGTGGTGGCGCCGACCGCGACCGCCTTGGGCTGCTTCGCGCCGGCTTCCGGCCTCAGGGAGGCCGCCTGGTGCATGAAGGACTCCACGGCCGACGGACTGGCGAAGACGATGGCGTCCGCCCCGCGCCGACGGAATTCGGCGGCCTCGGGGGAGTCTCCGACCGGATTCTCCTCTGTCCCGTAGACTTTGAGGGTGTCCACGATCGCCAGGCCTCCGCTGCCCAGCATGCGTGGCAGCTCGGGGGAGTTCAGGTTCCCGGTGATCACGAGCACCTTCTGGTTCTCGACGTCATGCTTTTCAATCAGTTGCTGTCCGAGCGCGCGCGCGTCGGACTGGGCGGCGGTGAGGTCCGACTCGAGATGGTAGCCCCTCAGCTGACGTTCGGTCGCCGGTCCTACGCAGGCGAAGCGGGCTCCGCCCACCGAGCGGATGTCCGCGAAGCGTTCGAAGAAGCGGTCGAAGAACCCGCGCACGCCGTTCGGGCTGGTGAAGACGATCCAGTCGTACTGGCTGATGCCGTCGAGCACCTCGGTGAGCACGGCGTCATCCGGCTCGAAACTGATGACGATGAGCGGCAGTTCGGAGACCGCGGCGCCGGCCTCGGTGAGCGCGGCCTTCCAGTCGGCACCTCGGCCTTCGGGCCGGGTCAGCACCACCAGACGGTCTCGGAGCGCGAACTTGCTCATCGGGGCAGTATCTTGCGGAGGATTTCATCCGCCAGCAAGGAGGCGGCGGCAACGTCGGTCGCGGGGAAAGGCAGGGTGCGATGCCCGAAGTCGGCGCGGAAGAGGCGGATCGCTCCGTCGGCGTGATGGCAGGCGAAGGCCGTGTGGCAGCCCTCCCCGAGCTTGGCCAGGAAGAGCCGTTCGACCGCGACGGAGAAGGTCGTGGCCGCGCAGCCCACGGCCGCGAACCTGCCGATGTCGGCCGTGCGGCACTGCAGGGCGACGGCGCCCTGGCCCGCCGCGGGCACCATGCAGTCAAGGCTTACCCGCTCGAAGCTCAGGCCAGGCCAGCCGTGGATCGCCAGCCGATCCAGTCCGGAGGCGGCGAGGAAAGAGCCGTTGGCGTCACCGGCCGCGATCTTCTTGAGCCGGGTGTCTACGTTGCCGCGGAGCTCCGTCCATTCCGCCGCCGGAAACATCAGCGCGCCTTGCGCACGCCGACGGGGGCTGCCCGTGGCGATCTTCGAAAGCTCCGACGAGGCGTCCCGTCGGACGAGCACATCGCGCGCGTCCTCGCGGCGCAGGCAGCAGGCGATGGCCAGGCCCGCCGGCATCTTCGTGGGCAGGTCCTTGGAGCTGTGCACCGCGAGGTCCGCTTCGCCGCGCAGCAGTGCCTGCTCGAGTTCGGCCGTGAAGAGTCCTTTGCCACCCTGCTTCTCCAGCGACCAGGCCGCCTGACGATCGCCGGTGGTGGTGAGCACCCGCACCTCGGTCTCCATGCCGAGCGCGGCGCGCACGCGACCGGCGGCGTCATGGGCCTGCTGCAGGGCCAGCGGGCTACCACGGGTGACGATGACGACGGGACCGGCCATGTTTCAGCCCTTGATGAGCCAGAGGACACCCCAAGCGAGAGGAATCATTAGGTTGGCCACGAGGAGGATCCATGCCGTCGCACGGACCGGTGCCGACGGGTGGTCTTGGCCGCAGAGGTAGGCCGCCACGGCTCCGCAGAGCGCCGCGGGGATGGCGACCTTCACGCCCAGCATGAGCATGCGTCCAGAGGCGTCGCCGATCCTGCCCAGCCACACGTCGAATCCGCCCGCCGCCATCCTGCCGGCGGCCCAGAGCGTGCCGGCTGGGATGAGCAGCGCGAAGGCCTGCACCTTGCGGTAGACGCTGAGCTCCTCCTCGTCGTGGGCGTTGCGGTGCACCCCTCCAGCAAACCTGCCAGCGGGAGATTTTCCAAGTTTCAAGTGCTCCGTCCGCTCAGTGCCCTAGGCCTTCGTGCTCCTTGATGTATTCCTGCTTGAGCCCGAGGGCCTCGGGAGCGTGGAGCACGAGCATCTTCATGCGCACGTCGGCGGGCACGTCGGCCGAGGTCGCCTTGGAGACGACGATCATCAGACCGATGGAGAGCGGCACCGCCCAGATGGCGGGCTGTTCGCAGAGGATGCGCAGGAGCGGGTGCGCCACCCAGAAGTCGGCGAGCGACTTAACCGAATAGACGTCGGAAAGGGTGGTCAGCGTGATCGCGGCCAGGGCCGCGAGGCCGCCTCCGAGCATGCCGGCGGCGGCGCCCTTCATCGTCATGCCGCGCCACCAGACGCTCATGAACAGCAGCGGGAAGTAGCTGGCCGCCGCGATGGCGAAGGCCTGCCCGACGAGGAAGTTGATGTTGGGCTTCTCGACCTGGGTCCCGAGCGCGACTGCGAGGGCGCCCACGATGACGGAGGACCACTTGAAGGCCTTGAGGCGCTGCTCTGGGGTGGACTGCGGACGCAGGATGCGCCCGTAGATGTCGTGGGCGAGCGCGCCGGTCATGGAGACGAGCAGGCCCGAGAAGGTGGACATGAAGGCCGCGAAGGCGCCCGCGCAGGTGATGCCCGAGAGGATTGAGCCGAGGAGCGGGTGGTCCTTGCCGGCCAGCAGCGTGGGTAGCTCGAGCACGACCTTGTCGGTGCCCTTGGCGCCGACGGCGTCGTAGAGCTCGGGCGTAAGGGATCGGCCCAGCACGCCGTAGACGGGCGGGAAGACGTAGAAGACGCCGATGAGGATCATGACCCACATGGTGGTGCGTTTCGCGGCCACGCCGTCGGGGTTGGTGTAGAATCGGACAAGGATGTGCGGCAGGCCGGCGGTACCGCACACGAGCGCGATGATCAGCGAGTAGGTGTAGAGGAGCGAGTAGGGTCGGCGGGCGGCTTCGAGCTCCGACTTCACCTCGGGAGAGGGCGCCGACTTGAGGGCGTTGTCGACGGCCTTGGTGGTGAGGCTGCCGAAGGGTGCGATCCACTGCTCGTCCGTCGGCGCCTTGGCGGGCAGGCCGCTGCGGGCGACCTCGACGGGGATGGCCCGGCCGGCCTCCTGGGCCGTGCGGTTGGCCCCGAGGTGCTCGTGGTAGTGCCCAACCACTGCCGCCAGCACGAAGATGGGTACGGCGATGGCGAACATCTTGAGCCAATACTGGAAGGCCTGCACGAGGGTGATGCCCTTCATGCCGCCGAGGGAGACGTTGAGGGTGATGACCGCGCCGACGACCACGACGCCGGCCCAGTAGGGCAGGCCGGGGAAGATGTAGGCGAGGGTGGTCCCGGCGCCCTTCATCTGCGGCATGGTGTAGAAGAAGCCGATGAAGAGGACGAAGCAGACCGCGATCTTGCGGAAGAGGGGCGAGTCATATCGGCCCTCGGCGAAGTCCGGGATGGTGTAGGCACCGAAGCGACGCAGGGGACCCGCGATGAAGAGCAGGAGGAAGAGGTAGCCGCAGGCGTAGCAGACGGGATACCAGAGGGCGTCGTATCCGTTGAGCATCACCATGCCGGCCACGCCCATGAAGGAGGCGGCCGACAGGTATTCGCCGGAGATGGCGGAGGCGTTCCAGCCGACGGACACGGAGCGTCCGGCGACGAAGAAGTCGCCGGCGCTCTTGGACTTGCCGGCGGACCAGAATCCCATGGCCACGGTCACGGCCACGGTGAGCAGGGCGAGGGCGGCGATCCAGGGGTCGACGGTCATGGCGAGCAGGGCGTTCATGGATCAGGAGCGGGAGCCGTCCTTGGCGGCTTCGGCTTCGGCCTTCTCCAGCGCGATCGAGCGCCGGATGAAGACATAGGAGATGACCCACACGAAGGGGAAGAAGAGCACGCCCAAAATTAGCCAGGTCAGGGTGAAGCCGCCGATGCGTCGGGCCATGAGCTCCGGCTGCCAGTAGTTGAGCAGGGGCAGGGCGATCAGGGCCACGGCGAAGCAGAGGGTGCAGGTGATGGAAAGCTTGAGCTGGTCGCGCATCAGCTTGGTCAGGAAGGCGTCCGAATGGATAGGGTCGGTCGGGGGCTCTTTCATCGGGGTGGGGTACCCCATCCAGCGAAGGGTGGGCACGGACTGCAACCCTCTGTCCTCTAAATGCAAAAAAATTGCATTTATGACTTGTCAGACCGCGGGCAGTCCTCTTACAAGGTGTCGCTTATGAGACATCTATTAGCCGTTTCCCTCTTTTCCGCAGTTTCTCTGCCGTCTTTAACTGCCCAGACGCCCAAGGCGATGGAGACAATCACCATCAAGGGATCCTCCATCGGAGGAATCATGTCCGCCGACACGCCGGCGCTGCTCATCGGCCCCTCGGAGCTCGCGCTGCTGCCTTCGAACAACGTCGGAGACGCGCTCAGCTCCCTGCCAGGCGTGGTCAACAGCCAGTTCGGTCCGAACGCCGGCCGGCCGATTGTCCGCGGTCTCGACGGCGACAAGATCCGCATCCTGCAGAACGGAACGGCGCTGCTTGACGCCTCCTCCGCCAGTCCGGACCACGCGGTGGGCTTGGATCCACTGTCGTTGCGTGAGATGCAGATCTACCGCGGACCCTCCGCGCTGCTCTATTCGACCAGCATCCTCGGCGGCGTGGTCAACCTGATTGACACCCGCATCGCCGCCCAGCGGATGGGGGCCGGCGCATCGTTGGTCGGACGCTCGGGTTCGGTCGACAACCTCGCCGCCGGAGGCTTCAAGGCCCATGCGACCGCCGGCGACTGGGTCGTTCAGGCGGACGGATTCGCCCGTTCCACCGACGACCTCCGCACCCCTGTCGGACGCATCGCCGACACGGCTTCCGATGCGTTCGGGGGCGGCCTCGGCGTGAGCAAAGTGTGGGACGGTGGGTTCGTGGGTTTCTCCTTGGTGGCGCTGGAGAACGACTACGGCGTGGCGGAGCAGGGCGTCCTCGTGGGGCTGACACAGCTTCGCTGGGAGCTGGCCGGCGAGTCCCGTCTCGATGGTGCGGTGCGTAAGCTTGCTTGGCGCGCCGGCATTACGGACTACGAGCACACGGAATTCGAAAACGCCGCGGCCGGCTCCACTTTCAGCAGTCAGGGCTTCGACGCCCGCGTCGACCTGACGCTTGCCCGCATCGGCTCGACAGAGGCGGTCATCGGCTTGCAAGGGGGTTCTTTTGATTTCGATGTCGTCGGAGATGAGGCCTTCCTGCCGGTCACGACGAACCGCAGCGCTGCGCTCTTCGGCTCCTTCGTCACGCCCTTCGCAAGCCCCGGCCTCCGTCTGCGCTACGGTTTCCGCGTGCAACGTGACTCGGTCTCGGCCGACGCGTGGACGCACGTCGGCCTGGTGAACAATCCGCCCGCCGCCCGCCGTTCCTTCACGCCGCTCGGTCTCTCCGCCGCTCTGGAGAAGGACCTTGGCCCGGACTGGCGTACGACCCTCACGGTCAGCCGGGTGGAACGTTCGCCCAATTTCCAGGAACTCTTCGCCGATGGGCCTCACATTGGGACGGACGCCTATGAGGTGGGCAATAGCGACCTCGGCAAGGAGCAGGGCTACGGAATCGAGTGGGAGGTCGCGCGCGTCACGGGCCGGGTCACCGGCAGCGTCTCCGCCTTCTACAACCGGTACTCATCCTTCATCACGCTCATCGAGAACGGATACGGTCCCAACCTTACCGGATCCGGAGGCCCGGACTTCAGCTCCGGCGGAGGCGATGAACTGGTCCGCTACGATTTCACTTCCGTGCCTGCGCACCTTTACGGAGCCGAGGCCCGTTTGAACTATGCGGCGCTGCAGGGTGAGTCCGCCAAGGTGAACGTTGAGCTTTTCGCGGACGCGCTGCGCGCCTCACGGCGCGACGGAGCCGGCGCCTTGCCCCGCATCTCTCCGGGTCGCGTCGGCTTCGGTCTCAACGGACTGCTCTCGGGCTGGGACTGGCGGACCGAACTCGCCTACTTCCTCACGCAGGACAACCCTGCCGCCGACGAGTCGCGCACCTCGGGCTACCCCATGCTCAGCGCCTCCTTGGGGCATTCCTTCCGACTGGCCGGAGCCAACGCCCGCCTGACCTTGCGCGGCATCAACCTGCTGGACCGCGAGGCCCGCAATCCTTCTTCCTTCATCAAGGACCTCGTGCCTCTGCCGGGGCGGGGCGTGGAGCTGGGGCTGAGGCTGACTTTCTGAACTCAGTTCCGACCGAGCGCGTTCTGGCGGACGGCCCCTTCGGGTTGTCCTAGACACCTCCTAGGTCCGACGCTTAATGCGGCCCATGCGTCCTCTGCCCCTGCTGATCGCCGCCGCATCGGCATCCCTGCTGCGTGCGGATCCGGTTCCGAAGCGCATGGAGGAGATCGTCGTGATGGGCCGGCAGGACAGCCTGCTCGGCGTCGCCGACTCCGCCACGATTGGCGTCACGGGCGCGGTGCAGCTCGGGGAGCGACCGCTCCTCCGTCCGGGCGAGATCCTCGAGACCGTCCCGGGCCTGATCATCACGCAGCACGCCGGCGGCGGTAAGGCCAACCAGTATTTCATGCGCGGGTTCAATCTCGACCACGGCACCGATTTCGCGACCTTCCTCGACGGCGTGCCGCTCAACATGCCTTCGCACGGTCACGGCCAAGGCTACGCGGACATGAACTTCGTCATCCCCGAGCTCGTCGAGCGGGTGAACTATCAGAAGGGCCCCTACTACGCCCAGACGGGCGATTTCGGCACCGCCGGCGCGGCCTACCTCGAGACCTTCAAGACCATGCCGAAAGGCCTGCTCCTCGTGGAAGGAGGCTCCTATGACTATGGTCGCTTGCTCGTCGCCGATTCCGTCAAGTCCGGCTCGGGCGACCTCCTCTACGCCGTGCAGGGCGCGCATTCCGACGGTCCTTGGCTGATGGGCGACAACTACCGCCGCGCCAACGGGCAGCTGTCCTGGTCGCGCGGCGATGGTCACGATGGTTTCACGACGACGCTGCGTTTCTACCAGGGCGAGTGGCGCACGAGCGACCAGATCCCGCTCGCGTTGGTGGAGTCGGGCGCGCTCTCGCGGTGGGGCAACATGGACCCGACCAACGGCGGCGATTCCCGATACCTTTCCTGGTCGGCCGACTGGCGTCACCGCCATGGCGGTTCGGAAGACCGTTTCCAGGCCTACGTCTTCCGCTACGAACTGGATCTCTTCTCGAACTTCACCTATGCCCTCGATAACCCGACCGACGGCGACCAGTTCGAGCAGCAGGACGCCCGCACGGCCGCCGGTTTCAGTTACGCCCACCACGTCCACGGGCAGTGGGGCGATCGTCCCACGGAGACCTCCGTCGGACTCCAATTCCGTCACGACTGGGTCGAGAACGGCCTCTACGCCACGAATGACCGGCAGCGCCTCTCCACGACCTCGCAGCATGAGTTGGGCGTTGGCACCGTGGGTGTTTTCGCCGAACACCGCGTGCAGTGGACGCCGACGTTCCGGAGCGTGGTCGGTGGCCGCGGCGACTTGCAGTTCGCCGACGTCAACTCCCTCGCCTCTCCCGTCGACTCGGGGAACGCCTCGACGGCCCTGTTCAGCCCGAAGCTTTCGCTCGTCTGGGGTCCGTGGGACAAGACGGAGTATTTCGTCCAGGCCGGTTACGGCTTCCACAGCAACGACGTCCGCGGGGCCACGCTCTCTTCCGGCCCGCTGCGGGGTCTCGTGCCCGCCCGTGGCGCCGAGGTCGGCATCCGCACGCTCGCGATCAAGGACCTGCAGAGCACGTTCTCTTTCTGGTATCTCCGCACCCAGTCCGAACTCGTCTTCATCGGCGACGCCGGCGCGGTCGAGCCTTCCGACGGCAGCGATCGCTACGGTGTCGAGTGGGCCAACTACTGGACTCCTTACTCCTGGCTTTCGTTCGACCTCGACGTCGCCGCCTCGCAGGCGCTCTACCGCGACGTCCCCGTCGGCCAGCGCAGCGTGGAAGGGGCCATCGACACCGTGGTCGCCGCGGGCGTGACCGTGCGCGACCAGTCCGGCTGGTCCGGCTCGCTCCGCTTGCGCTACTTCGGTCCTCGCGACCTCGACGCCGCGGGCGCGGCCCGTTCGGAGCAGACCCTCATGCTCAACGCCTCGGTCAGCTATCAGCTCAACGCCAACTGGGACGCGACCCTCAGCATCCTTAATCTGCTCGACCGCGAGGACCAGGACATCGCTTATTCTTACGAATCCTCCGCCACCGGCGGTGCTGACGGGATCCACTTCCATCCGGTGGAGCCGCGCCAGTTCCGTCTCGCGCTGACCGGTCGGTTCTAAGCCGAGGTTGCGGTTGCCTACCCGGTCAGGCTGGGTTTAGGTCGGTCCTCCCCATGAGATCCCTGCTGTGCTGGCTCACTCTCGGCGTCCTCGTCTCGGCCGCCGAGAAGCCCAACGTCCTGTTCCTGCTGTCCGACGACCATAGCTACCCGTATCTGAGCTGTTACGGCGACGCCAACGTCCGCACGCCGGTCTTGGACAAGCTCGCCGGCGAGGGCATCAAGTTCCGCCGGTTCTTCACTTCGGCTCCGCAGTGCGTACCGTCCCGCGCGGCCTACCTGAGCGGTCGTTCGCCCGTGGCCGCGCGCATCACGCGCTTCTCTTCGCCGCTCCCCCGCGATGTGGTCACGTTCCCGGAAGTCCTCAAGCAGGAGGCGGGTTACTACGTCGGCGTCGTCGGCCGCTCCTATCACCTCGATGGTTCGATGGGGAAGGGCGAGGGTGAGCTGTCCCGTTTCCTGGAAGACGGTGGCTTCAAGACCTTCAAGGACCGCTTCGACGTCGTCCAAGGCGGTTCCGATACGCAGGTCGTCGAACAGGCCGCGGCTTTCCTCGAGGGCCGTCCGAAGGACAAGCCTTTCTGCCTCTGGGTGAACTTCAGCGATCCTCATCATGTCTGGAACGCCCCGGCCTCGTATCGTCCCGATCCGGCGTCGCTCAAGCTGCCCGCGCACGTCCCGGACCTGCCTGGCGTGCGCGAACAATACGCCGACTACTGCGCCGAGGTGAACCGCGTCGACGAGACCGCCGGCAAGGTGCTCGCGCTGCTCGATCGTCTCGGCCTCGCGAAAGACACCCTCGTCGTCTTCGCCGGCGACAACGGCCAGGCGTTGCCGCACGGCAAGGGCTCGCTCTATGACCCTGGCTGCAACGTGCCCTTCGTCGTCCGCTGGCCCGGCGTGGTGGCTCCCGGCGGTGATTCTTCGGCCCTGCTCAGCGGCGAGGACCTTGGTCCGACCGTGCTGGCCGCCGCCGGCCTGAAGTCCGCCGCCGGCATGACCGGCGTGAGCTTCCTCCCTTTGCTGAAAGGCGAGGCGGCCAAGACCCGCGAGCACGTCTTCATGGAGCGGGGACCGCATGGCAGCGCCCCGGTGCAGGTCGGCATGAGCAACAACGGTTACGACCTCTCCCGGGCGGTCCGCAGCGGCCGCTACAAGGCCATCTACAACTGCACGCCGTGGATCCCGTATTCGCCGGTCGACAGCGCCGGGGGTTCCGCCTGGAAGTCCATCCAGGAACTCCACGGCAAGGGCGGCCTGGCTCCGGGACTCGCGGCCACCTACTTCACGACCCCGCGTCCGGTCTATGAATTCTATGACCTCGATAAGGATCCGTTCGAGCTCGAGAACCTGAGCGGTCGGCCCGAGGTCGCCGCGGCCGAGCGCGAGCTCCGGCTGGCGATGGCGAAGAAGATGATTGCCGACTTCGACTACCTGCCGCTTCCGGCGATCCCCGGCGCGGCGGCACCGGTGAAGATGAAGGGCAAGGGCAAGGGCGAGGCTGAGAAGGCCGACAAGGCCGCCGAACGCGCGCCTCTTTTCAAGAGGCTCGACGTGGACGGGGACGGAAAGCTCTCCCGTGCCGAGTTCTCCGTCGGCCGTTCGCCTGCGGACGCCGCCGACTGGTTCGCCCGGCGCGACGCCGACGGCGACGGCTTCGTGAGCCGAGAGGAATTCCTGCCCGGAAGTCCGCTCGGCAAGGCTCCTGCCGCGAAGTGAACGAGCACGAAAAAGGGCCGACTTGCGTCGGCCCTTCGTGTTCCGGTCACCCGGCGACCCTCACTTGGTCGTGTATTCGGCCTGGGCGCCGCGGATGTTCTTCTTCTGGACCCAGGGCATGAGGGAGCGGAGACGCTGGCCGGTCTTTTCGATCGGGTGGCTCTCGCCCTTCTTGAGGAGGCGGTGGTAGTTCTTGAGCCCGCCCTTGTATTCCTTGACCCACTGGGCGGTGAACTTACCGGACTGGATCTCCTTCAGAATCTCGCGCATTGCCTTGCGGGACGCGCTGTTGATCACGCGGGGACCGCGGGTGATGTCGCCGTACTTGGCGGTCTCGGAGATCGAGAAGCGCATGCCGGAGATGCCGGACTCGACCATCAAGTCGACGATGAGCTTCAACTCGTGGAGGCACTCGAAGTAGGCCATCTCGGGCTGGTAGCCGGCCTCGACGAGGGTCTCGAATCCCACCTTGACGAGTTCGGAGGCGCCGCCGCAGAGCACGGCCTGCTCACCGAAGAGGTCGGTCTCGGCTTCTTCTTTGAAGGAGGTCTTGATGACGCCGGCGCGGGTGCCGCCGATGCCCTTGGCCCAGGCGAGGGCGGTCTTGGTGGCCTTGCCGGAGACGTCCTGCTGGACGGCGATGAGGGCCGGGACGCCCTTGCCTTCGACATACTGGGCGCGGACGACGTGGCCCGGGCCCTTGGGGGCGACCATGGCGATGTCGACGTTCTTCTGGGGCTTGATCAGCTTGTAGTGGATCGAGAGGCCGTGGATGAAGAGGACGGTCTTGCCACCCTTGCCGAGGTTGGGGGCGATGTCCCGGTTCCAGACGGAGGCCTGCTTCATGTCGGGGATGCCCACCAGCATGACGTCGGCGCGGCGCACGGCCTCGCCCGTCTCGTAGACCTTGAAGCCCTTCTTCTTCGCGGCGGCGGCGGACTTGGAACCCTTGTACAGGCCCACGATCACGTTGAGTCCGCTGTCGCGGAGATTCATCGCGTGGGAATGTCCCTGGGAACCGAAGCCAAGGACGGCGAGGGTCTTGTTCTTAAGGAAACCGAGATCGGCGTCCTTGTCGGTGTACACTTTGGCAGGCATGGGTTCGTTGGTAGGAAAGCGTTCAGCGGACGACTTTTTTGCGTCCGCGGGAGAGGGCGACCGCGCCAGTCCGGGCGGATTCGAGGATGCCGAAGGGCGAGATGAGGTCGAGGAAGGCGGTAATCTTGCTCTCGCCACCGGTGAATTCGATCAGCAGGGAGTCGTGCGCGACGTCGACGACCTTGGCGCGGAAGAGCGCGGCCATCTCGATCAGCTCGCTGCGGCTCTTGCGGTCGCTCTTGACCTTGACGAGGATGAGCTCGCGGGCGACGTGGTCGACCTGCTCACGGGAGAAGTCCTGGACGGTGATGACGTTGATCAGCTTGTCCAGGGCCTTGACGCAGCGGTCGAGCGCAGCCTCGTCGGCGACGACCGTGGCGGTGATGCGGGAGTAGGCCGGGTCGTGGGTGGGACCGACGTTCAGGGTCTCGATGTTGAAGCCGCGGCCGGAAAGCATGCCGGCCACCCGGGCGAGTACGCCGAACTTGTTCTCCACGAGGGCGGACAGGGTGTGCTTCTTCTTCATGTTGCGTCGTTTGCGGTGAGGGTGGACGGAGGGGGACTCGAACCCACGACATCCTCTGTGTAAGAGAGGCGCTCTAACCAACTGAGCTATCCGTCCGAAGGAAGGTTGGGCATAGGGCCGCCCATCGGCCTTGTCCACTATGAAAACCGCCCCGCGGGGCTTGCCCAAGGGCCTCGCGGGGCCATTTTGAAGGTCATGGACTCGGCACGCAGGCAGCGCATCCTGGAGGCCCTCCGCAGGCTCGCCGCGCCGTCGCCTTCCAAGGACGCGGTGCTGGCCGACGTGAAGCTGCTCGATGACGAACTGCGCGCGCCCAGCGAAGCTCTGCCTGGCGACCTCGACCACTACCTGCGTCGACGTTCCTACGGGAAGGCGCTCGCCTACCTCGTCGGCGGTACGCCCGAAGCCGGCACCTGCGGACGCGGCTCATGAACGAGAATCCTTTCGGCAAGCTCGACGGTGAAGGCCTGCCTCCGGGTCCGCCGCCCAAGGACGCCCCGTCGCGCGCCGATTCGAGGCCGAAGCTCGGACGCGTCGTGCTGCAGTATGAGCGTGCCGGCAGGGGAGGGAAGGAGGTCACGATCCTGAAGGGGCAGTGGATCGAGTCGCAGGAGATGCGTGTCCGAGACGCGCTGCTCCGCGACCTCAAGCGCGCGCTCGGTACGGGCGGGGCGCTCGAGGGACGGGAGATTGTGCTGCAGGGCGACCGTCGCGACACGGCCAAGACCTGGCTGCTGAAGGCGGGTTTCACGACCAACCTCTGACGGAAAACCTCTCGCCTCGGGCGCGTCACGAGGGTATCTCCTGCGGCGTGCCGGAGCCGCTTCCAGAACTCATCCCGCTGCCGGCGCCCGTGCGTCGCGCGCTCGGGTTGCTGCGCGAGGCGGGCGGCCGCCCGCTGCTGGTCGGAGGGTCGGTGCGTGACGCGCTGATGGGCGTGCCCGTGCTCGATTTCGACGTCGAGGTCTACGGTCTCGGCACCCGTCAGGTGGAAACGGCGCTGAAGCGTGAATTCGGCGTGGTCACGGTCGGCGCCGCCTTCGGCGTGACCAAGCTCAAGGACCTGCCGGTCGACGTCTCGGTCCCGCGTCGGGAGAACCGCACCGGGGCCCGCCACACCGACTTCGCCGTCGAGGCCGATCCGACCATGACCCCGAAGGACGCCGCCGAACGCCGTGACTTCACGGTCAACGCGGTGATGTGGGATCCGTTCACGGGCGAAATCATCGACCCGTGGGGCGGTCTCGCCGACCTGAAAGCGAAGCGGCTGCGCCACGTCTCCGCGAAGTTCTCCGAGGATCCGCTCCGCGTGCTGCGCGCGATGCAGTTCGCCGCCCGCTTCGAATTCTCGGTCGCGCCGGAGACGGTGGAGCTCTGCGCGACGCTCTCGCAGGAGCACCTGCCGACTGAGCGACTGATGGAGGAGTGGTCCAAGCTCATCCTGCGTGGGCGCAGGCCCTCGCTGGGACTCGCCTTCCTCCGGGACTGCGGCTGGACGGGCTTCTACCCGGAGCTGCACGCGGTCATCGGCGTCGAGCAGGATCCGGAATGGCATCCTGAGGGAGACGTCTGGAACCACACGTCGCTCTGCCTCGACGCCTTCGCGCGCGAACGCACGGGCGAACGGGACGAGGACCTGATCGTCGGGCTCGCGGTCCTGCTGCACGACCTCGGCAAGGCGGGCACGACGCGCCGTGAGCCTCATGACGGCCGGCTCCACGCCTACGGCCATGAGGAGGCCTCCGTGCCGCTCGCGCAGGCCTTCCTCGCGCGCATCACCCGCGAGACCCGCCTCATCGAGGCCGTGCTCCCGCTGGTCCGTTGGCACGGTTCGCCGCTCGAGCTCTGGAAGCAGCGCGAGAAGGCCGGTGACGCCGCCGTGCGACGGCTGGCCGCCAAGGCCCATCGCATCGACCGCCTCATCCGCGTGGACTCCGCCGACCGCAAGGGGCGCGGTCCCGCTTCGAGGGAGGAGCCCTCTCCGCAGGGACTCTGGCTGAAGGCGCGAGCCGAGGCCCTCGACGTCCGCGCCGCCGCGCCGAAGCGACTGGTGCTCGGCCGGCACATCATCGCCGCAGGGCACCGCCCCGGCGAATGGTTCACCCGGGTCCTGGACGAGGCCTATGAGGCCCAGCTGGACGGGGCCTTCGGCGACGAGGCCGGCGGGCTCGCCTGGCTCAAGGAACGCCTGGCCCGCGGAACTGTCTGAATCTCCATGGCCTCGCGCACCGACGGACTGCAGGAACTGCTCTCAGGAACCCCCGACTGGACGGCCGTGCTCGATCATGCGCTCGCCGCCTTCGCCTGCGTGACCGGCACCATCCACCGCACCGATCCCGCCACGGGGCTGCTTCGGCTCGTCGCCCAGCGGGGCATCCCGCCGCATGTGCTTCCGGTGCTGCTGCCGAAGATTGACAACATCCCGTTCGGCAAGGGGATCGCCGGCTGCGCGGCGGAGCGCAAGGACGCCGTCCAGCTGTGCAATCTTCAGGAAGACCTCGGCGGCGTGGCCAAGCCTGACGCGCGCAAGACGAACGTGCAGGGCGCGCTTGCCGTGCCGATCCTATCCTCTGACGGCAAGGTCCTCGGCGTCCTCGGCGTAGGCAAGATGCAGCCCTACGATTTCTCAGAAGCGGAGATCGCGGATCTCAAGGCATTCGCGGTGTTGATTTCAGCGAAGATGTGAACGAGAGAGATGACAGATGATGCGGAAATAGAACCGTTATCCGATGTAATCGCCTAAGTGATTAGTCTGTAGTTTCTGTCCTCCGTCACCTGTCCTCTGTCATCTACTCTTTCGCTAGGGCTCTTCCCGTCGGTGAATCTTTCTGCTTGAGCAGGCCTTCGGGCGCACCGGCGTAGATGAGTCGGCCGCCTTGCTCCCCGCCTTCCGGGCCGAGCTCAAGGGCCCAGTCGGCGGCGCGAATGACGTCGGGGTGGTGCTCGATCACGATCAGCGTCGCCCCTGCGTCACGCAGGCGTCCGAAGAGGCGCAGCAGCTGCGCGATGTCGTCCCAGTGCAGTCCGGTGGTCGGTTCATCCAGCACGTAGAGCCGGCCGGTGTGGTCGCGACGCGCGAGTTCGGCGGCCAGCTTGAGCCGCTGGGCTTCGCCGCCGGAGAGGGTGTTGGCGGCCTGCCCGAGGCGGATGTAGCCGAGGCCAACCTCGTCGAGGGTCCTGAGTTTCTCCGCCAGTCGGGGCTGGGCGCGGAAGAACTCAGCCGCCTCCTTCACGGAGAGTCCGAGGGCGTCGGCCATGCTGAGTCCTTTGAAGCGGACCTCGAGGGTCTCGCGGTTGAAGCGCCTTCCCGCGCAGGCGGGGCAGTCGACGAAGGTCTCGCCGAGGAACTGCATGTCCAGGGCGACCGAGCCTTCGCCCGCACAGGTCTCACAGCGTCCCCCGCGCACGTTGAAGCTGAAGCGTCTAGGGCCGTAGCCCCGCGCCTTGGCCAGTGGCAGGGTCGCCCAGAGCTCGCGCAGGAGGTCCATGATGCCGGTGAAGGTCGCGGGATTGGACCGCGGGCTGCGCCCGATGGGCTCCTGATCGACGGCGGTGAAGGCGGTGAAGGCGTCCAATCCCTCGATGCTGCGATGGCGGCCGGGCACGACCTTGGCGCCATTGATCTTGCGCGCGGCCGCGGCTGAGAGGATGTCGATCGCCAGGGTGCTCTTGCCGGAGCCTGACACGCCGCACACCACGGTGATGCGGCCCACGGGGAACGAAGCGTCCACGTCCTTCAGGTTGTTTTCGGTCGCGCCTTTGACGGTCAGCAGGGCCTTGCCTGCTCCCTTGCGCGCGATGAGTCCCTCCATGGAGGCCCGTCCGGAAAGGTAGGCGCCCGTGCGTGAGCCGGGGTGCGCGGCGCACTCGGCCGGCGTGCCCTCGAAGACCACGCGTCCGCCGTCGGCGCCCGCGCCAGGGCCCATTTCCACGATGCGGTCGGCGGCGAGCATCATGTCTCGGTCATGCTCCACGACGACGAGCGTGTTGCCCAGATCGCGCAGGCCGTGGATGGATCCGATCAGCCGGCGGTGGTCGGCGGGGTGCAGGCCGATGCTCGGCTCGTCGAGCACGTAGGTCACGCCGACCAGTCCGAGTCCGAGCTGGGTGGCGAGGCGTACCCGTTGGGATTCTCCGCCGGAAAGCGTCGAGCATTCCCGCTCGAGCGTCAGGTAGGTCAGGCCGGCCTCGTTCAGGAAGGCGAGCCGCTGCTCAAGCGCACGACGCGCCTCCTCCACCGGGCGGACGGAGGGCAAGGCGGCCGCGCGCCTGACGAAGGCCAGGGCCTCGGGCATGGTGAGCGCAAGGAAGTCCGCCAGACTCAGTCCGTCCAGGGTGAGGGAGAGCGCCGTGGGCGAGAGCCTGCGGCCTCCGCAGGACGCGCAGGTGGTGCCGGCCTGATAGTGCAGCAGCCGTTGGCGGAGCGACTCGCCGGTGGTGTGGCGGTAGGCGTCCTCGAGCTCCGCGAACATGCCCGCCCAGACGGTCTCGACCGGCTTGCGTCCCTTGGGCGGCGGGAGCAGGAATTTCCTGCCCGGGTCGCCGTGGAGCAGGAGGTCGCGCACGGCGCGCGGCAGTTCGCGCCACGGCTTCCTCGGGTCGAACGGAACCTGCTCGGCCAGCGCGCGGACCACGGCGTTGCGCCGGATCAGCGTGCGCCGCGTGCCGAGTTTCCAGGGCTTCACCGCGCCGTCGTTGAGCGAGAGCGATTCGTCGGGCACGGCCAGCGCCTCGATGAAGCGTAGGGTGCGGCCGAGGCCGCCGCAGGTCGGGCACGCCCCCGCCGGATGGTTGTGGGAGAGATGCCGCGGCGTGAGCGGCTCATGCACGGCTCCGCAATGGGAGCAGGCGAGATGGAGTGAGAGGGGGATTTCCTTCCAGGCGGAGCCGACTTCGGCCAACGCCAGGGCCCGTCCGCGCCCTTCGCGGAAGGCCAGTTCCAGCGAGTCGGCCAGCCGGCTGCGCTGGTCGGGCCCCGTCACGGTCCGGTCGACGACCACGTCGAGCTTCCGGGGCTCCCTGCCGGTCAGCAGCCCCTGGGCTTCCTCGAGCGTGGCCACCGTCGCGCCCACCCGAACGCGGGAGAATCCGCGCCGACCCAGGTCGGCGAGCGTCTGCATCAGGGCCGAGGGACGGTCCTCGGCCACCGGTGCCAGCAGCATCACGCGCGTGCCCGCGGGCAACGCTTCCAGCTCCAGCAGATTGTCGTCCAAGGAACGGCTGAGGACCGGATGGCCGTCGGCCGTGCAACGCCGTGAGCCCGATGCCAGCCACAGCGGCCGCGCGTGGTCGGCGATCTCGGTCAGCGTGGCGACCGTCGACCGCGGATTCGGATTGGCGCCCGTGCGCTGGCCGATGGCGATCACCGGGGACAGCCCGCGGATGAAATCCACGTCCGGACGGGGGGCCGATTCCAGCAGGCCGCGGGCCTTGACTGAGAGGGATTCCAGATACTGGCGGGAGCCCTCGGCATGGAGGGTGTCGAAGGCGAGGGAGGACTTGCCCGAGCCGCTGACCCCGGTGATCACCGTCAGCTGACCACGCGGAATGGTCACTTCCACGTCCTTGAGGTTGTGGGTGCGGGCTCCCTTGATGTGGATGGGCGTTTCCAGAAGAGTCAGCCTACCCGTGCGGTCCCGCCGGGTGAAGGGCGAAGTGCCTCTACCGTTAATAACTTGCCGCAGAACCGGCTTCCGAGCGGCCCCCGTCCGGTTCATTCTGGCGGCATGCTTCGTCTGACGCTCGCCCTGCTGCTCCTGCCCGTCCTGCTGCTGGCCGACAAGGAGGAGCCCCGCGTGCTCTTCCTCGGCGACAGCATCACTTTCGGCGGCGGCTGGGTCGTGAACATGGAGTCCGCCATCCGCGCGCAGAAGGGCATGGCGCGGGCCACGGTCGTCAACCTCGGCCTCTCGAGCGAGACCGCCTCCGGTCTCTCCGAGCCAGGCCATGCCGGCGGCGCGTTCCCCAGGCCCGACGTCCATGAACGTCTCGAGCGGGCGATCCGTCTCTTCCGCCCGACCCTCGCCTTCGTCTGCTACGGCATGAACGACGGCATCTACATGCCCTTGGACCGCGCGCGTTTCGACGCCTACCGTAACGGCATGGTGCGTCTCAACCAGGCGCTGGTCGCCGCCCGCTGCCGCGTCGTCTTCATCACGCCCCCGCTCTTCTCTCCTGACGACCGCTCCAAGGATCCGCTCGACTACGACGGCGTGCTCGACGCCTACGCGGCCTGGCTGGTCGAGCGGCGTGCCGACGGCTGGACCGTCGTCGACATCCGTCCGCGCCTGCGCGAACAGGTCGCGGCGGCGCGCGCTCTCAATCCCAAGTTCGTCTTCGCGAAGGACCGCATCCATCCCGGAGACGAAGGTCATCGTTTCATGGCGAAGGCCGCGTGGGAGGGCGTCGCGCCGGCGTTGAAGTGGAATCCTCACGTGCCGTTCGCGCAGGGAGACAAGTTCGAGCTGCTGCGTCAGGAGATGACGACGCTGAGGGATGCGTGGCTCAGGCACGTCGGTCATCGACGTCCCGGCGTCCCCGGCGGCCTGCCGCTTGACCAGGCCGAGCCCCGTGCGGCCCGTCTGCTTCAGGATTATCTGGCCAAGTAGGCCGTTTGCGGGGCTCAGCCGGCCCCGTATTTCCTAAGAAACACCCGGCCGACATGGGACCGTAACATTCCCATGGGAGGATGTCTCCGCATTCCAACCATGAACCACGTCCTCAAGTCCCTCGCCCTGGTGGCGATCACCGCCGCCGGAGCCTCCGCCCAGTCCGTCGCGCTCGACCCGAAGCTGCCCGAATACGCCGTCGCATCAGGCGTCTCCGGCAATCTCAACTCGGTCGGGTCCGACACCCTCAACAACCTCATGACCTTCTGGGCCGAGGGCTTCAAGGCCCGCTATCCCAACGTGAAGATCCAGATCGAGGGCAAGGGATCCTCCACCGCCCCCACCGCCCTCGCCGCGGGCACCTCGCAGCTCGGACCCATGAGCCGTGAGATGAAGAGCGCCGAGCTCAGCGCCTTCGCCGCCAAGTTCGGTCACAAGCCGACCCGCGTGGCCGTCGCCATCGACGCCCTCGCCGTCTTCGTGCACAAGGACAACCAGCTGAAGGGGCTCTCCCTCGGGCAGGTCGACTCGATCTTCTCCTCCACGCGCAAGCGCGGCGGCCAGGATGCCGTCACTTGGGCCGACGTCGGCGCCAAGGGCGCGCTGGCCGGCAAGTCCGTCTCAGCCTTCGGACGCAACTCCGCCTCCGGCACCTACGGATATTTCAAGGAGGTCGCGCTCTCCAACGGTGACTTCAAGTCCACCGTCAAGGAGCAGCCCGGCTCTTCCTCGGTCGTGCAGGGCATCGCCTCCGACGTCGCCGGCATCGGCTACTCCGGCATCGGCTACAAGACCTCGGGCGTGAACGCCCTGTCCCTAGCGGCCAAGGGCGGCGCGCCCTTCGTCGAGCCCAGCTATGAGAACTGCCTCAACGGCAGCTACCCGATGGCCCGCTTCCTCTACGTCTACGTCAACAAGGCGCCGAACGTGGACATGGACGCGCTCACCCGTGAGTTCATGACCTTCGTGCTCTCCAAGCAGGGACAGGAGATCGTCATCAAGGACGGCTACTACCCGCTGACCGCCGACCTCGCCGTCGAGGCCCGCGCCTCGCTCAAGTACTACGTGGCCGAATGACCCTCTGGGTCCGGACCGTCCCGTCGCCGCCACGCCCTCCGGGGCCGGCCATCAAAGAGCGACGCGGACGGCCTCGGGCCCTTCCGGGCGGGGGTCACCCCGCCCGTCCCTTTGGATGTGACCCGACACGCGGATGAAGCATGGCTGACAAGGACGTAACAGGAGCGCCCCCGGAGTCGCGTTTCCAGGTCGCCCGCGGCACGCTGCTGGCCGACGTCTGGATGGGGCGGCTGATCCGTACCGGAGGCGTCGGCGTGATCGCCGCGGTGGTCGGCATGCTGGTCTTCCTGCTCTGGCAGGTGGTGCCCTTGTTTTCCGGAGCTGATGTCTCCCCGCTGCCCGCCGTGCCGGCTCAGTCCGGCGCGGTCGCTTTCGGTGAGGACGATTCGGGCGAGGTCGCCTATGCGGCCATGGCCGACGGCAGCCTGCGGTTCGTGCGGACGGCCGACGGGTCCGCCGTGTCGTCCTGGACTCCCCCCGCCGGAGCGGTCGGCGTGACCGCGATGCGTGTCCAGTCACGCGAAGGCCAGGTCCTTCTGGGCCATGCGGACGGTTCCGTCACCGTCGTTTCCGTCACCTTCAAGGTGAACTTCGCCAAGGACGGCCGTCGTTCGGCCGAACCGGAGGTGAAGGCCGAGTCTCCCCGTCAGGTCGGCGAAAAGGGCCGCCCGGTCACCGAGCTCTGGGCCGCCCGCTCCTTGGGTTCGCGGCTCATCGTGGTGAGGCAGCCCTCCGCCGGCGGTTCCGCGTTGCGCGCGATCCGGCTGACCGAGCGGCGCGGCCTCGGCGGCCGCGCCACGGTCATCGCAGGAGAGCCTTTTGCGGTGGCCGCCGACGTGACCGACCCGGCGCAGGTCCTCGTGCCTTCGACCGCCGATTCCGCGCTCGTGATCCTGCGCGACGGCGAAGTGCGGGCTTATTCCGGCGAAGGCGACCGGCTCGACCTGATCCAGTCCTTCCGCCCCCTTGCCGGACCGAAGGCCACCCCCTCCGCGGCCGGTTTCATCTTCGGCGACGTCTCCGCGGTCTTCCTCGGAACTGACGGACGGCATCGGGTCTGGGCGCTGCATCCCGTGAAGCAGCCCGACGGACGCAGCCTGCGCCGCTGGGGCGAGGTGCGTGAACCTGAGTCGCTGCCCGGCCCGGGCGTGGGCGTCTGGCCCGCGGCCGGGAACAAGTGCTACCTTGTCTCGGCCGGCGGGATCCTCCAGCTGCGCAACCTGACCACCGGCGCCGTCCGCTGGGAGGGCGTCGCGCCCGCCGGTTCGCCCAGGCAGGTGGTCTTCTCGCGCGACTACGACCGCTTCTCGGCCTTGGTCTCCGACGGACGCATCCTCCGCTGGAAGGTCGAGGACCATCACCCCGACGCGTCTTGGGCGGCCTTCTTCGGCCGCATCTGGTATGAAGGCGCCGAAGGCCCCGCGTTCGTCTGGCAGAGCAGCTCGGGCAGCGACGAGTTCGAGGCGAAGTATTCCCTCGTGCCGCTCATCTACGGCACGGTCAAGGGCACCTTCTACGCGTTGCTCTTCGCCCTCCCCATCGCGCTCCTGGCGGCGGTCTATGTCTCCCAGTTCCTCCGTCCCGACCTGCGCCTCATCGTCAAGCCCCTGATGGAGGTCATGGCCTCGCTGCCCTCCGTGGTCCTGGGCTTCCTGGCCGGGCTGTGGCTGGCGCCGGTCGTCGACGCCCACCTCGTGCCGCTGCTCTGCGCCCTCGCCGTGCTCGCGCCCGCCGGCTTCGCCTCCGGCTGGGCCTGGTCGCGCCTGCCTCAGCCCGTCCGCCGTCGCGCCCGCCCCGGCCTGGAGTTCCTCTGGCTCGTGCCGGTGGTCTGCCTCTGCGTCTGCGCGGCGTGGAGCCTCGGCCCCTGGGTGGAGTCCACCTTCTTCACCGTCGCGGATCCCTCGGGGGCCGTCGTGTCCGACTTCCGCGAGTGGTGGCGCGTCTCGACCGGCCTGGCCTACGACGCCCGCAACTCCCTCGTCGTCGGGTTCGTGATGGGCTTCGCGGTCATCCCCGTCGTCTTCACCATCGCCGAGGACGCGCTTTCCAACGTCCCCGCGGCGCTGACCTCCGGATCCCTCGCCCTCGGCGCCAGCCGCTGGCAGACGGTATGGCGCGTCGTCGTGCCCACCGCGGTGTCCGGCATCGTCTCCGCCGTGATGATCGGCTTCGGACGCGCCGTCGGCGAGACGATGATCGTCGTCATGGCCACCGGCAACACGGCGGTGATGGACGCCAACCCCTTCAATGGGATGCGCACGCTCTCGGCCAACATCGCGGTCGAACTGCCCGAGGCCCCCGCCGGCCACACCCATTTCCGCGCGCTCTTCCTCGGGGCGTGCTGTCTCTTCCTCCTGACCTTCGTCCTCAACACCCTCGCGGAGATCCTGCGTCAGCGTCTCCGTGAGCGCTACAAGGTCGTCTGAGCCATGTCTTCCCTTCCCGAAGTCTCCGACAGCGCCTCACCGCGCGGCGAACCGTTCGTCTGGTTCACCGGGCTGGGTCTGATCGTCGGGCTGTTCATGATCGCCGGCCTGCTGGGGCTGGTGGCGTGGAACGGCGTGAAGGTTTTCTGGGCCCCTCCGGTGCCCGAGGCGCGCCTCAAGGACGGCCGGGTCGTCCTGGGACAGCTCGCGCAGCGTCGGGTCAAACCTTCTTCGCCTGCGGCCGCCCCCCGCTACGAGCGTCAGTATCAGGTGGGTCTTCGTGAGCTCAACGGGCAGTCTTTCCTCTGGGTCGACGAGGCCGAGGTCGTCTCCGAATCCTTCCCGTCCGGCGTCCTCGGGCTCGAGCGCATGGAGAACGGTCCGGCCTTCGTGCGTCCGGTCGCCCTCGTCAGGGCCGACGGCACGCGCCTCGAGGCCGCGGACGCAGGGTTCCACCCGGCCTTGCTCGCCGAGGTCGAAAGGGCCCATTCGGTCCGCCGCCGTCACGCCGCCCTGGTCCGGGACGGCATCGGATCGGTCAACGCCGAGATGGAATCGACGCGCATCGACCTCCGCCGGACCGAGGACCGGGGCGGGGACCTGGCGCCCATCCGCACGCGCATCGCCGACCTGGACCGGCGCTACGCAGAACTGCGAGGTCAGGCCGAGAAGGTGCTGGCCGAGGCGGGGAAGGGCGCCCTCGAGTCGCGCGATGCGGCCGGACGCCCGGTCGTCACGCCCTCGCTCGCCCTCGTGCGGGCTTGGCGGCCCAATGACATGGGCTGGACTGACCGTGCCGCGCTGATGCTTTCCCGGGTGGGCGAGTTCGTCTTCGACGAGCCCCGCGAGGCCAACACCGAGGGAGGGCTTTTCCCTGCCATGTTCGGCACGCTGGTCATGACCGTGTTCATGAGCCTCCTCGTGACGCCCTTCGGCGTCACCGCGGCCATCTACCTGCGCGAATACGCCGCCCAGGGCCCCGTCCTCCGCGCCGTGCGCATCAGCGTCAACAATCTGGCCGGCGTGCCCTCGATCGTCTTCGGCGTCTTCGGCCTCGGCTTCTTCGTCTATGTGCTGGGCGGATCCGTAGACCGGTTGTTCTTCGCCGACCAGCTCAAGTACAACAACAACACGCCCGTCTTCGGCACGGGCGGCCTGCTCTGGTGCTCCCTGACCCTCGCGCTCATGACCCTGCCGGTGGTCATCGTCGCGACCGAGGAGGCCCTTGCCGCGGTGCCTCGCGGCATGCGCGAGGCCTCGCTCGCCGCCGGCGCTTCCAAGTGGCAGACCGTCCGACACATCCTGCTGCCCGCCTCCGCCCCGGGCATCCTGACCGGCATCATCCTAGCCATGGCCCGAGGGGCCGGCGAGGTGGCCCCGCTCATGCTGGTCGGCGTCGTGAAGCTCGCCCCCACGCTGCCCTTCGACGGCGCGGCTCCCTTCCTTCATCTCGACCGGAAGTTCATGCACCTCGGTTTCCACGTGTATGACCTGGGCTTTCAGTCGCCCGACTCAGATGCCGCCAGACCCATGGTGTTTGCGACCACTCTGCTGCTGATCTTGCTCGTAGTCGTTCTCAATCTCGGAGCTATCCACATCCGCAACCAATTGCGCCGCCGTTTCAAGTCCGCCGCTTTCTGAACCCCAGCCCCATGACCACCATGTCCTCAATCAACCCATCCCGGATTCAAGTTCGCCCTCCGGTCGATAACGACGGACGCAAGGATTTCATCAGCATCCGTGACTTCGGCTTCTGGTATGGCGAGAAGAAGGCCTTGGACGGCATGACCCTCGACATTCCGGAGCGCCAGGTGGTCGCGTTCATCGGGCCCTCCGGCTGCGGCAAGTCGACCCTGCTGCGCAACCTGAACCGGATGAACGACCTCATCGACGGCGTCCGTCATGAGGGCGACGTGCTCATCAAGGGCCGCTCGATCTACGACCCGGGCCTCGAAGTCATCTCGCTCCGCCGTCGGGTGGGCATGGTCTTCCAGAAGTCCAATCCCTTTCCGAAGTCCATCTTCGAGAACGTCGTCTACGCGCTCCGCGTGGTCGGCGTGACCGACCGCGGCGCGCTCGAGGAGGCCTGCGAGACCTCGCTCCGCAAGGCCGCCCTCTGGGACGAGGTCAAGGACAGGCTGGATGACAACGCCCTCGGTCTCTCGGGCGGGCAGATGCAGCGCCTCTGCATCGCCCGGGCCATCGCCAACCGCCCCGAGATCCTGCTCATGGACGAGCCCTGCTCGGCGCTCGACCCCATCGCCACCGGCAAGATCGAGGAGCTCATCCATGAGCTCAAGGTCCAGTTCACCATTGTCATCGTCACCCACTCCATGCAGCAGGCGGCCCGCGTCTCCGACCGCACGGCCTTCTTCTACCTCGGGAAGTTGATCGAATACGACACCACCGAGAAGATTTTCATGAACCCCTCCCAGACCCAGACGGAGGCCTACATCTCCGGCCGCTTCGGCTGAAACCCGCCTTACCACGACCATGCAAAGATTCTTCCACGACGAACTGCGCCAGCTGCGCGACGACCTCATCCTGATGGGCGAGCGCTCCCTGGACATGACCCGGATGGCGCTCCGCTCGCTCGAGCAGGGCGACGACGCCCTCGCCTTCCAGGTGCGCGGGATGGACGACCGGGTCGACGAGCTCGAGAAACGTGTCGACCGCGAAATCATGCGCTACCTGACGCTTTTCGGGCCCATGGGCAGCGACGTCCGCCTGCTGCTCGCCGCCCGTGACATCGGCCACGACCTGGAACGGATCGCCGACGAGGCCTCGGTCATCGCCAAGCGCTGCATGATCATCTCGGAGCGCGGTCCGCTTAAGGACCTGCTCCACGTCCCGGATGAGGGCCAGCTCGCCTGCGAGCTGCTCCGCATGGCCATCGACAGCTTCATCGAGGGCGACCTGGAGAAGGCCCGCTCGGTCATCGAGCGCGACCGTGAGGTCGACGCCCTCAACCGCCGCAACTACGAGCGTCTCTTCGGCGCCTCCGGCGACACCGCCAAGGTCTCGGCCTCCCACGTCGAGCTGATCTTCATCTCCAAGGGTCTAGAGCGCATCGGCGACCACTCCAAGAACATCGCCGAACAGGTCATCTTCTTGACCTCCGGGGAGGACGTCCGCCACGCCCGCTGAAGCTCGCCGAACCTTCGCGAAAGTCCCCCCTTGTCCGGCCGCTCCCGCGTGGTATGATGCGGAGATGGAAGTCGTCCGTCGCCTCGGAGTCTTGGTCCTCGAATGGGGTTCCCTCGCCTTGGGAGTCTTCCTCGCCAAGTATTTCGGTTTCCTGAATTACGGAAACCCCGTCACCCTAGCCGTGGTCGCAGTCGTGCTCGGGCTCTTCAGCTCCTTCCTAAGGCCCTTCCTGCTCGCCGTCTTCATGATTGTCTCAATACCCATCCTGATCCTCACGCTCGGGCTGGGGGTCTATCTGGTGCTTTTCCTCACCAATGGCGCGATCCTCGCCCTCACGGACAGTCTCATCAAGGACTTCATGCTCAACAACTGGGCGATGGCCACGCTGACCATCTCAATCACGTCCTGGATGATCTCCTCCTCCGTCGGCATCGACCAGCTCAAGCCTCTGCGCCGGGCCAATGAGGCCAAGGCCAACGCCAAGAAGTCCCAGGCGGACGTGATTGACGTCTGATTCGCTTGGGCGGATCAGATGTGGGCCAGGGGCTGGGCTTGGGCCAGATAGGCCTGGTCTCTGTCCGATGCGTCTTTGATCAGTGGTAGGAGCATGCTGCCTAGCCCCAGCTCCGGCCCTGGCTCCGGCCCTTTTACTCAGTCTTGCCAACCGGGCAGGAGTCCTTTGCGTCTGGTCTCCACGCCATGTCCAATCCCGCTCTCTCCTCCTGGGCCCGCAACGTCGCCCCTTCACCGACTCTCGCCGTGGACGCGAAGGCCAAGAAGCTCAAGGCCGAGGGCAAGGACGTTGTCGGCTTCGGCGTCGGTGAGCCCGACTTCGACACGCCGCAGTTCGTCAAGGACGCCTGCGCCAAGGCTCTCGCCGAGGGGCAGACCAAGTACGCCCCCACTCCGGGCATCCCCGCCCTCCGCAGGGCCATCGCCGACGACTGCACCCGTCGCGGCTTCACCGGCATCGCCGACGCCAACGTCGTCGTCTCCCCGGGCGGCAAGATGTCCTGCTACCTTGCCATCCTCGCCACGATCAGCGCCGGCGACGAGGTGATCATCCCGGCTCCGTTTTGGGTCAGTTACCCGGAGATGGTGAAGCTCGCCGGCGGCACGCCCGTCGTCGTCAACGCCGAGGACGTCGCCGGCTTCAAGATCACCCCGGCCCAGCTGTCCGCCGCGCTCACCCCGAAGACGCGCATGGTCATCATCAACAGCCCGTCCAATCCGACCGGCGCCGTCTACTCCCGCGCCGAGCTCGAGGCCCTCGTGGCCATCTGCGTGCAGGCCAATGTCTGGATCATGTCCGACGAAATCTACGAGAACCTCGTCTACGACGGCCAGGCCACTAGCAGCCCGGCGACCTTCTCGCCCGAGGCCGCTCGCCTGACCATTACCGTCTCTGGCTACGCCAAGAGCTACTCCATGACCGGCTGGCGCCTCGGCACGCTCGTCGCCTCCGACAAGGCCCTCGCCGCCGCCGTGGCCGACCTGCAGAGCCAGATCTCGTCCAACGCCACCACCTTCGCCCAGTTCGGTGCCCTGGCGGTGCACCAGCACCCCGACAAGGCCAAGGCCTCCCTCGCCGAGATGGGCGCCGTCTTCGACAAGCGTCGCCTCAACCTCCTCGCCGGCCTCAACGCCATCCCCGGCCTGACCTGCTACCGCTCGCAGGGTGCGTTCTACCTCTTCCCGAACATCAAGTCTTTCGGCCTGACCTCCGCCCAGTTCGCCGACCGTCTGCTCGAGGAAGAGCTCATGGCCGTCGTCCCGGGTTCCGCGTTCGGCTCCGAAGGCTACATCCGCCTCAGTTACGCGACCTCCGACAAGGTCATCGCCCAGGGCCTCGAGCGCCTCGCCCGTTTCTGCGCGAAGCTGAAGAAGTAACGGCAGTTAGGGGACACGTGTCCCCTGAACTTAGGCCGGCTCGATCAGGATGCAGGGCATCCCGGCGGCGTCGGCGGCCTCCTTGCCAGCCGGGCTGTCCTCGATGACGACGCAGTCGGCGGGCTTTAGGCCGAGACGGTCCGCCGCGGCAAGGAAGAGGTCGGGGTGCGGCTTGGAGCGCGTGGCGTCTTCGGCCGTGATCACGGCGTCGAAGAGGTGCGCGACGTCGATACGTCTCAGCGTGGTGTGCACGTGGTCGCGACGTCCGGCCGAGGCGACGGCCGTCCTGTGGCCGAGGCCGCGGACGTGGAGGACGACGGCGACGACCTCCTGGCGGGCGGTGACGTCCTTTTCCAGATGCTCCTCGAGGAACTCATGGCCGTCGGCCAGCAGCTGGTCGACGTCCAGGTCGAAGCCGTATTCGGCCTTGAGGCGCTTGCAGGTGTCGACGGCGGACATGCCGCCCATCGAGCAGAAGAGGGGCCAGGGGAAGTCGAACGGACGGCCGAGCTGCTTGCTCACGATGTGGGTCCAGCTGCGGTGGTGGATCCACATGGACGCCGCGAGCGTGCCGTCGCAGTCGAAGATCCAGCCCGGGCGGGAGAGCAGGGCGGGGTCGAAGGGAATCATGCCGGACATGGCGTCAGCGGAATCCTCCGCCCGGGAAGCCGCCTCCGGGGAAGCCGCCGCGGCCTCCGCCCATCTGGCCCATGCGGCGCATGAGCTCCTTGCCTTTGCCGCCCTTCATCATGCGCATCATCTCGCGCATCTGGGAGAACTGCTTAATCAGCGCGTTGACGTCGCTGACCTGGGTGCCGGAGCCCTTGGCGATGCGCAGGCGGCGGGAGCCGTTGAGGAGGTCGGGGTTGCGACGCTCCTTCTTGGTCATCGAGAGCACGATGGCCTCGGTCTTGGCGAGGTGCTTCTCCTCCTTGGCGCCGATCTGGACGCCGCCCATCCCAGGCATCATCTTCATGATGTCCCCGAGCGGCCCCATCTTCTTCATCTGCTGCATCTGCGAGAGAAAGTCCTCGAGGTCGAAGTCGGCCTTGCGCATCTTCTCCGCTAGGCGCTCGGCCTCCTTGTGGTCGACGACCTCCTGGGCCTTTTCGACGAGGGAGACGACGTCGCCCATGCCGAGGATGCGCTGGGCCATGCGGTCGGGACGGAAGGAGTCGAAGTCCGACGACTTCTCGCCGGTGCCCATGTAGCGGATCGGGACGCCCGTGACCGACTTCATCGACAGGGCGGCGCCGCCGCGGGCGTCGCCGTCGAGCTTGGTCAGGATGATGCCAGTGAGGGGCGTGGATTCGTGGAACTTGGTGGCGACGTCCACGGCCTGCTGGCCGAGGGCGGCGTCAGCCACGAGGAAGACTTCGTGCGGCTGGAGGGCCTCCCGGACGCGACGGACTTCCTCCATCAGCTCGGCGTCCACCTGAAGCCGGCCGGCGGTGTCGACGATGACCAGGTCCGCGGCGGCGGCTTCGGCGTCCTTGACCAGACGGCCCACCATGGCGTCCACATCGGTCGCGGCACGGTCGGCGCGGAAGTCGAAGCCTTCGTTCTTGGCCAGGGTCTCGAGCTGGTCGATGGCGGCGGGGCGACGCAGGTCGGCGGCGACCAAGGACGGCTTGCGGACGCCCTCCTTCTTGACGAGGTGTTTGGCGAGCTTGGCGGCGCTGGTGGTCTTGCCCGAGCCCTGGAGGCCGACCAGGAGCACGCGCAGGGGACGGCGGGGGTCGATCGGGCGTTCGCCTTCGCCGAGCAGCTTCGTGAGCTCGTCGGAGACGACCTTGACGGCCATCTGGCCCGGGTTGACCGATTCCACCACCTCCCGCCCGAGGCAGGCGGACTTGACCCGCTCCGTGAAGTCCTTGGCGACCTTGAAATTGACGTCGGCGGACATCAGCGCGGACCGCACCTCGTTCAGGGCGGGGCCGACGTTGTCTTCCGTCAGCTTGGACAGTCCGCGGAGGTCGCGGAGCGCCTTGGTCAGCTTCTCGGTGAGGTTGGCGAACACGGGAGGTCGAGCAGAACCCAGTCCGCCGCGGAAGGCAAGAGGGGGTGTGGATAAGCCGGCCTCAGAGGCGCTCGACTTTCATGTCGTCGACCCAGGTCGGCACGGAGGGATCGCCCTTCTTCGTCCCGCCGGCCTGCAGGCCGATGTTCCGCTTGGGACAGTCGCCGCAGACGGTGTCGAAGGCGACCGCCTCCCGTCCGTCCACGGCGGCGGTCAGGCGACGGCCCCGGATCTCCACAGAGAGGGTGTGCCAAGCGTCGGCCGCGACGGGGGTCTTGTCGGTCTTCACATAGAAGAACTTCCGGTTCCACACGCCCTTCTTCCTCAGCTCGGCGGCCTCCGGCGAATCCTTGGGGTGTATCACGTCGTTGTCCCAGGCGCTCACGCCGGAAGTCCTGACATGGATGCCGCCCACGTTGAAGTCGCGTTCGGCGGCCCGGTTGGGGCCCGCGAAGCTGAGTCCGAGCATGCCCTCCTTGATGAGCTTGAAGCGGAGGGTGACGCGCAGGTCGGCGCCATTCACGTTGCGTCGCAGGCCGGGAGGATGTTTCTCCTCCGCCATGTTGCGACCGACGAGGACGCCTTCCGAGAGTGACCACCATTCGGGCCGCGCATCCTTGCCGCTGACGGACTTCCCGAGCGGCGACTTTTCCGAGATGCCGTCGGCGAGGAAACCGTACGGCTTCCAGTGTTTCGCGAAGTCTGAGACGTCTGAGAAGTCCTCAGCCCAAACGAGCCCCGGGGTCTCGGCCGCGGCCGGGCGGCAGGCGAAAGCGACGAGCATGAGCAGCGGGGTGATGCGCATGCCTCATGCTGTGCGGCCCGTCGCGCCCGCAGAAGCCTAAATCCTCTCAGTCGAGCCGGATCCGCATGCCGTCGTGGCACAGGCCGACTTCGGGGTCGCGGCCGGCCAGTTGGGCCGAATATTCAGCCCAGCCGACCTGGTAGGTCATGTGGGTCAGGAGCGCCCGCTTCGGCCGCACGGCCTCAATCTCCCCCAGGGCCTCGCTCACCGTCAGGTGGGTGGGGTGGGCGTTCGGGCGCAGGGCGTCAATGATCATCAGGTCCGCTCCGGCCGCGAGCTCTCGGGCCCGGGGAGGCAGGGCCTTACAGTCGGTGAAGTACGCGAACTTGGCGCCCGTGGACGGCTCCTCGAAGATCAGCCCCAGCACGTCATCCTTGCCGTGGGGCAGAAGGGCGGTCCGAAGGATTCCGCCTCCCGGTAGGGCGAGTTCGGGTCCCAGCTCGTGCAGGGTGAGCGCGATGTAGCCCGAGAAGCTGCGCTCCATGAGCGCGTAGGGGAAGATCGTACGCACGCGGTCGAGTCCGGTCGGCGTGGAATGGACCGGGATGGCCAGGCCTCCTCGGTTCGTGCAGAACTGGCGCAGGTCGTCGATGCCCAGGACGTGGTCGGCGTGGCCGTGCGTGAGGATGAAGGTGTCGACCTTCCGGATGTCGTTGCGGATACTCTGCAGCCTGAACTCCGGCGCGGCGTCGACCTGCACGTGGTGCCCCTCGATGACGACGTGCACGCTGGCGCGGGTGCGCCAGTTGCGGGGCTCTTTCAGGTCGAGGCCGGGATTGTCATGGGCGGGCAGCGGGACGCCCTGCGACGTGCCGCAGCCCATGACGATGATTTCCATGTCGCACGTTGCATGCGGCCCGCCCAAAAGACAAGCGGCCTGAGGACTTCAGGGGATGAAGCCGCGCTCGCGCAGCCACACGAGCGACTCGCGCTGCCAGGCATCCCAGGACGGCCCTTGGTAGCGATTGAAGCCATGCCCGCCAGTTGCCGGCTCGAGCAGCCGGGTCGGCACGCCCGCCCTCTTCTGGGCCTCATGAAACATGCGGCTGTTCTCGACCGGTACGGTCTTGTCGTCGATCGCGTGGGCCAGGAAGGAGGGTGGGGTGCTGGCGTCGACGGGCCGTTGCAATGAGAACTTTTCGGTCATCCCCGCCGAGGGATTGTCGCCGAGCAGGTTCTTCTTGGACCCGCGGTGCACGCCTTCGTCCATGCTGATGACGGGGTAGATGAGGATGGAGAAGTCCGGACGGCTGTCTCCAGCGACCACACCCGGGGCACGCGTCTCGACGGCGCGGTGATGGACCGTCGCGGATGCGGCGAGATGCCCGCCGGCCGAGAAGCCGATGATACCCACCTTCTTTGGGTCGACCTTCCAGGCGGATGCGTTCGCACGTACGGTGCGAATCGCTTGCTGCGCATCGAGGAGCGGCACCATTGGGCGTCCGGCCGGGAGGCGGTATTCAAGGACGATGCCGGCAATGCCGTGGGCGTTGAGCCACTGCGCGATGCCGTGGCCTTCGGGTCCCACGACCTGCATGGCGTAGCCGCCTCCAGGGCAGATGACTAGCGCGGCGCCAATGGGCTTTTCGGGCAGGTGGACGGTGATTTTCGCCTTGGAGGAGTCGGAGAACTTGCCGTCACCCTCCGGCGCGTCACCCGGCCAGAGCGGGCGGGAGGGAGGAAGGGCGTCCGCGGCGAAAGCGGCGGCGGAGAGGGCAAGGAGTGCGGCGAGCGGGCGCATGGGGGTGTCTGGTTCCTAATGCCTGCGAGGCTTCGGGGAAAGAAAAAGCCCCGGAGGCCCGGGGCTTTGTCGCGGGATCAGGACCGGTTCACTTGCCGTAGCCTTCGGCGGGCTTGCCGTCGTCGCTCAGCTTGCCGACGGACCAGAGCAGGCCGCGGCAGATGAAGTCCATGAAGCGCTCGTCGCCGACCGTGCCGTTGTTGTGCCCGAGGGTGGTGCTGAAGACGCGGGTCTTCTTGGGGCCGTAAAGGTTGGTCCAGGCCACGACGGCCTTGGCTTCCTGCGCCGGGGTGACCTTGCCGTTCTTATCCTTCCTCTCGGGGATCTTCTGGGTGCCCTTGGCGAGCTCCTTGGCGTCGAGGATTTGCACGTTGTTGTAGAGTTCCTCGTTGATGGTCGTCCAGCCCTGCAGGCCCTTGGTGATGGGGCTGGAGGCGTCGGTGTATTCGACCGCGATGGGTGCCTGGGGGCCGTGGCCGGAGGACTGGAGGCCGATGAACTCGTACCAGTGGGCGTTGTCATCCCCGCGTTTCACGGTGTCGCGGAAGTTGCCCCAGCGGTAGCTGTGCATCGCGCAGTGGAGGTTGACGGCGGGCAGGCCGTTGCGGTGGGCGTCCAGGATGTTGTTCACGTAGGCCTGGTCGGTGATGTCCGCGGCGCACTCGTTATGGATGACGACGTCGTAGGCGCGGCCCCAGTCGGCCTTCTTGAAGACCTCGAACATCGGGCGGGTCTTCTTGTCGGTGAAGGCCTTGTCGTTCACGTCGACGAACTCAACGGTGACGCGGGCGTTGAGGCGCGCCTCGACCCCCTGCTTGATCTGGTCCTTCTGGGTGGCGTAGTCGTGGCAGCAGCCGCCGATCACCAGCAGCACCTCGAGGGGCTTGGTCGCGGCGGAGAGCGGCAGGAAGAGGCCGGCGAGGAGGGCCGACAGCAGGACGATGCGGGGAGTCATGGGGGTGGGAAGATTAAGGAGCCCCGGGGTCGCCGGGGCAAAGCGAAAAGGGCTCAGCGGTTGGCGTCGTCCTTCGCCGGAGCGGACTTCAGCCCGTCCTTGGCCGTCTTCGCGAGGGAGGCCGGGATGGGGCGTCCCTCGATCCAAGTGTACAGGGCCTCCTTCTTGGCCTCGCTCAGTTGCTTCTCTTCCTTGGGAGGCATGAGGTCACCCGCACCGGGATGGAGGAACACCCGGGCCAGCAGCATACTGGTGTCAGGCCTTCCGGGCACGAAGGTCGCGCCATTCTTACCCCCTTTCATCATGGCGTCGAACGAGTCGAGCCGGAGCTTCCCCTTCATCTTCTTCGGGCCGTGGCATGAGGCGCAGTGCGCGTCAAAAATCGGCTGGATGACCTTGGCTTAGTCGGCCTTCTGCGCCGGTGTCAGTGGCTTGGCTGGTTCAGGTTTCTTTTTCGGGGTGGTCGGTGCGGCGAACGCGCAGGATGCGAGGAGCAAGGGGAGGAGCGGACGCATCGGCTTATTTCTTATTAGCCTGCCTGGGCGCCCTGGTGGCGGCGAGCGCGGCCTTGGCCACGTCGTCCGGGATCGGCTTGCCTTCGATGAAGAGGGCGAAGGCCCGGACCTGCTCCTCCGTGAGCGGGTTACCATCGGTCGGCATGAACTCATCGTCCGATGGGTCGAGCGTCACGCGTACGTGGATGAGGCTCTGTTTCAGGTCGCCGGCGACGAAGGCCGGACCTTCGGAGCCGCCTTTCTTGAGGGCTTCGAGCGAGTCCATCCGAAGCTTGCCTTTGACCTTCTTGGCGCCGTGGCACTCGACGCAGTGGGCTTCGAGGATTGGGGCGATGACCTGCGCGTAGTCGTCGCGTTTGGCGACGGGCTCCACGGCGGGCATGACTTTGTCCAGCCGGGCGGCGGCGGCCTTGTTGGGGCGGAAGGGGAAGCCCTCGTCATGGACGAGCTCGCCGCCGACGTGCGCCGCCAGGGACATCACCGCGATGGCCGCACCCTGGGCGATTAGCCGGATGCGCCGCGGTTGCTCGAGCACGACCCAGGCTCCGGCGGCGAAGAAGGAAGCCGCCACGCCGGCCCAGAGGTGGCGGTCCACGCCGTCTCCGGCGTAGCCGTTGAAGTGGGCGTGCAGGACGCCGCAGAAGGACGCGCCGAAGGCCCCGACAGCCGAGATCAGGGAGAGTCTTCGCACGGTGATGCCGGCGGCGTCTTCATGCCTCTCCCAGACCTCGAACAGGGGGACGATCAGCAGCAGGGCCGCAGGGATGTGCAGGGCGAGGATGTGGAAGTTGCCGATGATGGAGAGCAGCGCCGGGCCTCTCT
Source organism: Verrucomicrobiota bacterium (assembly GCA_016871415.1). Taxonomy (GTDB): domain Bacteria; phylum Verrucomicrobiota; class Verrucomicrobiia; order Opitutales; family UBA953; genus UBA953. The sequence goes on from VHDL01000001.1 coordinate 159,075, forward strand.
CGGCGCCGTCGGGCTTCAGCCAAAGGGCCAGGAGGGCCAGGACGACGTTGGGGGCGAGGGCGAGCAGCAGGCGCGGACGCATGGGGTAAGTTGCGGCCAAAAGGACCTTCGGGCAAGTCCTGTGGCGTCATTTTCTTGGACAGCAGGAAGGCCCGCGGGGTTCCGCGGGCCTTCGGGTGGCAAGCTCCTTGAGGAGGATTACTTGTTTGAGTTGATGAAAGCCTTGAGCTTCTCGAGCTGCTCCTTGTTGAGGGGCTTGCGGCCTTCCTTGTCGCCGGGAGGCATAGCGAGTTCGTCGTCGGGCTTGGAGATGCCGAGTTCGGCGGAGGTGTAGAGGGGGCTCTTGGCGGCGTCGCCCCAGATGATCGCAGGTTTCTTGGCCTTGCCGAAGCCTTCCTCGATCTTGGCGAGGGAGGTCATGTTGAAGCCGCCCTTGGGCTTCTTGCCGTCCTTGCCGTGGCAGCCGATGCAGCTGGTTTCGAAGATGGGGGCGATGTCGGTCTGGTAGGCCTTCTCGGCGGCTTCAGAGGCGGCGGATGCCGAAGAGGCGGCGGCCGCGAGGGTCAGGATGGCGAGGGTGCGCATGGGTACGATGTAAGAACCCGTAATTAGGGCGAAGGTTCCGATAATGGTAGCAAAAAATTCCCCTAGTCCCCTACCGCCCAGGGCCGGCATAGGTCCTGCAGCCTAGCCGGCACCACCGCCTGCACGCGAGTCCCCGCGTCCTCCACCTTGCTGGAAAGTACGGTGGCCTCCCCTTGCAGGCGTGAAAGGAGGCCGTATTGGTCATGGGGGATCAGCAGGCTCATTGGCATGTCCTTGGAGGCCGCCGCCTGCTCCAGCCGGGCCAGGAGTTCCGGGATGCCTTCGCCGCTAGACGCGCTGATCAGGATGGCCCCGGGGTGGGCCGAAAGGGCTTCGGCCCGGTCCAGGGGCTCGGACCGAAGGTCCGCCTTGTTCAGCACGGTGATCACCGGTCGCTCGCCGGCTCCTATTTCCGTGAGCACCTGCAATGTCGTCGCGGCATGCTTTTCGCGCTCGGGTGAGGACATATCTACGACGTGCACGAGGAAGTCCGCCTGCACGGCCTCCTCCAGCGTGGCCTTGAAGGCCTCGACCAGGCGGTGCGGCAGGCGGCGCACGAAGCCCACGGTGTCGGTCAGCAGTAAGGTCCGTCCCGAGGGCAGGGTGAGCCGACGGGTGGTCGGGTCGAGGGTGGCGAAGAGACGGTCGGCCGCGAGCACGCCGGCTCCGGTGAGACGGTTGAGTAGGGTGGATTTCCCCGCGTTGGTGTAGCCGACGATGGAGAACGTCGGCAACGGGACGCGCTGGCGTCGCTTGCGCTGCGTCGCGCGCTGGGCCACGACCTCCGCGAGGTCGCGGCGCACCTTGGCGATGCGGTCGCGGATCTTGCGCTGGTCCATCTCCATCTGGGTCTCGCCGGCGTCGCGCTGCATCGCTCCCCCGCCGCGCTGGCGGTCGAGGTGCGACCAGAGCCGCTTGAGCCGAGGCAAGGTCTGCTGCAGGCGCGCCAGCTCGACCTGCAGCACGGCCTCACGGGTCTTCGCCCGGGTGATGAAGATGTCCAGGATGACCTCCTGGCGGTCAATGGCCCGCAGGCCGCGCGAATCCTTCTCCCAGTTGCGCTGCTGCGCCGGGGTGAGTTCGTCGTCGAAGATGATTAGGCCGCATTCCTTCGCGCGGGCCAGCGCCGCAATCTCCTCCATCTTGCCCGAGCCCACGAGGTGGCGCGGGTTCTCCTCGCGGACGCGGGCCACGACCTCGGCGCGCACCTCGACGCCGAGGTTGGTCACGAGCTCGCGCAGCTCGTCGAGCAGGAGGCGCGCCTCCACCGGGGTCTCGTTCGGACGCTGCAGGCCCACCAGCACGGCCCTCCCGGCCCGGGCGATCACCTCCGGATCGTTCGGGTCATCGGGCCTCTGCTCCTCGTCCGACAAGGCGCTCAGCGGACGAATTGCACCCAGTCGACGTTCATCAGACCGCCGCCTTTCTTGGGATTGGTCAGCACGAGGTAGACGTCATGACGGCCGTCCACGGGGGTCAGCTTCGCGCGGTTCTCCGCATGCTTGCCCCAGTCGCCGGTGTGCGTGATGTTCACGGTGCCGAGTAGCGGTCCGGTCGGGGAGTCGATACGAACCTCAATCTGGCTGCCCTTGGCGCCGCCGCCGGCGGAGGCGTTGACGCGGATGCCGCGGGTGTCGGAGAGGTTGAGGCCTTCGAACTTGATCGTGGCGCCGTGGTTGGTCGAGCCGACGACCTTGCCCGCCTTCTTGGCTCCGGTGATTTCCGCGGTCTCGGCCTCGATGCGGCGGTGGCGGAGGCGGACGACGCCCTTGCCGGTCAGCGGGCCGGCGGCGCCGGCGCCCGCGTCGGTGACGACGGCTTCGAGGAGGAGGGTGCCGGGCTTGTTGTCCTCGGGCGCGGTCAGCTGGCCTTCGAGGCCGCGGGTGAGGGTCGGTCCGCCCTTGCCCTTCTCGAGGGCGAGCATCCAGCGGAGCATGATGGCGACCTCGTCCTCGGTGTGCTGCGGGTGGGCGAGCATCGGGATCTGGCCCCAGACGCCGCTGCCGCCGAGGCGGACCTTCTGGTTGAGGAGGTCGTCGGCGCCGGGTTGCTTGCGATACTTGTCGGCGATGGCGACGAACGACGGGCCGACGAGCTGGGTCTCGACGGCGTGGCAGTTGAAGCAGTCGCTCTGGCGCATCAGCGCGAGGCCCGGGTCGACGGCCGCGGCCTTGCCGTCGGCTGGCAGGAACGTGGAAGTGACCAGCGTGCGTGCGGCGAATTCGGCGGGCTTCGCCTCGGAGGTGCCGTCCTCGGCGTCCTGTGCGGCGACCTTGAAGTCGAGCGGCTTGCCAGGCGTGAAGAAGTCCCCGTCCTGCGGGGTGAGGAAGCGGACGGTCGGGGTCGTGTTGCCCACGACGACGGGGGTCGTGCGCGTCACAGCGCCGCCCTGGCCGTCGGTGACGGTGAGCTCGACGTTGAAGTTGCCGGCGGTCTCGAGGCTGACGGCGAGTTCTTCGCCTTCGCCGAGCTGCTTGTCGCCGGGCTGCAGTTTCCAAGCGTAGCTCAGCTTGCCGCCTTCGAGGTCGCGCGAGCCCTTGGCGGAGAGGGTCGTCTTGAGCGGCACCGGGCCGGCCGGGGTCGAGACGGCGAGCTTCACGACGGGCTGGAGGTTGCCGCGGACATACGAGATCTTGAGCAAGGCGGAATCCGGGTTGGCGCCCCAGGTTTCGCCGTAGTCGAGCAGGTACAGGCAGCCGTCGGGGCCGAAGGTCGCGTCGACCGGGCGGCGGATAATCGTCGCGCCGTTGTCGATGAGCGCCTGCTGCTTCTTACGCTGCTCGTCGGTATTGGCGGTCACGAAGGCCGTGGGCGCGAAGGCTTCCAGACCCTGCAGGTCGGAGTTCGCGTCGAGGCGGGCCCACTTGATGAAGGGACGCTGCCAGTCCCAGAAGAGTAGGGAGCGGTCGAAGTGCTTCGGGAAGCCGTTGGTCTTCTCGTAAGACTCCTGCCAGTAGAAGACTGGGCCCGCGCAGGCGGTGCGGCCGCCTTCGCCGAGTTCCGGCCACTGTTCGGAGACCGCGTAAGGCCAGTAGAGGAAGGCCGGCACGGCGGGCGGCAGTTCGACAAGGCCGGTGTTGTTGCGGCTCTTGTTGAGCGGGGCCTTCGGGTCGAAGAGCGCGCCGACCTTCTCGGTCGCGTAGTCGTATTCGGCGTAGGGCAAGTTCTTGCCGACGAAAAGCGGGTAGCCGAAGTTACCCGCCTGCTTCGCCTGGTTGATCTCATCGTAACCGCGGGAGCCGCGGGGGCCGTCGACGCGCGCGTCGGGGCCGACTTCGCCCCAGTAGACATAGCCGGTCTTCGGGTCGATGCTCAGGCGCCACGGATTACGCGTGCCCATCGCAAAGATCTCGGGACGCGTCTTGGGCGTGCCGGGCTTGAAGAGGTTGCCTTCGGGGATGCTGTAGGTGGCGTCGTCATGGACGCGGATGCGGTTCACCTTGCCGACGAGGGTGTTGGTGTTGGCGGAGGTGCGCTGGCCGTCCCACGGCTCCTTGCCGGGACGTTGGTCGAGCGGGGCGTAGCCCTTGCTATCACCGGAGGGGTGGGTGTTGTCGCCGGTCGAGAAATACAGGCAGCCGTCCGGGCCGAACTTCAGGGTCGCGCCGTGGTGGCAGCACTGCAGGCGCTGTTCTTCGTATTTCAGGATGAGCTTCTCGCTGCCTGCGACGAGCTGGTCGTCCTTCACCTGGAAGCGGGAGAGATACTGGCCCTCGAAGCCGACGGGCGAGTAGATCAGGTAGATCCAGCCGTTCTGCGCGAACTTCGGGTCGAGGGCGAAGGCCAGGAACCCGTTCTCCTGTTGCTTGAAGATCTCCAGCTCGGCCACGAGGGTGACGCGTCGGGTCTTCGGGTCGTAGATCTTGAGAGCGCCGCCGTATTCGTTGAACCAGAGGCGACCGTCGGCCGCGAACTCGAGGTGCATTGGCTGTGGCAGGCCGGTGAGCAGTGTCTCGGTTTGGAAGCGGACGTCCTCCGGCGCGCCGTCGGCGGCACGGGAGACCGGGGCGGCCAGCAGGGCGGCGCTCAGGAGGCACAGAAGGCGGACGGAAGAAGAAGCCATGGAAGGGTGACCTTGGGTAAGCGGTGGGTTCCCGCAGGCTTGGGAAAAGAGGCGGGGAGGGCAAGAGGGGAGGAGATTGGGGACAGGGACAGGGGCAGGGACAGGGACAGGGGCAGGAGAGGCAGGGCATGTCTGTCATTTGACGGACACGACATCTGTGCTCCTGCCCTACATAACTGTCCCTGTCCCCGCCCCTGCCCCTGTCCCTGATAAGACCTCAGATTAACCCGAGCTGCATCTTGCCGTCCTCGGAGATCATGGACTGGGTCCAGGGCGGATCCCACACGATGCCCACGCGGGCTTCGTTGACGCCGGGCACGTTGAGCACGCGGTTGCGCGCGTCCTCGGCGATGACGGGGCCCATGCCGCATCCGGGAGCGGTGAGGGTCATGGCCACGATGACGCGATAGCGGTCCTCCGAGCCGTCGATGGGCTCGAGCATCATCGAATAGACGAGACCGAGGTCGACGATGTTCACGGGAATCTCCGGATCGAAGACCTTCTTCAGCTGATTCCAGACGGCTTCCTCGGAGGGACGGCCCTTGTGGCCGGGGTGTTCGGCCGTGCCGGTGGATCCGTAGGCGTCGGTCTTGCCCTCGGCGTCGGCGCCCTCGGCGGGCGGCTGCTCGCCTAAGGAGTCGGCATCGGCTCCCTTGATGCGGAACATGCCGCTGTCGCAGACGACGGTGAAGTTGCCGCCGAGGCGATGGGTGATGGTCACACGCGCGCCCGCGGGCAGCACGGCCGGCTCACCGGCAGGGATGACGGTTGCCTGCACGTCGCGCGTCAAGTTGCGGTCATGGGGTCCGGGGGCGTGCCTCTGTCTGGTGGTGTCTTCGCTCATGGTCATCAGGAATGGAACTTGGCGCGCAGCATGCCGCGCACGGCGTCGGCGGCTCCGGCGTCGCCGATGCGGGTCAGGACCTCCTCGAGGAAGCCCTGGGCGAGGAGTTCCTGCGCGGCGGCCAGCGGGATACCGCGGGCGAGCAGGTAGAAGAGCTCCTCGGGGCTGATCTGTCCGGTCGTGGCTCCGTGCGAGCACTTCACGTCGTTGGCCTCAATCTCCAAGCCGGGCAGGGAGTCGGCCTCGGCCTCGGGCGACAGCAGCAGGTTGCGGTTGGTCTGGTAGGCGTCGGTGCGCTGCGCACCCGGCTCGACCTTGATCAGGCCGGAGAACACCGTGCGGGCCCGGTCGAGCAATGCGTTCTTGAAAAGGAGGTCGGAACGCGCGCCCGGCGCGGCGTGCACCTGCAGGGTGCGCTGGTCGAACTCCTGCTCGCCGGTGGCCACCGTGATGCCGAGCAGGCGCACGTCGGCGCCTTCGCCCTGGAGGCGCACCACGTTCTCGAGGCGTGCGCGTCGTGCGCCCACGGCCGCGTTGACCGAGGTCACTTCGGCGGCGGCCTCGGCGGTCACGGTGTCGATCTCGAAGGACTGGGCCGCGGAGCCCCAGTTCTGCACGGAGAGGCGTTCAATCTTGGCGCCGGGTCCGGCGTGCAGGTCGGTGGCGGAGACGGACAGGGTCCGCAGGTCCGGCTGGGCGCCGAGGCGCCATTCATGGACGGCGGCCCGGGCGCGGGCCCCGACGCGGATGAGGGCGTGCGGGAAAGACGCCGAGCCTTCGGCCAGGGCCCAGTGCACGACGGAGAGGGGCTTGGTGAGTTCGACGTCATCGGGTACGTGTAGCACGTAGCCCGACCCGAACCAGGCGCGCTGCAGGGCCAGCATCTTCGCGCCGCCGAGCAGGGCGGGGTGACGCAGGGCCTCGTCGCGCAGCAGCTCGGGGCGCTCACGGACCACGTCCTCAATGGGTGCGAAGACCACGCCCGCCTTGACGAGGACAGCGGAGAGCGCGGGGTGGGAGACGCAGTGTCCGTCGACGAAGACGAGCGTCGCCTCGGCGTCAGCCGTCAGCGCGGAGCCGCGCACGAGGCGCGAGGCGTCGGCCGTCGACGGCGCGCCGGCCGGCGCGAAGCCGTCGAGGGAGAGCGAACGGACGTCGGAGAACCTCCAGCGCTCGTCGTCGCGTCCGGGCATGGGTAGCGAGGCGAAGGCCTCCCGGCCGGCCCGACGGATATCGGCGAGCGTCGCCGGGCCCTTACCGCCGTGGGCCGACTGCAGGGCGTTGTCGGTGACCCCGGCGGCCGCGACGGGCGCGCTCATCCGACCGACCCTTCCATCTGCAGCTCGATGAGGCGCTTGAGCTCCACGGAATACTCCATGGGGAACTCCTTCACCAGGTCGTTGACGAATCCGTTGACGGCGAGGGACATCGCCTCGCCCTCGGTCAGGCCGCGCTGCATCATGTAGAAGATCTGCTCGGCCGAGACCTTGGAGACGCTCGCCTCGTGCTGGACCGAATTCTTGCGGCCGCGCACGGAGATGGCCGGGTAGGTGTCGGTGCGGCTGCGCTCGTTGATGAGCAGGGCGTCGCACTCCGTGTTGTTACGGCAGTTGCGCAGCGTGCGGGGGATGTGGACCAGGCCGCGGTAGGTGGAGCGTCCTTCGCCCACCGAGATCGACTTCGCGATGATGTTGGACGTCGTGTCGTCCGCCGCGTGGATCATCTTGGCCCCCGTGTCCTGGTGCTGGCCGACATTGGCCAGGGCGATGGAGAGCACCTCGCCGCGGGCGCGCTTGCCGCGCAGCACCACGCCGGGATACTTCATGGTGAGGCGTGAGCCGATGTTGCAGTCGATCCAGCGGACCTCGGCGTCCTCCTCGGCCACCCCGCGCTTGGTCACGAGGTTGAAGACGTTGGAGGACCAGTTCTGGACGGTGACATACTGAATCTTGGCGCCCTTGAGGGCGACCAGTTCGACGACGGCCGAGTGCAGGGTCGCCGTCTCGAACTTGGGGGCCGTGCAGCCTTCCATGTAGGTGACTTCTGAGCCTTCGTCGGCGATGATGAGCGTGCGCTCGAACTGCCCGAAGTTCTGGGCGTTGATGCGGAAGTAGGCCTGCAGGGGCTGGGCCACCTTCACGCCCTTGGGCACGTAGATGAACGAACCGCCGGAGAATACGGCCGAGTTGAGCGCGGCGAACTTGTTGTCGCCGGCGGGAATGACCTTGCCGAACCAGCGGCGGAAAATCTCGGCGTGGTCGCGCAGCCCCTCGGTGGGGCCGCAGAAGATGACGCCCTGCTTCTCGAGCTCCTCCTTCATGCGGGAGTACGAGGCCTCGGAATCGAACTGCGCCTCGACGCCGGCGAGGAACTTGCGCTCGGCCTCGGGGATGCCCAAGCGCTCGAAGGTGCGCTTCACGTCGTCGGGGACCTCCTCCCAGGTGCGGCTGGCCTTCTGCCCCTTGGCGAGGTAGTAGCGGATCTCTTGGAAGTGGATGTTGTCGAGGTCGTTCGTGGCCCAGTGCGTGGGCATGGGCATCGATTCGAAGACCCCGAGGGAGCGGTGGCGGAACTCGCGCACCCACTCGGGTTCGCCCTTCACCTTGGAGATGTAGTCGACGACGCCGGGATTGAGCCCGACGCCCGCGTCGTAGGCGTAGTTCTCCTCATACTTGAAGTCGCCTTTAGAGCGGTCGACGTCGATCGCCTCCCGCTGAGCCCGCTCGTCCTGGTTGAAGTCAGCCATGGCCTCAGGCGTGGGCGAGCTCCTTCTTGACCCAGTCGTAGCCCTTCTCCTCGAGCTCCAGGGCGAGCTCCTTGCCGCCGCTGTGCACGATTTGCCCGTCCCACATGATGTGCACGCGATCGGGCACGATGTGGTCCAAGAGGCGCTGGTAGTGGGTGATGACGAGGAAGCCGGTGTCGGGACCGCGCATGGCGTTCACGCCCTCGGACACGATGCGCAGCGCGTCGATGTCGAGGCCGGAGTCGGTCTCGTCGAGCACGGCGTAGCGGGGCTTGAGCATCATGAGCTGGAGGATCTCGCAGCGCTTCTTCTCGCCGCCGGAGAAGCCCTCGTTCACGAACCGGGAGGTGAACTTCCGGTCCATCTTGAGGGCGTCCATCTTGGCGTAGAGCTCGGCGTAGTAGGCCTTGGCGTCGAAGGGCGCGCCCTTGGCCTGGCGCGCGACGAGCGCGGCGCGGATGAAGTTGGCGATGGTGACGCCGGGGATTTCGCTCGGATACTGGAAGGCGAGGAAGAGGCCTGCGCGGGCGACGACGTCAGGCTCGAGGCCGAGGATGGGCTGTCCGTCGACGAGGGCGTCGCCGGACTGCACGACGTAGTCGGGGTGGCCGGCCAGCACCTTGGCGAGGGTGCTCTTGCCGGTGCCGTTGGGCCCCATGATGGCGTGCACCTCGCCCTTCGGGACGGTGAGGCTGAAGTTCTTGAGGATCGGACGTTCTCCGACGGAGGCGTGGAGGTTCCGGATGACGAGTGAGTCGGGCATGGAATGGGTTCTCAGTTGGCGTGGCCGTCCTTGGCCTGGGTGCGTCCGTGGAAGCTGATCTCGATGGTTTCGGAATCGAAGCCGGGCGGCAGAATGGAACGCAGGCTGCTCAGCACCTCGGGCGGGAGGTCGATGTCGTGCACGCGTCCGGTCGCCTTGTCGCGGAAGTGCGCGTGCGGCGCCAGGTTCGGGCAGTAGCGGGTGGATTCGCGCTCGTGGTTCACCTGACGCACGAGGCCGCAGCCCACGAAGGTCTCGAGGCAGTTGTAGACCGTCGCTAGGGACAGCCCGGGCATGGCCTCGCGGGCCCGGTTGTAGACTTCGTCCACGGACGGGTGGTCGCGCTTGGAGAGGAGCACTTTGAACACGGTTTCGCGCTGGGGGGTCACCTTCTGGCCGCTTCGGCTGAGGGCTTCCTGCAGGTGGGAGAGGTCGGCTTCGCTGAGATTTTGATTCATTCTAAGTGTGAAAGAGTTAGAATGACTCTAAACCTCAAGGCGAAAGTAAGAATAATTCGGCATTTAAGGCCGATTTTCGGTCAGTTTTGGCGTTTCCGCCATCAATCAGCACTGCGCGGCGGCAATACGTCTCAAGCGCTTCAGTTCAGTCCTCGGGTGGTCTCGTCACCGCCTTGGCGGCCTATCTCGTTCAGTGCGTCGATGCTCGCCAGCTCATCCGCCACCCTCCGGATGCGACGCTCCGGGGACAGGCACTCCAGGATCGCCCTCCGGGCGGCCGAGTCGGTGATGAGATGCCCCGCCACCGCATCGGCCAGGGCGCCCGGCCGGTTGGTCAGGCCGCGGAAACGGGCCATGAGGGGTTCCGCGTCGGCGCCGATCAGCGACGTTATCTTCTCGGAGAAGGCGAGGAGGCGGGCCACCTCGCGCATGACGGCAGGCGTATCGGGCACGTCATCCTCGGCGACCGCCGCCACTTCGAGCCGAGGGTAGGGGGTGCGACGCTGCTTGCGCAGCACTTTGGCGCGACGCAGGCCCTCCAGCATGAGGTGCGAGGTGCCGTCGGGATGTTCGACATGCCCGACGATGCGTCCCACGCAGGTGAAGGGGCAGGACGGTTCGTCGTCCTCTGGGGACAGGAGGCCGGCGTCGAGCTGCGAGACCGCGAACATCTGGTTTCCTTCCAGTGCCTCCTTGAGCATACGCCGGTAACGGGCCTCGAAGATGTGCAGCGGCAGCAGCTGCTGCGGCAGGAACACGCAGTCTCCCAGCGTCATGACGGGAATGACGACGGTGGGAACCATGGATTTGATGATGCCGGGAACTTTGGTCGCCGCAAGCGGAGCGGCCGATTTGCCCGACTTGACCGACTTGGCTGGCTCGTCAGGATGCTCGCATGCGTTCGTTGCTCGCATGGCTGTTCCTTGCCGGGGCGCTTCCGGCGCAGGTGCAGGAATTGAGCAGGCAGCAACGCGATTCCCTGCAGGAACTGCGGCCGAAGCTGGCCATCGCCCAGCGCGGGTCCGATGTCGCGGCGGTCCGGGCTGTGGTGGCGGAGTCGCTTCGTGTCCTGGGCGATCAGGCCGGCCTGCCGGAAGTGAAGGACACCTATCGCCAACCTTCTTCCTCCGCCCCGCTGTTCAAGTCGGACCGAATCGCCGAGGCTTTCGGTCCCTACGCGGACCACGTCGAGAAGGTCCGCTGGTGGAAGATCGGCCTCGACCCGTCGAAGCTCAACCACGCCCTGCGCGAGACCGCGACGGTCGCCCGCGCCTGCCTGGCGGCCGCGCGGGCCGAGCCCAAGCTCGCCGCCCGGTTGCTGCCGATTGCGCGGGAGTGAGGAGACTTCATGCTCTGGGCTCAGTCCGAGGCCGGCACAGGGGTGATTCCGTTCCCGGCCGTTCGCTCGGGGTCCGGCCGGTCGTTCGAGGTGAGCGAACGCTTCCTCGCTCGCTTGGAGCGTTCGGGTCAGCTCCCTTCCGTCGTGCGCAACGGTTGGGTCAGCGCGGATCCCGCCGAGGAATGCGGATTGCAGTTCGATAACGGGCTCGGGGGGTGCGCCCTGTTGGAGCTCCATGCGGCGACCCAGGACCGGCGTTATCTCGACGGCGCCCTGAAGGCCGCCGACTGGGCGGCCGCCAGCCCCTTGGTCACGAATTGGAACTACAACGCCTTCAGCCTCCAGCTGCTCTCGCAGGCGTATGCGTCGACCCGCGACGAACGTCACCTCGCCGCCGCGCGACGGAAGTTCCTCTTCGGGGTCCAGCCCGGCCAGCTGGTCGACGGGCCGCGTGCGGGACGCTGGGCCGACGCCCATAACGCGCGCCCTGCCTATCATTACATCATGGTGCGGGCGCTCGCATCCTTCCTCGCCGTCATGCCGAAGGATGACGCGGATCGGCCGGGCGTGCTCGGGTGCCTCCGCCTGGCGTTGCGGGCGCGCAACCCGGAGTTCGCCTCCAAGGGAATCATGAACATCGACAGCAGCGTCGAGGCCCTCGTGGCGGTGGAGCGTCTGCCGGCCGCCGCCCGGGCGGCCCTAGGACCTTGCGGCGTCGCCGAAGCTTTGGACGTGCTGGAGCGCCATGTCGCGCACGGCGTGACCAAAGGGAAGTCTTCCGCCGGACCGGAGGCCTGCGCGCTGCTCCTCGAGCGGGCCGTCGGGAGGAGGCGATAGCGCGGAACGAGCCGACTTCGCAGCCCTCACTGCCACTGGTCCAGGAAGAGCTTCTTTGGGTCCGGGCTGTCGGACTCCGCGAAGTAGACGGCCATGCGCAGGGAAGGCAGGAAGTGCGCGGGGAGCTTGGCCTTGTTGCGCGCCGCGATCTCATTCAGCAGCGATTCGGGCGAACGTCCCGCGAGCTGATCCACACGATGGTAGCCCGCGTCGAGCAGTTCGCGGGCGAGGTCGACCGGAAAGCGAGGGATGCGCATGAACGGACTGCACACGGCTTCCCGACGTCGTTCGGCCGCGCGCTGTCTCGCCGCTTCGTCCACGGTCAGAGTCGGGCGAGAATCGCCGCGCCCATGGCCTTCGTGCCCACGGACTTCCCGCCGCCGGCGATGTCCGCGGTGCGGATGCCCTCGGCGATGGTCTTCTCGACCGCGCGTTCGATGGCCTTGGCCTCGGCCTCGAGGCCGAAGGAGTGACGCAGCATGAGGGCGGCGGAGAGGATCTGCGCGCAGGGGTTAGCCTTGTCCTGGCCGGCGATGTCGGGGGCGGTGCCGCCCGAAGGCTCATAGAGGCCGTAACCGTAGCCGTGGCGGTTGCGGTTTGCCCCGAGGGAGGCGGAGGCCATCATGCCCAGCGAGCCGCAGACCACCGCCATCTCGTCGGAAAGGATGTCGCCGAACATGTTCTCGGTGAGAAGCACGTCGAACTGCGACGGACGGAGCACCAGCTGCATCGCGGCGTTGTCGATGTACATGAAAGACAGCGTCACGTCCGGCGCGGCGGCCTTGACGCGCTCGGCCACGACCTTGCGCCAGAGCACCGAGGTCTGGAGGACATTGGCCTTGTCGACGAGGGTGATGTGCTTGCGGCGGGCGCGGGCGGTGGCGATGGCAACGTCGGTGATGCGCTCGATCTCCGACTTGCGGTAGACCATGGTGTCGACGGCCTCGATGTCGCCGCCGTCGAGGTCCTTGGTAGACTTTGGTCCGAAGTACAGGCCACCGGTCAGCTCACGGATGCAGACCATGTCCACGCCTTCGGGGATGCGGTCCGGCCGAATCGGCGAGGTGTCGATGAGGTTCTTGAGCAGCAGGCCGGGGCGGACGTTGGCGTAGAGGGTGAAGTGCTTGCGGAGGGGCAAGAGGGAGGCGCGCTCAGGCTGCTCGGCAGGCGGCAGTTTCTCCCACTTGGGACCGCCGACGGAGCCGAACAGGATGGCATCGGCCGCGCGGCAGGCCTCGAGGGTCGGGTCAGGCAGGGCCTTGCCGTGGTGGTCGATGCCGGCTCCGCCCACGTCGTGCGTCGAGTGCTCCAGGGAGTGTCCCGAGCGCTTCAGCACCGCCTCGAGGACGGGCAGGGCGGCGGCCATCACTTCGGGCCCGATGTAATCTCCGGGCAGGACTGCGATCTTCAGGTTCATGGGAGCGGACGGGGAGTAAAGATGAGCAACGGGCTTCTCGGCAAGGACAAGCGGATGGCATGGAACGCCGAAAAATCCAACCCCAAGGCGGTTGTCTTCCGGGGCGGGCGCCGCTTAGTCTGCGCCCCTCTCCTCATGAGCGTAGCCCCTCTCGTCATCGGCAAATTCTCCCTCGGCATGGGCGACCGCTTCGCCCACGAGGCCGAGGCCCAGCTCGCCGCCTGCCTCGGAGCCAAGAAGCTCGGCGTCGAGATTGTGCCGGTCTGGAACAAGTCCAACCGCGAGCACAATATCATCGGCTCCGAGCCGACCAGCACCCGCGCCGCGGCTGACGCCGCCGTGAAGGCCCTCGGCTGGACCGCCCCCTACTTTCTCGACGCCGACCACATTGGCCTGAAGACCGTCGACCGATTCGTGGGCGTCTCGGACTTCTTCACCATCGACGTCGCCGACTTCATCGCGCAGCCGGCCGACCCCGCCGCGGTCAAGGCCTTCGTCGACCGCCACCCTGAGCTCGTGGGCACAATCACCCTCGCCGGCATCGACCGTCCGTTCACGACCACGAGCGCCGACGTCGAGCGCACGGCCGCCAAGTTCCTGCTGGCCGTCCAGGAAGCCGGCAAGGTCTACCGCCACATCGCCGCCGTGAAGGGCGTCGGCCGCTTCGTCCCCGAGATCTCGATGGACGAGACGGACAGCCCCCAGACGCCGCCCGAGCTGCTCGTCATCCTCGCCGCCATCGCTGACGAAGGCGTGCCGATTCAGACGATTGCACCGAAGTTCACCGGCCGTTTCAACAAGGGCGTCGACTACGTCGGCGACCTCGCCCAGTTCGAGCGTGAGTTCAACGATGACCTCTGCGTCATCGCCCACGCGGTGAAGAATTACGGCCTCCCCGCCAACCTGAAGCTCTCCGTGCACAGCGGCAGCGACAAGTTCTCCATCTATCCGGCCATCCGCCGCGCGCTCGCCAAGCGCGGCGCCGGCGTGCACGTGAAGACCGCGGGCACGACCTGGCTCGAGGAAGTCATCGGCCTCGCCGAAGCCGGCGGCGCCGGCCTGGCCCTCGCCAAGGAGATCTACGCCGAAGCCTTGTCCCACACGGACGAGCTCTGCCAGCCCTACGCGACTGTCATCGACATCGACCGAGCCAAGCTCCCGGCCGCCGCCGTCGTCAATGGTTGGACCGGCGAGCAGTTCGTCGGCGCCCTGCGACACGACCAGACGAACCCGCTCTACAACGCCCACATCCGCCAGCTCATCCACGTCGGCTTCAAGGTCGCCGCCAGGATGGGCCCGCGCTATCTCGAGCAGCTCAAGGCCTGCCGCGCGTCCTGCGCGCGCAATGTGACCGGCAACCTCTTCGACCGCCACATCAGGCCGCTCTTCCTGTGAGCGGCGGGACCTCAACGAGCCGGGGTTCAGCGCTGACCGTCTGCCTGACCGGCGGACTCATCGCCTTCGCCCTTGCGCTGGTCGGGCTGATTCCGGAAAGCGATTTCTCGGTCAAGGAGCCGCTGGATATCATCAAACTGGTCTTCGTCCTCGCGCCGGCTTTCCCGTTTCTCCTGCTCGCCGGCGTCGCGGCGATGCTGAAAGATCGGTTCCTCCTGACCGGGACAACCGTCATCGCCGTCCTCCTTATCCTGAGCTGCGGATTCTACCTGGCGGCGCAGGCCGAGCATCGGGTCCGGCCAGACGGCGCGAATCATGCGCTCGCCTACCTGATCGTGCCGTTCCTCCAGGTGCCGGCCGCTTTTACGGCCCTCGGCGTCCTCGCGATCTGGCACGCCTTGCTTGGTCGTCGGGCTTGAACGAAGCCAGCGCGGGGTCAGATTGCTTCTGACTGCATTCAATCGGAAGCGGTTCGACCCGCACTGGCTGGTCTTTGGGGGCGCGGTGATGTCGCTCCGCCTGACCCTCAGGAGATCCCTGCCGCCGTCTTGAAGGCCTCGATCGCCGGCTTTGCGGCCTCGTAGGCCTCCACGTAGGCATCAAGGGCCGCATCGTAGGCGGCCAGCGTCTCCTTGGCCTCGCTCGAACGGCGGGCCGAGATGCGCTGGGCGTCATTGAAGTCTCCCTTAGCTTTGTCGAGCAAGCGCTTCTTGGCCGTCTTTTGTCTGCGAGCCGCGCTGTCATAGGCCTTCTCGGCCTTCTGCAGGTCCGTCTTGGCGCGCTGAAGCGCCTTGTCCACGAGCGTTGAAGTGTCCTCCGCCCTCACGGCCTGCTCGCGGGCCGTTCGCGCGGCCGAATGCAGCTTAACCAGCTGGGGCAGCTTGGCGTCGTCGATGGCCTTGTTCAGGTCCGCCGTGACAATCGACTTCACCTTGATTTGCTTAAGTTCGAAGAAGGCCAGCGAGTATTCCGCTCCCGGCGCGCCTTCGACGGTCATGCGCGGAGGGCCGGGCGGCAGCTCCCTCGCCTGTTGGGCTTGAAGTGCGGTAGCGACCAGAAGGGTCGCCCCTAAGATGAGGGTGTCTCGCATGGGGACCACTTTACTAAAAGAAAAAGCCTCCGCGTAAAGCCCAGAGAGGCCCCGGTCAGCGGGCGGCTCGGTCCCGTGCCCAGGCCTCGGCGAAATAGGTCAGGATGAGGTCGGCGCCGGCCCTGCGGATGCCCAGCAGGCTCTCGTCCCGCGTGGCACGGAGGTCCAGCCAGCCTTTCTCCGCGGCGGCGTGCAGGGCGGCGTATTCGCCGGACACCTGGTAGGCGGCCACGGGCAGGCTGGTCGCGTTGCGCAGGTCGCGGATGATGTCCAGGTAGGGGCCGGCCGGCTTGACCATGAGGATGTCGGCGCCTTCGGCGGCGTCGAGGGCCGCCTCGCGAGCGGCCTCGCGGCGGTTGGCGGGATCCATCTGGTAGCTGGCCTTCGAAATCGGAGCGTCGCCCGCCCCGCGCACGCTTCCCACGGCGTCACGGAAGGGTCCGTAGAAGGCCGAGGCGTATTTGGCGGAGTAGGCGAGGATGCCGGCGCTGTGGCGGCCCGCGGCGTCGAGTCCGGCCCGGATTGCCTTCACGCGCCCGTCCATCATGTCGGAGGGCGCCACGAAGTCCGCCCCCGCCTGCGCGGTGAGCAGCGACATCTTCACGAGCGACTCGACCGTGCGGTCATTGTCGACGTCGGTGCCGGCGGCGTTCAGCACGCCGTCGTGACCGTGGGTGGTGTAAGGGTCCAGGGCGATGTCGGCGAAGATCACCGTGCCGGGGGACTTGGACTTCACCTCGCGGACGGCCCGCAGCGCCAGGTTCGACGGATTGAGGGCCTCGGCGCCTTCTGCGGTCTTGCGCGAAGGGTCGACTTTGGGGAAGAGGGCCACGCCGCGCACCCCGAGCAGCAGGAGCTGCGCGCACTTGGCTCCCAACGAAGCCAGAGGCACGCGGCTGATGCCCGGAAGGGAGGCGATGGGCTCGGGGGTCTCGCCCTCGGTCACGAAGATCGGCTGGATGAGATGCCGGGGCTCGAGGACGGTCTCGGAGAGCATCGCCCGGATGCCGTCGCTGGCACGCAGGCGCCGGGGGCGTTCAGGCTGGTCGAGGTGTTCCGTCATCGGAGGGTTTGGATAGCCCTCCGACCCCCTCAGGGCAACGGCGAAGCCCGTTCAGGGGTCCCGGGGCAGGGTGGGACAGTTTGTCAGGATGACCTCGGTGGCACAGCGTCAGGCCGAGGTCCGTCGGTCAAAAACCCCAATAAAAGCTGTGCTTGGCCTTGGCACATCCCCTGCCTCTTAGGGGGCATCAACCACTCGGCAAAGCCCACCCTCTAATGAGCAAAATCCTCGGTATCGACCTCGGCACCACCAACTCCTGCATGGCCGTTCTGGAAGCGGGGGAGGCGGTCGTCATCCCTAATTCGGAAGGCGCGCGCACCACGCCCTCCATCGTCGCCTTCACCAAGGGCGGCGACGTCCTCGTCGGCCAGGCGGCCAAGCGACAGGCCGTGACCAATCCCAAGAACACGGTCTTCTCGGCCAAGCGCCTCATCGGCCGCAAGTTCGCCGAGGTCAAGGCGATCGCCGCCAAGCTGCCCTACAAGGTCGTCGAGGGGAAGAACGGAGCTGCCGCCCTCGAGTGCGAAGTGGACGGCAAGCCCCGCGCCTTCGCCCCCGAAGAGATCGCCGCCAAGGTGCTCGCGAAGCTCAAGGCCGACGCCGAGGCCTACCTCGGCGACAAGGTCACGCAGGCCGTGATCACCGTGCCCGCCTACTTCAATGACGCCCAGCGCCAGGCCACCAAGGATGCCGGTACCATCGCCGGCCTCGAGGTGCTGCGCATCGTCAACGAGCCCACCGCCGCCTCCCTCGCCTACGGCCTCGACAAGAAGGGCGACGAGAAGATCGCGGTCTACGACCTCGGCGGCGGCACGTTCGACGTGTCCATCCTCGAGATCGGCGGCGGCGTCTTCGAGGTTCGCGCCACCAACGGCGACACCGAGCTCGGCGGCGACAACTGGGATGAGCGCGTCATCCAGTGGCTCATCGACGGCTTCAAGGCCGAGTCGGGCATCGACCTCTCCAAGGACCCGATGGCCCGTCAGCGTCTAAAGGAAGAGGCCGAGAAGGCCAAGATCGCCCTTTCGTCCTCCAACACGGTGGACATCAACCTGCCGTTCATCACGGCCGACGCCTCCGGCCCCAAGCACCTCAACGTGACGCTCACCCGCGCCCAGCTGGAGAAGGTCTGCGACGACCTCTCCGAGCGCACCCGCAAGCCCTTCGAGGCCTGCCTTAAGGACGCCGGGCTGACCATGAGCCAGGTCGATGAGCTCGTGCTCGTCGGCGGCATGACCCGCATGCCCAGGATCGTCGACATCGCCCGCGCCCTCGCCGGCAAGGATCCCCACAAGGGCGTCAACCCCGACGAGGTCGTCGCGGTCGGCGCGGCCATCCAGGGCGGCGTGCTCAAGGGCGATGTCAAGGACGTGCTCCTGCTCGACGTCACCCCGCTCACGCTCTCCATCGAGACGATGGGCGGCGTGGCCACGGCCATGATTGAGCGCAACACCACTATCCCGACCAAGAAGAGCCAGGTCTTCTCCACCGCCGCCGACAACCAGCCCGCGGTGGACATCGTCATCGCCCAGGGAGAGCGGCCGATGATGAAGGACAACAAGCTCCTCGGGACGTTCAAGCTCGACGGCATCATGCCCGCCCCGCGCGGCACGCCCCAGATCGAGGTCATCTTCGACATCGATGCCAACGGCATCCTGCACGTGTCCGCCAAGGACAAGGGCACGGGCAAGGAGCAGAAGATCTCCATCACCGGCTCCTCCGGCCTCTCCAAGGACGAGGTCGAGAAGCTCCGCAAGGAGGCCGAGCTCCACGCCGAGGAGGACAAGAAGGCCCGCGAGCTCGTGGAGGCCCGCAACCAGCTCGACGCCACGGTCTTCCAGGGCGAGAAGCAGCTTAAGGACAACGGGGACAAGTTCCCCGGTGACACCAAGGGTCGCACGGAGGAGGCGCTCAAGTCAGCCCAGGAGCTGCTCAAGAAGACTGAAGGGGTCTCCGCCGAAGACTATTCCAAGGCCGCCGAGGCGCTGCTCAAGCCGCTCTCGGAGGCCGCGCAGGCGATTTACGCCGCATCCGCCAAGGAAGGCGAAGGCGCCGCTGATTCCGCCGCTGAGGGTAAGAAGAAGACCAAGGACGGTAAGGTCGTCGACGGTGACTTCGAAGTGGTCGACGACGAGAAGAAGTAAGCGTAGCAAAGCTACGCAGGGACATGGCCTGGGCCAGGGCTGGCCAGCTAGGCGAAACGATTGAAGGGCCGGGATCGCGAGACTCCGGCTCTCTGTTCAGGTCCTGCCCGTCGCGACGTCGGTGATGTCGTCCGCCGCCGAGCTGTCCTCGCTGATCACGGTAAAATCCGTGCCGGACACGAGGTCGCCGGACATGCCCTCCATCAGGCGCACCGCGATGCGCAGGCCGGGCATGCGCTTGGCGAGTCCGTGCAGGAGGGGGCTGGCGTCGGCGATGGCGCAGCACACCAGGAGCGACCCCGCCTGCGAAAGGCCGGCCTCGTTGAGCACTTCGAGCGAACCGCCATCGCCGCAGAGCGCCCGCACGCCGGCCTTCTGGAGCTCCTTCACGAGCATGATGTCGCTGTCGACCACGGTGACGGGCACGCCCTTCTCCTTGAGCTCGGCGTGCACGCGACGGCCGACGTCGCCGTAGCCGACGACGATGGCGTGGCCCGGGGCGGGCGCCTGCGTTTCGGAGAGCCGCGTGGCCGCGCGCCGGATCCGCTGCCGCAGGCGACGGTAGACGCTCGGGGTGAGCGCAATCGAGGCCATGGCGGCCGCCACGAGCCCGTTCCATACGGAGTCGCCG
The DNA here is from genome assembly GCA_016871415.1 of Verrucomicrobiota bacterium. Lineage (GTDB taxonomy): Bacteria > Verrucomicrobiota > Verrucomicrobiia > Opitutales > UBA953 > UBA953. Next base: position 178,450 of record VHDL01000001.1, read on the forward strand.
ATGAGTCCCAGCGCCCGGGCCGAGGCCCCGAGGACGAAGGTGAACTCGCCGATCTGCCCCAGCGCTGAACCGACCTGCAGGCCGGTACCCTTGGGTTCGCCCGCCAGCCTGGAAAGGAGCGCGGCGACGGCCGGCTTACCCGCGGCGACGATGGTGAAGATTACGACGGCCGGCAACGGGTCCTTAAGGAGCAGCGCGGGGTCGAACAGCAGGCCGACTGAGACGAAGAAGAGTACCGAGAAGGCGTCGCGCATCGGCAGGGCCTCCGCGGCGGCCCTCGCTGAGAAATTTGACCGGGCGACGACGAGCCCGGCTAGGAACGCCCCCAGCGCGACGGAGACGCCAAAGAACTTCGAAGCCAGCAGGGCCATCCCCGGTGCGATGGCGAGGGTGGCCAGCATGAAGAGCTCGCGCGAGCGCGTCTCGTTCACGCGGGCGAGGATCCAGGGGATGACCTTGCCGCCCAGGAAGATCGCCAGTGCGGCGCAGAGCGCGACTTTGCCCGCCGCCGCCAGGAGCGGGAGTCCGAGCGCCGCCAGGTCCCGCGTGCCGTGCTCGGCGAGGACGGGCAGGGCAACGATGAGCAGGACGGTGAAGAGGTCCTCGGCCACGACCCATCCGACCGCGATGTGTCCGGCCCGGGTCGAGAGGTCGCGGTTGTCCGAAAGGACGCGCATGAGCACCACGGTGCTTGCTACGGAGGCGGCCAGGCCAGCCACGATGGCCTGGCTCTCCTCGACGCCCGCCGCGCTCAGGGCGATGGCGGTCATGAGGGTGGTGCAGCAGCTGGTGAGCAGGGCGCCGGGCACGGCGACTTTCCATACGGCCGCCAGTTCCTGCAGGTGGAACTTCAGTCCGACGCCGAACATGAGCAGGATGATGCCGATCTCGGCGAACTGTTCGGCGACGCGGCCGTCCGCCTCCAAGCCCGGGGTGTGCGGGCCGACGGCCACGCCCGCCAACAGGTAGCCGACGATGGGGGAGAGTCCGACGCGGTGGGCGAGGTAGCCGAGCAACAGGGCGGCGGCCATGCCGCCCGCGAACGTGATGACGATCTCGTTTCCCATGCCTGCTCGGTAATCCGTTTTCCGCAGTCGTCAATCGCCGTGGTCATGCCGTCGGCGCTTGCCCCTGCACGGGAGGGCGCTACCTCTGTCTGCGTGAACACTTCGGAGCAGCTCTTCCAGCGGGCCCTCGCGATGATTCCCGGCGGGGTCAACTCGCCGGTCCGCGCCTTCCGTTCGGTCGGGGGCACGCCCTTCTTCACGAAGTCGGCCAATGGCGCCCGGCTGACGACGGCCGACGGCCAGGAGCTGGTGGACTTCGTCCTGACCTGGGGTCCGGCCATCCACGGCCATAACGACCCGGACATCCGCGCGGCGGTCCGCGAGGCCCTCGACCGCGGCACGAGCTTCGGCACCCCGAACCCGCTCGAGGTCGAGATGGCCGAGCTCATCCTGTCCTGCGTCCCCGCAGTGAAGAAGGTCCGCATGACCAGCAGCGGCACGGAGGCGACCATGTCGGCCATCCGCCTCGCCCGCGGCCACACGGGCCGTCACAAGATCATCAAGTTCTCAGGCTGCTACCACGGGCACGTCGATTCGCTGCTGGTGAAGGCTGGCTCCGGCGCCCTCACGCAGGGTAATCCCGATTCCGCCGGCGTCACGCCCGGTACCGCTGCCGACACGCTCATCGCGGAATACAACAATCTCCCGGCGCTCTCCGCGCTCTTTGACCTCAACCAAGGCCAGATCGCCGGCCTGATCGTCGAGCCGTTCCCGGCCAACGTCGGCCTGATCCTCCCGGACGCGGGTTTCCTCGCCGGTCTCCGCGAACTCTGCACGAAGCACGGCACGGTGCTCATCTTCGACGAGGTGATGACGGGCTTCCGCCTCTCCCTCGCGGGCACGCAGGGCCTGCATGACGTCGTCCCGGACCTCGTCTGCATGGGCAAGATCATCGGCGGCGGGCTCCCGGTCGGCGCCTTCGGCGGCAAGGCCGAGATTATGGACAAGCTCGCCCCGCTCGGTCCGGTCTATCAGGCCGGCACGCTCTCGGGCAATCCGCTTGCCATGGCCGCCGGCCTCGCGTCCGTCCGTAAATTGAAGGCCCTCAATCCGTTTGCGCGGCTCGACGTTCTCGGCCGCCGGGTGCGCGACGCGCTCCTCGGCGCCGCGCAGGCCAAGGGCATCCCGCTGCAGGTCCCGCAGGTGGGTTCGATGTTCTCGCTCTTCTTCAACGCGCAGAGGGTCCGCAACTACGACCAGGCGGTCGCCTCGAACGGCGACCTCTACCGCAAGGTGTTCCGCACGGCCCTCGACAAGGGCGTCTACCTCGCGCCCTCGCCTTACGAGACCGCGTTCATCTCCACCGCCCACGAGGGCAGGGACATCGACCTGGCCTGCGAGGTCCTCGACGCCGCCGTGCGCGCGCTCTGACCATGCCGAAGCTCGCTTTCATCGGTTCAGGCAGGATGGCCGGCGCGATCGTCCAGGGTCTGCTCCGCTCCAAGGCCTGCCGTCCGGCGGACATCGCGATCATCGGGGGTCCGGACGCGACGGCGGCCGATCTAGCCAAGGCCACGGGCGTGCGCGTCGCGAAGGGTCCTGAGGACCTGCTCGAGGGCGCCGACGCGGTCGTGCTGGCCTGCAAGCCGCAGCAGTTCGAAGGTCTGGATGAACGCTACGGCCCCCTCTCGGAGGGCAAGCTGGTGCTTTCCATCCTCGCCGGCACGCGCCTCGAAACAATCGGGCGGTTCTTCGACGTCGCGCGCAACGTGGTCCGCGCCATGCCCAACACGCCCGGCGCCATCGGCCGGGGCGTCACGGCCCGCTGCTCCGCGGTCCCGCTGACGCCTGAGGACGCGCGTCTGGTCGGATCGTTGCTCTCCGGTCTCGGCCAAGTCGTCGAGCTGCCCGAGTCGATGTTCGACGCCGTCACGGCGGTCTCGGGCAGCGGCCCGGGATTCTTCTTCGAGTACGTCGCGGCCTACGAACAGGCTGCCGTCTCCCTGGGTTTCACGCCCGAACAGGCCAGGCTGCTCGTGAGGCGCACGTTTGAGGGGTCGCTCGCCCTGCTCGAAAGCACGGGCGACACGCCCGACAACCTGCGTGTGCAGGTGACCTCTCCCGGCGGCACGACCAAGGCCGGACTCGACGCGCTCGCCTCCGCCAAGTTCCGCGAGGCCGTCGCCGCCGCCCTCATCGCTGCCAAGAAGCGGGGTGAGGAGCTGGGGAAGAAGTGAGGGCGTCCGCCGGAGGCGGACGCAGGGTCGGGTTCAGCCGATCGGTTGATTCACCCGACGCCAGAGGTCCCAGGTGTTGAGTCCCGCCAGCGGGACGAGCCCGAACGCCAGGACCGACAGGAACGACATGGCGGGATGGATGAAGACGCATCCGAGGGTGAGCTGACCCCAGGGTTCGGTCGGCTTAGCCAAGATCCAGCAAAACTGGGCGTAGAGGAAGCCGTAGAGGGTCGCGCCGATCAGCAGCGCCAACGGACCCCACAGGAACAGCGTCTTGGCGCTACGTCCTTTGAGAAACCGGCGGAAGAGCGCGGTGATGGCCACGCCGGTCAGGCTGCTCGCGATCAGCATGGCGAAGCAGACGCCCCACTGCATCGGATACGCTCTGAAGTTCTCCGGACCGTCGTAGTGATTGAACAGAGGGGTCGGGTTCATGATGATGATCGGTACGAGCGACCACAGCGCGCCGTAGAGGAGGCCCAGGCGGTGGTTCTTCCAGTGCGCGATCAGCTTTTCCATGGAATGAATCTAGCCTCGGCCCCGATGCCGGGCGAGCGTCGTAAATGAGTCCCAAATGCCAGAAGGCGCCCTTATCCCGGCAGGGAGGCGACGCCTAATCGGCTGATGGGCAGGGCGTTCAGGCGTCCCCGGCCCATCTCACTTCTTTTTGGCCTTTTTGACGGGCTGTCCGCCGGGAAGGCGCTTCTGCTCCTGCATGGGCAGAGGTCCGGCCAAGGGCGGGGTCTCGAAATACTTGCCGTCCTCGAGCATGCGAGGGTCGCCCGTCTCGCGGAGGATCGTGAAGAGGCGCTCGGTCATTTCCTTGCGCACGGCGGCGTAGGCCGGGTCCTCGGCCACGTTGTTCATCTCGTGCGGATCGGCCTTCAGGTCGTAGAGCTCGAACATCGGGCGGCGGCCGTAGAACTTCTCAAAAAGCGCGGCCCACTCGGGCGACTTGCGCGCGCCCACGAACCAAGCCTTGGTCGGCCCGGCATCGTCGTCAGGCAGCGTCACGAAAGTGGTCTGGGCGAGCTCAGCGAAGGTCGGCTCATCGGTGCCGTCGAGGCGGTACGGATTCCCCAGCGGCCAGCGCTCGGGCTTGAAGTTGACGATCAGGACGTGGTCTTGGGTGCGCAGGGCGCGCTGGGGGTAGGGTGAGTAGTCCGGACGAGCGACCTCGACGTGACGCTCGCGGCCGGCGACGACCCACGTGCGGGTCGGGTCGACCTGGCCTTGGCGGTCGGACTTCAGGACGTTCCAGAGCGAGCGGCCGGTCATCACCGCGGGCGGCTTCACGCCGCCGGCTTCGAGGAAGGTCGGGGCAAGGTCGGGCAGGGTGACCATGTCGTCCACCACGCGGCCGCCCTTCACGCCCGCGCCGGAAACGATGAGCGAGACGCCCGTGCCGAAGGCGTAGAGGTTGCACTTGCCGTGCGGGAAGCCCGGCGCGCCGTGGTCGCCGCTCACGGCGATCAGCGTCTTGCTGCGTTCGCCGGCGCGGTCGAGTTCTTCGAGCAGCACGCCCATCGCGGCGTCGAGGGCCTGGACTTCGCCGAGGTAGTCGGCGAGGTCTTCGCGCACCACCGGGACGTCCGGCAGGAAGGCCGGCAGCTTGCCCTTGAGGGCGTCGGGATCGAGCCCCCAGAGTTTCTGGCCACTGCCCCGAATCCAGGTGCGGTGAGTGGTAGTCGGCCCGAACCAATAGGCGAAGGGCTGGCCGGCGGCCTTGGCCGCGAGCATCGCGCGGAAGTTGCCGCGGACTTCTTCGAGGAGCTTGGCCCGGGCCGCCTCGATCGTGGCGCCTTTCGCTACGAGGTCGGTCGCGTTTTCGGAGAAGTTATTGAAGCCGCGGCCTGACTTCTCGAAGGCGTGCGTCTGGCCGCCGTAAGGGGCGTCGGCCGGCGAGCCTGGGCTCCAGACCTTATAGGACTTGCCGAGGTGATAGCCGGCGTCGCGGAGGAGCAGGGGATAGGTCGGGATGGATTCGTCCCAGACCGCGCCTTGGAGGATGGCGCCCCGGCCGGTGCGCCAGAAGTGCTGGCCCGAGAGCAACGAGCTGCGGCAGGGCGTGCAGGAGGGCGCATTGACGTGCGCGTTACGGAAGAGCACGCCTTCCTTGGCGAGGCGGTCGAGGTTCGGGGTGCGGAGCAGACCGTTCGCGCCGGCCAGATTGCCATGCTCGGCATAGATGCGGGCGAAGCGGCCCCAGTCGTCGGCGAAGAAGAACAGGATGTTCGGGCGCTCTTCGGCCGCGGTCGCGAAGGCGGCGGCGAGCAGGGCGAGCAGGGCGGCGGGGCGCATGTTCAGCGGGAAGGCTTGATGGGCGTTGGCTCGAAGTCGGTCCTGTTCACCCAGTTGGCGTCGAGGAGTTCGCCCTTCACGTAGCGGTTGTAGAAGTTGCGCCGCTGTTCGTCGGAATGCGGGAAGGCCTCGTATTCGGCCCCGCGTCCGACGGCCCGCAGGTCGCCTTGGCGCTTCAGTTCGGCCCACATCCTGGTGCGCAGGGACTCGGCGTCCTTCTCACGGGCGGCGGCGAGGTTCTTCACGCAGTCCGGGTCGGACTTCAGGTCGTAGAGTTCGCGCCCAGGCCGCAACCCGAAGCAGAGTTCCCAGAAGGGGTCGCTCCCCGCGGCCCGGCGTGCCTGGAGGATGAAGCTCTTCGTCGGGCTGGCGTCGGTGTCGAGGTAGCCGGTTTCGGGATTGCAGGCGGGCCAGCGGGAGGGCTCCGCGTTCTCGAGGTAGGCCATGCCTTCCGTCACGATGCCGCGCACGGGGTAGCCCTGGTCATCGGGACGCCCGAGGTCGTTGCGCTCCCGTCCGATCAGGGTGAAGTCGCGCCCGGGCACGCGGGCGGAGCCGTCGGACCGGAAGACGTCGAAGAGGCTGCGTCCGGAGGTCGCCAGCAGGCCTGACTTTTCCCAGGGCAGGCCGGCGGCCTCCAGGAAGGTCGGCGCGAGGTCGGCGAAACTCACGAACTCCGCGACCTTGCGGCCCGCCTGCGCGATGCCGGCGGGCCAGCGGACCGCGAAGGGCAGGTGGTTGGCGTGGTCGTAGGCCGAGCCCTTCACGCGGGGGAAGGGCATGCCGTTGTCGGAGGTCACGATGACCAGCGTGCGGTCGAGCTCGCCCTTGGCGCGCAGCTGTTCGAGGACCTTGCCCAGCTGCGTGTCGAGGTGCTCGACCTCCACCGCGTAGTCGAGCATGTCGCCGCGCACGGTGGCGTTGTCCGGCCAGTAGGCGGGCACGCGGTCGAGGTCAGACGGCTTCTTTCCGAAGCGGACGTGGCTGCCCTCCTCATAAGCCCGGTGCGGTTCCTGGAAGCCCAGCCAGAAGAACCAGGGGCGGTCCTTGGGCGCATCCTGCAGGAAGTCGGCGAAATTGGCCGCGTAGTCGTTAGGGGCGATGGCCTTCGCGGGCGGCTGCAGGCGTCGCTTCTGGTAGACCTTGCCCGTCATCGGCCGGGGAGAACCGTCGGCTTTCAGGGATTTACCGGGTCCCCAGACCTTGCCCGTCGAAGCGTAGAAGTAGCCCGCCTGCGCGAGGGCCTCGGGGAGGATGCCGATCGCCGGCGGGAAACTGGGCGTATGGTTGGCCGCGGCGCCGAGGAGCCATGGGTGACGTCCGGTCATGATGCTGGAGCGCGACGGGGCGCACTTCGCCGTCGGCGTGTAGGCGTTGAGGAAGAGCAGGCCCTCTCGTGCGAGGCGGTCGAAGTTCGGGGTCTTCACCCAAGTGCACCCGTAGGCGCCGGCGTGTCCGGTGCCCCAGTCGTCGGCGATGATGAACAGGACGTTGGGACGTGCGTGTTCGGCGGCGTTCAAGCCGGCCAAGGTGATCAGCAGGGCGAGCAGGCCTCTCATGGGTCGCCTCATGCTGGCGGGCCGGCCGGCCGGGGGCAAGGGAGACCTCCGCAAACAAGGAGGCCGGACGGCTTGCGCCGCCCGGCCTCCGGGAAGGGGCTGGTTCAGGCCCTCAGTTCTTCTTGGACAGGTCGCGCAGCTTCACGTTGCGGAACCAGACCTCGTCGCCGTGCTCCTGGAGGAGGATGTGGCCGTCCTTCCATTCGCCGAAGTTCTTCCCGTACTTGGGGTCGGCGTACTTGCTCTTGGCGACCAGCGCGCGGAACTCGGGGGTGGCGCGGTCGTAGGCCACGACCTTGCGTCCGTTGAGCCAGTGCTCGACCTTGGTGCCCTGGGCGATGACGTAGGCGTTGTTCCATTCGCCGATGCGGTTGGCGCGTTTGCCCTTGGCGGTGATCAGGTCGTAGAGCGAGGAGACCGTGCGGTTGCCCTCGCGGCCCAGCTTGGCGTCAGGATGCACGGCGTCGTCGAGCATCTGGAATTCCAGACCGAAGGCCGAGCCCGCGCCTTGGTTCAGGTTGGGCTGCACGAAGTACTTCAGGCCGCTGTTGGCGCCGGTCGTCAGGCGGAAGTCGACCGACACCTCGAACTCGGAGTAGCGTCCAGTCGTGATGATGTCTCCCGCGTTGGCCGACTCCCTACCGTCACCCTTGGCGGTGTGCAGCATACCCTTCTCGACGGACCAGCCCTCCTTCGGGAAGTCGGGCCCCTTGGCGGAGCGCCAGCCCTTGGAGGTGCGGCCGTCGAAGAGGAGCGTCCAGCCGTCGGCCTTCTCGGATTCCGAGAGGGTGTTGTCGCCGATGGGCGTCAGGCTAATGTTGCGCCACTGCACGGTGGTACCGGCTTTGGCGGCGTCCTTGCCGATGCCGTGGACCTGGAAGGCGATGAAGCCGGTCTTGTAGCCGTCGTCACGGACGTCGACGCGCTGCACGCCGTTGATCCAGGTGCGGATGCGGTTGCCGTTGGCCTCGATCTTGACGCGGTTCCACTCGCCGCCCTTGGTGAGCTCGCGGCCCTGCTTGGAGAAGGCCTGCTCGTCGCCGCCGCCGATGCCTGGGAAGATCCAGCCGCGTCGGCCTTCCTCATAGAGGCCGGCGGACCACATGCGGGGGCCGACCTCGGCCTTCTTCACGTTCGTGGGGTCGGTATCGATCTCAGCTTGGTAGCCGTGGACGCGTCCGGCGGGCACCTTTTTCTTCTTACCGTCGGAGCCCGTGAATTCCTGATCCTTCTCTAGCGAGCGGCTGCGGAACTGCACGCCAGAGTTCAGGCGCGGGTCGTTGAGGAACTCGTACTCGAGCACGAAGTTGGAGTACTCCTTCTCGGTCGCGAGGAAGGTGTTCGGGGTGTTGATCGTCGAGGTGCCGACGAGCGTGCCGTCCTTCACGGCGTAGGTGGCCTCGCCGCCGAGGCGCTTCAGGCCGGTGAGGTCCTTGCCGTTGAAGATGACCGGCTTGGCGGCAGCCTTCGGGGCGGCCTTCTTCTGGTCGGCGGCGGCCGGCTTCTGGTCGGCGGCGGCCGGCTTCTGGTCGGCGGCGCAGCCGACGAGGGCTGCGGCCGTGAGGAGGGCGATGAGTTTGGTGTCCATGGTGGGAATCTTTGGAAATGACGGGGCGGAGCGGCCTTGCGGCGCGCTCCGCCCCGGTGGATTCAACCGACGGCGGGGATGCGGAACGGCGCGCGACCGTCGCGGCGGGCGCAGAGGTCGGCGTTGGCGCGGGCCGCGTTGGCCCCGGTGAAGAGCTCGGTCTTGGTGTCCTGCGTGAGGGCGGCTCCCAGGACGGCCTTGCTGTTGGTGAGGTTCACGCCGTTCTTGCCGAGGTGGTCCTGCATGCGGACGAAGGCCTCGGAGAGGCCGGCGCTCGAGTTGATCGCGGCGGTGATCTCCGCGGCCGTCTGCCGCTTGCCGAGGCGGTAGGAGATGTTGGCCGAGTGGACGAGTGCGGTGGAGACGTGGCAGTCGCGCAGGGGTGAGTGGATGCCCTCGTTGGTGCCCTTGCGGATGTGCGACACCCAGTTGGCGTGGTGGCCGGACTGGCCGCCGGATAGGTCGACCTGATCGACGGACTTGCCGTAGGACTTGATGACCTTGCGGTCGTCCTTGCCGTAGGCGATGGCGGAGTTGTAGTCTGGCACGACGATGGTGGCGTGCTCGCACTCGACGACGATGCCGATCTCGGGTGCCTTCGGGAACTTGCCGTACTTGTTCATGGCGGCGTTCTTGGCCTTGCTGCTGGCCAGACCGTACACCTCGGTGATGAGGGGCGCCTTGGCGTAGTTGTGCACGGAGATGAAGGTGTTCGGGGTCTCGGCGGCGTCGCGGTAGCCGAAGCGGCCTCCGATGGAGACGACTTCCGGGGACACGTCCGGCTCGTTCAGGAACCAGCGCGCGATGTCGATCTCGTGGATGCACTGGTTGCAGAGGTCGCCGCCGCCCCAGTTCCAGAACCAGTGCCAGTCATAGTGCACCGGACCCTGGCTCTTGGTCTCGTTGTCGGGGTCGGTCTGGTTGCCGCGGGTGGATTCGGCCATGGGCGCGGGACCGCACCAGAGGTCGTAGTTGATGGTGGAGGGGATGGCGTTCTTCTTGGCCGGGCCGATGGACTTGCGGCGCTTGTAGCAGATGGCACGGGAGACGAGGACCTTGCCGTAGACGCCGCTGTGCACGTCCTTGATGGCGGCGCGGATGCCGACGCCGGATCGGCTCTGGGTGCCGGCCTGTACGATCAGGTTAGAATACTTCTCGGAAGCGGCCACGAGCTGGCGGCCTTCGTAGATATTGTGCGACAGGGGCTTCTCGATGAACAGGTGCTTACCGGCCTGGAGGGACCAGATGCCCTGGATGGAGTGGAGGTGGTTGGGGGAGGCGATGGAGACGGCGTCGATATCCTTGTTCTCAAGCATCTTCCTCATGTCCTCGTAGCCCTGGACTCCGGGGTTAGCGGCCACGCCCTTGGCGAGGACTTCGGAGTCGACGTCGCAGAGGGCGACGAGGCGAACGCCCTCGAGTCGCTTGATATCCTGAATGTGGTTTAGGCCACGGCTCTTGAAGCCGACGACGGCGACGCGGAGGTCTCCGTTGGCGCCCTGGGCGTTGGCGTGGTTGCAGGCGCTCAGGCCCGCGGCGGCGGCCGTAAGCGCCGATTTCTTGATGAACGAACGACGGCTCTGTTGGGGGGTCATGGTTGGGGGTTGGGGTAGGGTTTACCCAAAAGATGTTCTTCCGGTAGTCGAGGTTGTTCCTAGGCGTTGGGTATCTTAAAAAGGGATAGTTTGGACTAGGGGCAGGGGCAGGGACAGGGTAGGGGCAGGGGTAGGGACAGGGGTAGAATATGAAGGCCAAGGGCTTAGGGGTATCGGTGGTAGGGGTGAAAACGCCGCGGTGGCCAACCCCATCCTCCATCCCCACCACCTGCCCCTGCCCCTGGCCCTGTCCCTAAATTCCCCCGTGTCCCCTCGTCCTCCTCACTTCTTCTTCAGTGAATTCAGGTATTCCCGGATGGCCTCGAACTGATCCTCGGCCTTGCCGTTGAAATGTTCGGTGAGCTGGGTGAGGCCGTCGCCGTCCGCAAACTTAGGCATCTTGGTCTCGGGGTCGAGGCGGTTGGGATTCAGCAGCCAGCGGTGGAAGTGGCCCTTGCGCAGTCGTTCGGCGGAAAGCGCGAGATTGATGCCGGGCGCTTCGAAGACGGCCGTGGCCTCCTTATCGCCGACGTCGTGACAGGTGATGCAATTGAATCCGCCGTCCATGCCCAGGAGCTTCTCGCCCACGGCGATGCGCGCCGGATCGGGCTTGGGGTCCTCAGGGTCCTTGGGGCCGAAGCCGTGCTGCTGACCGAGTCCGAGCGCCATGCCGGCGGCATGCTGCGAGAATCCCGGCATCACGCCGATGAGCCACCAGCGCGGCTTGTCCTCGACGCGTCCAGCGATGAACTCGGTCATCCAGCCGGTCTTCAGCTTCTCGCCCTGCCAAGTGAGCGCGGGCACGGGCGCGTCAGGCACGGGCTCGCCTTCGACGTGCTCCTTGGGCGGCAGGAGGGAGCGCAGCTGGCGGCATTCCTCATCGACCTTCTTCCACACGCTGCCGCGTCCGTCGACGGCGTGACAGGCGGCGCAGTTCAGCGCCTTGAGGTTACGCGTGGCGAATTCCGCGGCGACGTCGGCGGCCAGTCCCGCGGCGACGTCGGACTGCAGGAACGCGAGCAACGCGTCCCTCTCGCCGGCGGACAAGTCGTAGGCGGGCGCCTTGCCGCGCGCGGCCGCATCGGGCGCCAGACAGCCCTTGGCGCCGGCGGTCACGGTCTTCGCCAGCGGGGGCTGGGTGGTGGCCGGCATGCCGGCGTGGCAGTTCAGGCAGCCCGCGGCCACGATGAGGCCGGCGCCGCGCGCGGCGTCGCCTTCCTTGGCCGTGAGCTTCGTTGCGGGCGCCTTGGTCAGCAGGTAGGCGGTCAGCTGCGAGGCCTCCTCCTCGGTGAGACGGAAGTGCGGCATGCGTGCGGCGGGCCAGTTCTTGGCTGGGTCGAGCAGGTAATCCATCAGCGCCGCGTCACGCCACTTGGCGCGCACGTGCGCGAGTGGGATCCGGCCTAGGGCGTCGTCGCCCTGGGCGTCGGGCTGACGGTGGCAGCCGACGCAGCCGAGGTTCGCGAAGAGCGACGCGCCGGCCGGAGCGAGGGCAGGGTCGGCGACCGGACCGGACGCAGGCGTGGCACCCTGCGTGAGCATCGCGGCGAGATCCGCCGCCTGCTGCTCGGCGTCGGGGCCGTTGAGCGCCGCGGGCATGAGCGAGTGCGGACGGAAGGAGGCCGGGTCGAGGATCCAGCGCGTCAGCCAGACGCGGTCGAACTTCGCGCCGAGGTCGGCGAGCAGCGGCGCGTTCTGACCATATTCCGGCATGCCCGTGCCCTTGGCGGGCAGCTTCGCGTCCTGGTGGCAGGCCGCGCAGTTGAGGTTTGCGAACAGCGCGCGTCCTTCTCGCAGCCGCAACGCTTGGGTCAGGACTTCGTCGGAGGCATGCGCGAGGGAGGTCGGCGGGAAGGCCTCGCGCGGGAAGTCCCTCGAGGCCCAGCCGGCGCGCAGGTGCGCGTCGGCTTTTCCGTCCGACTCGAATTCGGCGACAATCGCATTGGGTCCCTTATTGAGCTGCACTGACTTCGTACCCGCGCCCTCTAGGACGGCCTGTCCGTTGACCGTGAGGCGGAATTTTCCGGAGCTCTCGGCCCAGAGGGTGAAAATCCCGCGCACGGGCGCCTCGACCGTGCCTTCCCAGTGGGCCTTGAAGGGGCCTGCGGGCAGCCAGGGCGTGGCCGGCTGTCCGGCCGGAACCTGCAGCGCGAGCATGCGGTCCACGCGATGGTCCGTGCGGCCTCCGGCCTCGAAGATGGCGTGCAGGCCCTGGGCGGGCTCGGCGGCCGCCGCGGCGAGCGGCGCGAGGAGGAACGTCAGGAGGCTGCGGAGCGTCATGGCGGCGACAATCAAGGTTGTCCTTCGGCGGTGGTTAGCAAGCGGACAAGAAGAAGGCCCGGAAGTTCCGGGCCTTCGCGCACGCCTCGGGGCGCGGTCACTTGGCGAAGCTGCGGTAGTCGGAGCCCTTGGCGTCCGGCACGATGTTGATCGTGTTGGAGACCTCCTCGGGGACGCGGGTGCCGTCGACGGCCTTGAGCGACATCTTGATGCGCATCTGCATCACGGGCTGCAGCCCAGGGATCTCGAGGAAGACCTCCTTGCCGTCGTCGGAGAGTCTCACGGACTTCACGGCCACGGGGTCGGTGCCCTGTTCGCCGGGCTTGCTGACCTTGTAGTCGGCGGAGCCGTATTCGGAGGAGTACTTGTAGTTGTACTGCTCGATCGACCAGTTCTGCAGGTCGGTGGCGGACTTGCGGTCGAGGGCGCCGGTGAAGCCGATGGTAATGCCGTCCTTAGTCACGTGGAGGCGGTCCTGCATGGTCACCGACTTGCCGGTGTAGCGCACGCGGTGGATGGCGCCGTCCTTCACGCCGTTACTCTGCCAGCCCTTCAGGCCGGCGACGTACAGCTGGCCGTCGCCGGGGTGGAAGCGTCCGCGCATGATGCCAGTGGTGAACTTGAGGGGGAACTTCACCACGCCGCCCTGCGAGACGTCGCCCACGCGCTCCTGCAGCACGCCGAAGAGCGAGGACTTGCCGTAGGAGAGGTAGAGCATGCGGCCCTCGAGGGGACCCCACTGCTTGGAGGTCACCCAGGTCTGGCCGCCGTTGGAGTTGTCGACATCGTAGGGAATCCAGCAGAGGTGCGGGGAATACTTGGTCGGGGCCTGCGCACGATGCGCCAGGTCGGGCACCTCGATGAAATCGCCGGCCTTGGAGAAGTGGATGTAGTCGGCGGGGACCCAGGTGCCCTGGTTGTCGCCGTTGGAGATCTCGCCGTTGGGGCCGACGCCCATGCCGTTGGGGGCGCGGATGCCGGTGGCGTGGACCTCGAACTTCCTGCCGTCGGGCGAGACCTTGAAGATTGCGCCGTGGTGGTCGCTGAGGGGGCCCCAGCCGCGGCCTCCCGGATTCACGGGTCCGCCCTTGAGGAAGTAGAAGTTGCCCTGCGCGTCGGTCTGCAGGTCGAAGGTGAACTCGTGGAAGTTCGAGGTGACCTGCACGTCATTGTTGAAGTTCTCATACCGGTCGGCCTCGCCGTCGCCGTTGAGGTCGTGCAGGCGGGTGATCTGGTCGCGGCCGAGGACGAACAGCACGTCGTCGACGATGCACAGGCCGAGGGCGTGGAAGAGGCCGGTGGCGTGACGCTTCCAGATGACCTTGGAGAACTTTGCGTCGGAGGGCGTGCCGACCCACACGTCGCCGCTCCAGGTGGAGAAGGCGATGCGTCCGTCTTTGTAGAAGTCTATCCCGCCGATGCGGATCCAGGAGTGGTAGGGGTTCTCGAGGGGGACGTTGAGGTTGTCGACGAGGTAGGGGGCGTTAAGAGCCTCCTTGATGCGGTCCTCGAGCGCCTGCTTAGCGGTCGCGTCGGATTCGCCGGCGAGCTGCTGGCGGAGGAACTCGACTTGCTTGGTCTGGTCGGCCTCACCGAACGCGGTCTCGGTCACGACGGTCTGGGTCCAGCGTGCGGGACCGCCCTTGGTGAAGGCGGTCAGGTCGGCGGCGCCGGAGCTGCCGGCGGCGGCCTTCCGTAGGTCGGCGTCCTGTCCCACGGCTCCGTGCGCGAAGGACACCTTGAAGCTGGTTCCGGCCGAGGCCTTGACCTTGAGCGAGAGCGAGGAGTCCTTCTGGACGAAGGCCGAGCCCGAGGGCAGTCCGCGTCCGGCGACGGCGGTGACTTCATCCGCAGGGGCCTTGGGCGCCTCGGTCGGGGCGGCCTTCTTCTTGCCCTTGGGCGCGGGCGGAGGCTGGGGTGCCGGGAACTTCATCGTGACGACGGCTCCGGTATCGTTGAGGGCGATTGTGCCGCCGTAGGGCAGGTCCTGCAGGCACACATACGCGTCCAGCTCGCCCTTGGTCACGGTGAAGGAGCGGCTCACGACGGGCACGCCGGCGACGGTCTCGAGCACGGCGCTCTCCAGCAGTTCGGCGCCGCCGACGCTGTAGTGGAAGATTACACGATCGCCGTTGAGGAAGAGTCCGAGATACTTCGAGTGCTCGCGGGGCAAGGGGCCGAGGGGAATCTTGGACATCACGCCTTCGGGACCGTTGGGCAGTGGGCGGGGATCCTTGAAGGAGCCGTCCGCGCTCCAGCCGGGGCCGGGGTTGGTCTCGAAGTGCATCTTGGCGTTCTGGGCGGGACCGGGGTTCGGTCCGTGTCCGCCGTCGAACGTCACGCCCTTGAAGCGCAGCCATCCGCCCGTCCATCCGCCCGCCCCGCGCAGGGTCTCGGTGTCGAAGGCGAAGCCGCCCGCGCGGTCGCCGAGGTTGACGACGACCGCCTTGTTCGCGGCGCCGCCCTTCTGCTCGAAGGGATTCTTGCCCTGGGCGTTGTCGATGGAGGCCGAGAGGAAGCGGCCGTAGTCCATCGCCTCATGCTTCGGGAGGTTCTGCTGCGCGGAGGCGACGACCGTCAGGGCGAGCAGCAGGGTGGTGGTCAGGGTTTTCATCTGATGGGAAAGGGTGCGGGGCGAGGGGCAGATTTGAATAAACCGGCTCAGGCTGTCCACAGTATTGGAGCGTTATGAGCGTTTGAAGTTCCTAGGCATTGTTAGGGTCCGGCGTGCGGCGGCCGGAGGGGGGCATATTTTTCTAAATAAGGGGCTTCTTACCTTACGGCGTTTTTCTTGGGGGCTTTTCTCCGGGTTTCCCCCTTTCGTTCATGAACCTCCGTTTTCTCGTGCTGTCCACGCTGGCTCCGTCGCCGAAAAACGCGCCGACGCCGCCAACGGCCTATGGCCCGCGACGGCAAAGTGACACGCCCCCGCAAGGCGGCCGAAGGTAGGTAGGGCTGACCGCCCTCGGTCAGCCGTAATCGATCCCTCTTTGGTCCTGCGGCGAACTCACGCCTTCCAACACCCCGGCAGATGGTCGTTGAGGACGCCGACGGCCTGAAGATACGCATGGATGATGGTCGGACCGACGAACTTCATGCCACGTCGGCGCAGCTCCTTGGAGATCTTCTCCGCGAGGAGCGACGTTGTCTGCGGCTTGGGCGACCGGTTCACGACCGGTCGGCCGTCGACGTGCGCCCAGAGCCACGCGGCGAAGGACCCGTGCTCGGCCTGCATCGCCAAGAAGGCGCGCGCGTTGAGGGCGACCGACTCCAGTTTGCCGCGGTGGCGCACCAGCCCGGAGTCCTTCATGAGGGCGTCGACCTTGCGGGCGTCGAACCGCGCGACTTTGCGCGGGTCGAATCCCGCGAAGGCTTCGCGGTAGCGTCCCCGCTTCCGCAGCACGGTGATCCAGGACAGGCCCGACTGGGCGCCCTCGAGGATGAGCTGCTCGAAGAGCAGGCGGTCATCACGCACGGGCACGCCCCATTCGCGGTCGTGATACGCCACGTAGAGCGGGTCTTCGCCGCACCAGAAGCACCTCGGCTTCGGACGCGGCATCAGGCCTTGATGGACAGCCCGCGCAGCCAGGCGATCCAGCCCGCCGGTAACCCGCGCGCCAAGGCGCCACGCACGATCTTCTCGTGGTAGAGACGGGAAGGTAGGTGAGGGCCGGTCGGATCGACGACCTTGAAGGCGTAGCACTCCAGCGGGCAGTCCTCGACGCCGCCTTCCAGCACCGTGAGCCTCACGCGTCGGTAGGCCGCGCCTTCGGCTTCCATCAGGCGGTTCCAGTCATCGGCCGTCATTTCGTAGACTCCGCCCCAGACCCCGGGTGTGTCCTGGTCCTCGAGGATGTCGGCCGCGCCGCCGCCCCACGTCTGGCTCGGGTGCGTGAAGGCCATGCGATGCTTGGGCAGGAACGCCTTGCCGCGGTATTGTGAACCCGGACAGCGCCGCTCCATCTGGGTCGAATCCAGATTGGAGGCGTAGGCGAAGTAGAACCGGCTCATGTGCGGAAGCGGAACTTTGCCCATCCCAATGCGAGATGCAATCTGGTATGAGCTCTCGGTATTTTTTGTCACGCTTCGCATTCCGTTCGCCGCAGGGTGAGTCAGGGTAGGGGCAAGGCTCCGCTTTGCATTCCGCTGCGGAGAGCGCGGCGCAACCACGCTCCTGCCTTCGGCCGCCCTGCGGTGGCCGCGCCCCCATCTTTCATTCTCCATCTTCCATCCTCATCACCTGCCCCTATCCCAGCCCCTGTCCCTGCCCCTCGCGACTCCGTCGCGTCTCACCTCGCAATGTCATCCCGGCCGAGCAGGGTGATGCCATGCCGGGATAGGACGGACGTCGTGAGCTCCTGGGCCTCGGTGCGGACGATGAGTCCGCGGCGGCCGCCGGGTCGGAAGAGGAAGGGGTAGACGTAGTGGATGTTGATTTCGGCCGCGAGAAGGGCGGCGGTCACGTCCTTGAGCTGGGCCTCGGATTGAAGCTCGATCGCCACCACGGGCACGTCGTCGTGCGCAAAATTGTGCTCTACCAGCACTTTCTCGGCCTGCTCAGGGTAGTCGACCACGATGCGGATGATGGTCGAGTCGGTTGTGTCCACGAGGCAGAGGGCCACGATGTGTACGTCGGCCGTGGCGAGAGATTGCACCAGCTCATTCAGGCGGCCGACCTTGTTTTCGACGAAGATTGAGAACTGACGGATCGGGCCTAGATCCGGTTGGCTGGGCGTGTCAGGTGCCACCCTTTCAGGATGGGACTCCACCCTCCCTTTATCCAGCCAATTTAAGCCGTGCGCTTTTGTCTTGCAACAAATCATCTTATCATGATGTGTAGATATATATGTCACTTCCTCTGTTGTCCCTGCTGCTCGCCCAAGCCCCGGCCCGTCTCCCCGAGACGGTCGTGGTCGAAACACGACAGGCGTCCGACCTCGCCGAGGCCTCGCCCTCGGTCTCGCGTCTCGACGGCGCCGCGGCGGTGGAGGCCGGCTACACGACGCTCGGCGGTCTGCTCTCCTCGGCGCCCGGGGTCTACGCCACGGAGCAGTCGGGCGAAGGTTCCCAGGCCTCGCTCTTCATCCGCGGGATGAATTCGACGCACACGGCGGTGCTGCTCGACGGGCGTCGTCTGCCCCAGGGTTTCTCGGGCTCCTATGAGCTGGGACGCTACCGGGTCTACGGGCTCTCCTCGATCGAGCTGCTCCGCGGTCCGGCCTCCTCGGCCTACGGCGCCAACGCCATCGGCGGGGTGGTCGACATGCGTCTGCCGGATCCTCTGCGTTCGCCGGCGGGAGGCTCGGCGCTCGCGGAAGGCGGTTCCTACGGACGTGCCGCCGCCGCGGTGAGCGTGACGTCCAATGACGCCGCTTCCGGCCGCGAGGCCACGCGCGGACTTTCGGTCACGGCCACGACGACCCGTGACGACGGCTGGCGCGACAACGGCGCTCGCGACGCCACGACGGCTTTGCTCAGCGCAGGATGGAAACTCGCGCCAGGCGTGGTGGCGGACCTGGTCGGCTCGGTCGACCGCGGGCACGCGGGACTGCCCGGTTCCGCTCCGGGCTCCTCTGGCGATCCCAATGACTGGCAGCGCGACGGCGGATGGCTGCTCTCGCCCGGCGTACGCTTCGACAACGGGACGGTCCGTGGCGCCGCATTCTGGTCGCACGCGGGCTCGTCAGTCACGAGCCTCATCGACACTACGGGGCCCTTCGCCTTCACCTCACATCAGCGTTACCTGCTCGAGCGCGACGAGCTCACGGCCTACGCCGACTGGACGGTGCGTCCGGGGCTGTCGTTCGGCGCCGGGGTGACCTACGAGCGCAATGATTTCGACCAGCGCATGCTGTCGCCGGGCGGCGTGGACTGGCGCGACGTCCAGGAATCCTTCGGCGGCTGGCTGCGCACGGACTGGCGTCTGTCGTCGGCCGATCGGCTGCGGGCCACGGTTCGGCAGGACGCATTCACGGAGTATGACGGCCGCACGTCCGGCGAGCTGGCCTGGTCGCATCGGCTCACCAAGGAACTCGTCTTGCACGCCAAGGCCGGCACGTCCTACCGCACCCCCTCGGGCAACGACCTCGCCTACGGCACCGCCGGCGGTCTTCCGCTGCGTCCCGAGTCGTCGGTGGGCTATGAGATCGGCCTGCGACACGAAGATCTCCTGCCAGGTGCGCTTTCGTGGACCTTCACGGTCTTCCGCAACGACGTCGAGGACCTGATCGACTTCGACCCCGCGAGCTTCTACCTCGCCTACAACATCGCCGAGGCGCGCACCCAGGGCGCCGAGCTCTGGCTTGAGACCCGTCCGGCGAAGGGCGTGCGTCTGTTCGGTTCGGCGACCCTCCTGAGCACCGAGGTCCTTTCGCCCCTCGGCTATCTCGGCACCGCGGCCCAGGGTGAGCAGCTCCTGCGTCGGCCCGATTTCGCGCTCAGCCTCGGGGCGGAGCTCATTCCCGTCGAAGACTGGATCTTCGGCCTCGCCGTCACTCATCTCCGCGGACGTGAGGACTTCGACTTCGGGGCCTTTGCGCGTGTTGACCTCCCCGACGCCACCTATGCCCGCCTGTGGATCCGTCGGACCATCGCGGAGAACACCGAGATCTCCCTGCGCGTCGAGAACCTCACCGGTGAGGACGCGCCTCCGGCCGCCCTTGGCTTCGGTCCGCAGCCCCGTTCCGCGTATCTCGGCCTCACCCGACGCTTCTGAGCCCCGGCCGGAGGGGAGCGACGGCTTGACCTCGCCCCATGCCCCGCCTATCCATCCTGTCCCTTGAAATGATAAGGGACCCGGAGAGGTGGCTGAGTGGCCGAAAGCGCCCGTTTGCTAAATGGGTATACCCCAAAAGGGTATCGTGGGTTCGAATCCCATCCTCTCCGCCACTTTAATCGCCCAACTGGGCATGCCAGATGGGATGAGAACCCGTTCGGTGAGCCCGTAGGGCGAACAGGCGATGCCGCAGGCATCGGGCGAAGCCCGGAGCGAAGCGCAGCCAATCCCATCCTCTCCGCCACTTTAATCGCCCAACTGGGCATGCCAGATGGGGTGAGAACCCGTTCGGTGAGCCCGTAGGGCGAACAAGCGATGCGGCTTACTTGCCTGGCTCCTGATCGTAAGCGTTCAGATGTTCCGCGAGTTCGGCCAGCTGTCGGTAGGCGTCGCGATAGATGCCCACGGAGTAGCTGGAGCCGAGCGGGCCGGCCATCGTCCCGCCGATGTCAGCATGGATGGCCGAAGCGCCGAACGAACCCTGGAGCTCGCAATACCTGACACGGGCCGCCGTGAGCTCGATGAATTCCTTCCGTTCCTGCTCAGGCAGGTGTTTCTTCGCGAGGGTCCTCCTGACCGTACGGTCGATCTCGAGACGCCAGAGGCGGAGGGCCTCGTAGCCGGCCGACATCATGTCGTAGGAGCTGCGGGCGTTCAAAGAGGACAGGTAGGCGTCGATCGGATGCGCGAAGTCGCCCTTCTCCTGCCGCCCGCCGTTGATCAGGAAGCGCGTCTCCGAATCAGGATCGAGCAGCGACGCCCCGTTCGTCTCGTCATAGCAGAGCAGGAGCTTCTTGCCCCTCTTCCAGCCATCCAGGACTTTCCACTCATCGCCTTTCCATTGCAGGGAGAGCACCCGTCCGTCGGCGAGACGACTTTGGTTCACGTCGTGATAGCTGTCCCAAACGACCGTCTCCGAATGAAGACAGCCTGAGGCCGGTTGCGGCCTCCGCGCGGCGCGCATCCTGTCGACATCCTTGACCCAGCCGTCCCATTCCGGCTTCGCCGGCGTCGCCCAGGTCACCGCCGCCGGTTCTGCGGCGTGCAGGCCGGCGATCAAGAAACCTGCGATCATCCAACGGAACGACATGAAGAGAGGACAGGTGAGCAAAGAGCCGGGCGGAAGAAGTGGCAAGCGAGCAGCGTCGGAGTACGCAAGCCAAGGGGTCAGGCCGTACCTTGAGCGAAGCGCACCTGGATTCGGGGCTTTCCGGCGTATCTAGGTGCGCCCCTGACCATGGTACGGCCTGACCCCGTGTTCGGCCCCCATGTTCGGCCCACCACGTCGACAAACTCTCAGGCCGCCCTCACTCTTTGAGCCCGTACTTTTTGCGAATCGCCGGAGCGAGATACTGATTGTCCAGGACGGCACCGTCCGCGGGCTTGACCTTGAAGGCTCTGATCGAAAGGCGCACCTCAGGATATGAGGTGCTGCTCATGAAGCCGCTGCCGGTGCCTTGGTAGGCGTTAAAGGTTCCCACTGCAGTCGTGGAGGTGGAGTTCTGCTCATTGACGACTGAGAAGTAACGGTAGCCAGCCGCGGCGGTCACCTCGGCGGCGCGAAGCAAGGCGTAGTCGTTGGCTTCACCTTGGGAAATCTCATAGCCGCGGTAGGAGACTGACCAGATGTCATCGCCCATGCGGGTGTCATTGTAACCGAGACTCCAATAGCTATCGAAGGCGTGGTAGCTTCGTCCTGTGCTGCAACCTGCAAAGAGTAGGGAGAGAAATGAGATACTGAGAAGGCGCAGCGTGTTAATAAGCATGCAATTACATAAGGATATCAGCAGAGCATTTCCAAGACTTATAAGATACGATACGGGGTCAGACCATATCAATGGGGCCTGACCCCGTCCGTCAGAGAGCGCGTGCCAGGGCGAAGTCCTTCGCGGTCAGACCGCCGGCGTCGTGCGTGGTGAGGCTCACGGTGACGCGATTGTAGGAGATCGCGATGTCGGGGTGATGGTTCTGTGCCTCGGCCGGGGCGACGAGCCGGTGCACGAAGGCGACGGCCTCGGGGAAGCCGGCGAACTTGTAGGTGCGGGTGAGCGACTTGCCGTCGCAGCTCCATCCGGGGAGGGAGCGCAGGGCGTCTTCGATTTCAGCAGGGGTGAGGAGCATGAGGAACGGCGGACCGGCGGGTGAAACCTTGGGCGCTTGCTGGTTTTATAGGAGCGTCACGATGCTTTTCAACCGAATGCCTCTCCGCTGTTCCATCTTG
>VHDL01000002.1 GCA_016871415.1 Verrucomicrobiota bacterium
GCTGCATCCGCGGGAGGTCTTCCGTCAGGCCCTCCGTCACGCCGCCTGCGCCGCCATCGTCGCCCACAATCACCCGAGCGGCGACCCCTCGCCCAGTCCGGCCGACCGGGCGGTCACTCGGCAGCTGGCCGAGGCGGGCAGGGTGGTGGGCGTCGAACTGCTGGATCACGTGGTGGTGGGCCGTCCGGAGGCCGATCCGGGCGGCAAGGGCTGGTTCAGTTTCGGCGAAGCCGGCTTGATTTAGCGGAACTACCCGCTGACCTTCGGGGTCGTACCCCGCATGGCCCTCCCTCGCGTCATCAAGACAGGCCTCTGGCTTCTCTGCGCAGCCTGCGTCCTCGCGGCCGGATGGTCGGGCTACCGTTCCTATCTCAAGAAGCATGGTCCGCCCCGTTCGGGCGAGGCCGTCTACCGGCAGGACTGCCGCTCCTGCCACGGTCCCATGGGTGAGGGCGTCGCCGGCAAGGCGGACGAAGCCCTGTTCGGGGAGAAGTCGGTCGCCGCGCTGGCGCGCTACATCGTCCGCGAGATGCCCGATGACGACCCGGGCTCGCTGAGCGAGGCGGACGCCGCCGCCGTGGCGGCCTACGTCCACGGCAAGTTCTACTCGCCCGAGGCCCGCGCCCGGAACAACCCGCCGCGCATCGAGCTCGCGCACCTCACCGTGCGCCAGTACCGCGAGACGATGGCCGACCTGCTCGGTTCCTTCCGGCCCAGGCAGACCGCCACGGTCGCGGGCGGACTCAAGGCCACCTACCACGACTCCGACGGCATGAACAAGCGCGCCCGCAAGGCACTGGAGCGCACCGACCCTTCGGTCGACTTCGACTACGGCGCGGGGGCTCCGGCGGAGAAGATGAAGAAGGACCAGTTCTCGGTCAGCTGGGAGGGCTCGTTGCTCGTGCGCGACACCGGCGTCTACGCTTTCCGCGTCACCACGCCGAACGGCGCGCGTCTCTATCTCAACAGCCCGGTGAGCGCCAATGAGAACACCCGGGACGACTCCGGCGCCCTCGGGCGCGCCGCCACCGTCGACCTCTGGGTCAGTTCGGGCGCCGTGCGCGTCGGCGAGGCCGAGCTGCTGCTGCTCGGAGGACGGCCGTATCCACTCAAGCTCGACTACTTCAAGTACAAGGACAAGACCGCCGCCGTCCGTCTCGAGTGGCGTCCGCCCGGCGGAGTCTGGACGGTGATTCCGCCCGAGAGCCTCTCCCCTGAGCCGTCCTCGCGCACCGACATCGTCGCCGCCGATTTTCCGGCCGACGACTCCTCGCTCGGCTACGAGCGCGGCGTGGGCGTCTCCCGCGAGTGGACGGAGGCCGTCGCGCGCGGCGCCTTCGAGGCCGCCGGCCTGCTCGAGCCCAAGATGCTCGAATACGCCGGCACGGCGCCCGAGGCCAAGGACAAGGGCGTGAAGCTGGCGGAGTTCTGCCTGCGTCTGGCCGAGCGCGCCTACCGCCGTCCGCTCGAGGAGGCGGAGAGGTCCGAACTCCGCGCGATCTTCGCGCCCGGCCTCGCCCCCGAGACCGCGGCCCGGCGCGCCGTCCTGCGCATCCTCTCCTCGCCCCAGTTCCTCTATCCCGACCACCGCGGCGCTTCGTCCCACGCCGTCGCGGCCAGGCTCGCGCTCGCCCTCTGGGATTCGCTGCCCGACGAGGCCCTGCTCAAGGAGGCCGCGGCCGGCCGCCTGCGTGAGCCCGCCCAGGTGCGTGCCCAGGCGCGTCGCATGATGCAGGATTCCCGCGCCCGGGCCAAGCTGGCCGACTTCTTCCGGCACTGGCTGCACGTCGAGGAGGACGCCGACCTCGCCAAGGACGCGCAGGCCTACCCCGGCTTTGACCGCGCGGTCATCGCCGACCTTCTCACTTCGCTGGACCTGACCGTGGAGCGCGTCGTGTGGTCGGAGAAGTCCGACTACCGCGAGCTCCTGCTCGGCGACACCGTCCTGCTCAACCGCCGCCTCGCCAGATTCTACGGTCAGCCCGAGCCCGCCGGCCGTGGGTTCGAGCCCGTGCGTCTCGACGCCGATCACCGCGCGGGCGTCCTCACGCACCCCTACGTGCTGGCCACGCTCTCCTATCACAAGTCCTCCTCGCCCATCCACCGCGGCGTCTTCGTCACGCGCAACATCCTCGGCCGGATGCTGCGCCCGCCGCCCATGGCGATCGCCTTCATGGACGACAAGTTCGACCCCTCGCTGACCATGCGTGAGAAGGTGACCGAGCTCACTTCCAAGCCCGCGTGCATGTCCTGTCACGTGACCATCAACCCCCTCGGCTTCAGCCTCGAGCGCTTCGACGCCGTCGGGCGCCTGCGCGCCACGGACAACAGCAAGCCCGTCGATCCCGTTTCCGAATATCAGGCCGCCAACGGCACCGTCCTCCGCCTGCAGGGGGCGAGGGACGTCGCACGGCACGCCGTCGAGAGCCCCGGCGGTCAGGCCGGCTTCGCGCGCAACCTCTTCCACGCCATCGTCCGGCAGCCGCCCGCGGCCTGGTCGCCCGACGCGGTCGGACGTCTCGCCGAAGGTTTCCGCAGCGGCGGCTACCACGTCCGCGACCTTGCGGTGGAGATCGTCGTGATGGCCGCCCTGCCGCCGCCCCTTCCGAACTGACGTCCATGAGCCTCCATCACCGCCGTGACTTCCTCCGCCGCCTGGGCCTTTCGGCCGCCGCGCTCCCCCTGCTCGCCGGGCTGCCCTCGCTGAACGCCGCGCAGGGCGCCTCCCCCCGCCGTCGCATCATCTTCGTCTTCTCGCCCAACGGCACGATCCCTTCCGAGTTCTGGCCTGAGCCCGTCGGAGACAAGTTCCGTCTCAAGCGCATCCTGGCCCCGCTCACGCCCTTCCGTGACCGCCTGCTCACCCTGCGCGGCGTCAACAACCGCGTCCGCGGGGACGGTGACGGCCACATGCGCGGCATGAGCTGCCTGCTCACCGGCATCGAGCTCTTCCCCGGCAACATCCAGGGTGGGGGCGAGACCCCGGCTGGCTGGGCCAGTGGCCCTTCCATCGACCAGGAGATCCGCCGGTTCCTCCAGTCCGACCCCGCCACCAGGACCCGCCACGGATCGCTCGAGTTCGGCGTCGCCGTGCCCAACCGGGCCGATCCCTGGACCCGCTGGAGCTACGCCGGCCCGAACCAGCCCATGACGCCGGTCACCAGCCCCTACGCGATGTTCGAGAAGCTCTACGGGCAGACCAAGGACCGCGAGAGCCTCGTGTCCGTGCTCGACGGGCTGCGGTCGGACCTGGCCAGGATCTCCGCCCGCGTCGACGCCAAGGACCGCGAGGCCTTGGACCGTCACGCCACCGCGCTGCGTGAGATGGAGAAGGAGCTGCAGCAGCAGGCGGCCAGCGGTGACGTGGCCGCGCCTCCCGCCCCGCAGGCGGGCGTGCCGCTGGAGAACGACAACATCCCGGAGATCACGCGCATGCAGACCGAGCTCCTCATCAGCGCCTTCCAGAACGACCTGGCCCGCGTGGCCACCTTCCAGTTCACCCATTCCGTCGGTCAGGCGCGCATGCGCTGGGCGGGGGTGGAGGAGACGCACCACGCCCTTTCGCACGATCCCGACCTGAACGCCGGCTCGCAGGAGAAGCTCATCAAGATCAACGTCTGGTTCGCGGAGCAGCTCGCCCATCTCGCGAAGCGCCTGCAGGACACGCCGGAGCCGGGAGGGCGGGGCAGCATGCTCGACCACACCACCGTCGTCTGGACGAATGAGCTCGGGAAGGGCAACAGCCACACCCATGAGGACATCCCCTGGCTGCTGCTCGGCGGCGGCCTCGGCTTCAGGACCGGCCGCGCCCTCGCCTTCGACAAGCAGCCTCACAACCGTCTGCTGCTTTCGCTCGCTCACGCCTTCGGACACCGCATCCCCAAGTTCGGCAACCCGAGCCTCTGCGAAGGCGGACCGCTCGACCTGGGTTGAGGGCAGGCGGAGGCGGTGGGCGGTCAGGCCAAGGCATGGACGCAAGGCGGCGTCCAGGGTCAGTCAGGTCGTGACGCGATCCCGACCCTCCCTGTCATCTGTCATCTGCCCTCTGTCATCTCTCAAAAAAGATTCCCCCGCCTGTGCCGGTTCCGATGGAGCTCCAGTTTTCCTGGAGTTAAGGTGGGCGGCGCGTTGCCACGGCTCGGACGAGGCCGGTCGGGTCGCGCCTCCCGTTGATTATGATCGTAGGAGACGGATGCTGCCGCGGGTGTCGAACACTGCAGGGGAATTTTAAGATGAGCATGAAGGCCACCTTTGGCAAGCGTCGCCGGCGTTTCGGGTAAATTCAAGGACGTGTCACATTATCGCCAAGCCGTGACCCGCCCCTTCCCCGCCCCTCGGCGTCCTGCTGCGCACCGCCTGTGCCGCCGACGTCCATGAGCCCGTCCCCTCCGGCGTGCCGGAGCATTACGTCGGGCGAAAGGCTTCGCGGCCTTCCGGCCTCTGGCTCCTGCCCGGCGCCCTGCTCGCGCTCTGCGGCCATTCTATCATGGAGCAGAAGATGTGCCGCCGCGTGATCGAGGCGTGCCACGCCACGGCGCGGCGCGACTTCGGCGTTTCCTGCCGGCAGTATGGCTGGAGCGGCGAGCAGGCCGGCGGCTTCCTGCGACGTATGAAGAACAACGTCATCCGCTTCCGGCCGACGTTCGCCACGACCTGCCAAGGCATGAACGACTTCCGGCACGTGCCCTGGCAGCCCGACCTCGGCGAGGCCTACCGATTCAACCTTACCCAGATTGTCCGCGCCTTTCGTGAGTCCGGCGTACGGACAATCCTCGGCTCCCCGGACACCATCCACTCCGTGCCGCCGTGGGTGAAGACCGCGCGCGGTACCCGGGAGGAGCCCAACCTCTCCCCGCCGCGCTTCCGCGACATCGCCATCGAGGTCGCCGACGACGAGGACGCGGGCTTCGCCGCAGGTGGCTCCCGCGCGTAACCCACGGCCACCGCATGTGCGCCCTGCACGGCAACGCCTTCAAAATCGAGGGCGCCGACCGGGTGCATCCTGGCTGGGCCGGGCACGTAATCATGGCGACCGCCTTCCTGGACGTCATGGGGTTGGACGGCGACCTCGGCACCATCGAGGCTGAGTTCACGCCCGACGGGATGAACGTGACCCCCCGTGACGGCCAGCGCGCCCTCCGTGTGCGCGACGGCCAGGTGCTGCCCGCAGGTCTGATCCGGGTCATCCATGACCGCATCCCTTTCACGGTCGAGCCGGGCGACGTGCGGAGCGATTCCGCCATGGCGGCCGGCGCCGCGCTCACCGACTTCCACGGACGCTTCAATCGCCTCACCCTGCGCGTCACCGGACTGAAGGGGTCCGTCGGACGCGTGACCTGAGGCGGCAAGTCCAAGGATTTCACCGCCTCCGCGCTCGCCTCCGGCATCAATCTCACCGCCGAGTTTCCGGAAAATCCGACCACCCCCACGTTCGCCGCCGTCAGGAAGGCCGTCGGTGAGAAGCAGGCCTACGAGATCAAGCAGATCAAGACCCTCTTCCGATCCAAGGAGGCCAAGGCCGACATGGAGAAAGTCGTCGCGGAGAGCCAGGTGGAGTTCCTGCGCCTTGAGGCCGCGCTCAAGGCCGCCGGTGCGGCGACCGTCGAAAGCGAGCTCCTGATCGAGGATCCGGCGGAACGCTGACCCGCAAAGAGACGGGCCGCGCTTGCGCGCGGCCCGGGCTAGGAAGCCAACAACGAAAACTTATTCCGCGGCGACGTTCTCGCCAGCGCCCGCGCCGAGCGTCATGCCGCCGACCACCTGGACCTTCTCGAGGATCGTCCTCTGCAGCTCCTCGAGGACCTTCGGGTTCTTGATGAGGTACTCCTTGGCGGCCTCGCGACCCTGGCCGATGAGCTGGCCGTTGTGGGCGATCCAGGCGCCCTTCTTCTCGAGAATCTTGTGTTCGATGCCGAGGTCGAGGACCGAGCCCGTGCGGGAGATGCCCTCGTTGTACATGATGTCGAACTCGCACTCCGTGAAGGGCGGGGCGACCTTGTTCTTCACTACCTTCACCTTGGTGCGGTTGCCGATGACCTTGCCGGTCGGCTCCTTGATCTGGCCGATGCGGCGGATGTCGATGCGCACCGAGGAGAAGAACTTGAGCGCGCGGCCGCCGGGGGTGGTCTCGGGGTTGCCGAACATCACGCCGATCTTCTCGCGGATCTGATTGGTGAAGATCACCACGCAGTTCGTCCGGCTGATCGCGGCGGTGAGGCGGCGCATCGCCTGGCTCATCATGCGGGCCTGGACGCCGACCGTGGAGTCGCCCATCTGACCGTCGAGCTCCTGCTTGGAGACCAGGGCCGCGACGGAGTCGACCACGATGACGTCCACCGCGCCGGAGCGGATGAGCGTCTCGGCGATGTTGAGGGCGTCTTCGCCGGATTCAGGCTGGGAGACCAGGAGGTTGTCGAGGTCGACCCCGACCACCTTGGCGTAGCGGGGGTCCAGGGCGTGCTCGACGTCGATGAAGACGGCGTTGCCGCCCTGCCGCTGGATTTCGGCGATGATGGAGAGACAGAGGGTCGTCTTGCCCGAGGATTCCGGACCGTAGATCTCGACGATGCGGCCGCGGGGGAGGCCGCCGACCCCGAGGGCGAGGTCGATCGCCACCGAGCCGGTGGACACGGTCGAGACCTGCATCTTGGTGGCGTCGCCCATGCGCATGAGCGTGCCGTCGCCGTACTGCTTGTTGATGGCGGAGAGGGCGAGATCGAGCGTCTTGCGTTCGGCGGCCTGGGCGGAGGCCTTTTCTTTGGCGGCGGTTTCGGGCTTGGCGGACATGGGCGTGGGTTGTTGGTGACCTCAAAGTGACGGAACCCGCCGCGGTGGCAAGCAAATTGAACAAATGTTCACTACTTCTTCAACCCTATGTTTCGCTGAGGGTTAGAAACTAAAAAGATCCGCCAGCCAGTCCCAGATGTCGGGCTCACGGGCGGGTCGGCCCCGGGTCTTGGGAGCTACCTTGAGGCTGGCCTGCTTAGCCGCTTCCGCCTCGGCCAGGGCCGCCAGACTGGCGAAGCCGACGTCCATCAGCTCGCCGGCGAGCTGGTCGCGGATGCGTTGTTCGGGCTTGGCGCCGGCGGGGCTGTCGCAGCCGAGGACGATCGCGATCACCCTTCGCCCGTCGCGGACGGCCGTCGTGGCGATGGAGGCGTTGGAGGCGGACGTGTAGCCGGTCTTGAGGCCGTCGCATCCGCGGTAATCGGTGAGCAGATGGTTGTGGTTCGTCAGCTGGATGGAGCGGCCGCCGGGGCGGAAGAGCATGAAGGAACGCGTGGAGGCGTATTTCAGGGCCGCGGGCTTCTTCACCAGTTCCACGCAGAGCCGGGCGAGGTCGCGCGCGGTGCTGCGGTCGTGGGGGCCAGCCCCTTCGGTGAGCCCGTTGGGCGAGGCGAAGCGCGTCGCGGCCATGCCGAGGCGGGAGGCCCGTTCGTTCATCCGGGCGACGAAGGCCGCGGTGGAGCTGGCGCGGTCGACCGCCAGCGCGACCGCCGCGTCATTGGCCGACTGCAGCATCAGCGCGTGCAGCAGCTCGTCGACGGTGAAGGACTCGCCTTCGGCCAGCCAGACTTGGGAGCCGCCCGTGCGCGCCGCCTCCCGGGTGGCCTTGACCTTGCGGTCGGAGCGGATGGCGCCCGATTCGATGTCCTCGAGGACCAGCAGGAGCGTCATCAGCTTGGTCACGCTCGCCGGGCGGCCCGGGTAGTCGGCCGAGTCCTCGGCGAGGACCCGGCCCGTCGCCGCGTCCACGCAGATCACACCGTCATACCGCATGCCCGCCCGGGAGTAGGTCGCCGCCTGCGCGCAGACGGTGAGGGCGGCCAGGAGCAGGAGCGTAGTCAGACGCACGCAGCATTCGTCATCGCCGCCCGTCCGGTCGCAAGTCGTATTTGTGTCGCACGGCTCCGCGGTCATGATGCGACGCATGCTGGTGTTCCTGATGCGACATGCCGAAGCGGAGCCGGGCGAGCCCGATGCGGCGCGCCCGCTGACGGTGAAGGGTCGGCGGCAGGCGAGGCGCGCGGGCCGGGGCCCCTTCGCCGTCGCCGCGGCCGTCGCGCCCCTGGTTGAGCACAGCGGGCTCGTGCGCTCCGTCCAGACCGCCGAGCTGGCCATGCGCGCTGCGAGCGTGGCTCCGCGACGTCTGCGGCTCCTTGCCGGTCTCGCGCCCGAGGACGATCCTGCCGTCACCGCCCGCCTCCTCGCCACCGCCCGGCGACCGAGACTGATTGTCGGTCACAACCCCCATCTCGCCTCCCTTCTCGCCTTGCTCCTCGGCGCGCGTTCCGGCGAGGTCGTGCGCTTCCGCAAGGGGGCCGTGGCCGCCCTTGAGCGCATCGCGTCCCCTTCGCGCGGCGCGCCGCATGGACGTTGGCGGCTGCGGTGGTTCGTGCCGCCGGTCCTGGTATGACCCGGCCCGCACTTGACTGTCCTCCGGCCTAGCCCGACCCTCCGCCCGTGGAAGCCGCCCGTCGTCATGCCATGACTTGGTCCGTCGTTGCGGCCGCGCACCTGGCCGCCGCGGCGGCCTTGGTGGGCGGCGCTCCCGCCTCGCTCACCGAGCCCGTCCGGGAGGGCGGCCTACTCCTGGTCGTCTCCGTCACGGAGCCGGAGCCGATTGCGCCGGCGGGCGAGGCTCCGGCCGGAACCGAGGCCGGCGCCGGCGCATCGACCCCGCCGCCGGCCGACCCCGTCGTCGCGATCTCCGCGCCGAGCGTGCCGGCGGCCAGCCTGACGGGCGCGCCCGTGGAGCGCGCGTCCGTCGCATCGTCGCCCGCGCCCGTCGTCACGGAGGCTCCCTCGGCTCCGGTGCCCCGTCCGCCCGTGCTCGAGCCGCCGGCCTTCCTCGTCCGCGAGGAGCCATCCTACCCGTTGCGCGCCCGTCGCGCCGGCTCTGAGGGTCGCGTCGTCGTTAAGGTCCTCCTCTCGGCGTCGGGCGAGGTGACCGCCCTCGTCGTGCACGAATCCTCCGGCAGCGCGCTGCTCGACGAGGCGGCGCTGGCGGCCGCGCGCGCCTCGCGCTTCACGCCGGCCCGCCGCGACGGCGTCGCCGAGCCTTCCGAGGCCCTGGCCGCCTACCGCTTCGAGCTCCGCTGACCGCATGCGGATCCTCGTCGCCTCCTCCAACCGCGGCGTCAACGGGGCCGTCGTCTACGCCCGTCGGATCGCGCCCCTCCTCCGCTCGGCCGGCCATCACGTCACCCTCGCCTGCGAGCCCGGATCATGGATCGAGTCGGCCGTGGGCGCCGACGTCCCGCTCCTGCGCACGGACTTCTCCCGCTGGCCTCTGCGCGAGGCCGACCGCGTCGCGGCCATCTGCCGGGCCGAGGGCGTCGACGTCGTGCATTCGCATCTCACCCGCGCCGGGAACTTCGCGGCCCTGCTGCGCGCGCGGCACGGCGTGCCGAGCGTCGCGCACCTGCACGCCAACCATCCTCAGCCGCACACCGGACTGCATGACCTGCTCATCGCCGTCTCGCGTGACACCGCGGCCAGGCAGCGCGTCGTGCCGTGGAACTGGTCCGTGCCGGTCGAGGTCCTGCCCAACTTCGTCGACCCCGCGCAGTTCCGTCCGGCCTCGGCCGGGACAGATCCCTTGCGCGAGGCTCTGGGCGCGGCCCCGTCGACGCCGGTTGTGGCCGTCGTGGGGCTCATCTCCCGGCGCAAGGGCCAGGATCTCGCCGTGCGCGCCTTCGCCGAAGTCCGGAGGTCGCGTCCCGACGCCGTGCTGGCGATCATCGGCGGCGGCGAGCTTCCCGCCGGACTTCCCATGGAGGGCGTGCGCGCCCTCGGCCAGAGGGACGACCTGCCCGGCCTGCTTCCGCATGCGACCGTCGTCATCGTGCCTTCGCGCGACGAGCCTTTCGGCCTCGCGGCCGTGGAGGCGATGGCGTGCGGCGTACCCGTAGCGGCCTTCGCCGTGGGCGGCCTGCGTGAGATTCTCAAGGGAGGCGCAGGGATTTCCGTGCCCTCCGGGGACATCGCCGCCCTCGCCCGCGCGGTTCGCGGCCTGCTCGATGACGACGCGTCGCGCCGCGTCCAGGCCGAAAGGGGCAGGGCCGCGGCGCTCACCCGTTACGGTCCGGAGGCGCACGTCGCCGCGCTAACCACGCTGCTGGCGCGGGGCGCGGGTCAGTAGGGGCTCACGGGCAGACCTCGGTGGCCCTTGAACCGACGGTGGACCCACAGGTACTGGTCCGGCGCCGCGCGCACCGCGTCCTCGAGCAGGCCCGTCAGCCTCCGCGTGTCGGCTTCCGCGTCGCCCGAAGGGAATCCCTCCAGGGGTCCGTCGAGTTTGAGCGCATAGCTGCCGTCCTCCAGGCGGACCGGGAAGAACGTCATCACCGCGGCGCCTGACATCTGCGCGAGCTTGGCCGTGGCCGTGTTGGTGATGGCGTCGCGCCCGAAGAACGGCAGCAGCCTCGACTGGGGCGTCCATTTGCCCTGGTCGGGCGCATACCAGACCGTGTCGCCCTGCCGGAGCGCGCGGAGCAGCCCCATCAGGTCGTTCATGCTGATGGCACGATGGGTCCAGGCCGTGCGGTGCCGGCGGAGCAGCCCGGCCAGCACGGCGTTGTTGGGGTCGCGGTACAGGCAGCTCAGCGGCGTGCGTAGCGAGAGCATGCGTCCGGCGATTTCCAGCGTAGTGAAATGTCCCGAGACCAGCAGCACCGGCCGTCCCTCGGCCCGCAGACGCTCGAGCGCCTCGAGCCCTTCGACGCGGCAGGGCGGAAGTTCCGCCGGCCCGCGCCACCAGCAGCGGGCCACCTCGAGCGCCCCTAGGACCAGCGACTGGTAATGCCGGATCGCGAGCGCCTCGCGTTCCGCCTCACCGAGTTCCGGGAAGCAGATGCGCAGGTTGACCCGCACCACGTGCCTTCTCAACGGCAGGCAGCGGTACGCCATCCATCCGGCCACGACGGCCAACCTGCGCTGCCAGGACCACGGGAGCCGGCTCACGAGCCAGAGCACCGCCAGACCCGCGCGGGTGAACGCGCGGCCCGCCGGGCCGGTCTCATGCGGATTGGACATGCGTCACCTTCCCCCAGCACCTTTCCGCAGTGAAGACAAATCTCGCCGCCTCACCGCAACCGCACGTAGCGGGGGTCGGCTCCCGTCAGCAGCGCGCCGAACCTGCCCCAGTCCCCGTCCTCGATGCGTCGGTCGAAGAACACGTCGCCGGCGGAGCCGTCCGGCGGCGTGCGCACCGACCAAAGCGGACGAATCGACGTGGGGAGCGTCGCGAAGCGGACGTCGCCGACGAAGACCTTGCCGTCACGCCGGTCTAGGCAGTTCCAGCCGCCGGTGAACTCCGAGAACTCCGCGATCATCACGGCGCCGCGCGAGCCCCAGGGCGGCGCGTCCGGGCCGGTGGGCAAGTAGGCCTGCTTGGTGCCGCCCGGCGCGATCTGCGCCCGGGCGAAGGGCACCACCCGCACGCCCGCGGCTTCCCAGCGTCCCGCGTGCAGCCAGACCGCACGCCAGACGAGCAGGTTGGAGAAAGTGGGCTTCACCGCGAGCCGTTCGGGCTTCACGCCCCGTCCGTCGAGCCATTCGCGCACCGCCGCCTCGGCCCGTTCGTGCTGCAGGACGCCCGCGGCCGCGTAGGCCGTGAACCAGGCGAGCGCCCAGGCCGCCGCCTGGCGGGAGTCGCGCGCCCAGGCCGTGACCGCGAGGCCGAGGACCGGGAGCGTGCAGGCCACGTCGACAATCGGGAGGCAGTCCCAGGCGATGCGGGCCGGACTGAGGGGCCAGAGGAGCATTGTTCCGTAGCTCGTGCAGGCGTCGCACAGGATGTGCGTGAGCGCGGCGCCGAGCGAAGGTAGCCAGAGCGCCTTCCAGCCCGCCCCTTCGCGCCTGCGGAACCACCATGCCGTGAAGAAGGCCGTGACGGTGGCGATGAGCGGCAGGAAGGCGAAGCTGTGGGTGAAATGCCGGTGCCAGCGGAAGGACACCAAGGGGTCCCCCGGCGACCGGATGAGGAGGTCGAGGTCGGGGGCCAAGCCCGCGAGCATGCCCGCCGTGGCCGCTGCGGCCAAGGGGACTGACTTCGGGCGGAGCGCGATGCCGGCGGAGATGCCGAGCACGGCATGGGTGAGCGGATCCATCGGCTTCTTACGATACCCGCGGCCATCGGCGTTGGAAGCGACTTTTTGACTGCCTGCCGCATGTCCCTACGATTGACTACCTTAATTTCATGAGACCTCTGCTGCTCCTGGCGGCCGTCCTGGCCCTGGCCGCCCCCGCCGTCGAATTCCCGCCCGTGCCCGCGGTCGAATGCCGCCCGCGCGCCGGCTTGCCCAACTTCCTGGAGAAGGCCGCGACGCCGGGCGCGGAGGTGCGCGTCGCCTACCTCGGCGGCTCGATCACCGCACAGAACGGATGGCGCGTGAAGACCCTCGCCCATTTCCGCAAGGCCCATCCGGCCGCCACGTTCACCGAAATCAACGCGGCCATCGGCGGCACCGGCTCCGACCTCGGCGTCTTCCGGCTCGCGCAGGACGTTCTCTCCGGCAAGCCCGACCTCGTCTTCGTGGAGTTCGCCGTGAACGACGGCGGCGCGGACCCTGCCCGCATCGTCCGCTGCATGGAGGGCATCGTCCGGCAGGTCCGCCGCGCCAACCCGCGTACCGACATCTGTTTCGTCTACACCGTCACCGAGGCGCTCGTGCCTGCCCTGCTCGAGGGGAGCTTCCAGCGCTCCGCCGGCGCCATGGAGAAGGTCGCCGACCATTACGGCTTGCCCACCGTGCACATGGGTCTCGAGGTGGCGCGTCTCACGAAGGCGGGCCGGCTACTGTGGCGTTCGCCGCTGCCGAAGACCGAGGCCGACCGCGCCGCGCTGGGCGACAAGTTTGTCTTCGCGCCGGACGGCGTGCATCCGCACGAGTCCACCGGGCATGAACTGTACCTGCAGGCCGTCGTGCGATCCCTGCCGCTCGTCGCCAAGGCCTCCGGTCCTTCCGCGCCGCACGTCCTGCCCGCGCCCCTCGCCGCCGACAACTTCGAGCGTGCGCGTCTCGAGCCCGTCGGCCGAGCCAAGTTCTCTGAGGGCGTCGTTCCGGCCGAACCCGCCGCGCATCCGCTCGCCAAGGCCTTCGTCAGGCGTCTGCCCCAGATGGTCCCGCTCACCCGGGCCGGGCAGTCCTTCACCTTCCGCTTCCGCGGCACCCATGCTGCGGTCTACGACGTCGTCGGTCCAGCCGGCGGCAAGGTGCGCGTGACCCTCGACGGCGGGGCGCCCCGGACCGTGGCGCGCTTCGACTCCTACTGCACGCATCCCCGCCTGAGCGTGTTCACCGTCGGCACGGATCTCGAGGACCGCGAGCACGTCGTTACCGTCGAGCTCACCGATGAGAAAGTCGACAAGGCCGCCGTCCTCGCACAACGGAAGCAGAAGATCGACGACCCCGCGCGGTTCGCCGACCACCACGCCTTCCCCGGCGCCATCCTGCTCATCGGCGAACTACTGCCCTGAGGCGTCCTCCCGTCCTTGACCCACGGCCCGCCCGTGCCAAGGATGCCTTTCCCCAATCATCCCCATCCCACCATGCGCTTCGGACTCAACACTTTCCTCTACGCCTCGCCGTTCACCAACGACAGCGTCCATCTCTTCAGGAAGCTGAAGAACTGGGGCTTCGACTCCGTCGAAATCCCGATCGAGGACCCCTCCCACACCGACCCCCGGGTGCTCAAGGCCGCCGCCGCCAAGGCCGGCATCGCCATCGGCTCCATCTGCGCGTGCATGGGCCCCGGACGCGACCTTCGCGGTTCCGCCAAGGACCAGGCCGCCGGACGCAAGTACATCATGGCGCTGATCGACCAGGCCGCCGTCGCCGGCTGCCCGCGCATCATCGGGCCGCTCTACTCCGTCGTCGGCCTCATCGGCGCCCATGACAACAGGACCAAGGCGACGCACTTCAAGCTGGTCGTCAAGAACCTCAAGGTCATCGGCAAGTACGCTCAGAAGAAGGGCATCGAGCTCGACGTCGAGCCGCTGAACCGCTTCGAGACCGACTTCCTCAACACCTGCGACCAGGGACTCCGCCTCATCAAGGCCGTCAACCTGCCCAACGTGAAGCTCCACCTCGACACGTTCCACATGAACATCGAGGAGAAGAACCAGTCCGCCGCCATCCTCCGGGCCGGCAAGCATCTCGGACACTTCCACGCCTGCGGCACCGACCGCGGCACCCCTGGCAACGACTCCCTCGACTGGAAGCCCATCGTGGCCGCCCTGAAGAAGATTGGCTACAAGAAGGAGGTCGTGATCGAGTCCTTCACCACCGACGTCAAGGTCATCGCCCGCGCCGCCGCCATCTGGCGCGCCATGGAGCCCCGTCGCGACGACATCGCCGTGAAGGGCCTGAAGAACCTGCACCGCTTCTTCGGTTCCAAGAAGTGACACGACCCATGCGCTTCGCCATTCTCACCGCCCTCCTGTCCGCCGCCGCGCTCTCAGCCGGCACGCGGCAGCTCTTCAACGGAAAGGACCTGACCGGCTGGAAGGGCCTCGATTTCTGGACCGTCGAGGACGGCGCCATCACCGGCCGCACCACCAAGGAGAAGCCCACCAAGGGCAATACCTTCATCGTCTGGCAGGGCGGCACGGTCTCCGACTTCGAGCTGACCTTCCGTTACCGCATCTTCCACGGCAATTCCGGCGTTCAGTATCGCAGCAAGCTCGTCGATGAGAAGGGCTTCGTCGTCGCCGGCTACCAGGGCGACTTCGAGGCGGGCAGGACCTACTCGGGCATCCTCTATGAGGAGAAGGGCAGGGGCATCCTCGCCAAGCGCGGCGAGAAGGTGACCGTCTCCGAGGGCGCCGAACCCAAGAAGCCGAAGATCGTCGTCGAGGGGTCGCTCGGGAAGTCCGACGAGATCCAGGCCGTGATCAGGAACGAGGATTGGAACGAGTACCGCGTGGTCGCCAAGGGCGGCCGCCTGCAGCACTTCATCAACGGCCGCCAGACCGTCGACGTCACCGACACCACCGCCGTTGGCGCCAAGGAGGGCGTGCTCGCCTTCCAGCTGCACGCTGGCCCGCCCATGCTGGTGCAGATCAAGGACGTCGTCCTGCAGGACTGACCCTTTCCTCCATGAAGCCCCGCGCCCTCCTCGCCGTCCTGCTCGCCGCCGCCTCCCTCGGCGCCGCCGAGAAGAAGAACGTCCTCATGATTGCCGGCCGCCCGAGCCACGCGCCCGGCGAGCACGAGCACAACGCCGGCATCCTGCTCCTCGCCGCCGGCCTGAAGCAGGGCGCGGCCGACCTCGTCGAGGTCGACGTCTCCCTCGGCGGCCAGTGGCCGTCGCCTGAGCGCGTCGCCAAGGCCGACACCATCGTCATCTACTCCGACGGCGGCGGCGGACACCCCGCGCTGCCCCATCTCGACGAGCTCGAGAAGAAGATGGCCGCCGGCACGGGTTTCGTCTGCCTGCATTACGCGGTCGAGCCCGCCTATGAGCGCGCCTGCTGGCCGAGCGTCGACGGCAAGCCCGTCAACCCGCCCCCTGCCGGACGTTCCTCCACGGGCAAGGGCGCCCGGGAGTTCAAGGAGTGGCTCGGCGGCTATTTCGAGCAGCACTGGTCCGTGAACCCCCATTGGACCGCCGACTTCCGTTCCCTGCCCGACCATCCCGTGAGCGCGGGCGTGAAGCCCTTCGGTTCCAACGACGAGTGGTACTTCAACATGCGTTTCCGTGATGGCATGGAGGGCGTGACCCCCATCCTCTCCGCGGTCGCCCCCGCCGAGACGAT
This sequence comes from Verrucomicrobiota bacterium, assembly GCA_016871415.1. Classification (GTDB taxonomy): domain Bacteria; phylum Verrucomicrobiota; class Verrucomicrobiia; order Opitutales; family UBA953; genus UBA953. The sequence goes on from VHDL01000002.1 coordinate 15,764, forward strand.
GAACCGCGGCGAAGGCCCGCACGCCGGCAACCCCGACGTGAAGCGCCTCGTGCTCGAGGAGAAGAAGCCGCAGGTCGTCGCCTGGGCCGTGCAGCGCAAGGACGGCGGACGCGGCTTCGGCTTCACCGGCGGCCATTTCCACCGCGGCTGGTCCAATGACAGCCAGCGCACCCTCGTCCTCAACGCGATTGTCTGGACCGCCAAGGCACAGGTGCCTTCGCAGGGAGTCGCGTCCCGGTTCACCGAGGCCGAGCTCAACGCCAACCTCGACCCCAAGCCTCCGCGCAAGGCTCCGAAGAAGAAGTGAGGGCCGAAAGGCCCCCGACGGGCCGGCCCATGCCGGCCCTTTTCTTTACCTGGATCCCAAAAGCGGCCGGCGGTTTGACCGCCGCCCCGCCTCCCAGACCTTGCCTGCATGCCGCTCGACATCGCCGTCATCGGAGGAAACACCGGAATCGGACTCTCGGTCGTCCGCCTCCTCGCCCGGGACGGACACCGCGTGCATCTCGCCGCACGCAATCCCGGCGAAGCCGGGGCGCTTTCCGCCAGCGTGCGTCCCTTTGATGCCGCGTCGCCGGTCGGACTCGCATGGCCCGAGCGCCTGGACGGCCTCGCCTACTTTCCGGGCACCATCGCCCTGAAGCCCTTCCACCGCATGACCGACGAGGACTTCCGCCGCGACCTGCAGGTGAACTTCTTTGGCGCTGTCGAGGCGTTGCGCTCCGCGCTGCCCGCGCTGAAGGCCACCGGCTCCGCTTCGGTCGTGCTCTTCTCCACCGTCGCCGTCGCGCAGGGCATGCCGATGCATTCGGGCATCGCCGCCGCCAAGGGCGCCCTCGAGGGCCTGGCTCGTAGCCTCGCCGCCGAGTGGGCTCCGACCGTGCGCGTGAACCTGATCGCGCCCGGGCTCACCGACACCCCGCTCGCCGCGCCGCTACTGAACGCAGACGCCAAGCGCGAGGCCGCCGCCAAGCGTCATCCCCTGCAGCGCGTCGGCACCCCCGACCAGGTCGCCGAACTCGCCGCCTGGCTACTCGGTCCCGGATCCGCATTCATGACCGGCCAGGTCCTCCGTCCGGACGGCGGCCTGTCCTCGGTGCGCACCTTCGCCTGAGCGCGGCCTTCAAATCAGCATCGCCGTCGGCTCCTCCAGCGACTTCTTGAGCGCCTGGAGGAACTGGGCGGCCGTGGCCCCGTCGATTACGCGGTGATCGCCCGAGAGACCGAGCGTCATGCGCTGGCCCACGACGATGCGGTCATGCGCGTCGACCACCGGCTTCTTGAGCGTGGCGCCGACCGAGAGAATCGCGGCGTTGGGGACGTTGATGATGCCGAAGAATCCCGAGACCCCGAACATGCCGAGGTTCGTGACCGTGAAGGTCGAGCCCGACATCTCGGCGGGCGTGAGCTTCTTGGAGCGCGCCTTGCTGATGAGCGCCTTGGCGTCCGTGGCGATCTCGCGCAGCGACTTCGCGTGCGCGTCGCGAATGACCGGCGTCACCAGTCCGTCGTCGAGGGCTACCCCGAAGGACAGGTGCACCGCGCCGTGCTGGCGGATGCTCGTGCCCGCCCAGGAGCAGTTGACCGCGGGTACCTGGCGGAGCGCCTCCGCGGAGGCTTTCAGGATGAAGTCGTTGACCGAGAGCTTGAGGGCGTCCTTGCCCTCCGCCTCGGCCAGCCGGCGGTTGATCGACTCGCGCATCGCCATCAGCGGGGCGGCGTCGACGTCCACCTCGAGGTAGAAGTGCGGCACCGTCACCTTAGACTCGAGCAGTCGGCGGGCGATCGTCTGGCGCATGCCACCGACCGCGAGGTCGCCGTCAGGCTGCACACCCTTGCCGTCGGAAGGCGGAGGCACCGTCACGTTGACCGGTCCCGAAGGCGCGGCGGGCAGCACGGCGGCTGCGGCGACGTCGCGGGCCACGACGCGTCCTCCCGGACCGGTGCCGGCGAGCGAGGCGGCGTTGAGCGCGGCCTTCTCGGCCATGCGTCGGGCGTAAGGGGAGACCTTGGCGCGTGAGCCGTCGGAGGCGGTGCGCACTGGAGCCGAACCGCCCGCCGGGGCCGGAGGCACGCAGGCGATGCCGGTCGTCTCAGGGATGGGCGGCGCGGTGACCTTGGGGGCCTCCTTGGGGGCGGGCGCGTCGGGCTCGGGGACCTTCTCGCCCTTCTTGCCGACGGCGAGGATCGGCGCGCCAACCGGCAGCTGGGTGCCGGCCGCGACGTAGATCTTGAGCACCGTGCCGGGGACCGTGCAGGAGAGTTCCATCGTCGCCTTGTCCGTCTCGACCTCGCCGAGGATGTCGCCGAAGGCGACCTCCTGGCCCTCCTTCACGTTCCACTTCACAAGCGTGCCCACCGACATCGTGTCGGAGAGCTTGGGCATGTCTATGATTTCGGCCATCGGTAGATTGGTCGGGCCCCGCCTTAGGCGAGGACCTTGAGCGCCTCGGCAACGACGCGGGCGGGGTTGGGAATCTGCTGGTCCTCGAGACGCTTGCAGTAGATCTGCGGGGCGTCGACCGACGACACGCGGTGAATCGGCGCGTCGAGCTCGTCGAAGGCGCGGGACTGGATTAGGTAGGCGATCTGCGCGTCGACGCCGCAGAACGGCTTGTTCTCCTCCACGAGGAGCACGCGGTGCGTCTTGCGGACCGAGGCAAGGACTGTCTCCTCGTCGAGCGGACGGATGGAACGCAGGTCCACCACCTCGACGCTCACGCCGTGCTCCGACTCGAGAATCTCGGCGGCCTTGAGCGACGTGATGACCGCGCGCCCGTGGGCTACGATGGTCAGGTCATCGCCCGCCCGCTTCACGTCGGCAACGCCGAGCGGCACGACGTAGTCGTCCTCGGGCACCTCGCCCTTGTCGTTGTAGAGGATGGTGTTCTCCATCACGTAGACCGGGTCGTTGTCGCGGATGGCGGCCTTCATGAGCCCCTTGGCGTCGTAAGGCGTGGCCGGGCAGACCACCTTGATACCGGGGTGCGAGGCCAGGACGGCCTCGGGCGTGTGGGAGTGCGTGGCGCCGACGTTGGTGCCGCCGTTGGCCGGGCCGCGGATGACGATCGGGCAGTTGATGAGCCCGCCGGACATGTAGCGGATGTTGCCCGCGTTGTTCACGATTTGGTCGAGGGCGACGTAGGAGAACGACCAGAACATCAGCTCCATCACCGGACGGATGCCGAGCATCGAAGCGCCGATGCCGAGGCCGATAAAGCCCGCCTCCGAGATGGGAGTGTCCACGACGCGCTTCGGGCCGAACTCTTTGAGGAGACCCTCGGTCACCTTGTAGGCGCCGTTGAACTGGGCCACCTCCTCGCCCATGAGCACGACTTTCTCGTCGCGTCGGAGCTCTTCGCGCATCGCGGCGCGGAGCGCCTCGCGGTAGGACATGACGGGCATCGGAGGATTATTCAAAGATGATGGTGCCGCGCGAGGAGGTGTCCGGGCCCCGGTTGTCCTCCTCCCAGTAGATGTCCTTGGTCACGTCGGCTGGGGTCGGGTCGGGGGATTCGTCGGCGAACTTGGCGGCCGCGTCGGCCTCCTCCATGGCGGCCTCGTTGATGGCTTTGGCCTTTTGCGGCGTGAGGACCTTCTCGGCGATCAGCTCCTTTTCAAAGAGCAGGACTGGGTCCTTCTGTTCGCGGTACTCCTTGATCTCCTCCTTGTCGCGGTAGGTCTTGTCCGGGTCGGCCATCGAATGACCGTAGTAGCGGTAGGTGAAGATCTCGAGGACCGTGGGCTTCGACTCCTCGTGGGCGCGGCGCAGCGCGACGGCGGCGCGGGCGCGCACCTCGTACACGTCGTGTCCGTTGACCACGTCCCACGCCATGCCGTAGCCTTCCGCTCGTTTGGCGAGGCAGCCCGGGTGGGCCGTGGACCGCTCCTGCGAGGTCCCCATCGAGTAGCCGTTGTTCTCGATCACGAAGATGACGGGCAGGTCCCAGAGGGCGGCGAGATTGTAGGCCTCATGGACCGCGCCCTGGTTGACCGCGCCGTCTCCCATGTAACAGATGCACGAGCCCTTGCGGCCGAGGTATTTGACCGCGTAGGCGAGCCCGGTGCCCAGGGGGGCTTGGCCGCCAACGATGCCGTGGCCGCCCCAGAAGTTCTTGTCGGGAGCGAAGTAGTGCATCGAGCCGCCCTTGCCCTTGGAGCATCCCGTGACCTTGCCCGTCAGCTCGGCCATGCACTCGTTCATGCTCATGCCCACCATGAGGGCGTGACCGTGGTCGCGGTAGCCCGTGATCAAGTGGTCATCCTTGCCCAGCAGCGAGATTGTGCCGGCGGCCACCGCCTCCTGGCCGATGTAAAGATGGAGGAAGCCGCCGATCTTACCCTGCTGGTAGACCCGGATGCAGCGCTGCTCGAAATGGCGAATGCGGGCCATTTTAGTGTAGAGTGCTACCTTTTCGGCCTTGGACATGCCGGCGTTCACGGGGTTTTTGGCGTACTCCGACGGTCCGGCGGGCCGTTTGAGGGACTCGGGGTGGGTGAGGACTGCGGGCTTGGCCACGGCGGTGGGTGTTCCGCTCGATTGGAGGCGGGTTCCCGCCAAGGTCAAGCGAACCCCCTTACCCCCCTTATTTGCCTTGACCCTCCTTGCCTCCGAACTCCCTTTTCGCTCTACTCATAAAGGCCGCAAAGCCGCTTATTGACCCTTTTCATGGAAGATTCCCCAGAGGCCAAGGCCCGCGAGTTCACCGTTCAGAACCGGATGGGCATCCATACCCGGCCGGCCGCCCAGATCGTCCGCCTAGCCAACCGTTTCCCCGAGGTCGAGGTGACCGTCTTCAAGGACGACGAGTCCGTAAACGGGAAGTCGATCATGGGCCTCATGATGCTCGCCGCCGGTCAGGGGTCGCGGCTCCGTTTCTCTGCCAAGGGCAAGGAGGCGACGGCCCTGCTGGACGAGATGGACGCCTTGTTTGCTAGGAAATTTGATGAATCCTGACGTGAGACCCCTGCTCGCCTGCCTCTGCCTTCTTTCCGGCCTCTGCCTGCGTGCGGCGGATGCCAAGCCGTCGGCTCCGCCGCCCGTGCCCGACAACGAAATCCCGTCCCTCCTCAGCCGTACGGAGCTCTCCGAGTGGGGCAGCGCCCTGCGGCAGGTCCAGCTCGGCGAGGAGCGCGTCAGGCAGGGCAACAGCATCATCGCCTCGGCCGCCATCAATCGCAACACCCAGGGAGCCTTCGCGGAGACGCCCGAGCAGGTGAAGGCCCGTGGACAGAAGCTCGTCAATGAAGGCACCGAGCAGATCCGTCGCGCCCAGCCCTCCATCCTTAAGTTGCGCGCGGTCGCGGCCGCCAAGAAGGCCGACCTGACCAAACCCGTGGTGCATGAGGCCGAAGTGCCCGTCCATGGCTGGATCATGGCCTCCTCCCTGTCCGCCGTCCGTCTCCAGAAGGCGGCGCGTGACGGCGGCTTCAAGCATGTCCATTTCCTCGGCGCCTCCGTGTTCGCCAACGGCAAGGCCGTCCGCTCCGTCGCCATCGGCGACTCCCTTCGCGCTGCATGGGAGAAGGCCGATTCGAAGTCGCTCTCTCCCGTGCCCGCTGGCGGCTACGCCTACTTCGCCCCGCCTTCCGGAGAAGGGCCCTCCGCGTTCTCCGCCAAGCTCGACCCCGCCGCCACCCCGCGCACGGTGGCCCTGCTCTGGGCGGAGGTCTTCCCTCTGGCCCCGGACGGCTCCGCCGGACTCCTCTTCGTGCGGCTGGCCGACGCCTTCACCTCGCGCGTCGTCGCTTCTGAAGCCTTCCTGACTAGCGTCGGTCCGGCCGATGCCCCCATGAAGGAGTACGGCGTGCGTCTTACGCTGGCCGACGCGCGCAGCTTCATCCCGCGTCTGGCCGCCTCGGGCGACTGGTTGCTGGCCTACGACCGGGCTTCTCCCGCCCTGGGCTCCGCGCTCCTCCGTCATCTCTGCGTGCGCAACGGACGGATCGCCGTCGGCTCAAGCCTTCCTGCGGCCGCCGTGATTGGCGGCGCGGACGCGCCCTCCCTCGACGGCGCGCGCGCGACCTGGAGCGTCGCCTCCCTCGTCTCCTCCCGACTTAGCCGCTCCTTCCGCGTCTCCGGCGGCGCCGGGGCCGACCTGGTTTCCGTCGGAGACCTGGAACTGCGCGTCAGCGAGCCCCCCGCCGCCAAGAAGTGATTTTCACTTCCTGCGGACCGCGCGGAGCGAGGCCTCGGTGTCCCGGCGGATGCGCTTGATTCTGGAGGCGGCCAGGAGCACGTCGGGTCCGGCCATTCGGTCAATGAACAGCACGCCCTGGCAATGGTCGTGCTCATGCTGCAAGCAGCGCGCCAGCAGACCCGAGCATTCCAACACGTGGGGCGCGCCGTCGGCGTCTCGGTAGCGCACAGTCGCGCGTTCGACGCGCGCCACCGACCCGCGCACGCCTGGGAAGGAGAGGCAGCCCTCATCATAGCGCAGCGCCTCGCCCTCGGGCACGGAGACCTCCGCGTTGGCCAGCACCATGGGCATGATGCGAGCGAGATCCTCCTCCCGTCCGTCCAGGACCGGCCTCGACTCCGCATCCCGCACGTCGAGCACGAAGAGCTGCAGCGGCAATCCGACCTGCGGAGCGGCCAGCCCGATGCCCTTGGCCGCGCGCATCGTCTCGAGCATCGTCTCGCCGAGCGCGCGGAGCGGCGCGCCGAACTCGCGCACTGGCTCGCCCTTGGTGCGCAGCACCGGGTCGCCGTAAAGCCTGATGGGCAGCGAGGCCATGTCAGTCCTCGGGCGAGTAGTCTCCCCGTTCGCAGGCGCGGATGAATCCCTCGGCGCGCTTGCGGAGCGCGTCCCAGCGCCCGCGGAGCTCCTGCGCCTCCGCTCCGGAGATGCGGTGGTCCTCGACGGCGTCCGCCAGTTCCGTGATGACCAGGCTAAACTCGCGCACCAGGGAGTTCGCCGCCCGGGAGAGCTCGGGGGCGCGGGCTTCCGTCTCCTCAGGCGAGAAATGCCCGCCTGCTCGCTGCGCGAACCAGTCGGCGACGCGCAGGTCGCCGGTGGCCTCGAGCAGGATCGCGGCCCGCTCGAGCGGATTGGGCTGGCCGCTGCCGTGCGCGCTGGGCTCCCGCCACTTGTAGAGCATCGAGGTGGACACGCCCAGCGCCTTGGCGACTTCGGCATGGGCGTCGGACTGGCGTCCTTCAGCCCGCGCCCCCAGGTGCAGCAGGGCCTCCCGCACCACTTCGTGCGCGGGCTTCACGTGCTTGCTCCTCTCGCCTCTCGGTTTGCCGGCCATCCCCGCAGGATGGGGCTCCTCGCCGCCCATCGCAAGCGGCTTGCGGCGTTACAGGCACCGCCGTCTTTTGTAGTCCCGAGGTTCAGAAAAGGGTGGATGCCCCGTGCTCCCCCCGCCTATGCTCACGGATATGGAAGAGACCGCATCCCTCGCGCTTGCCTGGACCTTGCTCGCCGCCGGACTCGTGCTCATCGCCGCCGAGTTCCTGCTGCCCACCGTCTTCATCGGCTTCGTCGGCGCGGCTGTCTCCTTCGCCGGCATCTGGCTGTCGGCCTCGGCCGGGGCCGGGTCCTGCCTCCTTTTCTGCCTCGTCTTCGTCGTCGCTCTGGCCGCGGAGTTCCTGCTGTTCCGACGCTTACTGCGCGCGGCACCCATCACCAACCGAGCGGAGAACCAAGGCGCCGCCGTCCCGGCCGCCTCCGGTTACGCGCTGTTCGTGGGTCGTCAGGCCCGCACCCTCACCATCCTCGCCCCTTCGGGCGCGATCGAGATTGACGGCCGGCGCGTCGAGGCCTTCTCGGCCGACGGCTACGTCGACCGTGGCGCCGCCGTCGTCGTGACCGAGGCGACCGCCGGTCGCGTCACCGTCCGCCTCACCCGCTGAACATTCCTCCCATGCCTCCCACCCTGACCATCCTGGCCTACGTGGCCGTCGGCGCCCTGCTGCTGCTGGTGCTGTTCTTACTCTCTTTCCTCGCCGTCTGGGTGAGGGCGCGGCTCGCCGGGGCCGAGGTCGGCGTCTTCGAGCTGGTGGGCATGCGCCTGCGCGGCGTGCCCTACTCGGTGATCGTCGACGCGAAGATCGCGGCGACCAAGGCCGGCCTTCCCCTGGAGATCGACCGGCTCGACGCCCACTTCCTCGCCGGCGGCAACGTCGTGCAGACGGTGCAGGCGCTCATCGCCGCCCAGAAGGCCGGCCTTGAGCTCGACTGGAACCACGCCTGCGCCATCGACATCGCGACCCGCGGCACGAACAAGTCCGTCCTCGAGGCCGTGCTCACCAGCGTCAGCCCCAAGGTGATCGACTGTCCGAATCCCGCCAGCGGCCGCGTGACCATCGACGCCGTCGCCAAGGACGGCATCCAGGTGAAGGTCAAGGCGCGCGTGACCGTGCGCACCAGCCTCTCGCGCTTCGTGGGCGGCGCGCAGGAGGAGACGATCGTCGCGCGCGTCGGCGAAGGCATCGTGACCACCATCGGCTCCTCGGACTCCTACAAGCACGTGCTGGAGAATCCGGACCGCATCTCCAAGACCGTCCTCGCGCGCGGCCTCGACGACGGCACGGCCTACCAGATCATCTCCATCGACATCGCGGACGTCGACGTCGGCGACAACGTCGGCGCGATGCTCCAGGAGGCGCAGGCCCAGGCGAACAAGAACATGGCGCAGGCCCAGGCCGAGATCCGTCGCGCCGCGGCCGTCGCGCTCGAGCAGGAGATGCGCGCCCGCGTCGAGGAGATGCGCGCCCGCGTCGTCGAGGCCGAGGCCAAGGTGCCCGAGGCCCTCGCCGAGGCGCTGCGCACCGGCAAGATCGGCTACATGGACTACCAGCGTCTGCAGAACCTGCAGGCCGACACCGACATGCGCAAGGGCATCGCCGGCGAAGGCGGAGCCGCGCCCAAGGCTTGAGCGCGCTCCTCATCAAGCTCGCGGTCCTCGTCATCGGGGGGCTCATCTACGGCGCGATCAAGCGCGCCGCCGAGGCGCCGGCTTCCGTGCCGCCTCCTCTGCCGGCTCCCCGTGCGCCCTACCGTCCGCGCCGGCGGTCCGCGCCTTCCTCAGCCGCCCGCGCGGAGAAGGCGGAGTCCGTTCCGTTCGTTCCGGCGTCCGTCGCGGCCCCCGTCCGGGCGCCCGCCGTCGTCGTGGAGCCCCGCCGCCGGCCCCGTTTCCATTTCGCGGACGCGGCGGATCTCCGCCGGGCTTTCGTGGCCTCGGAAATTCTCGGCCGCCCCGTCTCGATACGGGAGCCTAGGATCTGACTGCGGATTCAGCGTACGCGGGCGAAGAGCCGCGCGAGGAGGTAGGGGAGCGAACAGCCGAGCACGATGCCGGCTCCCGACGGCACGCCCTCGAAGTGGTAGGAGAGCAGCAGCCCCGCGGCTCCGCCGGACACCGCGCAGGCCACCGCCCAGCCCATCGCGCCCGCCAGGCTGCGCCCGAGCAGCACGCCGGTCGCGGCGGGCAGCACCAGCAGGGCGGTGGTGAGCAGCGCGCCGAGCAGGCGCACGCAGGCGACCGCTCCCAGCGCCACGAGGGCCAGCAGCACCGTCCGCAGCAGCGCCGGCCGGGCCCCGAGCAGCCGGGCGTATTCTTCATCGAAGGAGGCCAGCTCGAGTTCCTTGTGCAGGACGCGCAGCGCGAGCAGGATCAGCGTCGAGGTGGCGCCGACCGCGGCCAGGTCCTCCGGCCCCACCGAGACCACGCTGCCGAAGAGCAGGCCTCCGTAGTCCCTCCACGCGTGAGCTTGCTGCATGAGCGCCACGCCCGCGGCCAGCATCACGGAGAGCATCACACCGATCGCGGTGTCCTCGCTCACCTCCTTGCGCGAGGCCAGCCAGGCCGCACCCGCCGCGGTGAGCAGCGCCGCGGCCAGCGCGCCGAGGTAAGGTGAGATCCCGAGCAGGACGGCCCCGGTGATGCCAGGTAGGATGGAATGCGTGAGCGCCATGCTGACGAAGGCCATGCGGCGCAGGATGACGTAGACTCCCAGGCAGGCACAGGCTGCGCCGCCGAGCGTCAGCGCGACGAGCGCGCGGAGGAAGAAATCCTCCGACAGCGGCTGGGTGAGGAATTCAAGCATGCGGCGCGCCTCCGGCGCGTTCGCGCAGCCCGCCGCCGCTCATCTCCAGCACCTGGTCGAAGCGGGACAGTCCTCCAATCCCGTGGGTCGACATCAGCACCGAGAACTTCGCGTCGGGCGCGAAAAGGTGCGCGTCCACGAGTTCGCGGCTGGCGTCGTCGAGGGCCGCGTAGGGCTCGTCGAGCAGCAGCAGTTCCGCGCCCTGCACGGCGGCCCGGGCGAGGAGCGCCCGTTGGAGCTGCCCGCCCGAGAGCGATTGGACCTGGCGTTCCGCGAGATCGGAAAGGCCGAGCATGGCGAGGGCGCGTTCCACGGTTCCGCTCCGGTGGCTGCATTCCTCGAACCAGCCGTGTTGGGCGTACGTGCCCGTGGCCACCAGCCTCCTGAGCGTGATCGGGAAGGGCGTGGTGAAAGCGGGCCTCTGCGCAAGGAAGGCAATCTGTGGGCGGCCCGTGCTCGGCGTGCGGCCCAGAGCCCTGACCGCACCGCCGGCGGGCGGCAGCAGGCCGGCCAGCACGCGCAGCAACGTCGACTTGCCCGAGCCGTTCGGTCCGGTGAGCGCGGCACGTCCGCCCTTGCGCAGTCGGAAATTCACCCCGGAGAACGCGAGCGGCCCGCCAGCCTCCGCGCTGGCGGAGAGGTCCTCGGCTTCGGCCGTCCAGAGATTCCCCGACGCCGACTCGGGCCGGGAGTAGGGCAGGGTGGGCAGCAGGCGGAGCGGCAGACCCGACAGCGCGTCCAGCCACCGTCCCCCTTCCTTCATCGGAGCATCAGCGCCTCGTGGAGCATCCGTCCCTGGAGGACCATCATGCTCTTCCAGCTGGAGCCTTGGGCGGACGGGAGCGATTCGAAGTTGAGCGCAATGGGCGAGGGAATCCCGGCGTCCGATGCGAGGCGCTTGGCCATCTCCTGGTTGTGGCCTTCGTCGGTCACGATCACGCGCACGCCGTCGGCCCGGATGCTCTTGAGCAGCCGGGAGAAGTGGCGGGCGGAAGTGTCAGCCGCCTCACCTGAGGAGCTCTCCAGAAGCGTGCCGACGATTTTAATCCCATATCTCGCGGCGAAAGGATTGAGACTCGGGTGCTGGGTCACGAGCTTGCGTCGTTCAGCGGGCAGGGTTGAAAACAGGGCCTTGAGCTCGGAGTCGACGGACTGGGCCTCCTTAAGCATTTGTACATGAGAAACATTCAGATTAGGGTCGGTCTTGTTCAGTTCAGCGCACAGTCTGGTGACCATGCTCATGACAAGAAGCGGATCCGTCCATCCATGGGAAGGAAGTCGGGTTCCGTCCTCGTTCACGCCGAGCCAAAGGACGCGGTGATTCGGGGAGGATTTGGCCCAATCGTGCAGCCAGGCTTCAGAATCCGGGCTGAAGCCGACCACCACCTGGGACCGTTTCAGCCTGACGACGTCTTGGGCCGATAGCTGGTACTCGTGCAATTCGCCTTTAATGGGCACGAGGCTATGAATTAAGCCTTTATCCTTCAGTATTTGATGACACCAGTCTTCGAGAATGCTGAAGCTGCACACGACCTCGATCTTCGATGTCCCGGCCGATGCCATGCAGGGGGCGAAAATTAATGTCAGTACGAACAGCGCCTTGTGATACATAGGAGAGAAGAGAAAACCTCTGGATCATCTGTATTGCAATTCATTTGCATAACGGATTGTGCATTTCTTGCCTAGTTTTGCGTTTGCAACCCACTTTTTGAAAGGATAGCCCTCTATTTCCCATGTCCACGTTGCGTGCCATGACCGCTCTTTTTGGGGTATTCGCCCTAATGGCAGGTCCCCTTTTCGGTCAGGCCGCCGCACCTGTCAAAAGCCCCGTCGCCGTTCGCGACGTGAAGTTCATGCAGGTCAGGATAGGCGCCCAGGAGCATCCTTGGAACCGGATGCAGGTCGAATTGCAGGCAAACGCCACCCTCGATCCCAAGGCCATCAAGCGCTGGGTGGACAAGGTGAAGGTGACCGTCACCCAGATTTACAAGACGGACTCCGCCAAGTTCGAGGACTGGAACTACTACCGTTCTTCCGCCACGGTGCTCACCCTGGAGCTCGGCAAGCCCCGCTCAGTCCTGTTCTATCTTCCCGGCGACATCGTCAAGCGCGACAACCTGCGCAAGGAGCCAGACTATTATTTCGTCCAGGTCGACGTCGGTGGCACGGAGTCCCCCCTCTTCGACGCCAAAGGCGCGCTGCTCACGGAGCAGTCCCGTGCCGTGCACCGCGAAATCGCCAAGAAGGACGTCTTCGACAAGGCCAAGGACGCCGCGGACCGCGGCGTAATCACCACGCCCGGCATCCTGCGCCCCCAGTACCTTCTCATCTTTCCCGACATTGTGCCGGCCGTGCCTGCCTCGCCTGAATTCATCCGCGAGGACGCCTCCGCCCGCTGATCCGACCTGTCCCCAAACCGCAGCATGAGCCAGACCCAGGCGACCATCGTCAATCTTGCGGCGTCCCACGTCTCGGTGTCGGTCTTCGGCACGTCGTCCGGCAGCCTCGTCCTGCAGCGTTTTCACGTCGAGGAACTCACGTCCGGACTCACCGTCGACGACCAGTGGCTTGACGCGTCCGTTAACGCCCTCCGCGACCTCGTCGAGGCTCACGGCATCTCGGGCTACGTGACCGTCATCGTGCCCGGCTTCCTGCTGCTGCAGAAGTCCCTCAAGGTGCCCCAGGTCGAAAGCCAGAAGCAGGCCCAGATCGTCGCCTACGAGGCCCAGAACGCGATCCCCTATCCGCTCAACGAAGTCATCTGGGACAGCCAGGTGATGTCATCGGACGGCGTCGAGGCCGAGGTGCTCCTCTTCGCCCTCCGCACCGAGGTCGCGAGCCGCATCGCCAACCTCGTCTCCTCCACCGGCCTGCGTCCCTATGCCATTCAGGCCTCGCCCCTCCTTGACAGCCAGGCCTTCCTGCTCGCCGGCGGCTCCGCCACCGAGGAGGTGCTCATCCTCAACGTGGGCGCGCGCTCGACCACCCTCAGCTTCGTCGGCCCCGGCGGCGCCAACATCCAGTCCGCCAACATCGGCGGCAACATGCTCACCCAAGGGCTCTCGGACAACACCGGCCAGCCTTTCGCCGCCGCCGAGGCCCTCAAGGTAGGCTACTTCAGTGGCGTCCTCCATCTCGCCGAGTCCGATCCCCAGGCGGCGCTCCTCCAGTCCAACTCCCAGCAGTTCATCCGGCGCCTGTCTCAAGACATCAACCGCCGCCTGATCAACGTCCGTCGCGGCGCCGGCGCCCGACAGCCCACCCGCATCCTGCTCACCGGCCGCGGCACCCTCCTGCCCGGCCTGAAGGAGCAGCTGTGCGAGACCTTGCGCCTGCCCGTCGAGCCCTTCCAGCCCGCTTCCGTCCTCATCCTCGGTGAGGAGGTCAGCCAAGACCTCGTGCGCCGGACCCAGAACCAGGTTTCCGAAGTCGTCGGCGAGGCCGCGCGGCTACTCCTGCCCCAGGCCGCCGGCGTGAACCTGATTCCGAAGGACATCGCCGCGCAGATCGCGTTCTCCGCCCGTCAGCCCAAGCTACTCGCGGCCGCCCTCCTCGCCGCGCTCATTCCTTTCCCCGTCTGGTACGTCTACAGTGAGAGCGCGACGCATTCTCAGGATCTTACCTCGAAGCTCACCGCCAAGTCGGCCGAGCTCAAGCGTCACCAGGTTGAGCTGACCGACACGCGCCAGAAGACGGACGCCGTTCTTGCGGTGAACCGCGAGCTCGAGTCGGTCGTGCTCAACCGGCCCAACTGGCTGGCCTTCCTGGCCGACCTCCAGGTGCGCATCTCCTCACTCCCCAACACTTGGGTCGAGGAGATGCACGTGCGACGTGAGACCCAGACGCTCCCGCCCGCCGCCGAAGGCGAGCCGCCGCCCCCTCTGGTCACCGTGTCTAAGGTCATCCTCACGGTGAGATTCCTCCTCCCTGAAGTTGCCCCGCAGCGTCCCCACAACGCCGCCGCGATGAACAAGCGGCAGAAGGCCCTGCTCGACGCCCTGCGCCAGTCCAAGTTCATCGCCGAGATTCCCGACGGTGACATCAAGGGGGAGTTCACGCCCACCAACTCTCCCAAGCTCACGCTGACCCTGGTTATCGACAAGGAGGCCTCGCTCTGAACATGGACGCCTTCCGTAAGAACAAGGGCTTCTTCGTCGGGCTGATTCTCGTCGCCCTGGTCTTCCTTCTCGGCGTCTCCCTGGCGGCGCTCAGCTATCTCGACGCCTCCGACGCCGACAGCCGGCTGCTCTCCGCCCAGCGCGAAGTCAAACTGCTGCTCGACGGGCATGAGTTCCCGGCCTTCAAGGTGGCGCCCAAGACGGACAAGATCGCCCTCACCGGGGAGTCCACCGAGGCGGCGGCCAAGGACCTGGCCGAGCTCACCTCGCGCCAGGCCGAGCTCCGCAAGGTGATCAACGGCGACCCGGATTCCGCTATCAAGGGCCGCGTTTCCGCCAACTCCTCCGAGCTCGCCTCCACCATCCGCCAGTCCGTGGACGAATGGAAGCGTTTCGCCCAGGACAAGGACGTGCGCCTGCTCCCCAACGACCAGTGCGACTTTGGCTTCCGTCGTTACATCCGCAATCCCGGCACCTCGCCCCGCAAGGACCTCGTGCGCGTCGATCAGCAGCGCCTGATTATCGACTACCTTTTCCGTCTCCTGGTCGAATCCCGGCCCGCCGGTGCGCCCATGCTGCTCCTCTCCGTCGACCGCGAACCCGTCGAGACCTTCGTAATCATCCCCGAGGGCAAGCCCGGAGCCGGCACGCTCGGGCCGGATCCGGACGGGGTGCGCAACTCGGAGGCGGACGAGTTCTCCCCGACCCGCACTTTCCGACGCAAGGACCTCGTCGAGACGCTTTCCTTCCGCGTGCGCTTCGTCGGCTCCACGCCGACTTTCCGCACGTTCATCAACAAGCTTCGCAACTCCGGCCGACCCTTCGCCATCACCAGCGTCGACGTGGGCCTGCCCAATGCCGAGACGACAAAGATCATTTACGCCGCCACCCCCGCCGCAAACGGCGCGCCGCCCGCCGCCGCGGTCATCCCCGGACTCATCCCCTCTCCCGCCCCGGGCGTCGATGCCGCCGCTAAGGACGAGCGCATCACCGTCGTCACGGAGAAGCCCACCGAGTTCACCGTCCAGATTGACTACCTGCACGCGCCCGAAGCCCCTGTCGCGGAGGGCGAGGCCAAGAAGTAAGCCATGAATGCCCGCAAGGACAGCGTCATCATCTGTCTTTCCGCCCTGCTGCTGGCCGTGGCCGGGATCTTCTCTGCCGCCAAGCTCGGCATGATTGAGGTCATGTTCATCCGCCCCATCTTGCTGGATCCGCAGGCTTCGGCCGCGCAGTTCTCCGAGATCGAGGCTGCCCCCAAGGGCGTGATCTACCCTTCCACGCCCAGCCCTTCTCTGGAAGACAACGCTCCGGACGTGCCCACGCCCGAGGAGAATGAGGACGGCTGGGACTTCGACCTTTTCACCACCATCGACATCGCCTGGGACCCCGTGCTCAAGGAGTACGTGCCCAAGCGCCGCAAGGTGATCCCGCTACCGCCCTTCGGCGTCTCTCTGGCCAAGGTCGGCCACCCCCGCTACCCTTACATCCTCCGCTTCTCCATCATGGGCCGCAAGGGCCGTGAGGAGATCGACCGCAAGTTCGCCATCGAGAACCTTGAGACCAAGCAGTACTACGACGGCTGCCGCATTGGTACGCCGCTCGACGCCAACACCCCGGTGGTCCCCGTCTCGTTCGCCGTCGTCAAGGAGAAGGATAAGGACGGCTTCCTCGTAAGCCGCAACGTGCTCAAGCTCGAGGACAAGAAGCTCGGACGCACCATCGAGATTGACGACGTCAAGCCCGTCGAGTTCTCCGACCAGACGGACATCCTGCTGGTCTCCACCTCGGAGCCGGACAAGTCCTGGACCCTGCACGCGATAGGCGACAAGTTCACCTATAACGACGCGGTCTTCGTGGTCAATGGCGTTGACTCGGACGCTCGGACAGTGACGCTCAACAAGATTTTCGCCCCCAACCCCAAGAAGCCCAAGAAGACCTTCACCGAGGTGCTTTCGGTTCCTTCAGCCAAGCCGGTCGCCGTCCCTAGCGCCGCCTCTCCCGCCCCCGGCACCGCCGCTCCTGCGGCGCCCGTCGGCCTCCCTCCCGCCTTCGCCTTGCCCCCTCCCCAGTAACGCCACCCCAGCGATTTTTAAGAAAAAGCACAAAAATGAAGACGAATTCCCCCTTACGGCTCACCCTCGCCGCCCTCCTCCTGGGCTCTGTCGCCGGGAATCTTACCGGGCAGGCCACCGACCTGGCGATTCAGCAGGTCCAGCTGCTCAACGAAGCTGTAAAGCTCCGCGACGAGGGTAAGCTCCAGCCTGCCCTCGAAAAGGTCCAGCAGGTGCTCAAGGCCAATCCGTCCGATGAGGGGGCCAAGGAACTGGTCGCCAGCATCCGGCTTGCCTTGGATGAGGCGACCAAGAATGCCGCCGCGCCCGCCCCGGGCGCCGCCCCTGCCGTCGAAGTACCGGCCATCCCCGCCGACCCGGCGATTCAGCAGGTCAGACTGCTCAGCGAGGCGATCAAGCTCAGGGATGAGGGCAAGCTGCAGCCTGCGCTCGAGAAGGCCGACGGCCTGCTCAAACTCGACCCATCCGACGAGGGGGCCAAGGAGCTCCGCGCCAGCATCGTGCTCGCCCTTGAGGAGGCCGCCAAGAAGGCTCCCGCCGCGCCGGCTCCCGCCGCCCCCATCGATGCGCTCGCCCAGGAGTACGCCGCGCTCTACGCCGAAGTCGCCGCCGCCATCGCCAGGGCCAAGGCCGAGGCCGCCCGCGGTGACCACGCCAAGGCCGTCGCCACCCTCGACGCCGCCATCGCCGCGCTCCCCAACATCGTCTCCGCCCAGCCCGTCCGTGACCGCGCCAGCCTGGCCCGTCAGGATGTGCTGATCGACAGGGACGCTGTGAAGCCGGCTTCCGATCCTCTTCTCTCCGGAGCCTCCAAGGAAGTGTCTGCCAAGGTTGCCAAGTCCCAGGAGCTGCTCAAGGCGGCCGAGTCGCTCGTCCGCAAGGGCGACGTCGATTCTCTCTTGGCCGCGCTTAGTGAGCTTGACCGTGCGGGCCGTGAGCTCCCTTCCAACATCGCCGCCGACCTCCTCAAGGAGCGCATCAAGACCGTCCGCGCCGGCGCGCTCGGCCGTCTCGCCCTTCTCTCCATCAACGCCCGCGAGATGTCCCGTGCCGACGGCTACATCACCGACCTCGAGAAGCTGATGGGCGAAGCCGATCCCTCGGCCGTCCGTCTGCGTGCCGAATTCAAGGCCCGTCGGTCCGACCCCACCTACCAGAACATCGACGAGCTCTCGCCCGGCATCCGCCAGAAGGCCGACCGCGTCCAGGAGCTGCTCGTGCGCGGACGCGCGCGCTATCTCTACGGAGACTATCAGGGCGCCATCGAGGTTTACCGCGAGGTCATGCAGTACCAGCCCAATAATCCTGAGGCCAAGGCCTATCAGGTGCGCATCCGCGAGCTCCTTTCGGAGACCTCCGGCCAGTGGAACCGCGGCGTGACCAAGGGCAAGTTGCTCGAGCTGCTCGACGAGACCTGGAAGCTGCCCGAAGTCTTCAACCGCGAGGTCACGATCGTCGGCGGACCGCAGGTCGCCGACCCCATCACCGAACGCATTAAGACCATCGTCCTCCCGACCGTCCGCATCCTTGACCAGCCCCTCGACCGCGCCTGCCAGTACATCAGCCAGCAGGCGCAGCAGTATGACAAGGACCAGCGCGAGCTGAACATCATCCCCGTTGATCCCGAGCGCAAGAACCCCCCAATCAGCCTCACCATGGCAGGCGTGACGGTTGAGCAGGCGCTCAACATCATCACGCGTCAGGCCAACTTCACCTGGATCGTGAGCCAGGGCATCATCGAAGTGCGTCCCGACTCCGGCTCGAGCGACCTCGAGACGGAGTTCTTCCCCCTCGCCCCTTCCGCGGTGATCAAGATGACGGGCGTCAGCGGTGGAAGCGCCGCTGCTCCCGGCGCCACGGCCAGTCCCTTTGCGGGCGGCGGCGGAGGCTCCGCCAGCGGCGCCGAAGCCCGCCCCGAGGAGATCGGCATCAAGAATTTCTTCATCCGTTCGGGCGTCGCCTTCGAGGGCGTGAATGGGGCAGCCATGGCCTACGACGGCACCAACCTCATCGTCACCCAGAACCGTAAGAACCTCGACCGGGTCCGGAACATTCTGCGCCGCTATTCCGACATTAAGCAGGTCTACATCGAGTCCAAGTTCATCGAAGTCTCGCAGTCCGTCCTCAATGAGCTCGCCACGAACTGGCAGATCATCAATCCGGCGAACGCCATCCGCGCCCAGAGCGAACTGCGCACGCTGTCCGGAGTCTTCGGAGTCGCGGCCACATCACAAGCTGGAGGGATTGTAGTTCCTGGACAAGACCCAGTGCCCATTCCCAACCGCCCCCCGGCCATCTCCGGCAGTAACTTTGGCACCGGCAGTCCGACCTTCGGAGGATTCAACCCAACAACCCAAGCCGGCAACATCGGCCTGATTGACAGCTACAACCTCAACCTCTTCCTCCGTGCGGTCGAGCAGAACAGCGGGACGGACCTCATGTCCTCCCCCAGCCTCACCGTGCTCGACGGCAAGACCGCCATCATCAAGGTGGCCCAGCTGCTCCGTTACCCGCAGTCCTACGGTGACGTGCAGGCCGTCGTCAGCCAGGGCGGCGGCGGCGCCGGCGGCGGGGTCGGCGGCCAGGCCGTGGCCGTGACCGCGGGCACCCCGCAGGACTTCACCGTGCAGGAAGTCGGCGTGACGCTGGAGGTGACTCCGACCGTCGCGGCCGATGATTCCATCGCGATGAACCTTAAGCCTAAGGTCATCGAATTCGAGGGCTTCGTGGAATACGGCGGCACCTCCGTCGCCATCTCGGGCTCCACGACCGTCTCCGTCCCCTCAGGCTTCTTCCAGCCAATCTTCACCACGCGCGAGGTCGTGACCGACGTCACGGTCTTCGACGGCGCGACCGTCGTCATCGGCGGCCTGACCCGCGAGGAGGTCAAGACGGTCGAGGACAAGGTGCCCGTGCTCGGTGACATCCCTCTGATCGGCGCGGCCTTCCGGTCCTCCGGCAAGAGCACCAGCAAGCGCAACCTCATGGTCTTCGTGACCGCCAACCTGGTCTCTCCGGGCGGCGCCACACTCCGCAGCTCCCACTCCGGCATGCGCGCCGGCTCGACCTTCTCGAACCCCGTCCTGGCTTCGCCGGGAGGTGCCGTCTACCGCGAGCCGGTCGAGCCCGCCGCCCCGGCCGCGCCCACCGCGCCCACCGCGCCCGCGGCTCCGGTAGCTAACTGAAAGCCCGCGCATCGGCCGCTGAACGGGCCCGCCTCACGGCGGGCCCGCTTTTTTCTGGCTGGGGCGGCTCCGCGGCGGAGACTCCGTGCATGCGCTGGATGCTAGTCGACGGCTTCAACCTGGTCTTCCGCAGCCATTTCGCGATGGAGCGGTCCAATCTCCGCCGTCAGTCGGATCAGTTTCCCACCGGCGCCCTGCACGGCTGGATCAAGTCTCTGCTCGACCTGCGTGATTCGGAAAAGCCCGACCGGGCCGCCGTCTTCTTCGACCTCGGCGGATCGGATCGTCATCTTGCGGCGCATCCCGAATACAAGGCGCAGCGGGATGACACGCCGGAGGACATCGTGCTCCAGCTGCCGGAGGTCAAGCGGCTGACGGCCCTGCTCGGTTTCCAGGTGGTCGAGCGGCGGGGCGTCGAGGCCGATGACCTGATCGCGACGGCGGTGCGGCGGCTCTCCGCCGAAGGCCACGGGTGCGTCATCGTCAGCGCGGACAAGGATTTCGGCCAATGCGTCGGGGGCGAGGTCTTCCAGCTCGCGCCTCCGCCCACCGCCAATCCGTCTGCCGGATGGCGTCGGCTTGACGCGGCTGGCGTCACCGAGAAGTTCGGGGTCCCTCCGGCGCGCATCGCCGACTACCTCGCCTTGGTCGGAGACGCGTCGGACAACATCCCGGGCCTGCGCGGAGTCGGGCCCAAGACCGCCGTGAAATGGATCTCCGAGCATGGCGGCCTCGAGCAGGTGCTCGCCGCGGCTGACCGGCTCGAGCCCGGGCGCTTCCGCGAGCAGGTGCGCGCGGAGGCCGACCGCATCCGCGCCAACCTCGACCTGGTGACCTTTCGGACCGATTATGAGCTCGACCTGGGCGAGGCCCCCGTCGAGGACGTCGAGGGCGTGGAGCGGTTACTCGGTGAGATGGAGATGCACGCCACCTTGCGCCGTTACCGCGCCCGGCACGGCAGGGATGCTGCCGACAATGCGTCCGCCTCGGCGCCTTCCGTCCCACAGAGGCCCCCGAAGCCTCCGGAGCCTTCCGGCGGCTCCGTGCAGGGGGAGCTCTTCTGAAACGAAGAGGCCCGCCTTTCGGCGGGCCTCGATGCGCGGGAGAGGCGGCGGTCAGTTCTTCTTCTCCGCCTTCTTCTCGGCCTTCGGAGCCTCGGTCTTGGGGGCTCCGGCCGCGGCGGCGGCGGCCTGCTGGCCGGCCTGCTGCTGCTGGATGGCGCCCACGACCGTGTTCACTTCCTCCTGGTTGAGCAGGATCACGAACTTGCTCTCGAGGACTTCGACCTCGTAATTGTGGGTGATGGAGTAGCCGACGCTCTGGGCCATCTCCTGATTGCCCTTGTCGAGGGCCTGGGCGGCTTGGTCGAGCAGATTCTTGAGCTTCTTCTTCTCCTCCTCGGCCGTCGCTCGCTCGTGCATGGAGCGCAGCTGCACGAAGGCGTCGCGGCGAGCCTGGAGCTCCTTGGTGAAACGTTCGAACATGACGATGGCGTCGAGGCTGAGCAGGTCGGCCACGCGGAGCAGGCGGCGCTCACCGCGCACGACGAGGTCCTCCTCCTTGAAGTCCCTCGCGGCACGGGCCTTGGCGGCCTCCTCCTCGTTCACCACGGCGTGCAGGCGGAGCTTAGTGTTCACCAGCGCTGTCTGGCGGTCGGCGATGAGCGGAAGGCTGAAGTAGCGACGGGCGAAGATCGCGTCTTTTTCGTTGAAGTCCTTCACCTCGGTTTCGAGGATCTTGGCAAGTGCGTCCTTCTCGGGCGTGGTCAGGGCCGTCTGCTGGCGCTGCTGCAGCTGACGGAGCCGGCCGAACTGCTGGCCGTGCGCGTTGAGCTCCTGCTGGAAACGGACGATCGCGTCCTGACCGGTGAGGGTCAGGGCGACTCGGCCGAGGTTCTGGCCGAGCGGGAGGATCTCGATGACTGGGCCCTTGGGGGCTTCGGCGGGAGCTTCAGGGGTGGCGGCGGTGCTCATGTTTGATGGGTTGGGTATCTGGGAAAGGGTTCACTTCTTCTCTTCGTCCTTCTTGGCCGGGGTCTGGTCGCCTAGGCGCTTACTCTCCTCGTCCGAGAGCAGGGTGTAGAGCTTGGCCTCGGCCGTCTGGAGCGTAATTTCGCCGGGCAGGTCGTAACCGCGGGACTTCCTGAATTCCTCGAGCGCGGCGTTCACCTCGCCCTGGGCGTTCTTGACGGCGTCCTCGACTTTCTTCTTGTCCGCGTCCTTGGTGAGGCGGGGCTGGAGGTCGACGAGCTGCTGCAGCGCGCGGCGGGTCTCCATGACGCGCTGCACCTGGAGCTTGAAGGCCTCGACTTCCACGGCGCCGCTGACGGAGCCTCGGTTAAGGAACTTCTTGTCGCCGGCGTTGACGACCGACTCGGACTTGAACTCCTTGTCGGCGGCGAGCTTGATGTATTCCTCGTTGGAAAGGGCGGAAAGCACGTTGAGCTTGGTCTGCACCACGAGGTACTGGCGGCTCAGGTCGAAGCCGTAGTTCTTAGCCATGGTCGCGTTGTCGGACTGCAGCACGGCCAGCTTGGCCTCGAACTCCTTGCTCCGAGCCTCGCGCTCGGGGGTCGTCAGGGCGATCTGCGCCAGCTGTTGGACCTGCTGGGCCTCCTGACGCTTCTGGTTGATGACCTGGACATTCCGCTCGAAGTTGGCGAAGTCTTCCACGGCGGCGAAGTTGCGGACGAGGACGAAGCGCTTGCCTTCGACCTCGAGCACCTCGACCTGGGCGGTCTTGGGGTCCGCCGGCTTGGCGTCGGCGGGCTTGGTCTCCTGCGCGATCGCGGACAAGGCGCAAAAGCAGAGGAATGCAGTCAACTTCTTCATGAGATTCGTAAGGGACGGGAGGTTTGAAATTAACGAGAATCTCCCCAGCCTCTACAAAATAATACGCCCAGACCTTACTTTTGGGGCTTTTCCAAGGCCTTGCCCATCAAGCCGGCCAGGTCCACCTTCTCGATTTCCCGCTGCAGGGCTTCATCCGCCAAGGCGGCGCGCACTTTGGGGTGGTCAATTACTTTATTTAAATCGTTATTATGCAATGCTTTACGTATATCAGCATCTTGCCAGGCTTGGTAGACTGTCGGGTGTGAGGCCAGGCCCCGGATTTCGGGCATCGCCATGAGTCTTCGTCTCGCCGCTGGATCCGCCATCACCCGGCGAGAACGAGAAATCAGGATGCGATGCCGGTCAGGGATGGGGGACCAGTCCCTGAGTTCCGAAGCCAAACCACTTTTTATCAATTCTTTGCGGATCCTGACAGGCCAGGCCTCGCCCTCCGTCGGCCCCTGCAGGCATTCCTCGATGGAGGCCCATGAAAACAGGGTCATCAACAAAAGGACGAAGTACATGATGCCTGTCCAGCAACCAACGATAGCGCCTGCCACCGGACTTTCAGCCTCGTCCGAGCCCTTCGGCCTGCGTCCCAGCCACCAACAAGCCGAATAGGTCATCAGCCCCGAGACGGTGCCGAGGACGCAGATTCCGGCCGCGCCCCTGAGCAGCCACGGAAAGTCCGAGCCCTCGAGCGTCGCGTGTCCGGCCTCCGGCCCGAAGACCCAGCCTGCGGTGATGCCGGCGGTGAGCGCGGCCGGTCCTGCCAGCTGACGTAAGGGGCCGCGTCGGTAGCCTCGCCAGGCGCCCCGGATCATCAGGCCGAGCAGCAGGCCCAGGGCGACGCAGGCGGAGGCGGGAAAGGTCGGTTCCATGAATCAGCGTTCTCCCAGCACCTTGAGGATGCGCCCTTCGCGCGCCTCGATACTCTCCGTCAGCTTGAACTGCACCAGCGCGCGCCGCAGGTTGTGGCCCGGGTGCCGCACCTTGAAGTAGATGTCGCCGGCGAGGTGGTCGGCGAGGAAACGGATCCCGAGCTCGAGCGGGATGAGATGCACGCAGTCGAAGAGACGGCGGTGATCCTCCTCGCTGAGGAACTCGCGCGCGTGCTTAAGATAGCCCCGGTAGATGGCGGTGAAGAGGTCGGTGTCGAAGATGACCGATGACAGGTCCTGGGCGTCCTCGCCGGCCGGGTTGCAGGCCGACCGTGTCGCGTCGCCGATGTCGTAGTGCACCAGCCCTGGCTGCACCGTGTCGAGGTCGACGATGCAGGTTCCGCGGCCGGTGGCCTCGTCGATCATCACGTTACCCACCTTGGGGTCGCCGTGCGTCGTGCGCAGCCGGAGACGTCCGGCGTCCAGCGCGTCCTGCAGCACGCGGCAGTGGCCGCGGCGTTCCTCGACGAACCGCACCGCGCGGCGGGCCTCGGGCGAGGCTTCAAGACGTTCCTGGCCGGCCCGCTTGGCCAGGGCCTCGTCGAGCTTGGCGAGGTAGCCGGGCGTGACGTGAAAGCCGGGCAGGGCGTAGCGCAGGCGAGACGGCTCAAGGTCGCTCACCATTCGGTGGAAGTGTCCGAGCACGAAGCCCACCTCGTGGGCGTGCTCGGGATTCTGCACGCGCTCGTGGGCGTTGGCGCTCGCGATCTGAGAGATGGCCCGCCAGAGGTCCCCGTCGGCGTCGGTCACCCAGTCTTCGCCTACCTTGGTCTGGATGATCTTGGGTAGCTGCCAGATGCGGTCCGAATGGTCGGCCTCGGCCTCAAGCCGCGCATGGCAGTGGTCGGTCAGCGCGCGCATGTTCTGCATGATGGCCTCGGGATCCGGGAAGACCGACTTGCGCACGCGCTGCACGATGAAGCGCTGTTCTGAGAACGTCGTGCGGAAGATCGCCAGGTAGGTGTCGTTGACGTTGCCCGAGCCGTAGGGCTCGACGGTGACCAGCCGGCCCTGGACGTCGAACTGCCTTGCGATGAGGGCTGCGCGCACGGCCTCAATCTGCCCCGCCACGGCCGTCTGGCGAGGGCATTCGGCCTCCGCCAAGGCTTGCCTTCCCCGCCCGGACTGCCCACGTTCATCCTTCCTTCGTGCCGCCACCTTAGCTCAGTTGGTAGAGCGTCTCATTCGTAATGAGAATGTCGCCGGTTCAAGTCCGGCAGGTGGCTCCAGCACGGAGGGCCTTTTCATTCCGGCCGGCTTGCGTCGACCGGCAAACCTCCCTCTCTCCCAGCATGACCCGAGCCAATCATCCTCCCCGCAGCCGCGATCTCAACCGTCGTTACGATCGGGCTTTCCGCGCAGACGACGCCTACCGCGCCACGCTGCCGGACATGCAGAACACCGACGGCTCCCAGATTCAGGGAGCCAACGTGCCCATCCAGCACGTCGGCATCTCGGGCTTCCGCCTCCCCATGTCCGTGGCGTCGCGTGACGGGCGCCCCGTGCTCCTGGAGTGCTCGGTCACTGGCACGGTGTCCCTCGGTGCTGACCGTAAGGGCATCAACATGTCCCGCATCATGCGCGTCTTCTACGAGTTTAAGGACCGCGTGATGTCCCATGAGCTGCTTGAGGAGGTCCTGCTTCGTTACAAGAAGGAGCTCGGCTGCAGCCGCGCCCGCATCCTGGTCGAGTTCCGCTACCCGATCCTGCAGAAGTCACTGCGCTCCGGACTCGAAGGCTGGCAGTATTACCGCGCGGTCCTCGAAGGCACGGTCGACGACCTCGACCGTCTCCGCCGCTATGTGCATTTCGACTTCGTGTACTCCTCCGCCTGCCCCTGCTCCGCGGAGCTCACCGAGCACGCCCGGGAGGAGCGTTCGGCCTACGGCATCCCCCATTCCCAGCGCTCCAAGTCCCGCATTGTCGCCGAGGTGGCTCCCGGACGCAGCCTGTTCGTCGAGGACATGAAGGACCTCGCCCTGGCCGCCCTCCAGACCGAGACGCAGGTCATGGTGAAGCGCGAGGACGAGCAGGCCTTCGCCGAGCTCAACGGAGCCCACGCCAAGTTCGTCGAGGACGCCGCCCGTCTCGTGTTCGAACGTTTCGACACCGACCTGCGCGTGCGCGACTTCGTCGTGGCCTGCTCGCACCTAGAGTCGCTCCATTCCCACGACGCCGTTTCGGTCATCAACAAGGGCCTGCCCGGCGGGCTCTCGGCCGACTTCATGGGCTTCAGAGACCTGGTCTGCTGACTCTCCGAGGCTTGCCCCGCCCCTCGCCGGGGGCATCCTCGGTCCCACGAGGGGGTAGCTCAGTTGGATTAGAGCAGCAGCCTTCTAAGCTGCGGGTCGCGGGTTCGAGTCCCGCCCCCCTCGCCACTTTTTCCCGGGCTTGCTCCCGTGGCCTTGAATCGGTTTGCTTTGCCAATGGAAATCCATGTCGCCCGGAAGTCCGTCTCGCTCGGGACTTTCAAGCTAGAGGAGGTCCGCGCTGGGCTGGCGACCGGTCGCTTCATCACGACCGATCTGGCGTGGCGGGAGGGCATGGCCGAGTGGAAGGCCCTCGGCGAATGGCCGGAGTTCGCGGGCGCGGCGCCCCCGCCGTCCCCGGGCTTCCCCGGCGGTTCCGCCGAACAGCCGCCGCTGCCCTCTTGGGAGCGCGGCGCATCCTTCGCCCACTTCTTCGCCACCATCAGGGAGGTGGCGCTCGATCCGGTGCGCACGTTTGACGGGATGCGTGAAGGCGGCTTTAGCCGGCCCATCGCGTTCAGCTACGCCACGCTCTTCCCCGCCTGGCTTTGCGGCAGCACCCTCTACGGCGGACTCATCCTCTTCATGGCCGGCATCGCCAACTATGACGGCGGGACGGCCCCGCCATCGGCGCCGATGCGATTGGACTTTTTGGCTGAGTTCGGGGCCGCCGCGGCCGCCGCCGTCGTTTCCGGCATCCTCGCGGTCGCGTTCCTGCTGGTGCCGCTCTTCAATTTCGTCGGCGCCGCCATCGCCCATCTGCTTCTCCTGCCCTGGAATCCGCAGGGTGGATACGCCCAGACCTACCGGGCCCAGGCCTACGCCTACGGAGCGTTCATGCCCTTCGCGTTCATTCCTTGCGTGAATTACGTGGTCGGCCCCTGGCAGGTGGTCGCCGCGGTCATCGCGCACTCCCGCGTCCATCGCATCGCCTGGTGGAAGGTGGCGATCTCCCTGGTGCTCGTGCCATGCTGCTGCGCCTGCGGAATCTACGCCCTTCTCATCGCCGCCATCATGCCGACCTTCCTCGGCTGAAATCTTCCCCATGCAGATCCACATCGCCCGCAAAGGCGCCCAGCTCGGCGTCTTCACCTCCGAGGAGGTCCGCGACGGCCTGGCCTCAGGCCGTTTCACAGGGACCGACCTCGCCTGGCGCGAGGGCATGGCCGAGTGGAAGGCCCTCGGCGAATGGCCGGAGTTTGCGGGCGCGGTGCCCGTCTCGCCTTCCTTGGCCGCCGCCCCTGCCGTCGCCTCCGAGATTCCCTGGGAGCGGGGCAAGTCGGCCGGATCGTTCTTCGCGACCGTGAAGCAGGCAATCTTCGTTCCCTCCGTCCTGTCGACCGGACGCCTCGGCTTTGGCGACTGGCTGCTTTTCTGTTACGTGGCTCTGGCCTTCGCGGCGCCCTTCAATCTGGCCGGCGTCTTCCTGGCCGGCCAGCAGAACGAGGCCCTCGCCTCCATGATCCGGAGCTTCGGTCTCCCGCAGTTTAACGAGTTCGCCGACCAGATGGCCCGCACGCCGCCGACTCCGCTCGGCCTGATGGTCTTCCAGACGGTCATTGGACTGGCGTTCGCCCCGATCCTCTACGCGGGCGGCGGCCTCGCCCACTGGGTCGGCCAGAGGATCTTCCAGATCAGGGTGCCGGCCGAGCGCACCGTGGCCGCCACGCTGCTGGCCACCAGCGCGCTGTTGCTCCTGGCCGCCCCTTTCCAACTGCTGGCCTTCGACCTCAGCGCCCAGCTGATCGTGGGCATGTTGACTTTCATCCCCTTTGGCGTGGTCTACTTCCGCGCGTTCGGTGCGGCGTCCGGCGTCAATCCCTGGGCGCAGTTCGGCATCTCCTGCTTCGTCTGGTTCGTGCTCTGCGCTTGCTGCTGTCTGCTCCCCGCGGGGGTGTTCGGGCTCCTTGTGAGCCGCTGATCGGTGCTGCGCCTAATCCGCAGGCCCCCTTACCCCGGCGAGCTGAGGCACGAGCTCGTCTGGAGCGCCACGTTCCTGGGCGGCGCCGCCGCCGCCTTCCTGTGGTTCGCCACCGGGTGGAGCCTGCCGGACTGTCTGCTCATGAAGTGGACGGGGCTGCCCTGCCTCGGATGCGGCAGCACGCGTTCAGCGCGCTGCCTAGTCGCCTTCGATCCTTGGCAGGCCCTGCTCTACCATCCAGGCTTCACGCTGACTGTCCTCGGGCTGTGCCTGTGGACGCTCTACTCCGCGTACGTCCTGGTCAGCCGCGATCCATTACGGCTGAGGATTGCCATGGATGAGTCCGGCCGCTCGTGGCTGCGCCGCGGTCTGGTTGCGGGACTCCTCCTGCATTGGGTCTGGCAGGTCTTTTATCTCATACGGGCATGACCCGCCGCATCTTCAGGCTCATCGGCTGGCTCGCGCTCACGGCGGTCATCCTCGCCGCGGCGCTCGCGGCGACCTACGGCCTGCTGGACCGCCCGGGGAAGAAAGCCATCGAGGGGCCGGCGCTCGATCTCGTCGACAGGGTGCGCGAGGACGGCGAGACGCCGCGGCGTGTGGTGGGCTGGCTCGACCGGGTGGCGGACGCCACCTTGTCGGTGCAGGGCGAAGTGGTGCCGGCTCCGCCGCCCGCCCCCGGGTCGGTCTGCGCCTACGGGGAGCCGCTCGACCGGGTGGGCCTGCAGCGCCTTTCCAACCGGGGCCATTCGGTCGGCTATGAC
This sequence comes from Verrucomicrobiota bacterium, assembly GCA_016871415.1. Taxonomy (GTDB): domain Bacteria; phylum Verrucomicrobiota; class Verrucomicrobiia; order Opitutales; family UBA953; genus UBA953. Next base: position 43,902 of record VHDL01000002.1, read on the forward strand.
AACGCCCTGCCCGGGCCGCGTTGGGCCGCCTACCGCGTCTTCCCGCATTCCGGCCAGTCGCCTCCGCGGCCGTCGTCGTTCCGCACCGATCGCCGGACTTCGGCCCTGGTCCGCACCGATGAATACACGCGGTCCGGTTACGACCGCGGGCACATGGCGCCCAATTACGCCGTCGCGGTCTGCCATGGCGTGGACGCGCAGAACGAGACCTTCCTCATGAGCAACGTCGCTCCGCAGCTGCATGCGCTCAACGCGGGGCTCTGGAAGGATCTCGAGCAGCGCATCGCCCAGCGCTACGTCGAGCGCTACGGCGAGGTCTGGGTCGTCGTGGGGCCGGTCTACGGGGCCGCGCCCACCAGGTTCGGCCGCATCCCCGTCCCCGAGGCGTTCTGGGCGGTCATCGCCGAGTATGACGAGGCCGGCCGGGGCGTGCGCGCCGTCGCCTACCTCGTTCCGCACGAGGAGAAGTGGCGCGACCGCGAGCTGACCCGTTACGTCGTCAGCGTCGACCGCCTCGAGGAGCTCACCGGCCTCGACTTCTTCCCCGCGCTTTCCGCCGAGACCCAGTCGCTCCTCGAGTCGAGGCGCGCCGACCGGGCCTGGTGAACGCCGCGAGGTCGGCGGCGTGGATGAGGCCCACGCAGTCGGAGCCGTCGGCCGTCGGCAGCCAGCAGACCGGCAGCCGTGGCCATTCCCTGGCCATCGCTTCGCGCAGGCCGCCGACTTCGATGACCAAGGCGCCGTGCGGGAGCAGCGACGAGGCGGCCTCCCGCAGCAGCCGGCGGATCACGTCCAGCCCGTCCTTCCCGCTCACAAGCGCTTCCGGCGGCTCGCGGTGGAATTCGGCGGGCAGGCGCCGCAGCACCTTCTCCGGCTCATACGGCGGATTGCTGATGATCAGGTCGTAGCGCGGCCGTCCTGCCAGTGAGCGCATGACGTCGGTGCGGTGCAGGCGGATGCGCCCCTTGAGTCCGTGGGCGGCGATGTTTTCCGCGGCCACTTCTAGGGCCGCATCGGAGAGGTCGGTGGCGTCGACTTTCGCCTCGGGGAAGCGGCGTGCGAGCAGCACGGCGAGGCAGCCCGAGCCCGTGCACACGTCGGCCACGCGGAGGATCCTCTCCGCCGGCGGCAACCAGGCGGGGATGACTTCCGGAATCAGTTCCACGAAGTAGGAGCGCGGGATGATCACCCGCTCGTCCACCTTGAAGCGCAGCCCGCCCAGCCAGGCTTCGCCGACGAGGTAGGCCGTCGGCGTCCGATCCTCCGTGCGCCTGCGCAGCAGTTCGAGGAACCGCGTCGCGGCTTCCGCGGACACCGGCCTGCGGAAGCAGGATGGCAGGTCCTCCCAGGCCAGTCCGAGCGCGTGCCCGAGCAGCGTCAGCGACTCCTCCTCCGGTCCGAGGAAGCCCTGCCCGTGGGACACCCCGGCCCGTCGCATCTCGCGGTTCGCATGCCGGAGCAGGTCGCCTCCCGTACGGAGAGGCGGGGGCGGGATGGGGCGCCTGCGGCCGTTCATGCCGCTGGCGTCCTCAGGTGAGCGGTGCCGCCGACCAGAGCTCCTTGGGCGTGCGCTCGAAGAAGTCCTCGAGGTACTTAGTCGTGGCTCCGCCCTGGCGGAACACCGGGTCCTTCATGATTGCACGGCAGACCGGGATGGTCGTGTGGACGCCGCGGATGATGTATTCGCTCAGCGCGCGGTGCATGCGGTCCAGCGCTTTCTGGCGGGTGGCGCCCACCGAGATGAGCTTGGCCACCATCGAGTCGTAGAGCGGCGGGATGACGTAGCCCGAGTAGCAGTGGGAGTCCACCCGCACGCCGTGACCGCCGGGCGCGTAGTAGAGCCCGATTGTGCCGGGACTGGGCGTGAAGTTGCGCGCGGGGTCCTCCGCGTTGATGCGGCACTCGATGGCGTGCCCGTTGATGCGGATGTCGCGTTGGGAGAGCTCCAGCTTCTCGCCGCAGGCCACGAGGATCTGGCGGCGCACCAGGTCGATGTCCGTGACCTCCTCGGTCACGCCGTGCTCCACCTGGATGCGCGTGTTCATCTCCATGAAGTAGAACTTGCCGTGCTGGTCCACGAGGAACTCGAGCGTGCCGGCGTTCTGGTAGCCGATGTTCTCGGCGAGCTTCACGGCGACCTTGCCCATCTCCTCGCGGAGGCGGGGCGTGAGGAAGGGGGAGGGTGACTCCTCGATTAGCTTCTGGTGGCGCCGCTGCACGGAGCAGTCGCGCTCGCCGAGGTGGAGCACCTTGCCGTGCTCGTCGGCCAGGATTTGGAACTCGATGTGGCGGGGCTGCTCGATGTACTTCTCGATGTAAACCGAGCCGTTGCCGAAGGCCTTCTCCGCCTCAGCGCGCGCGCTCTCGAACTCCTTGGCGAAGGCCGCTGCGTTGTGCACGATGCGCATGCCCTTGCCGCCGCCGCCCGCCACGGCCTTGATGATGACGGGGAAGCCGATACGCTGGGCCTCTTTGATGGCTTCGCGCTGGTTGTCCACCGGTCCGTCCGTGCCGGGGACGCAGGGCACTTTGGCCTTGGTCGCGGTCTGCCGGGCCACGGCCTTGTCGCCCATCAGGCGGATGGCCTCGGGCCTCGGGCCGATGAACTTGATGTTGGCCGCAGCGCACTTCTCCGCGAAGCCGGCGCGCTCGGAGAGGAAGCCGTAACCGGGATGGATGGCGTCGACGTTGGTGATTTCGGCCGCCGAGATGATGCGGTCCTCGCGCAAGTAGGAGTCCTTGCTGGGACCGGGGCCGATGCACACCGCCTCGTCGGCCAGCTGCACGTGCAGGGACTGCTCGTCGGCCTGGGAGTAGACCGCTACGGTCTTGATGCCGAGTTCGCGGCAGGCGCGGATGGCGCGCAGGGCGATTTCCCCGCGGTTGGCGATGAGGATCTTGTTCATTCGCGTGCTCCGGGGCTCAGCTGACCTTCACGCGGAAGAGCGGCTGGCCGAACTCCACGGAAGTGCCGCTGGCGACCAGGCACTCGACGATGGTTCCTTCGAGTTCGGACTGGATCTCATTCATGACCTTCATCGCCTCGACGATGCAGACGACGCTGTCAGGCTTCACGGGAGAGCCGACGGTCACGAAGGGAGGATTGTCCGGAGAGGGGGCCGCGTAGAAGGTGCCCACCATGGGGGAATTGATGACCTTGACGCCGGGGTCGGCGGCCGGACCGGCGGCGGGCGCGGCGGGTGCGGCGGCCGCGACGGGGGCGGCGGGAGCGGCGGCGGGGGCCGGAGCCGGAGCCGGGGCGGCCGCGGTCGGGGCTTGGAACACGGTGGGCTGCCCCCCCACGTCCCGCTTGATGCGCAGCTTGAACTCCTGGTCTTGGATTTCAAACTCGGACAGACCGGACTTCTTCATCAAGTCCACCACTTGTTTGATTTTGCTTAGGTCCAAGGGATTCTCCTCCGTCATGAGGGTGAAGTCAGACTGATACACCGCTTCAGTCCTACAAATCAATCCCTCATTCCTTTAGGACGTCAGGAATTTTACCCAAGTTATTGTTTTTCTTTGACTTAATGAAGTCTGAGAGCCTAGGCAGTGCGGAGGTTTCGGGCTTGGAAAAACTGCCTTTTACCCTTATTTTTGTAAGTCCGATCAAGGCCCGATTTGGGTTCAGGAGACCGATCAGGGGGACCCCCTGCTTTTCCATGAAGGATAGGTCCCCGATGAAGTCCAATTGCCCCCCCTCCAAGCCGCTCACCCCCGACAAGGTGAGCATGGCTTGGGGCCCCGTCAAGGTGAGGTCAGGGAGGTAGGCTTTCCCCTCCAGGCAGCCGAAGGTCCCCCGGGCTTCCTTGAGGTCATAGGAGGTGACGTTGACGCCGAGCTCCTCGAGCAGGCCCGAAAGGCCCCCCAGGAGCCTGACCTTCTTGAGTTCGGGATCTAACAGGCGGTAGTCGCCCAGCCCTCGCAACTGGCGCGGGGCCCGGAGGTCGACCGTGCCCTTAAAACTGAGGTCCAGGCGGGCATTGCCCGTGCTCTCAACCTGGGTCCCCTCGAAGGCGGTCAGCAGAAGCTCGGGCTTTGAGCCCAGAATTGAAAAATCGACGACTGGTTTCCGCAGGACGTCCCCCTTTACGTCTAGCCGCGCTTCGCCATCCGCCAGCCCGAAGGTTGTCCGGATGGTCATCTGCTGGCCGGCACCCTCCGTCTTCGCGTTCAGATTCAGCAACGGAACCCCCCAGGCTTGGCTGATGCCAGGCGCGGAGATCTCGGCGGTGATCACCGGCTTGCCGCCCTCGGGACGTGCGACCACGCGGAGTCTCCGGCCCGCAGGCAGTTGCAGACCTTTCAAAGTTTCGCCGAAGGATTCGCTGACGCACCGCGCGGCGATCCACGGCTTCATGTCACCGCTGACGTCGACGTTCGGGCCGGCGATCTCCGGAGGGAGGCTCCAGTCCCAGGTCACTTGCCCGTCGAGCGAGCCGTCGGCGGGCAGGCTTCCGCCGGCCAGTTCCTCCAGCCCTATGACCGTGCGTCGCGCGTCCGCATCCACCGTCACTTCAACCCCGCGGAAAGGCGCGCCCATGAACGTGAAGTCATCGAGCTTCACCCGGCCCGTTGTCCGTGCGCCGAGCTTCATCCACTCGCCGTCGACGTCGATGTATGCGTGAGGATGCCTGCGCACCCGGAACAGTGACCACAGGTCCATCCACCAGCGGCCGAGCACCTGGTCGAGGCAGGGAGGCGCCAGGTCGCCGCGCAGGTGCAGGGAGAAAGGCCCGCCGGCCTTGAGCGACAGCTCGGCCTCACCGCGCACCGAGGCCAGCTGGAGCTCCGTCAGTCGCAGGGGCCTGGGGCCGCGGGCCGCATCGAAGTCAAATCCGGCCGAGAGGGGCAGAGCGGCGCCGGGCGCGATGGATGCCGATGAAAGCCCCATCGCGCTGAAGCCGCTCAGGTCCGCCGCGCCCGTCGCTCGGGCCAGTCCCCCCGCTCCGTCGGCCACGAACCTCGCCTCCCTTAGGATCACGGAGCCGGAGAGCCCGACTCCCGCGTCCGCCAGCGCCTTGCGCAAGGGCGCGACGGAAAGCATCTCCTCCGAACAGAAGTCCGCCCGGTCTAACGTCAGCTCGCGCCAGGCCCGGTCCTCGGTCTTCAGGCGCCCGCTGGCGCGTGAGCCGTCAGTCTTCAGCAGGAATCGCGTCTCCGCCGGACCTTCCCGTCCCACCAGCGTGTCCCATCGGAGACGTGCGGTCGGTAGGCCGTCCGCGAGCGCCTCGTCCGCCTTGGCGATGATGCGGAAGCCGCCGTGCCGCGGCTCAGGCGATGCGGTCACCCGCAGGCCGCGCAGGTTCATCCTGATGTCTCCGATTACGGCCGCGGCCTGCGCGGCGTCGGCCTCCAGCACCCAATCGCCGAGGCCTGCGTCCGGGCGTACGCCCACGGAGGCCGTGATCCGCAGGTCCTCGATGCGCACGGGGGTGGACAACGGAGGTGAGATCGTCGGCTGCGCCAATGCCACGAGGTGCAGCGTCGCTCCGTCCGCCCCGTCGCTCCGTGCGCGCACTTCGACCGAACGGAGCCCGAAGCCGTCCGCATCCCTGATCCATACGTCGGCAGATTTCAGCGCGGCGGGGAGGTCGGCGCCGTTCCGTCTTCCCGTCATGAGGATCGCCACCGGCACCTCGCCCGACAGGAACGCCGTCATCCCCCGGCTCCGCAGACGTGCCGAACGGATCACCAGCCAACGGCCTTCGCGGAGGACCTCGCAGTCGATCCGGTCCGCGATCGTCCGCGGCCTGCCGTCGGGCGTCAGCGGACCGGGGAGCCTCACCTGGGCGTCGGTGACCGTGAGTCCGGTCGGCTCCAGCTTTCCGGCTGCCAGCGCCGGCAGGCTCAGGCGTACGTCCAGACTCCGCGCCGAGATCACCCCGTCTCCCGCCCCGTCGAAGCCCAGCGTGACGTCCTCTGCCCGCAGCGATCGGTCCGGATTCACCATCAGCGCGCGGGCCGTGAAGCGGATGCCCTTCGTCGCCAGCGCCGCGGCCGTCTCGGAGAGTAGCCGGTCGGGCAGGCGCACGGGACGGTCGTTATGGGCGAGCCAGAGCAGCGCCAGCTGGCAGGGCAGCAGCAGGAAGAGGCACGTGTGGACGAGGCTCCGCAGGAAATTTCTCCATGCCGGCCGCTCCGGCGCCGGGCTCATCGGGGCGCCGGCGGCGCCAGCAGCGGCGTCACCGCTTCGGCCTGCGCGGGTTCCAGCAGGAACTCGTCGGAGTCGGCTTCATCCCGCAGCAGCAGCGTCCGCGCGTTGATCGGGCCGGAGCAGAGGTAGGTGCGGAAGGTCTCGGCCGCTTCGCCGGCTCCGCCCGCGGCCCGGTCCGTCACGCGGATTTCGAACCGCCAGCCGCCGGCTCCCGTGTCCCGGTTCGGAAATTCAGCGGCGCGCAGGTCGGACATCACCGAGGCGAGCCGGCGCGCGGCGGCGGGATCGAGCGCGCCCTTGCCGGTCCAGCCGCCGTCCGGCCCCAGCCTGGCTTCCCCGATTAAGGCGCCATCCTCCTTGCGCGTGACGCGCAGCCCGGTCACGCGGGCGCCTTGCGGCAGCGTGGCGACGATCCTGCGACGCCATGCCTGAGGCTCCACTTCCCTGTGCCCGCCCATGAGCGAAGCCAGGTCGCAGACCGCGCCCAGCGGGGCGCCCTTGGCCTGCACCAGCGCCGCGCCCGCGCGCGCTTCAGGGTCCTCCGAGAATCCCACGATCATCCGTTCGCCGCCGAACTCCAGTTCGACCGAATGGAGCGGCGCGCCGTTCGGCCTCGCGGTCGCGGGCAGGGAGACGTCGGACTTGGTGCGCAGGGCCCGCAATCCGGCGAGCCCCTCGAGGAAGCGGTTGACCACGGCGGCGTCGGCCTCCCGTCGACGGGTGGCCGTCGAGCCCGGGGCGACCGGGATTTCCCAGCGCGGGTCATTGCCAGCGGAATCGATTCGATGGAGCGTGAGGTAGCGTCCGCCCGAGGTGAGCGTGAATCCGGTGACGAGCGCGGGCTCGAAGTCGGCGGGGCGGGACGGGGCCAGGGCCCGGGCGGCGTTTCTCCACAGGCCCGTCCTCTTGGTCTCGATCAGGAACGTCGAGGGATTCTCCTCGAGGCGCGCCCAGGAGAGGCCCGGCGCGTCGGCCGCCGGCTTGCCGATGAGGAGCACCTGCCGCTTGGAGTTGCCCTCGACGGCAATCCGCAGGGCGGGCGTGGCAAGGCCGGTGGTGTCCTCGGCCGCCTCCTGAAAACGTGCGGCCCGCAGCCCGGTCAAATCCGTGACCGCCTGCGTCGCGGCCTCCTGGTCAGCCAGCGTGTCGAAAGGCGCTTCGAACCTCCATTCCGGTCCGCCGAGGCGTCGGCCCGGCCGCACCCTTGACTCGGAGAGGATGGAGACCGTCTCGCCCCCGTCGACCTTGACGGAAACGGCCCTGGCCTCGAAGTCCGCGATCTCAAACACCTTGTCGACCCGGTAGGACTCGGGCTTGGCGGAGAGCGCCGCCCCCATCGCCTCGGCGAGCGGCAGGATGCGCCGGCCGTTGTCGCAGAGCAGGAAGAGGTTCCTCGTGGCGGGCTGGAGGCCCGCCCTGACCTCGACCGGCTCGACCGCCTTGACGCCCTCGCCCGTCACGCGCAGCGTCCAGCGGGGTCGGTCGAGCCCGTAGGCGGCGAGGCCCTGCGGCCCGGCCTCGGACGTGTCGAAGCCCCCGTCGGTCGTGATGAAGCGCAGCTCGTCGACCAGCCGCTGCACGGCCCAGACGTTCGCCTGCCACTCGAAGGGTTCCGTGATCTTCCAGAGTCCGGCCCGCCGTTCCATGGTCAGCCGCTGCGCTCCGTCGGTGACGGAAATCTTGGCTGGCTCAGCGGGGAAGAGCTGCTGCCGCTCGACGGCTGGGGCGCGATGCGACGAGGTCGCCCTCCACACGATCGCGAAGGCCGCCAGGTTGGCCAGCAGCAGTATGATCGTGGTCCTCGACGGCCGCATCCGAGGCTAGTTTCTGCGGCGCCAGACGGAAACAGCAAGCCCGACCACCAGCACGGCGAGCGGCACGGCGGCGAAGCGCAGTCCGAGCGCCCAGAAGTCTGCCGTGGTCGCCGTCAGCTGGAAGGACGTCGCGCCGCGTCCGGGCAGCGAGACGGCCCGGTCGCGGTCGGTCAGCCAAGCCGCGCACTGCACCATGAAGGCGCGGTTGCCGCCCCGGCTCAGACGCTCGTTGGCGGCGATGTCGGAAGTGCCTACCACCACGAGCCTTCCTCCCGTGCTTCCGAGGCCCTGCCTGATCCCGGTGGCGCGCTCGGCGGCGGCGGCGACGCAGACCGGACCCGGCTGGTCCAACGCGGAGTCGAACCTCAGGGGCCTCCTGGCGGGATCGGCCTCGCCCCAGGCGGCGTCGGAGGAGAAGATGAGCTGCCAGACGTTGAGCGTGCTGTCGGGCTCGCTGCCGATGTCGTACTTCGCGGGACGGAGTCGGGTGGCCAGCAGCGGCAGGTCCTGGTCCTGCAGGACTTTCGTGAGCGGGTGGCCGCGGTCGTCCAGGCGGGTCAGCGCGATCTCGCCGGAAGGGGTGCGCCTAGTCGGATCCGGCTCCTGTAGTTCGGCGTCGGGGGAGAACACGCCCCATTCGGAAAGCAGCGGGTCCAGCCCGTGCGCGCGCCCGGGCTCCAGCAGCGCCAGCGCGCGGCCGTTGCGCTCCATGAGGTAGCCGCGGAGCCTCGCCGTCTCGGCGGGAGAGAACGGGGCCTGCGGTCCGGCGATGAGCACCATCGAGGCGTCGCGCGGGATTTCCGGCGTCACCGCGAGGTCCAGCGCCCGCACCTCGAAGTTGCGCGCCCGCAGGAGCAGCGAGAGCTGGGACAGCCCGCGCGCCTGCGAGACGTCCTCGAGTCCGAGTTCGCCGTGCCCGCGGGTGACGTAGCAGACCGCCGCGCGGTCCTCGGTGACGTCGATGAGCGCGGAGGTCACCGCCTCTTCGCCGCGGAACGTACCTGCGGCGTCGGTCAGCTCCTTGCGGCGCACGTACCTGGCCCGGCCGTTGCAGGTGAGGATGAGGACGGTGTCGGCTTCCGGCGCGCCGTGCCGCGCCGCCACTTCCGAGAGGAGCGGCGCGTTACGACCGCCGCCCACGGTGTCGATCCTGAACCAGGTCGCGCCGTCGCGGCCCGCTTCCAGGGCGTAGGCGTCGAGCAGGCGCAGCAGGCGCGGCCGCAGCAGGCGCGACTCGTCGGAGCCGTCCCCCGCGAGAACGAGGGCGCGCACCCAGCCCGCGTTGCGCCCCTCTCCGACCGGACTGCGCCGTCCCGCCACGCGCACCGTCTCCACGGATTCGGGGGCGAGGGAGTGGCGTCGGTCCACGCTGAGGTCCCCGCGCAGGCGGAAGGCCGGCAGGGAGGCGAGGAAGTTGACCGAGGCGGCTAGGGCGAGCGCCAGCAAGGCCTGCGTCGCGCGGTTCAGCCGGCGCGCGGGGCGGACGGCGGCGAAGTCGTCGGGCGCCTGCCTCATGACTCCTGCCCCTCTAGGGCGAGCACCGAGAGTCCGAGGCAGAGCAGGGTTCCCGTGGCGTAAAGCACCAGCGGACGTGAGTCGATGACGCCGGAGGCGAAGTCCTGCAGGTGTCCGAAGGTTCGCAGGTGGTCGGCGGGGTCGCGCAGCCAGCCCATCCACTCCCAGCTCTCGATGGGCAGCGAGTCGATGGCTCCACCCGCGGCGGTCAGCGTGAGCAGCGCGATGAAGGTGAGCAGTGCCGCCAGCGCCGGATTGCGGGTGATGCAGCTGCAGAGTACGCCGACCGCCACGTGCATCAGGCCGCTGGTGAGCACGAATGCCAGCCCTCCCCAGAGCGCCACGGGGTCGGCCAGCCTGGCGTCGCCCGGCGTGCCCAGGCGATGTTCGGTGAGCCCGGGGAACGCAGTGAAGGCCGCCCAGAGCAGGGCCCAGACGGTCCACGTCGACAGGAACTTCGCCCACACCACCGACGTCGCGCTGGCTGGCGTGGTCAGAAGTGCGGCCAGCGTGCCCGACCTGCGCTCCTCGGCGAAGGTCCGCATGGTGAGCAGCGGCAGAATGAAGAGCAGCGGGACCCAGAAGAGGCGGAAGGTCCCTTCCGTCGGGGTCCACGGCGTCGGCGCCCGGCTGCACTCTAGCACGGCGAACCAGTGCACGGCCCCCATGAGGGCGAGGAAAAGCGCCGCGACCGACCAGGTCGCGCCGGAGAGCAGCGCACAGCGCAGCTCATGGAGGAGCAGCACGCGGAAGTGCCTCATCTCAGGGGCGCCGCCTCTCCCCGGGCGAACGGCGGGTCGCGGCGAGGAAGATCTCCTCCAGGCCGAATCGGTCCTCGGAAGCCTCCCTCAGGCGGAGTCCCGCCAGCGCGAGTCCGGAGGCAAGCGACTCTAGGGCGGGCGAGCTGGCCGGGAGCAAGAGGCGCGTGCGACGCCAGCCGTCCTCCTCTCCGGCGTCCTCCGCCGTGGCAGCGGGATCCAGCGAGCGCGCCGCGGCCAGCACGGCCGCCGCTTCCTCGCGGGCCACCACGGTGAAGGAAGCCGCGGGCCGCAGTTCGCGGCGCAGGTCCGCCGGGCGGCCCTGCGCGACCAGCCTTCCGCGGTTGATGATCACGACCTTGTCGCAGACCTGTTCGACCTCATGCAGGATGTGGCTGGAGATGAGCACCGCCATCCGTCCGCGCAGCGAGCGGATGAGGTCGCGGATGCCGAGGATCTGGTGCGGGTCGAGGCCGATGGTGGGCTCGTCGAGCAGCACGACCTTGGGTTCCGCCAGCAGCGCGTCCGCGATGCCGACACGCTGCCGGAAGCCCTTGGAGAGATGGCCGATCAGCCGCCCCGAAGCGCGGCGCGCGAGGTCGCAGTCCTCCATGACCTTCGCCACGCGCGCCTTCACGTTCGCAGGCTCCACGTCCTTGAGCCGCGCGCGCAGCGTGAGGTATTCCTCCACGCGGAGATCCTCTGGCAGCGGGTTGTTCTCCGGCATGTAAGCCATGCGTCGTTTGGCTGCCGCCGGATCGAGCGCCACGGAAGCCCCCCAGATGGAGGCCCTTCCGGAGGTGGCCGCCATGGTGCCCGCCAGGATTCTCAGGGTGGTCGACTTGCCGGCTCCGTTCGGACCGAGGAATCCGACCACCTCCCCGGGCGCCACGGAAAAGCTCAGGTCCTCGATCGCAGTCAGTGAGCCGTAACGCTTGGTCAGCCCTTCCGCCGCCACCGCTGCCAGGGACTTTTCGGCATCTGGAAACATGGCGGTGGTTCGGCTGCGTGCGTCTCGTCCTGAGACCGCCGCCGGTCTCACTTGGCCGCGGGAGCGGCGGTGAGCGAGGGTTCGGAGCGGACGAGGAAGGCCTTGTCCTGCTGCCAGACGTTGTCCGGGCGCAGGCGCCGGTCCATTGCGTTGAGCCACTTCGCCGCTTCGGCGGAATCTCCGCGCGCGACCGCGAGGTTGGCCAGGCTGAGCATGGCCAGGCCGCGCAAGGTCTCCGGGGCGGAAGGCTCGTCGGCGACGGCGGCGACGGCGGCCTCGGCACCCTTGTCGCCGAGCTCCGAGCGGGTCAGTCCGGCGTAAAGGCGGGCGCGCAGGGCGAGCGCCCGCACGGCGGGAGCCTCGCCGGCTTTGCCGGCGGCGACAGCCGCCTCGTCGTAGGCCTTGGCGGCTTCGGCGAGATTGCCGGCCCGCTTGAGGTCGTCGCCGACTTCCGCCAGTGCGACCGCGGCCAGCGGATCGCCGGCGTGACGCGCCGCAAAGGCGCGCCGCGCGGCCTCGTCCTGACAGGCGGCGTACTCGGCGCCGATTTCCTCGCGCCGTGACTGCTGCCAGAAGTGATGGCCGATGGCGGTCAGGACGCCCAGAATCACGAGGCTGGTCCCCCTCACGATGAGGGTCTTGTTGCGCTCCCAGAAGAGCCACAGCCGGTCCTCGGCGTCCGCGTTGGCGAAATCATCGTCCACGACTACCAAGTTGCGGTCATCGTCGGCTGGCGGCCGCTTCTTGGCGCTGTCGTCTGACATGGGTGGGATACGCTTGCGAGGGGTGGAGGGGTGTCAATCCCCGCCTCCCCCGCTCCGGGCTTGTACCCGCCCGTCCGGGGCCAAGGATGCCACCCCCGATGAGCGCCGCTGACACCCTCGCCGCCCTGAAGTCCGCCGCCAAGTCTGGCAGTCTTTCGCCCGCCGCCCTGGCCAATGTCAGCGGCTGGCTCGTATCCGGCGCTCTGCCCGCGGAGGCCATGGCCGCCCTGGACGATCTGGTCGCAAGGGGGTGCTGGGGGGAGCTGGAGGACCGTTTCTACAAGGGCATCGCCTTCGGCACGGGCGGCATGCGCGGCCGCACGGTGGGCCGGGTGTCGGCCGCGGGGGAGCTGGACGCCTCGGGAAGGCCGGTCGGCGCGGCGGTCGGATCCGCCTGCCTCAATGACGTCAATGTCCTGCGCGCCGCCATCGGCCTCTATCGGCACGTCTCCGCCGTCCATTCTTCGCCTAGGATTGTCGTGGCGCACGACGTCCGTCACTTCTCGCGCCACTTCGCCGAACTGGTCGCCTCCGCCTGGACGCGGCTCGGCGGCGAGGCCCATCTCTTCGCCGGCCCGCGTTCGACCCCGCAGCTCAGCTTTACCGTGCGCCACCTGGGCGCGCAGGCCGGAGTGGTCATCACCGCCAGCCACAATCCCAGTCATGACAACGGCTTCAAATGCTGCCTGAGCGACGGCGGACAGGTGACTCCGCCCGCGGACGCCGCGATCGTGGCGGAGGTCGGACGGCTGGGTCCGGCCGAGGTCGCCGACTTCATGGACAAGGACCTCGGCGGGGTCCTCACGGTCGGATCCGACGCCGAGGAGGCCTACCTAGCCCGGCTCGTCGACGCCGCGGTCGACCCCGAGGCGCTGGCCCGCCACGCCCCGCGCGTCGTCTACACGAATCTCCACGGCACCGGTGACGTCATGATCGAGCCGGCGCTCCGCCGTCTCGGCGTCGACCCCCTGCTGGTCGACGAACAGCGCGAGCACGACGGCGCCTTCCCCACGGTCTTCTCCCCGAATCCCGAGAGCGCGGCAGCCTTCACGCTCGCCCTGCGTTTGGCGTCGGAGAAGGGCGCCGACGTCATCCTCGCCACCGACCCCGACACCGACCGGGTCGGCGCCGCGGTGCCCCTGCCCGAGGGCGGACACCGCCTACTCAACGGCAACGAGGTCGCGGCCCTTCTGGCCGAACACCGCATCTCCGCCCTCAAGGATGCCGGCGTGCTGCCCGCCGCGGGTTCGCCCAACGCCGCGGTCGTCAAGTCGCTCGTCACCACCCCGCTCGTCGCGGCCGTCTGCGCCCGCCACGGCGTCCGCTGCGTTGAGACCCTGGTCGGATTCAAGTGGATCGCGCGCAAGCTCGAGCGCTGGTCGCGCAAGCTGGCCGAGCAGGCCGGGCCCGAGTCGCCCCTGCTGCCCCTGCGTCGGCGCGCCCCCCTGGCGCTCCGTCACTCCTGCCAGTTCCTGTTTGGCGCCGAGGAGAGCTACGGCTACCTGGCGGACGACGCCGTGCGCGACAAGGACGCCAACGCCGCGGTGCTGCTGCTCGTCGAATACGCCGCGGTGCTCCGCTCGCGAGGCCGCACGCTCCTCGACGCGCTCGACGCGCTGCACCTCAGCCACGGGGCCCATCACGAGGACCGGCTGGACCTTGCCTTCGAGGGCGCGGAAGGCGCCGCCGCCATCCGCCGGCTCGTCGCCTCTTGGCGCTCAGCTCCGCCCGCCACGGTCGACGGATCCAAGGTGGTCTGCGTCACGGACTACGAGCGCGACGAGGTCCTCGACGCCGAAGGCGAGCGCATGCCTCCGGAGGAATTCCTCGTCATCGACCTCGCCGACGGCCGCCGCGTCGCCGTGCGCGCCTCCGGCACCGAGCCCAAGGCGAAGTTCTACGTCTTCACGCGCGCGGAGGTCGCCGACGCCGACGACCTGACCGCCGCCCGTGAGCGCGCCCGCAAGTCCGCCCTCTCCCTGCGTGCCTGGCTCGAAGCCGACGCCCGTCGCCGCGCCAAATGACGTTTCCATGAAAAAGCTGCCCCTCCTCCTGCTGCCTCTGCTGTCAGGCTGCGCCACGCCCGCAGGCGACGGATCGTTCGTCACGGAGAAGACGCCCGCCGCGGCGGCCCTTTCCGGAGAGTCCTCCTCGGGCGACTATGCGGACCGCGTCCGTTCGGCCAACCAGCGCAACGACGGCCGCCTGATCAAGGGCGACTGGCTCGGCGCACGGCCCGCCGTTGGACCCGGGCCGGACCTTCAGCGGCCCTGAGCGTCCTTCGGACGCAGCTCGGTGCGGAAGTGCGTCCGGAAGTAGGCCTCGACCGCCTCGGCCACCGCCTTGGCCGTCGCGGCCCGGCGCTCATCCGTGTCCCGCATCAGTCTCGGCACTTCGAACTGGATCCCGTCCAGCTGGGCCTTATCGCGTGAGCCGTGCGCCGCGATGTTGAAGGCGCCGTTGAAGTAGGGTTCCTCCTTCTCCGGACGCTGCAGGTGTGAGGGTACCGCCGCCACGCCGCGTTCCTCGAGGAGCCCACCCATGCTGCTCTTGCCGCGCACGAGTTCGGAGAAGCTGGCCTGCGTGCGCTCGGCGAGCCAGCGGATCGAGGACTTGCGCCGGAAGGACGGGTCATGGTCGAGCTTTGCATCGGGCTGGCGCAGGTCCTCGGCGGTGAGCAGGTAGCCGAGCTCCATGCGCTCCTTGGTGTGTCCGTGGGAGTGCACGTCAAGATAGAGTCCGTGCGGGACGCGCCCAAGGACATCGCGCTCGGCCTCGTCGATCATCGCGTGGTATTCCTTCCAAACCTTCTCGGCGGCGGGATTGCCCTGCGCGCCCTCCTTGATGTCGCGGTTGCAGTCGACCTTACGGCGGGAGAGGTCGCAGACGACGAGGTGCGGGGCCCGGCCGAAACGCGCGCGCATGGCGTCACGGAGGGCGGTCGCCAACGCCGCGGAATGCGTGTCGCGCACGATGACGCCGGTCTTGCGGTCGGCGATCTCCGCAGGCCTGGCGGCGCCGTCGTGCGGGACGGAAATCACCACCTGCAACTCGCCCGGCCAGTGTCGGACGTAGCCCGACTCACTCTTCCGGAATTCGGCCGGCTCCGCCGCGCGGAGGGCTGCGGAAAGGGTGAGGAACGCAAGCAGGATGCCGTGCAGGGGCATGACGCAAGGATGCTCCGCGTCCCTCCGGCGTCAAGGTGCGGTCAGCGCGTCGCTCCGCCCGAAAGCAGTGCCCGCACGGCCGAATCCTCGGCGACGTTGTCGCTCGTCGCGGCGCCGCCAATTCCCTCTAGGAGCACGAAATGCATGCGGCCGCCGCGCACCTTCTTGTCGCGTCGCATGGCCGCGAGCAGGCGGTCAAGCGGCAGCGGCTCACGCAGCCGCTCGGGCAGCCCGTGCGCCGTCAGCGCGGCGCGCACCTGCTCCGCCTGGGCGGCGGTGCAGCGGCCCAGCTCGGCGGAGAGCGACGCCGCCATCGCCAGCCCGATTGCCACCGCCTCGCCATGGAGGTAGGCGCCATACCCCGCCGTCGCCTCGACGGCGTGTCCGAACGTGTGGCCGAGGTTGAGCAGAGCCCGCCCGCCCTGGGCGCTCGTCTCCCGCTCGTCCCCCGCGACGACCGCCGCCTTGATTTCGACGCAGCGGCGCACCACGGCGGGCAGGAGCGGATGCTTCCAGGAGAGCGGCGCGTTCTGTTCGAGCAGCCCGAAGAGCCCGGCGTCCGCAATCAGCCCGTGCTTGATGACCTCCGCCATGCCCGCGGCGAACTCACGCTTCGGCAACGTGCCCAGCAGCTCCGTGTCGGCGAAGACCGCGGCCGGCTGATGGAAGGCGCCCACGAGGTTCTTGCCGGCCGCGAGGTTGACGCCCGTCTTGCCTCCGACCGAGCTGTCGACCATCGCGAGCAGCGTCGTCGGCATCTGCACGAACTCGACGCCGCGCTGGTAGGACGCCGCGGCGAAGCCGGCGAGGTCGCCTACGACGCCGCCGCCGAGCGCGAAGACCGCGCCGTCCCGCGCGACGCCGTTGCCGGCCAGGAAGTCCCAGCAGCGCGCGACCTCTTCGGCCGACTTGGCGGTCTCGCCGTCCCTTGCCGTCACCAGCACCGGCATGAGGCGGCCGAGCTCCGCCAGCAGGTCTGGCATCGCGCGCGCCACGGCGGGCGAGGTCACGGCCGCGCAGCGACGGCCCGCGTCCGCCCGCGCCTTGGCGGCGGCCAGCGCCTCGCGTCGCACGCCGGCGCCGATGCGCACGGGGTAGGAGCGGCTGCCCAGTTCGACGGTGACGGTCTCGGCCGGCATGCCGTCACGCTGGCGTGCGCCCGAGACGGAGGCAAGAAAGCCTTACGGCGCCAGCCCGACTACCGCGCGCGCGTAGGCCCGCGCCTCGAAGGGCTGCAGGTCCTCCGCCCTTTCACCCAGACCGATGAAACGGACCGGCACGCGCAGCGCCCGCACGGCCGCGACCAGCGCGCCGCCCTTCGCAGAACCGTCGAGCTTGGTCACGATCAGTCCGGTGAGCCCGACGGCCTCGTGGAAGACGCGGGCCTGCTCGAGCGAGTTGGAGCCGAGCGAGCCGTCCAGCACCAGCCAGCGCTCGTGCGGCGCTCCGGGCAGCGCCTTGCCGGCGACGCGCGTCACCTTGCGCAGCTCCTCGAGTAGGTGCGCTTTGGTGTGCAGGCGTCCCGCCGTGTCGAGGAGCGCGACGTCGCGACCCCGCGCCGTGGCCGCGCGCACGGCGTCGAACGCCACCGCCGCCGAATCGGCGCCGGCCGCACCGCCCACCGTCTCGGCGCCGACGCGCGCCCCCCAGGCCGCGAGCTGCTCGCCCGCGGCCGCGCGGAAGGTGTCGCAAGCTCCGAGCAGGCAGGTGCGGCCTTCGCCCGCCCAGCGCGCGGCGAGCTTGGCCGCGGTCGTCGTCTTGCCCGCACCGTTCACGCCCAGCAGCATGACCACCAGCGGGCCCTGCGCCGGGTGCGTGAGGGGCGGCGGCGGTCCGCCGAGGGCGCGTTCGAGCGCGGCGGCGGCGGCTTCCGCCGGTCCGGCCGCACGCAGCGCGGCCTCGGACTTCCAGGCCTCCTGCGCGGCGCCGACGACCTCGTCCGCCGTCTCCGGCCCGAAGTCCGCCGCGATCAGCCGCTCGCGGAGCTCCTCCGCGGCGCGCCCGTCCATGGGGCGCGACAGCAGGTTGGAGAGCGCTTCAGCGGTGCGTCCGAGGCCGGCGCGGAGACGGTCCAGGAAGCCGCCCATCGGCTCAGCCCGCGGTCCGCGGGTCGCGGGACAGCTCGCCCTTGTAGCGGTCAAGGATGCCGTTCACGAAGCGGCGCGACTCCTCGGTGGAGAACTCCTTCGCGACGTCCACCGCCTCGTTGATGCTCACGACCGGGGGGATGTCCTCGCGGCCCATCAGCTCGTGCACGCCGAGACGCAGGACCGCCAGGTCCACCTTGGCGATGCGCTCGAAGGACCAGTTGCTGGCGAGCCGGGCGATCACGCCGTCGACCGCCGACAACTCGCGGATGACGCCGTGGATGAGTTCTTCGGCGAAAGCGTATTCCTCCCGCCTCTCCGGGTGTTCGGCGAAGAAGTCGTGCAGGCCCGTGACCAGGTCGGGATGGCGCTGGATTTCCCAGCTCACCAGGAACCGCATGGCAGCGACGCGCGATTCGTGACGTCGGTTGCGCCTGCCCTGCGCCGGGGCGCTCTCGGCCCTCTCCTCGGCCATCACGAACTTCACCTCGACGCCGGCCGTCAGCGTGTGGCGCTGGAAGGCGCCTAGCGTGCCCGGTCCGGGCTCATGCACAATCACGAGCCGCAGGTGGCGCCGGCCGGCGGCGGTGTCCAGCGCGGGCTCCGGCAGCGGGCCCGTGACGCGGCAGCCGGTGGCGCGGGCGGTGGTCACCACGTCCGCGGCCGCCTGGTCCACGGTGCGGTGGTCCTCGCCGGCGATGCGCAGGCGGACGGAGCGGGAGGTCCGGGGCGTTCCGAAGGCGTCAGCTTCCATCTCAGTTCTGGGCGAAGGGATCCTGGCCCTCGCGACGGCGGCGTTCCTCGTCCTCGACCTGGTCCAGGCGCTCGCCCAGCTCGATGCGGTGCAGGGCCATGCTCAGCGCGGCCCGAGCGAACTCGGCTCCGCGGTCGAGCTCGCCCTTGCAGCGGGCCTCGGCCTGCTCGCGCGTGTTGGTGACCACGATGCCGTTGATCACGGGCACCTCCGCGCGCAGGCACACGTCTTGGAGCGCCTTAGCCGTGGAATGTGCGATGACCTCGTAGTGCGGGGTGTCGCCCGCGATGACGACGCCGAGCGCGATGACGCAGTCATAGTCTCCGGTCATCGCGGCCATGTAGGCCGCGTAGGGAATCTCGCCCGAACCGGGCACCCGAACGACCCGGATCGCGTCCTCCTTCACCTTTGCGGCGCGCAGGGTCTTCTGCGCGCGGCGGAGGAGCGCCTCGACCAGTTCGCCGTTGAAGCCTGCCGCCACGACCGCGAAACGCAGCTCGGAGCCGTCGACGGCGTCGGGGATGGGCTTGTCCTGGCTCATGTGCTGGAGAACGGAACGGTGATGAAGCCCCGCCCGGCCGCTGCATCAAGCGGAAAACCCCCGCCCGGCCTCAGAAGGGCACCTGTTCGACGATTTCGATGCCGTGTCCGCCGAGGCCCACCACCTTGCGCGGGTTGTTCGTGATCAGGCGGAGGCGCCGCACACCGAGGTGGGCGAGGATCTGGGCGCCGATGCCGTAGTCACGCTCGTCCATACGGCCGAGCCGAACCCCGTCCGCGTCGGCCTCGAGTCCGCCGGCCGGCTGGGCCACGTGCACGATCACGCCACGGCCTTCCTTGGCCACGGCCTCGAAGCTGGCGCGGAGGGACCGGCCGCCGCCGAACTCGGCGCCGCGGAAGAGGTCGCCGAGGAGGTTTTCGCGCTGCACGCGCACGAGGGTCGGGCCCTCGCCGGGTTCGCCGAGCACGAAGGCGAGGTGCTGGCGTCCGTCCGCGAAAGAGCGGTAAGCGCACAGGCGGAACTCGCCCCACTCGCATCGGAAGGGCGACTCCGCCACGAGCTCCACGAGGCGTTCGCGGCGCAGACGGTACTCGATGAGCTGCGCAATCGAGACCATGCGCAGGCCGAACTTAACCTTCATCTCCGTGAGCTCGGGCAGGCGGGCCATCGAGCCGTCCTCATTGAGGATCTCGCAGATGACGCCGCTCGGATGGAGGCCGGCGAGCGAGGCGAGGTCGACCGCGGCCTCGGTGTGCCCGGCCCGCTGCAGCACGCCGCCCGGCCGGGCGAGCAGAGGGAAGATGTGTCCCGGGCGCACGAGCTGCTCGGGGCGCGCGGCGGGGTCCGCCAAGATGGAGATTGTCCGCGCGCGGTCGTAGGCGCTGATCCCGGTGGTGACGTCCTCGGCCGCATCGACCGAGACCGCGAAGGCCGTGCGCATCGACTCGCGGTTGTCCGGCACCATCTGGGCGATGCCCAGCCGGCGCATCTGGGGCTCAACGGTGGGGACACAGATGAGCCCGCGGGCGTGCCGGATCATCATGTTCACCGTTTCGGGGGTCGCCTTCGAGGCCGCCATCACGAGGTCGCCCTCGTTCTCGCGGTTCTCGTCGTCCGTGACGATGATCAGGCGTCCCGCGGCGATGTCCGCGAGTGCCTCCTCGATCGTGTCGAACGGTTGCGGCATGGGCTGGGAGGGTCGAACTTGGCGGTTCGTCTCGTCCCTGCAAGCGGCGAAGCGCCCCTTAGGAGGCCTTCTGTGCTTGGTCTCCGGCAGCTCCTCGCGCGGATGCCTTCCCCTGTGCGCACCCACTTCCCTTTCGCCACCTTCTAGGCGGCGGCCTCGGCGTCCTTGGTCAGGGCGTCGACGACGAGCGCCTTCTCGGGCTACGCGAGCAGGGTGGCGGGCGGTTCGGCGGCCCCTAGGGCGGCGGCCAGGGTGAAGACGGCTGATTTCATCGGTCTGGATGATGAGGATGGAACTGCGCAAACTGCCAGGGGTTGTGGTCAATCGTAGGCCAGCTGGGCGGACAGCCTGGTGGTCTGTGCGGAAACGGTGCGCAGCCAGTAGGCGTTGAGCCAGCCGGGCAGCCGATGCTCGAGGCTCTCGCCTGGTGCCACCGTGAAGTCCTGGTAAACCGCGAAGCGGCCGTCGCCGGCCACGTCGAGCTCGACCGTGACGCGGGCGGGCTCCGGGCCATGATTCTCGAGCGTGAGCGTCTTCCGATCATAGCCGGTCATGAGGTACGGATCCGAGGGCGCGCCCTTTTGGACGGCGGTCCTCTTCCACGGCCCGCCGAAGCCGCGCGGCTTGCCGAGCTGCCAGAGGTCGTCGGCTGCCCCGGCCCACACGGCGGCCTTGCCATCGTCGGAGCGGATGACGTGATGGTTGCCGCTTCCCGCGGCGGGGTCGATTCCGCTCAGTACGAGTAGTCCGCGGTAGGAGCAGTAGTCATGCACGGCCGCATTGCTGGTTGCGACCGGGCGCATACGGATTGCGCCCTTGGCGTTGAGGGCGGGCAGTTCGTAGAAGGTGCCGTGCGCCTGGAGGAGGTCGCGCTCGGTGCAGACCTCCCGAGCCTTGCGCAGCGCCGAGCGAGTCAGGAGGGCGTCGAAGGCGGCGTTGCGCGGGTCGCCCTCGGCGAAGGCACGGGGCAGTCGCCAGCGCACGCCGCCCTCTTCGAAGATCACGGACGCCTCGTCGGCGGTGATGATGCCCTGAGGGATGGGCGTGCTCTTCTCGACGTCGGCGGCGACTTTCGGATCGGCCATCTTCGTCAGCTTCAGGTCCGCGGACAGCACGTACGCATCGCCAGGCGTGGTCCGGTCTGGCGTGACGGTCGCCGTCAGGACGGACAGCGTGCGTAGGTTGGCTCCGCGCGTGAGGAGGAACGCGCCTTGCGAGGTCGTGTCGCCGGCCTTGCTGAGTCCCTTGAAGATAGCGTCGCGTTCGGTGAGGCGTTCATCCTTGGCGGCGTATTGGAACGTGACGCTGGCCTTGGCGACGTCGCGGTCGGTCTTGGTGCGGATCCAGGCGCCGGGCAGCGCCGCCGGAATCTCGACCCACGCCGAGGCGTCGCCGGCCTTCAGCACGACATCGCGCCAGCTCTTCCACTGGCCGTCGCCCTGGGCGTCGATCTCCAGCGAGAAGGTGGTCGCGGCCGTGCCGTCGTGGGCGAGGAAGGTCGCGCGCTTCGCGAAGCCCGCGAGGAGGAAGGGGTCGGACGGGACCCCGGCCTTGACGGGTTCGTCGACCCAGACGCTGCCGCGGCCGAGCGCCGGGCCGAGCTTGTCCGGCGTCTCGGGCGAGGTGAACCAGAGGTTGGACTGCGACTGGCCGGGGCCGGCGAGAGCGCCCTTGGCGGGACGCTTGTTGAGGAACTCCGACTTCGCGGTGTCGTCGCACCCGAAGACCAGCCTGTCATTCCAGCGCGTGAAGTCACCGATGACTTTGAGGTAGGCGGAGCGGGGCGCGATGCCGGCGGACTTCTTCGAGGAGAAGCCGGCGGGGAATCTCCAGAAGAGCCCGTGCATGGTCATCAGGCGCGAGCCGTCTTCGCCGATGTCGCGGATGCGCGGCCACTCGGTGTTCCAGCCGTGCGCGCCGTCGTACGTGTGGCTGCCCTTCGGCAGGCGATAGCTCGTCCACTTGCCGTCCTCCATCACCATGAGGATGAGCGAGCGTTGGTCCCAGCCGATCGACCACACGGGATCCTTCGCTGAATCGGCGTTGCCGGCGAGTCCGCCGGGTCCGGTGACCTCGGTGAACTGGTTGCGGCGGACGAGGCTCCAGTTCCCCTCGCCGTTCCACGAGCCGAGCGCGCCGCTGACGACGGCCGGGTCGGTCAGCGCCTCCTTGCTGCGCTCGCCATTGTTGGCGAGGATGACCAGTCCCTGTCCGGAATAGAGTCCCTTGCCGTGGTAGCCGGGCAGAGTCGAGGTGATCGTCGCCGGGTCGGTCTCGGTGGTCTGCCCCGGCTTGGGCTTGTTCATGATCTCCCTGATGAGCCCTTTCACCGCGAGCGTCCGCACGTCGACCTCATAGAGTCCGTCCTCCATCGTCGCAAAGTAGACCTTGTCTGCGGGGGCCGTCAGGTGGCGGGCGTTGCCCGTGAGCCGCCCAGGCATGAGCTTTGGCGGGATGACGCGCACCTCGCGGTCGGCGCCGATGAAGTAGGGGCCGATGATCAGCTGGTTCGACTCCTTGTGGATCATACGGTTGGCCGGCGTGCCACCCACGCTTTCCGGCCGCACGATCTGGCGCAGGTCGGGCGTGATTTCGTAGAGTTTGTCACTCGAACCGAAGGGGAGGTGAGGACCGTAGGTGATGACCCAGAGCCGGTCGGCCCAGGGTACGACGGCGCCGGTGCCGCACTCGCCTTCGTCATTGAAATAGGCGAGTTCGGGGTGGATGCCCGAGCGTTCGACCGGCGCGGCCGTCAGGCCTGCGGCGAGGGAGAGGATGGCGAGGCCGGCGCGGGGTCGCATGATCCGATCATACTGCCGGAGACGGCCCGAGGCGAGCGTCCGGCTCAGGCCACGACGGCCAGCCACAGCAGCCCGGCCGCGACGGGCGTGCCCATCAATCGCCAGGGGTCGCGAGATTCGGCTTGCGAGATCAGCGTCGCGACGAGGAGGGCGCCCCACAGGGGTGTCGCCCATGCGGGCAGGCTCTCGAGACGTGCGGTCAGGCCCGGCGCGGCCGCCATGCTTTCCGCCAGCCAGCCCATCATCCGCAGCCAAGCCGCGGCCAGACCGTTGAGCCAGGTCGCGCCGACGATCAAGGGCTCCCAGACGGAGCATGCCGCCGAGACCATTCCGAGCAGGAGCGGCGGTGCCGAGAGCGGCACCAGGACCAGGTTTGCGAACACGCCTCCCCAACTCGCCGTGCCGAACGCCGCTAGGGTGAGCGGCGCGCCGGCGACGCTGGCGGCAAAGGAGACGCAGAGTCCCGCCGTGAGCGTGCGGCGCGCGGACGAGCGCAGACGGTCGCCGAGGCTCCGTGCCGAGCGCGGCGTGGAGAGCTCGGCGACGTCGGGCGCCGCCAGCGTTTCCGCCGCCGGTCCGCCGGAGAGCAGCAGTGCGAGCACGGCCAGGTAGCTCAGCTGGAATCCGGCGTCGGCGCAGGCCTCGGGGCTGAGGATCAGCGTGATGAAGCAGGCCGTGCCCAGCGCGTGCACGGGTGCCGCGCCCCGCCCGATGGCTCGGCCCGCCCAAAGGCACGCTGCCATGATCCACGCGCGCGTCGCCGAGGGTGCGGCGCCGGTGACCTGCACGTAGGTCCACAGCAGCGCGAGTCCGAACAGCCCCGCCGCCAGTCCGGGCAGCCGCAGCCGCCGCGCCGCCCATTCCATGGCCGCCGCCATCCCCGCGATGTGCAGGCCGCTGATTGCGAAGAGATGCAGCGTGCCCGTGCGCTCGAACGCTTTGCGTTCGGACGGCGGAATCAGCGCCGTGCGGCCGAGCATCGTCGCCGCCAGCAGCGCGCCGCCTTCGGGATCTTCCCAGGGCAGCGTCCGTAGCCAGCGGTCGAGACGGTCGCGGCTCGCCGCGCACCATCGGCTGAAATCCGACGCCGGTTCGAGCACGCCGAGGTTCCTCGCTCCGGCCAGCCTCAGCGTCGCTCCCTGTCCGCGCGCCCACGCCGCATACCCGCCGGGTTCACCGGCCAGGGAGGAGAGCCTCCCCGAGAGTTTCAGTTCCGCGCCGGCGGCCGGGCACACGCCCTTACCCGAGATCACCAGCCGCCGACGATGGTACGGGCCGTCCCGGTCGGTGACCGCGCCCATCCCGGTCCATCCTTCTGACGGATCGGCCCGGGGTGTCGCCCGCTCGATGCGGACCGAGAGTTCTTCGAAGGAGCGCCTCACCGCGACCTCCGAACGCGGAGCCTTGCGCAGCTGATGCCAGGCGCAGCCCACGCCGAGGCCCGCCGTCACGAGGAGGACGTGGGCGAGCACCGTCCGTGCGTGCGCCGGCCACAGCAGGGCCAGGGCTGCTACCGCGACGGCGAGCGGCGCGCCGGCGGGCACGTCCCACGCCGCGTCCGCCGCGCAGCCCGCCAGCAAGGGTAGGGCCAGCCACAGGGAGGGGGAGTGCCCGAAGCGTGAGGGCTTCAGTCCTTCTTCTTGATCCAGGGGGTCGGGCCTTGCCATGGGCGGAGGCCTGACGCGTCCGCTTCCAGACTTGCGACCTCGGCCCGCAGGGAATCCCAAGCCGGATCTTTGACGATGACCGGCTCATCCAGCAGATGCTTCAGGGGAATCACGACGAAGCCACGGGATTTCCACCTAGGGTGGGGCAGGGTCAGACTGGCGGACGCATGCCCCCCGTCCCGGTGGAACAGTAGGTCGATGTCGAGTGTCCGGGGGCCGTTGCGGTTGGCCGTCCTTTCCCGGCCTAAGCGGGCTTCGATGCCGAGCGTCGCCTTGAGCATTTCCTCTGGATTTATTTCAGAAGATAATGCTGCACATAGATTTATGAAATCCGGCTGGTCGGCGTACCCCACGGGGGTCGTCTCAAATGCGGGCGATACGGCCATGATCCGGGTTTCAGGCAGACGCCCCATGGCTTCGAGCGCTCGGGCCAGATTGCCTGCCCGGTCGCCGAGATTGCCGCCCAACCCCACCATGTAATGGACCGTGGAATCCTTCACGCCCGTTCCCGGCGGATCTTGACCGAGATGGCGTCGAAATCGGCCGCGACCGGGGCGAAGGGCTTGGTGACCTCGACCGTCACCGCCTTGACCATGGTGAAAGTGCCCAGAATCCGCGCCGCGATCTGCTGGGCCAGCGTCTCGATAAGGTAGACCGGCTTGCCCTTGAGCTGGGCCTCCACCGTCGCGATCACCTTGCCGTAGTCCACCGTCAGCTTGAGGTCGTCCGTGGCGGCGGCCGGACGGGTGTCCAATTCCAGGTCGACCGAGACGGTGAAACGCTGACCCAGCCGGGTCTCCTCGGGGAGGGCGCCGTGGTGGCCGAATGACCGGATGCCTGCGATGCGGATGACGTCCACGACCCGATGAATGAGGTGAGTCCTCGGCGGCGCAAGCGCCATCGGGAGACCCTCCTGCGGTTGTCGGCACTCCCCGCTTGACCGCCCTTCCGCGGGCGGCTGACTCTCGCCCTCAGCATGCCCAAGCGGACCGACCTTCGATCCATCCTCATCATCGGTTCTGGGCCCATCATCATCGGGCAAGCCTGCGAGTTCGACTACTCCGGGACCCAGGCGTGCAAGGCGCTCCGCGAGGAGGGCTACCGCGTGATCCTGGTGAACTCCAATCCGGCGACCATCATGACGGATCCCGAGACCGCGGACGTCACCTACGTCGAGCCGCTCACCGTCGACTCGGTCGAGCGCATCATCGCCAAGGAGAAGCCCGACGCGCTGCTGCCCACCCTCGGCGGCCAGACCGCGCTCAACCTTTCGCTCAAGCTCGCCCGCACCGGCGTGCTCGCCAAGCACGGCGTCGAGCTCATCGGCGCCAAGGAGGAGGCCATCGAGCGCGGCGAGGACCGCGAGAAGTTCAAGAAGCTCATGCTGGAGATCGGCCTCGACGTGCCCCGTTCGCGCGTCGTGAAGTCGCTCGACGAGGCGCGCGAGACCGTGGCCGTCGTCGGCGGCGAATTCCCCCTCATCATCCGTCCCTCCTACACCCTCGGCGGCACCGGCGGCGGCATTGCCTACAACCGCGAGGAGTACGAGCGCATCGTCCAGAACGGGCTCGACGCCTCGCCCGTGCACGAGGTCCTCATCGAGGAATGCCTCCTTGGCTGGAAGGAGTACGAGATGGAGGTGATGCGCGACCACAAGGACCAGTGCGTGATCGTCTGTTCGATCGAGAACTTCGACCCCATGGGCGTCCACACCGGCGACTCCATCACCGTGGCGCCCGCGATGACCCTGACCGACCGCGAGTACCAGCTGATGCGCGACGCCTCGTTCGCGGTCATCCGCGCCGTCGGCGTCGAGACGGGCGGCTCCAACATCCAGTTCTCGGTCAATCCGGCCAACGGCCGCATGATCGTCATCGAGATGAACCCGCGCGTCTCGCGTTCGTCCGCTCTCGCCTCCAAGGCCACCGGCTTCCCCATCGCGAAGATCGCCGCCAAGCTCGCCGTCGGCTACTCCCTTGACGAGCTGAAGAACGACATCACGAAGTCGACCCCTGCCTGCTTCGAGCCGAGCATCGACTACGTCGTCACCAAGATTCCGCGCTTCACCTTCGAGAAGTTCGTCGGCGCCGACACCACGCTGACCTCCGCTATGAAGTCCGTCGGCGAGGCGATGGCCATCGGGCGCACCTTCAAGGAGTCCTTCCAAAAGGCCCTGCGCTCCCTTGAGATCGGCGCCTGGGGCTTCGGCTGCGGCGGCAAGCACGGCACCGAGCCCGTGACGGACCTGACCGAGATCCGCGCGCACCTCGCCCGCCCGAACCCCGAGCGTCCGTTCTACCTCCGGCACGCCATGCTGGCCGGGCTGTCCGACGCCGAGATCTTCTCCCTCTGCAAGGTCGACCCCTGGTTCCTGCGCCAGCTGCGCGACATCGTCGACCTCGAGCGCGCCCTCCGCACGGCCGGAGCTGCGGTCGACGGCGACCTGCTCCGCCGCGCCAAGGAGGCTGGTTTCGCCGACCGCCAGATCGCCTTCGCGACGGGACTGTCCGCCGCCGAAGTCGGCGGACGCCGTCTCAAGGCCGGCGTCCGCACAACGTTCCGCCTCGTCGACACCTGTGCCGCTGAGTTCGAATCCTTCACGCCCTACTACTACTCCTCGTACGGCGACGAGTCCGAGGTGCGCCCTTCGTCGAAGCAAAAGGTCATGATCCTCGGCGGCGGCCCGAACCGCATCGGCCAGGGCATCGAGTTCGATTACTGCTGCGTGCACGCCTCCTACGCCCTGCGCGCCGCCGGCTACGAGACGGTGATGGTGAACTCCAATCCCGAGACCGTCTCCACCGACTACGACACCTCCGACCGGCTCTACTTCGAGCCCCTGACGCTCGAGGACATCCTCGAGATCTACCGGACCGAGGGCTGCGTGGGCGCCATTGTGCAGTTCGGCGGCCAGACGCCCCTGAACCTCGCCGCCGACCTCGAGGCCGCCGGGGTGAAGGTCGTCGGCACCTCGCCCGCGAGCATCGCGCTCGCCGAGGACCGCCAGCTCTTCAAGGACATCCTCATCGAGCTGGGCATCCGCCAGCCCGACAACCGTACCGCGCTCTCCGCCGAGGAGGCCTACCGTGCGGCGGAGGAGATTGGCTTCCCCGTGCTCCTGCGTCCCTCGTTCGTGCTCGGCGGCCGCGGCATGTTCATCGTACACGGCATGGATGAGCTTAAGTCCGTCGTGCGCGAGGCCTTCGACGTCGCCCCGGGCAAGCCCGTCCTCCTCGACAAGTTCCTCGAGGACGCCATCGAGCTCGACGTCGACGCCATCTCCGACGGCGAGACCACCGTGGTCGGCGGCATGCTCGAGCACGTCGAGCACGCCGGTGTCCACTCCGGCGACGCCGGCATGGTACTGCCGCCGCACACCCTGTCCGCCGCGCTGGTCGACGAGGTCCGCCGCATCACCCACGCGCTCGCAAAGCGGCTCGGCGTGGTCGGCCTGATGAACGTGCAGTTCGCCATCAAAGACGGCGCGGTCTACATGCTGGAGGTGAACCCGCGCGCCTCGCGCACGGTCCCCTTCGTCTCCAAGGCCATCGGCGTGCCGCTGGCCAAGTTCGCCTCGCTCTGCATGCTCGGCGCCAAGCTCAAGGACCTCGGGTTCACGCGCGAGATCCGGCCGCCCTTCTGGGCCGTCAAGGAGTCGGTCTTCCCCTTCAGCCGGTTCCCCGGCGCGCCGGTCGCGCTCTCGCCCGAGATGCGTTCCACCGGCGAGGTCATGGGCATCGACGACGACCTGGGCATGGCCTACGTCAAAGCTCAGATGGCCGCGCAGCCCGCGCTGCCCGTCGGCGGGCACGTCTTCCTCTCGGTCAAGGACCGCGACAAGGCCGCCTCGGTCGAGGTCGCCCGCGACCTTGCCGCCCTCGGCTTCACCGTGCACTCGACCAGCGGCACCGCCGCGGCCATTGAGGCCGCCGGGGTCAAGGTCAACAAGCTGGGCAAGATCTCGGAGGGTGCCCGTCCCAACGCGCTCGACTTGCTCAAGAACGGCCAGCTGCACATGATCGTGAACACGGCCGCCGGCATGCTGCCCCGCAAGGATGAGAACGCCATGCGCGCTGAGGCGGTCCTCCGCGGCGTCTACATGGCCTCGACCATGAACGCCGCCCGAGCCGCCGTGCTGGGCATCCGTTCCCTCCGGCAGAGGGCCCTGACGGTCAGTTCCCTGCAGGAGCATGCGAAGGTGCTTCCCCCCAGGGCCTGAATCGGGTACGTTCGACCTCTTACCCATCCCCATGAGACTCCCCCACCTCGCCGCGCTGGCCCTCGCCGTCGCGTCCCTCCAGGCCGCCGAAGAAGCCAAGCCTGCCGCCGCGCAGCCTGCGACCCCTCCTCCCGCCCCCGTGAAGACCCTCACCCCCGACCAGCAGAAGCAGGCCTGGAACATGCTCGGCTACTCCGTGGCCAACCGCTCCCAGATGCCTTCCATCGCCAACCAGCTCGAGCTGACTGACGTCGAACTCGACCTCTTCCTGGCCGGCGTGCGCGCCGCCATCCGCGGCGAGGCGCCCAAGTTCAATCCCGACGAGATCGGCGAAGGCGCCGACCGTCTCTTCACCGAGCGCGTGCAGGGTAAGTCCGCCCGCTGGTCCAAGCAGAACGCGGACTTCCTCGCCAAGGTGGACGCCGACAAGGCTGTCACTAAGACGACCTCCGGTCTCCGCTACCGCATCGTCGAGGCTGGTGCCGACCCCAAGCCCACCAAGAACAGCACCGTGAAGTGCCGCTACGAGGGCAAGCTGGTCGACGGGAAAGTCTTCGACTCGACCAAGAATCGTAACAATGAGCCCACGGAGTTCCCCCTCAGCGGCGTGATTGCCGCGTGGACCGAGGGCGTCCAGCTCATCGGCAAGGGCGGCAAGATCGTCCTCTACTGCCCGTCCGAACTCGCCTATGGCGACCAGGGCCAGGGACCGATTCCCGGCAAGTCCGTCCTCGAGTTCGAGGTCGAGCTTGTCGAGATCGTGAAGTGACCATCCCTGCGGTCTGAACAGCGGCGCATCCTCCGGGACGCGCCGCTTTGCTTTACAAGGGGAACAAATGGGGGCAAAGAGGGTATTAACCCGCATGCGCCCCTTGCTGCCCGCGTTCCTCGTCGCGGCCGCCGCCCTTTCCGGTGCGGGGCTGCAGGACCCTGGCGCGGCGTCGACCGTCCCGGCCTCGGATCCGGCGCTGACGCTGTCGGAGGCGATTGACCGCGCCTTGGCCAACAATTTCGGCGTGGCGGTTGACCGGCTGACGGCGCTCCGCTCGATCGATTCCGTGCAGGCGGCGGATTCCGCCTTCGACACCGTGCTCGGCTGGACCGCGGCCACGGCCGGTTCCAGGGCGCCCCTTGCCGTCACGACCGTCCGGACCGCCGCCGCCGCCCTGTCCGCCTCCCGCCGTTTCGACTGGGGAGGTTCCTTGACCTTGGGAGCCCAGGCCAACCGCGGCTGGAGCCGCACCGGCGGCGTGGGCGT
Organism: Verrucomicrobiota bacterium; assembly: GCA_016871415.1. Classification (GTDB taxonomy): domain Bacteria; phylum Verrucomicrobiota; class Verrucomicrobiia; order Opitutales; family UBA953; genus UBA953. The sequence goes on from VHDL01000002.1 coordinate 73,542, forward strand.
CGCCAGCGCCTACGACCTCTCGACTACCGTCGCCTACTCCCAGCCCCTGCTCGCGGGCGGATGGCGGTCGGTCAACCTGGCTCCGCTCATCACCGCCCGGCAGTCCGCCTGGCGGAGCCGGCTCGCGCTGCGTTCCTCGGCGCTCGACCTCATCCGCGACGCCGAGTCGGCCTACTGGAGCCTCTCCGCGGCACGCACGCTCATCGCGCTCCGTGAGACCAGCCTGCGCTCCGCCGAGTCGCTGCTCGACCAGGTGAAGCTCAAGCGTGAGCTCGGGGACGCCAACGTGCTCGAACAGCTGCAGGCCGAGGCCGACGTCGCCAGCCAGAAGGTCGCGGTGCTCACCGCACGGCAGTCCGTGGACGCCGCCGAGATGCGCCTCCGAAGTCTCCTGGGCCGGGGCGCCGCCGAGGAGGTCGACCGCGCCCTGCTCGTCCAGCCGCTGCCCGAGTCGCCCGTGCCGCCGCCGCCCGAGTTCCGCCCGTGGATCGCGCAGGTCTCCGACTTCGACTTCGGCGTGGCGATTGCGCTATCCAACGTCGAGTCAGCCGACGTCCTCGTCGACCGGGCCCGGCAGGACGACAATCCGGACCTCCGCCTGAATCTCTCCGGCTCCACCGCTGCGGATCCCGTCGCGGGCTTCGGCGACGCCTATGACGTCTGGCGGCGGGAGAAGGGCTGGGGTAACGCCGTCTCGCTCACCTTCTCGATGCCGCTCGGGCTCCGGGAAGCCGAGGCGAACCGCCGGCTTGCCGAGCGGGCCCGCCGGCAAGCCGAGTTGCGTCTGGCGGACGTGAGGCAGACGCTCATCTTCGACGCGCGCGCCACCTGGCGTGACCTCGAGTCCTCCCGGGCGCGCGTGGAGGCCGCCGACACCGCGCTCCGCCTCCAGCGCCAGTCCTACGAAGGGGAGCGTGAGCGCTACCGCGTCGGACAGTCCGACCTCCTGCGCGTCATCCAGTCGCAGGCCCTGTTAGACTCCGCCCAGCTCGCCTGGGTGCAGGCCCGGCTCGACGCCCGTCTGGCCTCCGCCCGCACGGCGCGCCTCGACGGCTCCATCCTGCCCCGACACGGCTTCAGCCTCGATGCGGTCGAGCTGCGTCTGGCCGACGGCGGCCGCGCTGACCCCCTTCCGCCCGCCGAAGACAACCGATGAACAAGAAACTCAAGCTCTCCCTGATCGTCGCCGGCCTCGCCGGCCTCGCCTGGCCCGCATGGGTCCACTTCTCCAGCGCACCCAAGCGGCCGGCCCGTTCCGCCGTCACCGCCGAAGCGCGCGCGGAGCGCCGCGACATCCAGGAGACCGTCGAGGCCTCCGGCTTCGTGCGCGCCGTGACCTACAGCACCATCCGCGCCCAGGTGAGCGGGCCCATCCTCAAGCTGCACGTGCAGACCGGAGATATGGTGAAGAAGGACCAGGTCCTCGTGGAGCTCGACCCTGTGCTGGCCAACGCCGATGAGACCGAGGACCGCCGCAACGTCCAGCTGCAGACCCTGACGCTGGAGCGCCTTGAGCGCGACCTCCGCCGCGTGGAGGTGCTGGTTAAGAAGGGCTTCGTCTCGGAGCGGGAGGTCCTCGATCATCGCACGGCCTACGAGGTCGCGAAATTGCAGCGCGACATCGCGCAGGCCCGCCTCGACAAGGCGGTCGAGAACGTACGCCGCACGGTCATCCGCGCGCCGCACGACGGCCAGGTCTCCGATTGCAACGTGCTCGAAGGGCAGATCGTCATCGGCGCGCAGTCGATCAACAGCGGCACGCTCCTGATGACTGTCTCGGACACCTCCGTGCTCCGGGTCGACGTGAACCTCAACGAGTTCGCCGCCACGCGCATCGCGCTGGGACGCGAGGTGACCGTGACCTTCGACTCCATCCCGAACCTCCGCAAGAAGGGTGAGATCACCTTCATGACGCCCTTCGGGACGGCGGACACCAAGGTGCCGGACCTCCGCGTCTTCCCCACCCAGGTCTCGTTCCCCGCCGGCGACGGCGTGCGGCCGGGCATCAGCGCCAACGTCTCCGTGCTCGTGGCACGCGAGAAGCAGTGCGTGGCGGTGCCGGTGTCCGCCGTCTTCATCGAGGGCCCCGACCGCATACTCTACGTCAGGGACGCCGATGGCGGCTGGGATCGCAGGGTCGTCACGCTCGGACTCAGCGACGCCTCCTGGACCCAAGTACGGGAAGGGGTCGCCCCCGGCGCCGTGGTCAGCCTGGTGCGTCCCGCCGCGCCCGCCCGGTGAGATGGGGTCGCTCTTCTCCATCCGCGGCCTCCGCAAGACCTACCGCATGGGCGATGAGGATGTCAACGCGCTCGACGGCGTGGACCTCGACTTCGAGAAGGGCGAGTTCGTCGCCATCCTGGGCCCGTCTGGCTCCGGCAAGTCGACGCTCATGCACATCCTCGGCTTCATGGACCAGCCCAGTTCCGGCAGCATCCTCTTCGAAGGGCAGGAGGTCGCCGGCCTCGACCCTGACCGCCGCGCCCGGTACCGGTCCAACCGCGTGGGCTTCGTCTTCCAAGCCTTCAACCTGTTGCCGCGGCTGACCGTGCTGGAGAATGTCGCGCTGCCCCTCACCTATCGTGAGGACTCCGATCTGGTCCGCAACGCCGAGGCCGCCCGCGTCGCCCTGGAGCGCGTGGGCATGGGCCATCGGCTCGACCACCGGCCCAGCCAGCTCTCCGGCGGCGAACGCCAGCGCGTGGCCGTCGCGCGGGCCATCGTCGGCCGGCCGGCGATCATCTTCGCGGACGAGCCGACCGGCAACCTCGACGTGCGTAACGTCGACCGCTTGCTCGACCTGCTCGGCTCGCTCATCGCCGAGGGCATCACCGTCGTGCTGGTCACGCATGACCTCTCGGTGGCCGGGCGCGCCCACCGCGTCATCTCCATGCGCTCGGGACGCGTGCAGGAGGACCGTCGCCGATGAGACTCCTAGATCGTCTCCGTCCGGCTGTGGTCAACGGTCTGCGTGAGCTGCGCGCCAACAAGGTGCGCTCGCTCCTTTCCATGTCTGGCATCATCCTGGGCGTGGCCTCGCTCGTCGCCATGGTGACGGTGGTCCAGGGCATGGTGGGCAACTTCCGGCAGTTCGTGGACGCCATGGGCGGCATCGAGAAGGTCACGGTCTCCCGTGAACCGCTGCCCCGCGAGCAGGAGCACCTGGCCGAGCTCTCGGAGGGTCTGACCATGCGTGACGTGGCGCGCATCCGGTCCACCGTGCCCCTCGTCGCCAACATCTCGCCGGAGGCGCGCGTCGGCTTCGAGAAGCTGGCCAACGACAGCCGGGAGACGCTGACCTACGTCACCGGCGTCGCCGCCGACTACCTCCCGGTCGCCAAGCGCTGGGTCGAGCCCCATGAGGGTCGTTTTATCAGCGACCTCGACGTGCACAACATGACCGACGTCGTCGTTCTCGGCGCGGCGGTCGTCGCCGACCTCTTCCCGCCCAATGAGGATCCGGTGGGCCGGGTGATTAAGCTCCGCGGCCGCGCCTACACGGTCATCGGCGTGCTCAACAACATCGAGGGCTCCGGTTTCCAGATCAGCTCAGCCCGATCGCGCGGTTCGGGCGGCTTCTGGCGCTATCGCAACTACGGCGCCTACATCCCCGTGACCACCGCGCTCACCAAGTTCCTCGGCAGCGACCGGCTGAGCGGGCTCGGGCTCCGGGTGGGCGACCCGACGCAGCTGCAGGACGCGGTGGACCAGACGGAGCGCGCCCTGCTTATCTCCCACAAGGGCCTGCGCGACTTCGGCATCACCACCAACGAGCAGACGCTGGAGGACTTCCGTCGCACCGAGTCCGCGTTCAAGCTCTCCCTGGGCGGCGTCGCGGGCATCTCACTCTTCGTGGGGGGCATCGGCATCATGAACGTGATGCTGGCCTCGATCAACGAACGTATCCGCGAGATCGGAGTGCGCAAGGCGGTCGGCGCCCGCGGCTCCGACCTTTTCCTGCAGTTCCTGGCCGAGGCAGCCGTGGTCTCCTTCGTGGGCGGGGTCCTCGGGCTCGGCGTCTCGATGGGCATTGTCTCGGTCATGAACCTCGTGCTTTCCGCGGCGGTGCCGACCAGCGCCGCCTCCATGCTCGATCCGCAGATCATGGCCATGGGGCTCGGCTTCTCCGTGGTCATCGGCCTCGTGGCCGGGGTCTACCCCGCGCTGCGTGCGGCGAGGCTCGACCCGATCGAGGCCCTGCGCCATGAATGATTTCCATGAACCCCACGCTCCTCGCCCTCCTGCTCTCGCTTCCCCTCATGGCGGCGCCGCTTGATCCCGTGTCCGTCTGGGAGGGGGCGCCGCCCGCCGAGACGCTCACCCTGAAGCCCGGCGCGGATCCGCGCGGCACGGTGAAGGACGGACGGCGCACCGACGTCTTCGCGCCCGAGATGATTCCCTGGCCGGCGGCCAGGCCCGGCGCGCCGCTCGTCATCGTCTGTCCCGGCGGCGGTTACGGCATCCTCGCCGAGGAGCACGAGGGCGTCGCGGTCGCGCAGCGCCTCAACGCCCTCGGCTCCGCCGCGGTCGTGCTCAAGTATCGCGTGCCCCGCCGCAGCCCGGACAAGCCCTGGGTCGTGCCGGTGATGGACGCGCGTCGCGCGCTCGAGATCGCCCGCGCCCGCGCCAAGGAATGGAACGCCGATCCGACCAAGGTCGGCATCCTCGGCTTCTCCGCCGGCGGCAACCTGGCGGCGCGCGTGGCCTACGCGCCCGCCGAGGCCGGCGCCCCGCGCCCCGATTTCGCCGTGATGGTCTATCCGGCCTACCTCTTCGAGCAGGACAAGCCCGACAGCGTCCTGCGCAAGGGGCCCGAGGGCGTGGTGCCGTCCGCCGGCACGGGCAAGCCCGTGCCCGCGTTCTTCGCGCACAGCGCGGATGACAAGTATCCGTCCGAAGGCTCGGCCGCCCTCGCCGCCCATCTCAAGTCGCTCGGCGGCAGCGTGGAAGTGCACGTCTGGGCCAAGGGCGGCCACGGCTGGGGTGCTTCGGACCGCTGCGAGGCCGCCCAGCGCTGGACGGATCTGCTCGGGGTCTGGATGAAGGAGACCGGCTTCCTCGCCCGCTGAGCGCCGCCGTCGGTCGCGCAAAGAAGAAGGCCGCCCGTCGGGCGGCCTTCGGCTTGGCGCACTGTCTCCGCGCTCAGAACTTGAAGCGCAGGCCGGCGAGACCGGACCAGTGGCTGATGTCCTGGTCGCTGGCGGCGCCGTTGGCGTTCTCGTAGACGTTGAAGACGCGGGTGTAGCGGGCGGTCAAGGTGAAGTCCACGTTCTGGGAGACTTCGAAGCGGATGCCGACGAACGCGGCGGCGCAGAACTCTTCGATTCCGTTCTGGGTGCTGTCGATGTCCGAGCCGGAGAGCTTGGCCTGGCCGGCGCCGACTCCGACGAAGGTTCCAAGTCCGCCGCGGGCTAGGTCGTAGGTCAGGTCCAGGGTGTAGGTCTGGAGGCTGGAGTTGACGTTGCCGAAGACCGCGTCGCCCGTGGTGTCCAGGTTGGAGTACAGGTAGGTGGCGCCGAGGGACAGCTCATCGGTGAGGGCGAATCCCAAGGAGGCGGCGTAGGTGCCGTCGTTGTCGAAGCGGCTGGCTTTTCCGAAGCCGCCCTGGACGTCGAGCGTCAGGGCGTGGGCGGAGGTGGTCAGGACGGGCAGGGCGGCGAGTGCGAGTAAGCGCATGGGTGTGGGGTGAGGTTGTGAAGATGGGTCCGGCGTGCCTTCGTGTAAAGGGCTAAGGGCTCACTTGGCCCCGCCGACGACCTCGACCTTGAGGATGTCGACCCGCTCGGTGGGGGTGGATTCCTCGGGTCCCACGCAGGCGATGGCCGCGATCTTGTCCAGGACGTCCGCCCCTTCGACCAGCTTGCCGAAGGCGGTGTACTTGTTGTTGAGGAAGGGGGCCGCGCCGTGACAGATGAAGAACTGGCTGCCGGCGCTGTCGGGGTCGGAGGAGCGCGCCATGGAGAGGACGCCCCGCACGTGGGAGCGGTTGTTGAACTCGGCCTTGATCTGATAGCCCGGTCCACCCGTTCCGGGCTGCCGGCCGGAGCCGCGCTTGGAGTTGGGGCAGCCGCCTTGGATCATGAAGCCCTTGATGATGCGGTGGAAGCAGGTGCCTTCATAGAAGCCCTCGCGGGAGAGCTTGAGGAAGTTGTCGACCGTGCGGGGGGCGACGTCGGGCCAGAATTCGACGGTCATGTCGCCGACGGAGGTGCGGATGATGGCGCGGGGCGCCTCGGAGGGTGTTTCTTTCATGGGAGAGGCGGGCCGGGCGGCTGGGACTTCCGCGGCGGGCTTGGAGGAACGGTCAGAGCAGCCGGCGGCGAGCAGGGCCGCGCAGAAGGCGAGAAGTCCGGTGATTCGCATGCCGGAGAGGGAAGGGCGGGGGGCTTCGTCCGCAACCCCAAACCTCCGCTTGCCATGGCCGCGCCGCGCGCCCACCTTGCGGCAACTGATGCAAGTGACCGTCAACGACGAGCCCAAGGACACCGCCTCCCGCACGCTGGAGGGCCTTCTGCGTGAACTGGGCGTGGCCGACCAGGCCGCGGTGGCGGCCGCGGTCGACGGACAGGTCGTGCCCCGTTCCCGTTGGTCCGAACGGGCGCTCTCCGAAGGCAGTTCGGTCATCGTCATCCGCGCCGCGCAGGGAGGTTGAACCATGCTGCGCTTCATCAAGGGGCTGTTCGTGGCCGAGCCAGAGGATCCCGCTCCCGCGAACCTCGTGCTTTTCACGCCGAACGACGGCAGCTGGGACCTGAAGTCGGTGCGCAGGCTGCTTGACGCGGGGCTGGCCCGGCTTCACGTCCAGACCCGCCGCGACTGGCATCCGCAGGATTACGAGAGGTTCATCAAGGCGGTTCCGGAGGCCTTCCACTCGCGCATCGTGCTGGAGGACCATTCCGAGCTGGTGCTGGCGCGCGGGCTCGGCGGCTACCAGCTGCGGCCCGGACAGCGGGCACCCCGGCGCTGGCCGAAGGAGGGCGTCCTGTCCGCCAAGTGCCATTCCTACGACGAGCTCCGTCAGGCCGACCGCGCCTGCCGCTACGTGTTCCTCGCGCCGGTGTTCGAGTCGGTCTCCAAGCGCGACCACCGTCCGCGCCGCACCACCCGTGAGTATCAGGTGATCGTGCAGCGCTGGAAGTCGGAGGGAGGCTGCCCTGCCTACGCCCTCGGCGGCATCACGCCGCGCACGGCCGAGAAGGCCCGCGAACTGGGCTTCGACGGCATCGGTTTCATCGGCTCGGTCTGGCGGCAGGAGGATCCGGTGCGCGCCTTCATCGAGCTGGAGCGGGCCTGGTGCGGACGCGAGGCGCGGCGTCTCCGGCGCGCCCGTTGAGCCGTGTTCCCGCGCCTGCAGTTCCTCACGCTCGACGGCGCGTCGCACGGGCACGTCGCGCAGGCGAGGCTCGCGCTCGCCGGCGGGGTGCGATGGATCCAGCTCCGCGCGAAGGGGCTCGCGGAGCAGGAATGGACGCGTCTCGCCCGGGAGGTCGGGGCGCTCTGCCGCGCGGCCGGCGCCACGTTCATCGTCAATGACTCGCCCCGCGTCGCCGCCGCCGCCGGCGCCGACGGCGTGCATCTTGGCGCCGCGGACGCTTCGCCGGAGGAGGCCCGCGCGCTGCTGGGCGAGCGCGCGCTCGTGGGAGTCACGCTCAACTTCCCCGCGCATCTCGACCGCCTGCGCGGCGCGCGCGTCGACTACGTCGGCGTCGGCCCGCTGCGCGCCACTTCCAGCAAGCCCGGTCATGCCGTGCCCCATGCCGAGGCGTCGCTCCGCTCGCTGATTGCCGCCGCCGGCCTGCCCGCTTACGTCATCGGCGGGGTCGTCGCCGAGGACGCGCCCCGGCTGCTCGGGCTCGGAGCCCATGGCCTGGCGGTGAGCGCCGCCATCGCTTCGGCCGCCGATCCGGAGGCCGCCGCCCGGCGGCTCGTGGCCGCCGTCGGCTGAGTTTGGCGCTCCCGGGCTGGACATCCCGCCCCGGGGCGGGATTGTTGGCGGCGATGGACGCCCTGCGCATCGCCGACCGCACGTTCTCCTCCCGCCTGCTGACGGGCACGGGCAAGTATGCGTCGGCCGGCGAGCTCCGTGAGGTGCTCGACGCCTCCGGCGCCGAGATCGTGACCATGGCGGTCAAGCGCGTGCGCTTCGGGGACAAGGACGACGGCATCCTTTCCGGCGTCGATCCGGCCCGCCACCTCGTCCTACCCAACACCTCCGGGGTGCGCACGGCGGACGAGGCGGTCTTCGCCGCCGAACTGGCGCGCGAGGCCCTGGGCACGGACTGGCTCAAGCTGGAGATCCATCCCGACCCCAAGTACCTCATGCCCGACCCGGTCGAGACCCTCGCGGCCTGCGGCGAGCTCGTCCGCCGCGGCTTCAAGGTCATGCCCTACGTCCATGCCGACCCTGTGCTGGCCAAGCGGCTCGAGGAGGCCGGCGCGGTCGCGGTCATGCCGCTCGGCGCGCCCATCGGCACCAACCGCGGGCTGCTGACGCGGGACTTCGTGCGCATCATCGTGGAGCAGGCGCGCGTGCCGGTCGTCGTTGATGCCGGCCTGGGCGCACCCTCCCACGCCGCGGAGGCGATGGAGCTCGGTGCCGACGCGGTGCTCGTTAACACCGGCATCGCCTCCGCCGGCGACCCGGTCGCGATGGCGCGCGCGTTCCGTCTCGCGGTCGAGGCCGGTCGCGCCGCCCATCTCGCCGGGCTCGGCGCCGGCTCCGACGTCGCGAGGCCGACTTCGCCGCTCACCGGCTTCCTCGACTGAGATGGCCGCCAAGCCGGGCAGGATCCGCGCCGACGAGCTCCTCGTGAGGCTGGGCCTCGCGCCCTCCCGCGCCGCCGCCCAGGCGATCATCCTCGCGGGCAAGGTCCGTTCCGGTCCCGACAGCGTGATCCAGAAGTCCTCGCAGTCGCTCCCCGAGGACGTCCTGCTCACGGTGGAGCGTCCGCCGCGCTTCGTCTCACGCGGAGGCGAGAAGCTCGAAGGCGCGCTCGACCATTTCGGAATCTCCGTCGAAGGCCTGCACGGGCTGGACGTCGGAGCCTCGACGGGAGGGTTCACGGACTGCCTGCTCCAGCGCGGCGCCGCCTCGGTCACCTGCGTCGACGTGGGCACGGGCCAGCTGCACGCCAAACTGCGTTCCGACGCCCGGGTCACGAGCTTCGAGAAGTTCAACGCGCGCGACCTGCCCGCGGCGAAGTTGCCCCATGAGCGCTACGGCGTCGTGGTGATGGACCTCTCCTTCATCTCGCTCACGCACGTTCTCCCGGCGGCCTGGTCACGCACGGCCCCCGGCGGCCGGCTCATCGCGCTCATCAAGCCCCAGTTCGAGGCCACCAAGGCGGAGGCGGACAAGGGCAGGGGGGTCATCCGCGATCCCGCCATCCACGCCCGGGCGGTCGCCGCCCTCAGCGAGGCCGGGCGCGCGCTTCCGGGCGCCACGTTGCTCGGCGTGATTCCCTCGCCCATCGAGGGCGGCGAGGGCAACAAGGAGTTCCTGATGGGCCTTTCAAAGGCCTGAAGGGCGTCTTTTCCTCGGAATAACGCCATTAACCCCGCTTTCTGGTCACTTCTGCCTTGCCCAAAGTTTCGCTGGCCTTACTTCCAACCCTCCCATGACCACCGAAGGCAAGCTCAAGCGCTCCCGCAATCCGCTCGACTACGATTTCACCGAGCCGGAAGCCCTGACCCGCTACGTCACCGAGACCGGCAAGATCCTGCCCCGCAAGCTCACCGGCCTCACCGCCAAGCAGCAGCGTCACATCGCCAAGGCCATCAAGCGCGCGCGCAACATGGTCACGATGAAGTGACCCGGGCCGCGTGTCGTCCCCAGGCCGCCACCAAGGCGGCCTTTTTTCGGTCCGTACTTGGCAGGATGGGAGGTTGCCCCGGCTCCGTGGGCAGGGATAGATGGGAGCGACCTTCACGCACGGCACATCCAATCTCTGCGTCTTGACCGACTCCATCCCCAGTCCGCTTCCCGCCACGCCCGAGGGCCTGGCCCGCGCCGCGTCCTTGCTGCGTGCCGGGGAGTGCGTGGCCCTGCCGACTGAGACGGTGTACGGTCTGGCCGCCGACGCGCTCAATCCTGAGGCCGCGGCCAAGGTCTTCGCCATCAAGGGCCGCCCATTGATCGACCCGCTCATCGTCCACGTGCCGGACCTGGACGCGCTCGCCCGCGTGGCCGAGCCGGATCCACAGCTCACCGCCCTCGCGCTGCTCTGGCCGGGTCCGCTCACCGTCGTGTTGCGTCGACGCAAGTCGGTGCCCGACGTGATCACCGCCGGACAGGACACGGTCGCCGTCCGCATCCCGGCGCACCCCGTCCTGCGCGAGGTGCTCCGCCTGTCAGGTCTGGCGCTCGCCGCCCCCAGCGCCAATCCCTTCGGTTACGTCAGCCCCACGCGGGCGTCCCACGTGCGCGACTCGCTCGGTGCACGCTGCCCTTGGATCGTCGACGGCGGACCTTGCGAGCACGGCGTCGAGTCCACCATCGTGGACCTCTCCGTCCCCGGTGTGGCGCGTCTGCTACGCCCCGGCCCGGTACCCTTGGAGCGACTCAAGACCCTGCTCGGTGAAGTCTCGGTCGTCGGGCGCACCGCCAATCCGTCAGCTGCGCAGGCCGCTCCCGGCATGCTCGAACGTCACTACAGTCCGGGCACGCGCCTGCGGCTGTTTGCCGCCGGCGGCGACCCGGGTCCCGTCGGATCCGGAGAGGCCGTGATGTTTCTCGGCCGGCGCGCCGGCTTCACGGGTCCCGCCGTCTTCCACCTCTCCGAGGACGGCTCCGTCGAGGAGGCTGCGCGCAACCTCTTCGACCTCCTCCGGCGACTCGATGCGCGCGGACTCGCACTCATCCACGCCGAGCTTGCGCCTCCGGCCGGCGTCGGCGCCGCTTTCAACGACCGGCTCACGCGCGCCGCCGCCCGCTGACCGTGCAGACCCTGCTCGAGGCCCTCCGCAAGTCCGCGGACTTCCTCGCCCGCAAGGGTCTGGGGCGGCCGCGCCTCGAGGCCGAGCACGTCTTCGCCGCCGCGCTCGGCCTCAAGCGCCTCGACCTCTACCTGCAGTTCGAACGTCCGCTCACCGCGGAAGAGGAGGCCAGCCTGCGCGGACTTATCGTGCGCCGAGGTAACCGCGAGCCGCTTCAGCACGTCGCGGGGCGGACCGGTTTCCGCTCGCTCACGCTGCGGTGCGACCGCCGCGCCCTAATCCCGCGGCCCGAGACCGAGGAGCTCGTCGACTTCGCCCTGACCCTCTTCCCGGCCGACCGGGCCGTGCGCGTCCTCGACCTCGGCACGGGCGCCGGCGCCATCGCGCTCGCGCTCGCCGCGGAGCGCCCCGGATGGAAGGTGGCCGCCGTCGACCGCTCCGAGGATGCGCTCGCGCTCGCCCGTGAGAACGCCGAGGCCTGCGGGCTCGCTTCGCGCGTCGACTTCGGGCGTTCCGACTGGTTCTCGGAGGTGCGTGACCGCTACGACCTGATCGTCTCCAATCCGCCCTACCTCACCGAGACGGAACTGGCCTCGGCCGAGCCTGAAGTTCGTGAACATGATCCCAGGTCGGCGCTCGTCGCCGCGGAGGAAGGCCTCGCGGACCTGCGGCGCATCCTGACCGGGGCCGTCGGGTTCCTCGGGCCCGGAGGCTGGGTGATCCTCGAGACCGGCGTAGACCATCATGCGGCCCTGGCCTCGTTGTCCGCCGAGCTCGGCTATGCCGAGGCGGCGGGCCTGCCCGACCTTTCCGGACGGCCCCGCTTCTGGAAAGCCCGCCGCGGGCCCTGACCGGCTTCATCCCGTCCTTGCCCGACAGGGTGCCTTGCGTCTTAAGTCTGCCTTATGTCGCAGCCCGGAGCCAAGCCGAAGTCCGCCATCACCCCGACCCGCGCCGAGGACTACCCCGAGTGGTACCTCCAGGTCATCCGGGCCGCCGAGCTCGCCGAGAACAGCCCCGTGCGCGGTTGCATGGTCATCAAGCCCTGGGGCTACGCACTGTGGGAGAACATCCAGCGCGACCTCGACGCCCTCTTCAAGGAGACCGGCCACGTCAACGCGTACTTCCCCCTCTTCATCCCCGTCAGCTACATCCGGAAGGAGGCCGCACACGTGGACGGCTTCGCCAAGGAGTGCGCCGTCGTCACCCATTCGCGACTCGAGGCCGGACCAGACGGCAAGCTCGTCCCCGGCGGCGAGCTCGAGGAGCCCCTCATCGTTCGACCCACTTCGGAGACCATCATCGGCGAGACCTACGCCAAATGGGTGCAGTCCTACCGCGACCTGCCCATCCTCATCAACCAGTGGGCCAACGTTGTGCGCTGGGAGATGCGCACCCGCCTGTTCCTCCGCACCGCGGAGTTCCTCTGGCAGGAAGGGCACACCGTCCACGCCACCGAGGCCGAGGCGGTCGAGGAGACCCACCGTATGCTCGAGGTGTACGCCGACTTCGCGGAGAACTACATGGCGATGCCCGTCATCAAGGGCCGCAAGACCGAGGGTGAGCGCTTCCCGGGCGCCGTCGACACGCTCTGCATCGAGTCGATGATGCAGGACCGTAAGGCCCTCCAGGCCGGCACCTCGCACCATCTCGGCCAGAACTTCGCCAAGTCCTGCAACATCCAGTTCCAGGACGCCCTGGGCGTGCAGCAGTTCGCGCACACCACCTCCTGGGGCGTTTCCACGCGCCTCATCGGCGGCATGATCATGACGCACTCCGATGACGACGGCTTCGTCGCCCCGCCCCGGCTGGCGCCGCAACATGTCGTCATCTGCCCGATCTACAAGGACGAGGTCGGCAAGGCCGACATCCTCGCCTACTGCCAGTCGTTGCAGAAGGAGCTCTCCGCGCAGCGCTTCCACGACCGCAAGGTCGTCGTGACCGTCGACAACCGCGACATCCGCGGCGGCGACAAGGCCTGGGGCTGGATCAAGAAGGGCGTCCCGCTGCGCGTCGAGGTCGGCCCGCGTGACTTCGCCGCCGGCTCCGTCTTCGTCGCCCGCCGCGACACCGGTGAGAAGGCTGGGGTCCCGCGCGTCGAGTTCGTCGCCACCCTCGTCCAGCGCCTGCAGGCCATTCAGGACAACCTCCTAGCCCGCGCCAAGGCGCACCGCGCTGCCAACACCCGGGTGATCGACACCTGGGACGAGCTCAAGGCCTATTTCACGGCAAAGAATCCGGAGCGCCCCGAGGTGCACGGCGGATTCGCGCTGTGCCACTGGAACGGCTCGAAGGAGGTCGAACGTCGCCTGAAGGAGGAGCTCAAGGTCACGATCCGCTGCATCCCGCTCGACGCCAAGGACGAGCCGGGCAAGTGCGTCGTCACCAGCGAGCCCAGCCCGCGTCGCGTGGTGATGGCGAAGGCTTACTGATCGGCGCGGCCGATCAGAGGGACAGGGACAGGGGCAGGGACAGGGGCGGGAGTCCGGCGGAGCGTGTCAGGCGCCGGTGGCGTCGGCCTCGCCGTCCTTGAACCTGATGCGCAGCGCCTTGCCCTTGCGCACGTTCTTCGCCTTGGACACCACCTTGCCGTCCGCGTCGCGCACGATGGCGTAGCCGCGGGCGAGCGTGGATTCGAAGCCCGCCGAACGCAGGCGTTTCTCCAGCTGCGCGACCCGTTCCCGCGCGACCTGCAGGCGGGCCGAAGGCGAGAGCCGGTGAAGTTCGCCGGACAGTTCCGCCAGCCGGTGACGGCGTTCTGCCAGTAGCTCCTCTGCCGCGCCGTCGAGGCGTTCCGCCAGCAGGTCGAGGTCCTGGAACAGTTCGCGAAGGCGTGCCTGGGGCGAGAGCCGCGCCAGTTCCACCGCCAGCAGTCGCACCCGCTCGCGGAGGCGCGCCTGTCCGGAGGCGATGAGTTCCGCCGCCGCGGTCGGCGTCTCCGCGCGCACGTCCGCCGCGAAGTCGCACAGCGTGAAGTCCGTCTGGTGGCCCACCGCGGAGATGACCGGCGCAGCGCTCGCCACGACCGCACGCACCACCTTCTCGTCGTTGAATCCCCAGAGGTCCTCCATCGAACCGCCGCCCCGCCCCACCACCACGATGTCGACGTCGGGAATCTCGTTGGCGCGCTCCAGACCCTCCGCAACGGATCCCGGGCAGGTGTCGCCCTGCACCTTCACCGGCACCAGCCAGGCGTGGCCGGACCAGCCGCGCGTGCGCAGCACTTCCGTGAAGTCGTGCCACACGGCCCCTTGGGCCGACGTCACGAAGGCGACCACCTTCGGGCGTTCGGGGAGCGGCCGCTTCCTCGCCTCGTCGAAGAGGCCCTCGGCGGCCAGCCGCGCCTGCAGCTCCTTAAACTTCCTGAACAGGTCGCCTTCGCCCTCGGGCCGGACCGTATCTACGATCAGCGAGAGCTTGCCCGTCTTACCATAGAAGTCCGCCTTGCCGCGGAGCACCACCCGCATCCCGTCGCCCAGGGCCGTCCTCAGCCAGCGCGCCTGGTTGGCGTAAAGCACGCAGGAAACCGTCGAGGTCTCGTCCTTGAGCGTGAAGTAGTGGTGTCCTGAGGCGGCGTAGTGCCTGTGGCCGGAGACCTCGCCCGCGACTTCCAGCGTCCCCATCGCCGACACGTGGCCCTTGAGGACCGCGGCCAGCTCGGTGACGGACAGGGGGGCGGACTTGGCCATGCCCTCATGGTGGGGTCACGTCCCACCGTTTCAATGACGCCCTGCATCTTTGCGCTTTCCGTACCCTGTGCCCTCGCAACGATGCATTCCATGCGTATCGGGTTCGTCGGCGCGGGGGTGATGGGCGCCAGCATGGCCGGCCATCTCCTCCGCGCTGGGCATGAACTCGTCGTGCACACGCGCACGCGCGCCAAGGCGGAACCCCTGCTCGCCGCCGGCGCCCGCTGGGCCGACTCCGCCGCCGAGGCGGCCGAGGGAGCGGAGGCCGCCTTCTCGATGGTGGGCTATCCTGCTGACGTCGAGGAGGTCTGGCGGGGATTCATGTCGGCCGCGCCCCGCGGCTGCCTGCTGGTGGACATGACTACGTCCAGTCCCGCGCTCGCACGCCGTCTCGCGACGGCGGCCGTCGCGTGCGGGCTGCGTCCGCTGGACGCCCCCGTCTCCGGAGGCGACAGGGGCGCGCGTGAGGCGACGCTCACCGTCATGACCGGCGGCGCCGAGGAGCACCATCGGGCCGCCGACCCCCTGCTGGCGCACATGGGCCGTACAATCGAGCGCCTCGGCGGCCCAGGGGCCGGCCAGCTCTGCAAGCTCGCCAACCAGATCGCGGTGGCGTCGGGCATGGTCGCCATGACCGAGACCCTGGCGTTCGCCAAGGCCGTCGGACTCGATCTCGCCGCGGTCCATCGCACCGTCTCCGGCGGCGCCGCCGGCAGCTGGCCCATGACCAACCTCGCGCCGCGCGTCCTGCGCGGCGACTTCGCCCCCGGGTTCTACGTTAAGCACCTCGTCAAGGACCTTGGACTCGCCCTCGACACCGCGCGGGAGGCCGGCGTTGAACTGCCCGGTCTCAAGCTGGCCGCGCGGCTGTATGACCGCGTCGTGGCTGCGGGCGACGGCGACCTCGGCACGCAGGCCCTAGCGCGGCGCTACTTCGCGCTGGCCTGAGCGTCAGTCCGCGGGGACGGCGCGCAGCTGCACGCTGTCGATGACCTCCGGACCCAGGATGACGTTGGTCACGATGACCATCATCTGGCCCGGCTGGCACCGGCCCGCGTCGCGGAGCCGACGTAGTGCCGCGACCACGTTGTCGTTGGCGCGCGGTGTGAACTCGGTGAGGAACGACTCGACGCCCCAGAGCAGCGACATCTTCCGGTGCACCAGCGGATCCTCCATGAAGGCGTAGACCGGCACGCCGACCGCGCGCATTGCGGACAGGTTGCGGGGCACGTCGCCGTTGCGCGTAAAGGCCACCACGCCCGCGCCGGGGATGTCCTGGGCGAGGCCCGCCGCGGCACGGAGCAGCTTGATCTTCGGAGATTCGTCCGCCTGTTCGTCCGCGAGGCGGCGGGGCAGGGTGCGTTCGACCGTGGCGGCGATGCGCGCCATCACCTCGACGCACCTCACCGGGTGCCGTCCCGTCGTGGTCTCGCCCGAGAGCATAACCGAGTCCGCCCTTTCCAGCGCGGCGTTGGCGACGTCGGTCACCTCGGCCCGCGTGGGCACCGGCGCGTGGATCATCGACTCCAGCATGTGCGTCGCGACGATCACGGGCTTGCGGGCCGCGATTGACATCGTCACGGCGCGTCGCTGCACCAGGGGCAGGGTCTCGTAGGGGATCTCGATGCCGAGGTCGCCGCGGGCCACCATGAGGGCATCGGCCTCCTTCAGGATGTTGCCCAGGTGCTCGATTGCGGACTGGTCCTCGATCTTGGCGATGATGCCGGCCTTGGAGCCGTGCTTGGTGAGCAGTGCGCGCAACGTGGCCACGTCGGCCGCCGCGCGTACGAAGGACAGCGCGTAGAAGTCCACGCCCAGCTCGCAGCCCACGGCCACGTCGGCGCGGTCCTTGTCGGTGAGCGCGGGGAGGTCGACCTTGACCCCGGGCAGGTTGACGTGACGGCGGCTGCCGAGCGGGCCGGGCTGCTCGACCTTGCAGCGCAGGCGGTCCTTGCGGACTTCGGTCACGCGCAGCTGGATGAGCCCGTTGTCCACGAGGACGAGCCCTCCCACGGGCACGACCGAGACGATTTTCGGATAGTTGGTCGGGATGGCCAGTGTGCCGCTCTCGGTCGGCGCGTCGGCCGAGCCGAGTACGTCCGCCGTCTGTCCGGCCGTCAGCAGGATGGGCTCGGAGCGTGAGCCCGTGCGGATCTCGGGTCCCTTGATGTCCATCATCACGCCGAGTTCGCGGCCTGACTTGCGTCCAACCTCGCGGACCCGCTGCACCGTGCGACGCACCCATTCGTGGTCGGCGTGGGCCATGTTGAGCCGCACCACGTCCCCGCCCGCCGCGATCACGGCCGCCAGCGTCTCCTCCGATTCGGTCGCAGGCCCGATGGTGAAGGTGATCCGGGTGTGACGAAGCGAATGCACGTCTTAATGAGTGGAAATGACGCGGCGGCGAGGCAAGGAAAAGTGCCCCTGGTCATTACTTCATGTGGCGCAGGCTGTTGCGTCGCGGTTCAGGGACGCAGGCGGGCGATGACGTCGCGTCGGGCCTTCATGCGCGTCTCGAAGAACGTCACCTGCTCGAACGGCCAGGGCTCGTCGGGCAGGATTTCCCATCGCGGGTGCCCGGTGACGGCTACGCAGGTCCATGCATGGTAGTCCTCGTCGTCGGTGCGGAAGTGCAGGCGAGCGTCCGGCGCCGACCTCTCCGCCAGCGCCGTTAGGCTCTCCGGTTGCACGAAACGGTTCTTGCGGTGCTTCTTCTTCGGCCAGGGGTCGGGGTAGAGGATGAAGGTGTTCGCGATGCGCGCGTCCGCGGGGAGCGCGTCGAGGAACTCGGAGGCCTCCGCCTTCAGGAACGCGACATTAGTCAGCCCCGCCTTCTCCTTCTTGCGGAGCGCCTTCTCCACCCGGCCCGAGATCAGGTCGATGCCCACGCAGGCCTCCTGCGGCCGGTCCGCTGCGTAGGCCGCGAGCCAATGGCCGTGTCCGCTGCCGAGCTCGAAAGTAAAGGTTTCGCGGTCGGCCAGCGTCGAGGCCAGCGTGCCGGCCAGCAGCCGCACCCGGTCCGCCCGGCGGGCCTCCGCCCAGTCCCTGCCCATGACCTTGCCCGTGCGCATGACGCAGGAAGGCTTCGTCCGGCGGGGAAGGCAAGGCGTAGGCGGAACCGCTGGGAATAACTCGTCCTTCACTCCCGCCCCGGCCTGGCGTCTCCTGCCGCATGGCCAAGGTCGACATCGAAGTGGTGCAACGCGTGCTCGAGGAGAACGGCGTGGACGTGCGTCTCACGGCCGAGATCCTCAAGCAGATCCGTGACGCCGCCGCGGAGGACGCGGTCGAGCGCGAGAAGCCGGTGAAGAAGCAGCACCTCGTGCTCGTCAGCGAACCTGAGGAGGGCTTACCCAAGGACCTCGTCGGCTGGGTCGTGCAGCTGCCCGAGGACGACGATCCGCGGGACGTCGTCGTCAAGATTGCCGACGCCGCTTCCGCCTTCAATGCCACGCCGAAGGGCGAACGCGTCCCTGTGCAGTCCTTCGGCGACGCCTGCCAGAGCTTGCCCGCCAAGGCGCTCAAGGAGCGCTACGTCTGGATCAAGACCCGCGAGCCCGTCCGCGTCATCGCGGTGAAGAATTCGCTCTCGCGCCGCCGCACGGCGCAGTGAGCGCCGACTCCGGACCGCGTTTCTGGGCCTGAAACTGCTTCTAATGAGGGCGTTTGCGCTCGCTTTCGGCCGGCCGGAGCGCACTATCGGTCACTTCATGAAGTTCAGGAATTTCCCGATCTACCGCATCGAGTGGGTGACCTCCGCCTTCCTCTTGGGCACCGCCCTCCTGGCCGTCACCCTGGTCCCCTGGTTCCTCTGGAACCATTACGCCGACGTCCAGGGGTGGGGCTTCATCTGGAGCCTCTTCGTCTTCTACTATTTCGCCACCGGGTTCGGCATTACCCTCGGCTACCACCGCCTTTTCTCACACCTGTCCTTCCGCGCCAAGTGGCCCGTGAAGCTCTTCGTCCTGCTCTTCGGCGCCGCTTCCTTCGAGAATTCGGCCCTGGACTGGTCCGCCGACCACCGGGTCCACCACAAGCACGTCGACGAAGACGAGGACCCCTACGACATCTCCAAGGGATTCTTCTACGCCCACATCGGCTGGCTGCTCTTCCGCCTCAAGCCGAAGCCGCCCGTCAACAACGTCAAGGATCTCGAGGCCGACCCCCTGGTCATGTGGCAGCACCGCTACGTCCATTGGATCGGTTTCACCGTGGGATTCGTCCTGCCCGCCGCCCTCGGCTGGGCCTACGGCTCCCTGATGGGTTTCGAGAACCCCTGGATGACGGCCTTGGCCTGCTTCCTTCTGGCCGGCCTGCTCCGCGTGGTCGTGGTCCAACAGGGCACCTTCTGCATCAACTCCCTCTGCCACATGGTGGGACGCCAGCCTTATTCCACCACCCACAGCGCGCGGGATAGCGGCGTCGTCGCCCTGCTCACCTTCGGCGAGGGGTATCACAACTACCATCACGAGTTCCAGCATGACTACCGCAACGGGGTGAAGGGCTGGCAGTACGATCCCACCAAGTGGATCATCTGGGGCCTGTGCAAGCTGGGCATGACCTCCGACCTCCGCCGCGTGCCCGACTCCCGCATCATGGCCGCCGAACTTAAGGAGCGCAGCCTCACGCTCGGCCGAGACATCGACAATCTCGCCGCCCGCCTCGATGCCCGCACGCGTGAGCTCAAGGCGCGCACTATCGCCGCCGCCCATGAGCTCGCCCGCGAGCTCGGCGCCCGCGCGGAGGCGCTCAAGGAGGCCGCGGCCACCAGGGCCGAAGTCGGTCGTGAGACGATGGCCGAACTGCGCGGCCTGCTCAACCAGGCGGCCGCCCATCTCGAGACGCTGCGTCGGGCCGACGCCGGCTCAGCGGCCTGAGGTTCAGGAGCCCAGCTCCTGGACGAGCAGGTGGACCTTCTCCTCGATGAGGGGGAGGACCTCCTCGGGCTGCGCGCAGTCAATGTCGTGTATGGCCCAGTATTCGATGCGGTCCGCCCATTCGGGGTGGGCCCGGAGCATCATGGCATGATGTTCGTCCCGCTTGAGGGCGATGGTGCGTCGGGCGCGTCCGAGATCATCCTCGCGCAGCTGCACGGGCGCTGGGCTGGTCAGGTGCAGGGGCACGCCCAGCTCCCCCAGCCGGCGGGCGGTGTCCCGGGAGATCGGGGTGGGCTCATCGGCCACCAGGGAGGTCAGCAGCCCCCGGGAGAAAGCCCGGTAGGGGGACCCGAGGCGGTCGGCATGCCAGTTGAACAGGGCCTCGGCGTGCCGGCTCCGATAGAAGTTGCCCGTGCAGACGAAGAGGACCAGCGGGCCTGAATCTGCGCTTGTGCGTTGGGACATGCGGCGTAAAGTCCCCGCAATCTACCCAACCCGCCATGGCAAGCAAACTGTTCGTCCTCACCGCCCTTACCGCCCTCTTCGTCGGCTGCGCCAGTCCCGACCGCGCCCCCAGCCCAGTGATCGATGAGCCTGCCGCGCCCGCCCCCGCCGTCGAGACCCTCTCGCCCGTGGCTCCCGTGGCTCCCGGTATACCGGCTCCCGCCCCCGATGCCCCCAAGGCTCCGGCGCCCAAGGGCCGCATCCCGATTCGCAACGCCGGCAACAAGTGATTCGAATCACATCAGCGATACCTCGGTGACGAAGGTGTCGGTGCGACCGGGCTCCACGTGGTGGAGCCCGTTTCCGTGTTCGGGGCTGTTGGGCGGCCCCATCCAGGGCTCGACGCAGTAGAAGGGCGCCTCCGGATCCTGCGTCCAGGTGACCACGGTCCCCCAGCTGCCGGGGATCGGGTCCTCGCCGACTTTCACCGTCACGTCCTCCTCGCCTGACTTGGGACCGAACGCCACGGCCGCTGACTTCAGGTGCGTGAAGATGCAGTCGGAGAGCTCCGGCGCGTCGAACGGGATCGCGTCCCTCCCCTTGAGGTCCGCGTACGGCACGAGCTTGCCGTCGGCCGCGTGACGCCACTGACGCTTCGAGGGGATGCGGATGACGTAGTCGCGCCGGGAGAGCCCGCGGTGCCAGGGCAGGGTGAAGTAGAAATGGTGTCCCGCGCACCAGGGCAGCGGCCTGCCCCCGCGGTTCTCCAGCTCGAAGGTGATCCGCAGGAAGAGCTCGAGGAAGTCGAAGCGCACGCGGAACGCGTAGTCGAAGGGATAGCAGCGGTCGCCCGCCTCGTCGGGGATGAGCCGCGCCACGGCGTGCCGCGGGCCGTGCTCGATGACCTCGAAGACGCTGTCGCGGGCGAAGCCGTGCTGGGGCATGGGGCGCTTCACGCCCTCGGCGTCCTTCCAGGCGAACTTCTCACCGTCGGCGTAGTTGCGTCCCATGAAGGGGAAGAGCACAGGGTTGCCGCCGCGCACGGCCCCGATCTTCGCGAGCTCGGTCGGCGCGCCCGCGGGCCAGTGCAGGACCTCGCGTGCGCCCCCCGGCAGTTCGACGCGCCAGCGCATGAGCCGCGCCCCACGGGTCAGGCAGGTCTCGTAGGTGGAGGCCCCGACGCGCCAGCGTTCGCAGGGCGTTCCGTCGACGGTGAAGGTCTCCATGCGTCCAGCCAAGGGCGGCGGGCGGCGGAGGCAAACGCGGACTTCCCCTCAGGCCTTGCGGAAGCGGTAGTGGCAGACCATCCACTCGCGTCCGCCGTCGAAGTTCCAGAGTTCGGCGCAGGCCATGAAGAAGATCCGCCAGTAGGCCAGCCACTTGCGCGCCTCGCCGGGGCCGTAGGTCCGGGCGAAGATCTCCAGGATCTCCTTGCGGCGGCGGTCGGTGTTGCGCAGCCAGTGCTCAGAGGTCTGCCCGTAGTGCCGGCCTTCGACCTCCCAGACCTGTTCGAGCTTCAGGTGCTCCTGGAAGCGGGAGGCGAGGCAGTTCGACGGCATGATGCCGCCGGTGAAGAAATGCCGGGACATCCAGTCGGTCCCGTCCTTCGACTCGAAGTGGTACGCGCAGTCGCGATGGGTGAAGACGTGGAAGAACAGCGCCCCGCCCGGCCGCAGCCAGGTGGACACGCGCCGCAGGAGCTCGCCCCAGTTCTTCATGTGCTCGAGCATCTCGACGGAGACGACGCGGTCATAGGCGCCCGCGTCGGCGTCGAAGACGTTCATGTCGCAGGTGATGATGCGCACGTTGGTCAGGCCGCGCGCCCGGGCCTCGGATTCGATGTGCGCCCGTTGGGAGGCGGAGTTGGAGACGCCGGTGATACGCGAGCGGGGGTATTTCTCGGCCATCCAGAGGGTGAGGGATCCCCAGCCGCAGCCGAGTTCGAGCACGTCCTGTCCGTCCATGAGTTCGGCGCGTTCGCAGGTGAGCGCCAGCATGGCCTCCTCGGCGGCCGGGATGTCCTCGTCCCCATTGGGATAGAGGCAGCTGGAATACTTGAGGCGCGGGCCGAGGCAGAGGCGGTAGAACGCGGCGGGTACCTCGTAGTGCTGGTCATTGGCCGCCTTGGTGGCCACGGCGACGGGCAGCCGGCGCAGCTCCTCGGCGAAAGCGTTGACGCGCCGGCGGCGTTCTTCGGCGTCGTCCGACCGCTCGTCGCGGAGGCGCTGGCGCAGGAGGCGGCGGATGCCCCGGCGGATGAGGGAGTCGGGGAGGACGTCCCAGCCGAGGACGGCGTCGAGCAAGGGCATGCAGGAATCTGGAACGAAAGGCCGCCCGCTGGCAAACCCGCCCTCGGAAAAGTCAGCCCCGCGGCGGGCGGGGCCAGAAGGCCGGGACGCGCCGCATGTAGTCCTCATAGGCGGCGCCCTTGGACTTGAGCAGCTGCTGCTCGGTGAGGGGCACGCCGGTCACGCGGGTCAGGAAGTGATGGATGACGACGACGCAGAGCAGGCCGGGGACGCCCCGGTATTCGGCGTTGTAGCTCATGAGCAGAAAGCCGACCCACACGAGCCACTCGCCGAAGTAGTTCGGGTGCCGGCTCCACGCCCACAGGCCGCGTTCGCAGACCTTGCCCCTGTTCGCGGGATCCTTCTTGAAGGCGGCGAGCTGCGCGTCGGCCACGCCTTCGATGAGCAGGGCGAGGCCGAAGACGGCCAGTCCGGCCCAGTGGACCGCCGCCGGGGAGGGCGGTGCGCCCGCCGGAGCCGAGGACAGCAGGGGCAGGCAGAGCACGGCCAGCACGACGGCCTGCAGGAAGTAGAAGGTGACCATTTTAGCGGCCATGCGCTCGCCGTGCTCCTCACGCATGCGCAGGTAGCGTCCGTCCTCCTGGTCGAGGTGCCCGAGCACGCGCGCGCCGAGATGCGCGCTCAGCCGTAGGCTCCAGGCGACGGTGGTGCCGGCCATGAGCAGGCCCTGGCCTCCCAGGCACGGCGTGATGAGGAAGTGTACGGCCAGCATCTGGAGCCCGACCAGCGCGAAGCCGAACGACCAGGCGACGTCGACGATCGACCAGTTATCGATGCATCTGGCCACCGCCCAGCAGGCGGCGAAGTAGACGCACGCCTCGACGAGCAGGATGGCGAAATCGAGGCCCAGCGCGACGTAGGGGTTCATGAGGCGAGTCTGCGGAAGGTGCCGCGCAAGGCCAGCCCGAGCAGCCAGGCGACCGCGGGCATGACGAGGGCCCAGCCGAGGGCGCCGTGCAGTCCGGCCATGCCGAATTCGGACAGGAAGGCGGCGGGCGATTCGGCGAACCTGCTTGCGATGAGCGTCGGGGAGAGGGGCATGGGTTCCGCGCCGGTCACGGCCTCACCAAGGCGCACGAAGGGCACGATGAGCGCGATCTGCGCGGGGTAGAGGAGGAAGTTGACCGTCTGCAGGGCGACGTGATTGAGCCGGGCCAGCCGTCCGGCCAGGAAGCAAAGGAAGGTGGTCGCGCCCAGGAAGGGGAGCAGCCCGATGGCCGCCCCCACGGCGGCCGAGTTCGCCAGGCCTTCCGGTGTGGCGCCCTGCCTCAGCTCGGCGACGAGCGGGTCGCGCACGCGCCGGGCCAGCCATGCCCCGACCGCGCCCATCAGGCCGCACGTCGGGTGAAGAAGAGCTTCGCGGGGTCGTTCTCGCCCGGAGCCGCGCGCAGGCAGAGCAGGGCGTAGGCCGCGATGGCGAAGTTCCCGAGCAGGAGCAGCGCGACCAGCCAGCCGAGGCGTGAGAGCGCGGTGCGCTCACGCCAGGCGACGTAGAGCCAGAAGGCCATGAAGCCGAAGTAGGCGTCGAACATCGTGGCGAGGCCCCAGGGCTCGGAGCACACGGTCTCGAAGCCTTTGATCACGTTGATACCCTCCTTCCCCGCGAGGGCGGCGTACTGGGGCAGGGAGGTGATGGTCGGGGTCGTGGTGGCATACCACGACACCCAGGTCATGGCGGCCAGCACGATGATGAAGTAGAGGGCGACGGAGCGGCGCAGGTTCATGGGTTTAGGGTAGGGGAGATGCGGGGAAAGGCAAACGGCGCGGAAAAGAGCCGAAGGCTGAACGGTTTCGAGACAGGGTCAGCGCTGCGTGCTGACCCATTTCGTCCGCCGCAGGGCGGACGAAGGTAGGGTCGTGGCCAAGCAGCGCCGTCCTGTCAAGCGGACGCGAAGTCATCGCGTCCTTGCCTAAGTCAGGAGCACCCGCTCAAGGGGAGGCCGGAAACCGGGAAGGATGCTTCGGGCATGATGTCCCCGTGTCAACTTGCCCTCGTGTCCCTTCAGGACGCTTGCGTCGCGCTCAGCCCGCCGCAGTTCGGCCGCACGTACACGGCCTGCACCACGCCGATGTTTCGGCGTTCGAAGGCGGCCTCGCAGTAGCGGAAATACAGGCGCCACTTGCGGATGAAGCGTTCGTCGAAGCCCATGGCGCGGACTTTTTCCAGATTGGCCTCGAAGGCGCGGCACCAGGCGTCGAGGGTGCGCGCGTAGTCGGGCCCGAACTCCTCGAGGCGGTGCAGCTGGAAGCCGGCGCGGCGGGTCATGAGCTCACCGACGCGGTTGATCGAGAGGAGGAGGGAGCCGGGGAAGATGTGCTTCTGGATGAAGTCCACGCCGCTCCGGAACTGCTCGTAGCGGGCGTCGGGGCAGGTGATGTACTGGAAGGCGGCGACGCCGTCCTTCTTTAGCAGGCGCCCGACGGATTCGCAGAAGGCCGGGAGGTAGCGGTGGCCGAGGGCCTCCATCATCTCGATGGACACGCACTTGTCATACTGGCCGCGGTGGTCGCGGAAATCCTCGAGGCGCACCTCGATGCGGTCCGCCAGCCCGGCGGCCCTCACGCGTTCGACGGCGAGGTCGTGCTGTGCCTTGGAGATGGTCAGGGTGGTCACGCGGCAGCCGTGATGGCGCACGGCGTGCAGGGCCCAGCCGCCCCAGCCGGTGCCAATCTCGATCACGTGATCCTCGGGCCGCAGGCGGAGGAGGCGGCACAGCGCCTCGTTCTTGTTCGCCTGCGCCTGCTCGAGCGTCGTCGCGCCCTCCCAGCGGGCGGAGGAGTACATCATCGACGGGTCGAGGAAGAGCCGGAAGAAGTCGTTCGCGAGGTCGTAGTGCTCGGCGATGTTGCGCCGCACGACCTTGCGGGAGTTCGGACGCAGGAGGTGGCCGATGCGGTTGGCCACGCGCAGGACGCCCAGTGCGGCGTTGCGCCGGGCGGATCCGGACAGGCCCGCGGCGTGGTCGAGGTTGTCGATGAAGAACGCGATGACCGCAGCGAGGTCGGGCGAGTCCCATTCGCCGTCCATGTAGGATTCCGTCAGGCCGATGTCCGCTGAGAGCACGATGCGGCGGAAGAAGCCGTCGTCTTTCGCCGTGATGCGCGCGCCGTCCGCGACGGCGGGGTCGCCGAAGCGCAGGGTCCCGCCCTCGGGCGTGACGAGGTCGAGCCGTCCGCTCCGGAGGCGTGCGAACTCCCGCAGCACGAGGCGACGGGAAAGGGAGGGGCGGTGGACGGTCATGGTCGGCCGGCGATCTCGGGCGAAGGTTGGCGTAGTCCGCGCTGCAGGTCGACGTCATCCCGCTTGCGCCGGAAGGGCAGGCGGCGGGCCAGCCACAGCCAGGTGGCGTGGAGGTGGATGAGTACAGTCACCTTGAGCACGAGAAGGGGCGACTTGAGCGTGAGCCAGAGCAGGCTGAGGTCGGTGAGCGGCACCTGCCGGCCGCTCCAGGAGCTGACTAGGGTCTTCTCGCCGCCCTCATAGTGGTCGACCGTGACCGAGAGCGTGCCCGCGGGCTCACGCATGGTGAACTCGAACTCGGTGTCGAGGCCCGAGAAGGGCGAGACGTAGAAGCGCTTGGGCGCGCGCAGCTGCAGGTAGGGGTCACCGTCGTGCTCCTCGCGCCGGCAGTCCGGCCCGAGGAACCAGGCCTTGCGCTCCCCGAAGGTGTTGTGCACCTCGGCGATTCCGCAGTCGAGCCGCCCGTCGACGGTGACGACGAAGAAGACCACGGGGTTATAGGACCGGCCGAAGGCGCGCGGCATCGCGATGAGGTAGATTGCGGCCCGCTCCGGCAGGGCGTGCCCCTGTGATGCGCAGAAGGCCCGCACGCGCGCCTCGAGGCGGTCCCCAGGGCGGCCGAAGTCCTGCGGGGCGCCCTCGGGGCCGAAGACCTCGCCGGGCGACAGGAAGTCCTCGTCCCGGAAATCGTAGGGGGACCAGCGGCGGCCCAGCAGCCAGAGTCCGCGACCGGGATTCTCCAGCGCCTCGGGGCGGATGCTGAAGGCGAAGGCCGCGTGGGAGAAGTGGTGCCGCTTCGGCCGCAGCCGCGCGTGCATCACGGTCGCATCATAGAGCCGCACCATCGGAGACGGAGGTTTGGAGGGTTCCCGGCCGGGCGCAAGCCCCCTCGCCGCATTCTGCCCCGCTTGCGTCTTGGGCCCGTCGTGGTATCAAGGCGACAGTGCCCTCGCTCCTGATCGCTAGAGCCGTGAATCCCGAGGTCGCCGTGTTCCTGGCGGTTTTCTCCCTCCTATGCCTCTGGCTGGCGATGCGAGCGGGCCGTCGCCGCCGTCTGCTCGACGACACCCCGGTCTCGAAGGCGCTTAGCGTCTTCATCGGCGAGGTCGAGCTCGACGGCGTCTGCGTGCTGGAGAAGCCGCTCATCGCCTACGTCAGCGAGCGTCCCTGCGTGGCCTACCGCTGGTCCGTCGCGGAGCACTGGAGCCGTATGGTCACGGAGACCTACACCGATGACAAGGGCCGCACACGCACGCGGCAGGTTCGCCGTACGGGCTGGGACACGGTGGACGAGGGCGAGGAGGAGTCCGGCTTCTACCTCCGCGACGAGACCGGCTACGTCTGGGTCAACCCCGAGGGGGCGCAGTATGAATACGTCGAGATGTTCAGCCAGTCCGTGGAGCGCGATGATCCGCTCTACTACGGCAAGGGTCCCCGCGGCGCGGTGGAGGGCTCGACCGGTACGCGGCTCTTCATCGAGCGCGGGATGCCCCTGGGCACGCGGCTCTTCGTGCGCGGGCGCGCCAGCGAGCGCACCGACGTGGTCGCGGCCCAGATTGCCCGACACCCGGAGCAGGAGATGTTCATCATAACGCCGCGGGGCGAGGAGCGCCTGAGCTCCAGCAACGCGACCGCCTTCGTCTTGTGGACGCTCGCCGGCGCTTTCGCCGCCGCGGCTGCGGCCTTCCTCTTCATGGGCGTGGACGGCCTGCGCGGCGACGTGCCCGTCTCGGCCATCGCGGGCCTCGCGATCTACGGACTCCTTTTCTTCGTCGGCTGGGTCTGGATGGTCTTCAACAGCCTCGTGGGCGTGCGCAACCGCGTGACGCGGGCCCGCTCGCTCGTCGACGTCCAGCTGAAGCGCCGCGCTGACCTCATCCCGGCGCTCGCAGCCTGCTTGGCCGGATACCGCGCCCATGAGCGCGCGGTGCAGGAGGCCGTCGCGGCCCTGCGCGCGCAGTCGGGCTCCGGCGGGGTGAGCGCCATCGCGCCCTCGATCCTGGCGCTACAGGAGGTCTACCCCGACCTCGCCGCCGTGGAGTCCTTCACCGCGTTGAGCCGGGGGCTGGTCGAAACCGAGCAGCGCATCGCCCTCGCCCGCAACTTCCTGAACGACTCTGTGACGTTCCACAATGTCCGCATCGAGCGCGTGCCGGACCGGTTCGTCGCTGGGCTCGCCGGCATGCGTCCCGAGGAGCTCTTCCGTGCCGAGGGCTTCGAGCGCCTGCCCTCCGCGGTCCGCTTCGGCTGATCAGGCCTCCCAAGCGTCGCGGCCGAGGAGGAACGAGGACAGCCGGTGGGCCGACCAGAGTCCGTCCTCGTGGAAGCCGTGCCTCTGCCAAGCGCCGACGAAGTGCGTGCGCGCCCCGGGCCTTTCGTTGAGCGCCCGCACCTCCGCCTGGGCGGCGATGCCCTCGCCGGTGAAGAGCGGGTGCTCGCAGGGGATGGTCCGGATGACCTTTTCCGGCGCGACCTGTTCGGGCCGGTTGATAGTGACGACGAAGTCGCCGCGGTCGGTCAGGCCCTGCAGGGAGTTCATCCAGTAGTGGGTTGAGGTCACCGGGCGGCCGTCCTCCCGCCAGGTGCGGCAGTTCCAGGAGGCCCGCGCCGACGGCGTGCGCGGCAGCGGTGACATGTCCGAGTGCACCACGGCCACGTTGCGGTTGTAAGGGAAGGCGCCGAGGATGCGGCGTTCCTCCCCGTCCGCGTCGACGAGCAGGCCCAGCGTGTCGTCGGCGTGCGTGGCCAGGATCACGCGGTCGAAGCGCTCCTCGCCGCCCGCATGCGTGACCGTCACGCCGTCCGCCGTCCGTCGCACCGCGGTGACCGCGCAGCCCGTCCGCACGTCGGCGGGACAGGCGGCGAGCAGCGCGTCGACGTACGTCCGGCTGCCGCCCTCCAGCGTGAGCCAGGGGTGCTGCGTGTTGAGTCCGAGGAAGCCGTGGTTGTGGAAGAAGCGCAGCAGCGCCGCCGCGGGAAAGCCGAGCATCTTCTCCGGCGGCGTCGACCACACCGCCGAGCTCATCGGTATCAGGTAGAGGTCGAGGAAGTCGCGGCCGAGTCCGCGCGCGGCGCACCATTCGCCGAGCGGAGTGCGTTCGGCCTCGGGCGTCTTCCAGCCCTCGGCGGCGAGGCGGTTGAACTTCGCGACCTGCATCAGGAAGCGCCAGAAGCGCGGCCGCAGCAGGTTCCGTTTCTGCGCGAAGAGGTGTCGCAGCGACGAGCCGCGCCACTCGGTGCCGGTGGGGTCGTGACGCACGGCGAAGGACATCGAGGTCGGCTTGGGCTTCACGCCGAGCTCCTTGAACAGACGGCAGAGGTGCGGGTAGGTCACCTCGTTGAAGACCATGAAGCCCACGTCCATCGGGAGCTGCCGCCCCGTGCCCGGCTCATCGACCTCGATCGTGTGGGCGTGGCCGCCCGGCCGGCGGTCGGAGTCGAAGAGGGTCACCTGCGCGCGTTCCCGCAGGAAGCGCAGGCAGCCCAGGCCCGAGACGCCCGAGCCGACAATCGCGACCCGTTCAGGCACTCGGTTCCGCCTCCTCCGCCGTGACCTCGCCGTCTTCACCCGCGGCCTCGGCGTAGACCGAGGCGGGCACCGGCTTGAGGCCCCAGATGAGGCCGGTCCAGGAGAGGGCCTTGAGGAGATACCAGGTAGGGTCGAACTCCCACCAGAAGAATCCCTGGCGCACGGTGGCCTGGTACCGGTGGTGGTTGTTGTGCCAGCCCTCGCCGAGGGTGATCAGCGAGAGCAGCAGAGAGTTGCGGGAATCGTCCCCGGTTTGGAGGAAACGCCGCCGCCCGAACACGTGGGCGAGGGAGTTGATGCAGGCCGTACCATGGAAGAGCACGACGGTGGAAATCACGCCCCAGACGAGCATCTGCGCCCCTGTCGTCGCCACGCCGGCGGACTCCAGCCAGGCGCCCGCCCCGAAGAGCGCGGCGAAGAAGATTACCGGCACGAACACGTCGAAGCGGTTCAGGAACACGAGTTCGGGATATTTCGCCAGGTCCGGCACGCGCGCGTAGTCGGTGGGGAAGTTCCGCTTGGCGGTGATCCAGCCCACGTGCGACCACCAGAAGCCGTCCACCACGGGCGAATGCTTGTCCTCCGGGTCGTCGGAGTGGCGGTGGTGGTGGCGGTGGGTGGCCGCCCACCAGAGGGCGCCGCGCTGGACGGCGGTGGCGGTCCACAGGGCCATGATGAACTGGAAGGCCCGGGAGGTGGCGAAGGTCCGGTGGGAGAAGTAGCGGTGTAGGAAGCCGGTGATGGCGAACATCCGTACGAAGTAGAGGGCCGCCGCGGTCCAGACGGCCACGGGCGAGGCCCCGGTCCAGATCACCGCGAAACAGGCCAGATGCAGGAGGATGAAGGGGATGCAGCGGGCCCAGTCCACTTCCTTGGGGGCGGCCCGCATGGCTTCGGCCCCCTCCGGCAGGTGGTCGGCGTCGATCCACCGGACGAGGGTGGGAAGGGGTCCCTTGGGAGGGGCGCTGGGGGCTGATCCGGGCACCTGCCGACTAATAAAGGCACTCCGGCACTCCGCAACTGCTTTGACCATCCGGCGATGGCCGCTGAAAATGTCATTTCGGAGACAAATCCGACCCAACGCGCCGCTGATATGTCAGAGATGCCCGACACCCGAGTCTCCGGTGACTGGCGGGCCTGGTTCGCCGAACACGGCCCCAGGCTCCGTCTGATCGCGCGCAATTGGACCCGCTCGGACGCGGACGCGGACGATGTCGTGCAGGAGGCGTTCATCCGGTTCTGGAAGCACCAGCGTCACCTTCCCGGCGATCCGAACGCCCTCGTGGTCACCTCCATCCGTCGCGCCGCCCTCGACCTGATTCGCAGCTCCGACCGCCGCACGGTCCGTGAGAAGGCCGTGGCCGCCGACACGGACACCGTCGGCTGGTTCGAGCCGGAGGCCGACCCTCGGCTCAGGGTCCTGGCCGATTCGCTCGGCGCCCTCCCGGAGGAGCAGCGCGAGGTGGTCGTGCTCAAGACCTGGGGCGGACTGACTTTTGACCAGATCGGCGAACAGCTCTCGATTTCACCAAACACCGCGGCCTCCCGGTGGCGCTATGCCATGGAGGCCCTGCGCAGACTCCTCACCGCCCGCACCCATGCCTGAACAGGACGAAGATATCGAACTCGCGCTGGCCGCCCTGCGCCCCCGCCCGCCCTCGGACGCGACGGTCCGCGCCGTCGCGGAGTCGCTCGACGCTCCCCGGCAGGAGCGTTCCAACGTGATCGTCTGGTTCTCCGGCCTCGCGGCGGCCGCGTGCCTCGCCCTGGCCTTCCTCGTGCTGCCGGAGGCTGAGCCCGTCGCCGAGGCCGCGGCTTTCGGCGCCGCTGAAAGCCGCTCCGGCCTCATGGGGGCCGCCCCCGCGCTCGACGTGACGGCCGCGCCGGCGGCCGGAGCGGGCCGCGGCTTCGGCGGAGGAGCCGCCAAGTCGGCCGCGCCTTATCGCCTGGTGTCCGCCCAGGTCTCCCCCTCCAGCCTCGAGATGCTGGAGCCCGTCCGGCTTCGTGACGGCACCTATGTCCGTCCGGTGCGCATGCGTCGCGAGCATTCCACGCACTGGGAGACTCCGGGATCCGGCTCCAGGCTGGTCCGCTACCGCCCCGAGGAGCGCACGATTCTCCTTCCCCTCGAAACCTACTGAACGGATCCGCCGATCCTTGACGCTCACCTTATGAAGACCGCCATGTCCCTCCCGATTCCCCTCCACATGCTGCTGCTCGCGGGCTTGCTCGCGCCCGCCCATGCGTCCGACGCGTCCGCGTCCGGCACGAAGGCCTCCGAATCCTCCGCCGCTGCCAAGCCGGCCGCCCCCGCCGCCTACGCGGGACTGAACGCCCTGCCTCCCACCGACGAAGAGCGCGCCGCCCTCGGCGCCAAGCTGCCCGAAGGCGTCGGCCTGCGCGTGGGCGTCGTCGACCCCAAGGGTCCCGCCGTGGACCAGCTCCAGCCGGGCGACGTCCTGGTGCGTTTTGACGACCAGCTCCTCGTGAATTTCGACCAGTTCCGCTCGCTCGTGCAGATGCGTCGGCCGGGCGACACGGTGAAGTTCTCGGTGCTGCGCAACGGCTCCGCCATGACCGTGCCCGTGCGTCTCGCCGTCCGTCCCCCGGGCGTGGAGGCTTCCGACTCTCCTCGCGGCAAGTCCGCGACCGCGGCCGACGCCCTGAAGAAGGACTCCGGCGGCGCGCGCACGATCCAGGTCGGCCCCGGCTTCGTCATCAACTTCCCCCCCAGCACCGCCAACTTCCCCCCGGAGATCATGCAGCAGCTCGAGGAGCTGCAGGCGCGCGGCCTCTTCGCCCAGCCCGCCGCGGCGGCCGGAGCCCGCGCCCGCAAGGGGGCGGCGCGGGACGTCGAGGAGCCCGGCAAGGCCCGGCCCGGCGTGAGCGCGCGCTCCTCGCGCTCCTTCAGTTTCGGCATCGGCACCGGCCTGACTTCGAGCTCCAGCACGCATCTCGTCGATGAGGCGGGATCGGTCACCGTCGAGGACAAGGACGGCAAGCGTCATGCGACGGTCAAGGACGCCGCCGGCGCGGTGCTGTTCGACGGTGACATCTCGACCGAGGCGCAGCGCGCCCAGCTGTCCGAAGACGTGCGTCGTCGGCTCAAGGCCGTGGAGGGCGCCGTGCTCAGCAAGCCCGCGATCCCCGGCGCGCCCGGCGCCGCTCCGGCGCCCGCGGCTCCCAAGTCCGCCGAAGAGCCGAAGAAGTTCGACCGCAAGAAGGGCGCCTGAGGCAAGGACGTGATGGCCATCACGTCCGTGGGCGGACGGACTTGATGCGGTCGGTGACCCTGCCTCTTCGTCGCTCAGCGCGGCGGCCCCTTCTTCTTGGGGGCGCCCTTCTTGCCGGCCTTGCCTCCCGGCCCTTCACCCATGCGCTTCGAGAACGAAGGATCCGGGGTGCCGCGGTGCGCGCGGGGGATGAACGGCCAGTCTTCCGTCAGCACGTAGTAATAGGTGCCCTTGGGGAATTCGGGCGTCGGTCCGGCGCGTCCGCCGAATTCATCCAGGTCTCCGGAGCCGGCCACGTATTCATAGTCGAGGCCGAAGGAGCCGTCGGGCTGTCCGGAGGGCGCGTCGGCCCCGCCAGGCCGTGCCGTCTTCTTCAGCCGGTAGCTGCTCTTCATCGCGCGCACCGGGCTGGTCGCGTCGTCGGCCTTGGCCGGGGCGTACACCGCGTAGACCGGGTGGCCGTCGGCGGCCCAGCCCACGTGCGTCATCTTCTTCTCTCCGCCGGAGAGCCGTTCGATGAGCAGCGTCGGCAGCCCGTGATAATGGTAGGCGCCGTTCGGCTGCACGTGCGCGTGGTTGGCGTCGAGTCCGAGGCCGGTGCGGATCCGGGGCGTGGTCCCCATCTCCGTGTTGCTGAGCAGGGCCTCGTAGCGCCAGGGGGATGAGCGGTCACCATCGTTGTAGATCTCCGCCGTGCCCGGGTCAAACACCACCCCGTTGAGCGCGACGCCCCAGAGCGAGCCCGGTCCCGGTCCGCGGGCTGGGGCGGAACCGGAGGAGGGGGCGGGCTTCAGGGGCACTTCGAAGCGGTAGCGCTGTTCCGTGATCTCGTGGGGGTTGCCCCGGTTAGGGAAGCGGGAGACCTTGTGGTCAGGCACGCCATTGGCCTCAATCACCCGCTTGTCGCCCGAGATTGTGACGGTCACCCGCGAGACGGCCGGGGGTTCCTGGTCGGCCGGAATCATGGGCGGCCCCGAGGCGGTCGAAAGGAGGAGGGCTGGGAGCAGCGGGTGCATGCTGACGGAACCCCGACTCCGCCCCACCGGTTGCGGCCCGGGTTTGCCTTTCCCGACTCCCGGGGTCTTCTTACGCCATGGCCAGCACCACCGAAATCCTCTCCCGAGCCGTCGCTGGGCTCAACGCCCTCGCCACCGTCTTCCTCCTGGTCGGCATCTTCCGCATCAAGGCCGGCGACCGGGACGGGCACGGCAGGGCCATGAAGTGGGCCGTCCTGACTTCGGCCCTCTTCCTTGCCGTCTACCTCGCCTCCAAGGTCCACCTCTGGGTGGCCTTGGGTCGGACTAACATCACCTACGCGCCGGACCCCGCCTCCTCATGGGCCGCCCTCAAGGGACTGTACCTCCTGATTCTGATTCCGCATGTCATCCTGGCCATCGTCGTCACCCCATTCGTCCTGCGGTCGGTGTGGCTGGCCAAGGCCGGGCGCTTCGAGGAGCACAAGCGCCTCACCCGGTGGGTCTTCCCCGTCTGGCTCTACGTGTCCGTGACAGGCGTCATCGTCTGGGCTTTCATGGAGTTCAGCGGCTCCCTCGCACGGGCGGCCAGCTGAAGTTTTCCTCTCGCAGGGCGGGCCTTTCTCGCTATCTCTCGGCTCGACGAGATGGAGCGCGAAGCCGACCAGTCGCCCACGCAGACCGAGAAGCTCATTCTCTGGTCACTTATTCTTCTGCTCTGCGTCGTCACCGCAGCCGTGCTTTCCACGCATTCCGACGAAACCGACCGTCTGGCCGCCCTCCGCGCCTCCGAAGTCCAGAAGGAGCAGGTCAATGCCGCCCTCGAGCGCACGCGTGTGCAGACCGAGCGCTACATCAACCGCTTCACCACCGATCCGGAGTTCGTGCGCGACCAGGCGCGCGAACGGCTCGGGGTCGCCGAGTCCGGCGAGATTGTCATCCGTCTCGAAGGGCCCTCCGTGCGCGCCGCACAGCCCGCCCGCTGAGCGTTCCTCGCTTGCCTGCGCCCCCGTGCGCGGGCATTCCTCACTCATGCCCGCGAAGAAGAAGGCACAGGCCACCTGGGGCGGCCGGTTCAGCGCCGGTCCCGCCGAGCTGATGCTGCGCTTCGGGGAGTCCGTCTCGTTCGACCGCCGGCTGTGGGAGCAGGACATCCGGGGCTCCAAGGCCCACGCGACCATGCTGGCCGCCGCCGGCATCATCACCCGCCGGGAGCGTGACGCCATCGTCCGCGGCCTCGACGCCGTCGCGAAGGATATCCGCTCGGGCAGGTTCACCTGGAGCCGCGACCTAGAGGACGTGCACATGAACGTCGAGACCGCGCTGACGAAGCGCGTGCCCGCCGCGGCCAAGCTGCACACCGCCCGCTCGCGCAACGACCAGGTCTCGACCGACGTCCATCTCTGGATCAAGGACCAGTGCGACGCGGCCGACGCCGCCCTCGTCTCCTTGCTGAAGACGCTCGTGAAGCTCGCCGAGGCCAACGCCGACGTGATCCTCCCGGGCTACACGCACCTGCAGCGCGCCCAGCCCGTCTCCGCCGCCCATCACCTGCTCGCCTACGCCGAAATGTTCGGCCGCGACCGCACGCGTCTCGCTGCCGCTAAGGTCTCGGCTAATCGGTGCCCGCTCGGCTCCGGCGCCATCGCCGGCACCACGCTGCCCATCCGCCGCGAGCTGACCGCGAAGCTGCTCGGCTTCGTCGACGCCAAGGGCCGTCCGCAGGTCACGCGTAATTCCATGGATGCCGTCGCCGACCGTGACGCGGCCACCGAGTTCTGCTTCGCCGCCGCCCTCTGCGGCGTGCACCTCTCCCGCCTGGCCGAGGACATGGTGCTGTGGTCCTCCGCCGAGTTCGGCTTCGCCCGCGTGCCCGACGCCTTCTCCACCGGCTCCTCGCTGATGCCGCAGAAGCGCAATCCCGACTCCATGGAACTGCTCCGTGGCAAAGCCGCGCGCTTCCAGGCCTCGCTCACGCACCTGCTTTCGCTCACCAAGGGCCTGCCGCTCACCTACAACCGCGACCTGCAGGACGACAAGCCGCCGCTCTTCGACGCGGCCGACCAGCTCCTGCTCTCGCTCGCCGTCGCCGACGCAACGCTGGCCGGCACGAAGTTTGACCGGGCCCGCTGCCTCGCCGCCGCGTCCGATCCCACGCTCCTCGCCACGGACCTCGCCGACTGGCTCGTCCGCAAGGGCGTGCCTTTTCGCCACGCCCATCACGCGGTCGGCCGCCTCGTGGCGCTCGCCGAGAAGTCCGGCGTGCCGCTCGACCGTCTCTCCGACACCGCCGCGCTGACGGCCGACAAGGCCTTCACGAAGGGCTGGCGCGAGGTCTTCAGCCTGAAGCGCGGCTTCGCCGCGCGCGAGAACGCGGGCATGCCGGGTCCGAAGGCCGTCGCCCGCGAGATCGCCCGCTGGGAAAAGGCGCTGCGCTGACCGCCGATGGACTTCGGGCTGCTCATCACGGCCTGCTTCGTCGCCAGCCTCTCCCCGGGGCCCGCGGTGCTCTCCACGGTGGAGACCGCGCTGCTCCACGGGGCCCGCCGGACGACCTGGCACACGATGGGTCTGGTGGCCGGAGAGATTCCGCAGGCCTGCCTCGCCTACGCGGCTTCGGTCTGGATGACCGGAAGCTTCCCCGCCGGCCGCGCGGCGGTCGCCACGCTCGGCGCCGTCTGGTTCCTCCGCACCGGCGTCGGGCATCTGCTGCGGCCGCGTTCCGCCCTTCCGGACGCGCAGGGGCTGGAGGGCGAGGGGCTCCGTCTCTTCCTGCGCGGCGCGTGGGTGAACTTTTCGAATCCGAAGACCATCCCCTGGCTGCTGGCCATCATCCAGGCGGCCCGGCTGCCCACCGAGGCGTTCTCCTGGGGGCCGGCTCTCGCTCTGGTCGGCGCGGCGATGCTCTCGGAGACCACCGTGATGTCCTTCTACTCCTTGCTGGCCGACGGCCTTCGCCCCTGGCTGCGGACGCCGGTCGTGGTGCGCTGGGTGGACCGGGCCACGGGGATTCTGTGGACCGTGCTCGGCCTGCTGCTCGCCCGCCAGGCCTGGGAGCTCGTGAACGGACTCGTCCGCGCCTGAGCGCGCTTGCCCACGCACGCTCCCGCGGGTCTAATGCCACATGACCCCGACCCCGTCCCGTCTCGCCGCATGGGCGGCCCTGCTGCTCGCCTGCGTCTCCGCGTCCGCCGAGGAGGCCGCGAAGAAGATCGGTATCATCGGTCTCGATACCTCGCATGTCGTGGCGTTCACGACGGTCTTCAATAAGGGCCCGAAGAATCCCGCCGACGCGCCGAAGTTCGCCGGCTTCCGCGTGACGCACGCCTTCGCCCAGGGCAGCAAGGACATCCCGGAAAGCGTCTCTAGGGTCCCTGAATACTCCGAGAAGCTCAAGGGCATGGGCGTCGAGATCGTGGACTCGATCGAGAAGCTCTGCACCCAAGTGGACTTCGTGCTGCTAGAGTCAAACGACGGCCGGGTGCACCTGGAGCAGGTGCTGCCGGTGCTCAAGGCAGGCAAGCCGGTCTTCATCGACAAGCCAATCGCAGGCTCTCTCGCCGACGTCATCCGCATCCAGGAGGCGGCGAAGCGCGCGGGCGTTACCTACTTCTGCTCCTCTTCCCTCCGTTTCGCCGCTGGTACGCAGGCGGTCGCCCAAGGCTCGGTCGGCAAGGTGAAGACGGCTTACGCCACCAGCCCCGCCAGCCTCGAGCCCCATCACCCGGATCTCTATTGGTATGGCGTCCATGGCTGCGAAAGCCTCTACACGGTGATGGGCCTTGGCTGCGTCTCGGTGAAGCGCGACAAGACCCCGGAAGGTTTCATCCAGGTCACCGGCAACTGGGGCGACGGCCGCGTCGGCACCTATCGCGAGGCCGATCGCAAGGCCAAGGGCGGACCCTACGGCGGCAAGGCCGTCGGAGAGAAGGGCGAGGCCGACATCGGCAAGTTTGACGGCTATGAAGTGCTGCTCGAGGCGATCGTGAAGATGTTCCGCACCGGCAAGGCGCCCGTCAGCCCCGAGGAGATCCTCGAACTCTACGCCTTCATGGAGGCCGCCGACGAGAGCAAGCGCCGGGGCGGGGCGGTGGTGAAGCTCGCCGACGTGATCGCCAAGGCCCGCGCCGAAGCGGCCGGAAATCCCAGGTAGGGCGGTGATTGCCATCACCGCCGTTCGAGTCCGGGGGCGGGTCATCGTCGGGCCTTGGCTCGGCTCGTCGGGTTACCATGTCCGACCGCGAACGGACGTGATGGCAATCACGTCCCTGCCTTTTGATGGCGCGACTGCGCCGGCTCACTCCTCGACGAAGCCGTGATCCTTGAGCATTCGCGCCACGGCCTGCGGAAGCGAGGGACGCAGGGTCGGCGGCACGGGCTTGAGCGCTTCGTACGTGCAATGCAGGTAGCCGAGCTTGCGGGCCACGTCGGCGTCACGCTGCCGTTCTTCCAGCCAGCGTTGCAGCACCGCCGCGGCGCGGCCCCATTCCCGCCAGTCGCTCTCCGCCGAATCGGCGGCCTCGACGAGGGCGCGGAGCGCGCAGCCCGCACCCAGGAATCGCTCCACCATCTCGGCGTCCTCCGGTCCGAGCGCGGCGACGAGCGTCTCCCGTTCCCTCGCGTCCATCTTCAGGTCTTGTAGCCGAGCACCGGCCGCAGCCAGCGTTCGGCCTTTTCGACCGTCCATTCCTTGCGCGCGGCGTAATCCTCGACTTGGTCGCGACCGACGTTGTTGACGTCGAAGTAGATCGACTGCGGATTGCCGAAGTAGAGACCTGACACCGACGCGGCCGGGTTCATCGCGAAGGATTCCGTGAGCGTGCAGCCGATGCGGTCGGCGTCCAGCAGGCGCCAAATCTCACCTTTCTCGGTGTGCTCCGGGCAGGCCGGATAGCCCGCGGCGGGACGCCTTCCGTCATACTTCTCCTTGATGAACTCCTGGACGGTAAGGCTTTCGTCCGGCGCGTAGCCCCAGAGGTCCTTGCGCACCTCGCGGTGCAGCCACTCCGCGCAGCCCTCGGCGAGGCGGTCGGCCAGCGCCTGGATGAGGATCTGGCGGAAGGAGTCCTTCTCCTTGAAGGAGGCGGCGTAATCCTCGATCTCCTGTCCGGCGGTCACCGCGAAGGCGCCGATGTGGTCGCCCTTTTCGGCCGACACCAGGTCGGCGAGCGAGCGGCAGGTCGTGACCCTGGGCCCCGGGCCCTGGTCGCGCAGGAAGTGGAGGCGACCGATCTTTCTGGCCTGCGCCGCGTCGGCGTAGACCTCGACGTCGTCCTGCGTCCGACGCGCCGGCCAGAGCCCGGCCACGCCGCGGAGCCGCACCCGGTCGCCGCGGATGATTTCGTCCAGCTCCCTGCGCCCCGCGTCGAAGATCTTCCTGGCCTCCTCGCCGTACTTGCCTGAGTTGAAGATGGTCGGGAACGTCCCCTTGAGTTGCCACGTCACGAAGAAGGGCGTCCAGTCGATGATCTCCGCCACCGCGGCCGGGTCGATGCGCTCGAAGAGCGTCACGCCGGGCTTGCGCGGCGCAGGATGCACCGGTGCGGTGGTGACCAGTGGACGCTTACGTGCTTCGGCCAGCGGGACGACCGGGACGGGCTCGCGTGTCGCGTATTCCTCGCGGATTCCCTCCTGTTCGGTGACCAGGTCCGTGATGAAGCCTTCGCGTCGGTCGGGATTCAGCAGGTCGCTGCAGACGGTGGTCACCAGCGAGGCGTCGCCGACGTGGACCATCGGCCCGTCGTAATGCTCGGCCAGCTTGATGGCCGTGTGCTCCTTGGAGGTCGTGGCACCGCCGATGAGCAGGGGCGTGTTGATGCCCGCGCGCTTGAGCTCCCGGGCCACGTCCACCATCTCGTCGAGCGAGGGCGTGATCAGGCCGGACAGGCCGATGAAGTCCGGCTTCAGCTCAAGGGCCTTGGCGACGATCCGCTCGGTCGGCGTCATCACGCCGAGGTCGGTGACGGCGTAGTTGTTGCACGCGAGCACCACGCCGACGATGTTCTTGCCGATGTCGTGGACGTCGCCTTTTACGGTGGCGATGAGGAAGGAGCCCTGCGAGGAGCCGCCGACCTTCTCCGCCGCCATGAAGGGCTCGAGGTGGGCGACCGCGGCCTTCATGACCTTGGCCGACTTCACCACTTGGGGGAGGAACATCTTGCCCTCGCCGAAGAGCCTGCCGACGACGCGCATGCCGTCCATCAGTGGGCCTTCGATGACGAGCAGCGGACGTCCCAGCTCGAGGCGCGCCTCCTCGGTGTCGGCGACCACGTGGTCGTCCACGCCCTTGACGAGCGCGTGCTCGAGCCGGGCCTTGACGGGCAGCTTCCGCCACTCGTCCTTCTTTCCGGCGTCCGTGTCGGTCTTGGTCGCGGCGTAAAGCGGGGCGATCTCGAGCAGCCGCTCGGTGGCGTCCGGACGCCGGCAGAGCACCAGGTCCTCGACCCGTTCGCGTAGCTCGGGGTCGATCTCGGTGTAGACCTCGAGCATGCCCGCGTTGACGATGGCCATGTCGAGCCCCGCCCTGATGGCGTGGTAGAGGAAGACCGAGTGGATGGCCTCGCGGACCTTGTTGTTGCCCGCGAACGCGAACGACACGTTGGAGAGCCCGCCGGAGGTGCGGGCGCCCGGGCAGCGTCGCTTGATCTCCGCCACCGCCTCGATGTAGTCGAGCGCGTAGCGGTCATGCTCCTTCATGCCCGTCCCGATGGTGAGGATGTTCGGGTCGAAGATGATGTCCTGGGGGTCGACGTCCGCCTCGCGGGTCAGGATTCCGTAGGCGCGCTCGCAGATGCGCACCTTGTCCGCGAAGCTCGCGGCCTGGCCGTTCTCGTCGAAGGCCATCACGACCATCGCGGCGCCATAGCGGCGGCACAGCCTCGCACGGCGCACGAACTCCGCGTGCCCCTCCTTGAGGGAGATCGAGTTGACGATGGCCTTGCCCTGCACGCAGCGTAGGCCGGCCTCGACGATGTCGAAGTTCGACGAGTCGATCATGAACGGCACCCTGGCGATGTCGGGCTCCGTCGCCGCCATGTTGAGGAACTTCGTCATCGCGGCGGCGCCGTCCAGCAGCCCAGCGTCGAAGTTGATGTCGATGACCGCGGCGCCGGCCTCGATCTGCTGCTTGGCCACGCGGAGGGCGGCGCGGTAGTCGCCCTTCTCGACGTACCCTTTGAAGATCCTTGAGCCGGCGACATTGGTGCGCTCGCCGACGTTCACGAAGGTGCCCGGGCCGCCCACGACGGCGAGGGCCTCGAGGCCGGATAGCCTGAGGGCGGGCTGGATGGCGCTGTGGACGCGTGGCGGGAACTTCTCGGTCCGGCGCCGGATGGCGGCGATGTGCGCCGGCGTGGTGCCGCAGCAGCCGCCGAGGATGTTGACCAGTCCGTCGCGCGCAAAGGTCTCGAGGATGACTGCGGTGTCCTCCGGCCCCTCGGGGAAGCCCGTGGGGGAAAGCGGGTTGGGCAGGCCGGCGTTCGGATAGCAGGAGACGTGGATGTCGGCCTTCTTCGCCAGTTCGGCGATGTGCGGGCGCATCTGTTCGCCCCCGAGCGCGCAGTTCATCCCGACGCTGATCGGCTGGGCGTGACGGACGGAGTTCCAGAAGGCCGCGGTGGTCTGGCCGGTGAGGGTGCGTCCGGAGGCGTCCGTGATGGTCCCCGAGATCATCAGGGGCAGGCGGAAGCCGCGGGCCTCGAAGGCCTCGTCGATCGCGAAGAGGGCCGCCTTCAGCACGAGGGTGTCGAAGACGGTCTCGCAGAGCAGTACGTCGGCCCCGGCGTCGATTAGGGTATCGACCTGCTCGCGGTAGGCGTCACGCACCTGGACGAAGGTGACGTCGCGCCGGGCGGAGTCGTTCACGTCCCGCGACATTGACAGGGTCTTGTTCGTCGGGCCGACGG
The DNA here is from genome assembly GCA_016871415.1 of Verrucomicrobiota bacterium. Taxonomy (GTDB): domain Bacteria; phylum Verrucomicrobiota; class Verrucomicrobiia; order Opitutales; family UBA953; genus UBA953. The sequence goes on from VHDL01000002.1 coordinate 114,677, forward strand.
CGCCCGCAACGAAGGCGTCCTTGCCGGGGTTCGCCGCCTTGAAGGCGTCGACGGCCTCTCGCGCCACCTTCACGGCCGCCGTGTTCAGCTCCTTCACGAGATGCCCCATTGCGTAGTCCTCGAGGGCGATGGAGGTGCCGTTGAAGGTGTTGGTCTCGATGAGGTCCGAACCGGCGTCGAGGTAGGCCCGGTGGATGTCCCGGATGACCTCGGGCCTGGTGATGACGAGGAGGTCGTTGTTGCCCTTGAGCTGGCCGGGGTGATCCTTGAAGCGTGCGCCGCGGTAGTCCTCCTCCGACAGCTTCAGCTGCTGGATCATGGTGCCCATGGCTCCGTCGAGGTAGACGATGCGCTCCTTGAGCAGCGCCTCGAGGCGCCGGCCCGCGGGATTGAGTGGTAGCCTCTGCCGTGACATCACGCCCAACGTGACGCTTCGGGACGGAGGGTCAAGGCAGGGGGAGGCCGCCGCGTGTCATGCCGGCGGGTCGGGCCGGCGGCAGCGGGCCAGGTCCTGGGCGCGGTACAGCACGATGCGCTTGCCCTCGAACTTGGGGTCGTCGCGGAGCAGGGGGCGCAGTTCGAAGGAGAAGGCGGGAGTCAGGTTGGACTTGGCCGCCTCCTCCGCCGGGTCGCCGCCCTGCCAGTAGAGGATGCCGTTGGGCAGGGAGTACTTCTGCCCGCGCCCGACGAGCTGGCGGGTCTGGTGTACGAAGGTGCGCAGGTCCGCTACGGCGCGGCCGGTGACGAAGTCGTGCTCATGCCCGAGGGTCTCGGCGCGGGCGTTGCGCGTCTCGACGTTCTTCAGTCCGAGACGGTCCGCGATGTCGCGCACGACGGCGACCTTCTTGCCGACGGAGTCGACGAGGGTGAAGCGGGCCCTGGGATGCAGGGCGGCGAGGATGAGTCCGGGGAAGCCGCCGCCGGTGCCGACGTCGATGACGCGCGCCCCGTCCATGAGCCTGAGGAACTTCACCGAGGCGAGGCAGGGGGCGTAATGGTGCCATTCGAGGCGCTCCATGTCCTTGCGCGAGACCAGGTTGATCCTGGCGTTCCATTCGCGGTGCAGCACCGCCATCGCGCGCAGGACCTCCCAGCGGTCGGCTTCGACTTCGGGAAAGAGCGGCACGAGCTCGTCCATGAGGGGCCGAGCGTGGACGGCCGTCCCCGGGAGGCAAGGACGCTTCAGCGGCCCGCGGCGAGCGCCCGCCGCAGGCGGCCGATCTCCTCGAGCCGCGCCTGCACGGCGTCACGGTCCTCGGCCTTCGCCGCGAGGTGGATGCGCGCGTTCTGCCGGAGGTATTCCTTGGTGAGGTGCTCGCGCGCCTTCGGCAGCTCCCACTCGGCCCGCAGCCCCAGTTCGGAGGCGAGCGCGAGCAGCGGCGGCGGGAGATCCGCGATGGCCTCGCCGGCGGTCGTGACGCGTCGGCGTCCGGCGGGACGGGCCTTGCTGCCGCGCTTCAGCTGCCGCATCAGACGCCCGAGCCGGGCCGCGTCCAGTCCGAGTAGGGCATCGACGTCGGGCGGTCTCACGCCGAACTCGCGTTCGAGGGCGTCCGGCAGGCGCTTCCTTGCCGCGGTGCCGAGCAGCGCCTCGACCGTGCGACCTTCGGCCGCCTTCTTCGGCGGCACGCCGGCGAGCTTGGCCAGAGTCCAGGCGGCGCGCTCGCCGTCGTCGCTGCCCTTGGGCGCGAGGGGCGCCGTGTGTGATCGTGCGCGTCGCCGCGGCGCAGGCCGCGTGCGTTTCCCCCGGAGCAGCAGCCAGGCGGCCGCCGCGGCGCAGGGGGTGAGCGTGAAGGCGGCGATGACGAGCGGGTCCACGGCTCAGTCGAGACGGATGCGGGAGACGTTGAGCGAACCGCGGCCCGAACCCTCGGACTTCAGTTCGATGACCAGCGGACGTCCCGTGCCGAGGTCCTTGAACTCCGCGCGCATCACGCCGTCGAGGTCGTAGGAGAACGTGACCTCCACCGGCTGGTCGGCCGGCCGTCCCGGCGGCAGCGGCATCTCGACCTCGGCCACGCGCAGCACCATCGACGGGTCGGATTCCGCGACGGCCGACTGCGTGACCTCGCAGGTGAGGATGCGCTGGTCCGGCTCGGCGGTGTAATAGGTGCGCGTGCGTGAGACGGGCAGCTTCTCGCCCTTGGCGATGATGACGCTGTTCTCGAGCAGCCCGTCCTCATCCATCGCCAGCGTGCCGAAGTAGTGCGGCGCGATATCCTGGAAGCGGATCGCGGAGGTCCGGCGACGCTGCGCGGGGGAGAGCAGGGCGGGGTTCGCCCGGTGGGCGGCGTAGAGCGCCGCGCCCCGCGCCACCGCCGTGTCGGGATCGCGCAGGAGCGGATTCCGCCCGAAGACGCGTTCGACCGCCGCCCGCACGGCGGGCATCCGGCAGGCGCCGCCCGCGAGGAAGACACCGGACAGCGCGGAGCGGTCGATACCGGCGCGCAGCAGCACGCCCTCGCAGGCCATCTCCGCCTGCGCGACGAGGCCTTCCGTGGCGGCCTCGAGCGCGGCCCGGCGCACGGTGACCGGCACGCGTCCGTGCCTGGCCGAGCGCAGCGCGACCCGCACGGACTCGCGCGAGGACAGCCGGTGCTTGAGCTCCTCCGCGTCGGCGCGGCCGAAGTCGCAGTCGCCCGGCCGCATCTCCTCGCCGACGGTCTCGCGGAACCCTGCCCGCACGATGTCGAGCAGCTTCGTGTCGAAGTCCTTCCCGCCTAGCCGCTGCACACCCTCGGTGAAGACGACCTCGACGTCCATCCCCCGGGCCCGCACCAGCGAGACGTCGAACGTGCCGCCGCCCAGGTCGAACACGGCGTACAGGCCCTCGGCCAGCCCGCCCGAGGCGTGGGCGTAGGCGAGCGCGGCGGCGGTCGGCTCGTTGATCATGTGCACCTTGCCGAGGCCGGCGCGTCGCGCCGCCTCCAGCGTGGCCTCGCGCGCGGCGTTGGTGAAGTTGGCCGGGATAGTGATGACCGCGAGGTCGACTGGTCCGGCGCCCGCCTCGGCGTGCTCGCGCACCTTGCGGAGCATGAGCGCCGAGAGGTCGAGCGGGGTCACCCGTCGTCCGAAGGCCGGATGGGAGACCCCGGTGCCCATATCGCGTTTGAACTCCGTGAAGACGTGGTCGGCGTCGTCGGCCATCGCGCGGGCCTCCCGGCCGATGACGACCGCGGCGGCGGATTCGAAGGCCACCGCCGTCGGCGTGACCTCCTGGCCGTCCCAGTCGCGCACCACCTCGGGCGCCCCGGAGGCGTCGATCCGGGCGACGATCGTGGTCGTCGTGCCGAGGTCGATGCCGAGGAGGTGCGCCATTCCTTGGGCCGGCATCTTGCCGCGCCCCGGCGCCGCTGGGAAGCGTTAACCGAGCGGGCCCTTCGCCCAAGTTTGCGGTTCACTTCCGTCCCGGGGACCGCAATCCTCCGCCCGTCATGTTCCACCACGTCGTCTTCTTCTACCTCAAAAAGACCATCACTGCCGCCCAGCGCGCGGAGTTCGAGGCCAAGCTCCGCGGCCTGCTGCGGATCAAGACCATCGCGTCCGGCTACGTGGGCAAGCCCAGCACGCACGCCGTCCGGCCCATCATCGACACCACCTACGACTTCGCCGAGTTCTTCGTGTTCAAGAGCCACGCCGACCACGACGCCTACCAGGTCGACCCGATCCACCAGGACTTCATCAAGGACTGCAAGGAGTACTGGGAGTCCGTGAAGATCTACGACTTCGAGTGAGCCCCTCCACCTGAGTCCGTCGTGAAAGGCCGCCGCGACGCGCGGCCTTGCTTTTCCCGGCGCCGGCCGCGGCATTGTAAACATCAGGACACTTAGGACTTAACAATGGCCCCGGACGGCCCTATCCATGGGCCGTGGCCAATGCCCCCGCAACGGATGCGTCCTCCGTGGACGCGCTCGATGCCTCCGACCGGAGGCATTCGTGGCATCCGTTCACGCAGATGCGGGAATACCTGGACCACCCGCGGCTGCACCTGGTCCGCGGGGAGGGCAGCTGGCTGATCGACGGGGAAGGGCGCCGCTACCTGGACGGCAACGCGTCGGTCTGGACGAACGTCCACGGACACAACGATCCCGACCTGAACCGAGCGCTCACCGCCCAGCTGGGCAAGGTGGCCCACGTGACGCTACTCGGGCTCAACCACCCGGTGGCGACGGAGCTGGCCGAGGACCTCGCCGGTCTCACGGGCGGCGCGCTGTCCCGCTGCTTCTTCACCGACAATGGCAGCCACGCGGTCGAGGTCGCGCTCAAGCTCTCGTTCCAACATCGGCAGCTGACCGGACAAGCAGCCAAGCGCGGGGTCATCGCGATGGAGGGTGGATACCACGGCGACACGTTCGGCACGATGTCAGTCGGGGGACGCACGGAGTTCCACCGCCGCTTCGAGCCCTGGCTCTTCGCCGCGAAGACGTTCCCGGCGCCGGTCCACTCCGAATGCGCCGGCAAGGTCGTCCGCTCCGACGCCTCCGCCTCGCTGGCCGCGCTGGAATCCCTGCTGGTCCGTGACGGAGCCTCGACGGCCTGCGTCATCCTTGAGCCGTTGGTGCAGGGCGCCGCCGGCATGGTGCAGCAGCCGCCCGGCTTCCTGCGGTCCGTCGCGGAACTCTGCCGACGCCACGGCGTGCATCTGATCCTCGACGAAGTCTTCACCGGATTCGGCCGCACCGGCGCGCTCACGGCCGCCGAGCGTGAGGGCGTCGTCCCGGATTTCCTCTGTCTCGCGAAGGGCCTCGCCGCCGGCTACCTGCCGCTGGCCGCCACCCTCACCTCGGAGAAGATCCACGGGGCCTTCCTCGGGACGTTCTCCGACGGGCGCACCTTCTTCCACGGCCACACGTTCTCCGGCAACCCCCTCGCCTGCGCGGTCGCCCGTGAGTCGCTGCGCAAGCTCCGGCCGATGCTGGCCTCGGGTCAGGTCGCCGAACGGGCCGCGCTCCTTGGTCGCGAGATGGAGGACGCCTTCTCCGGCCACCCGCGCGTGCGCACCTTCCGTCAGCTGGGCCTGACCGGCTCCGTCGAGTTCAAGCCGGCGGCCGGAGGCGGCTGGCCGACCGACGCCCGTGCCGGCTTCCAAGTCGCCCTCGCCGCGCGCCGCCATGGGCTCGTCATCCGTCCGCTGGGCGACTCGATCCTCTTCGTCCCGCCGATTGCCATCCAAGCCGACGAGGTGAAGCACCTCGTGCGCGCCGTCCGCCTCGCGATGGACGAGACCCTGCCCTCCCTAGAGCCGGACTAGGTCGGCACGCAGTGCCGACCCTGTCCGAAGCATCTTTCCCAACCGCCAGCCGCCACCACCTTCTCAAACATATGCCCAACCTCACCGAAGCCCGAGCGCTCTACGACCTGCCGCTCAACACCCTGATCTTCCGGGCCCAGCAGGCCCATCAGGCCCACCAGGATCCCGCCGGCGTGCAGCTCTGTACGCTGAAATCCATCAAGACGGGCGCCTGCCCCGAGGACTGCGCCTACTGCCCGCAGTCGGTGCACCACAACACCTTCGTGGAGGCCGAGGCCCTGATGGAGACCGACGCCATTCTCGAGGACGCGCGCAAGGCTCGGGCCGGCGGCGCGACGCGCTTCTGCATGGGCGCCGCCTGGCGTCGCGTGGCCGACGGTCGTCAGTTCGACAGCGTCCTGCGCACGGTTTCGGGCGTGAAGGAGCTGGGTCTGGAGGTCTGCTGCACGCTCGGGATGGTCACCGAGCGGCAGGCTGCCCGCCTCAAGGAGGCCGGCTGCGACGTCTACAACCACAACCTCGACACCTCGCGCGAGCACTACGCGAAGATCATCACCACCCGCAGCTACGACGACCGGCTCCAGACGCTGTCCAATATCCGCAAGGCCGGCCTTGAGGTCTGCTCAGGCGGCATCATCGGCATGGGTGAGACGGTCGACGACCGGCTCAAGATGCTCGTCGAGCTCGCCTCGCTCGACCCTCAGCCGGATTCCGTGCCCATCAACGCGCTCGTCTCGGTCGAAGGCACGCCGCTCGCGGGACGCCGGTTCGTCGACACCGTCGAGTTCGTGCGCACAATCGCAGTCGCCCGCATCCTGATGCCCAGGGCGATGGTGCGTCTCTCCGCCGGCCGCGCCAACATGAACGACGAGACCCAGGCGCTCTGCTACCTGGCCGGCGCCAACTCCATCTTCCTAGGTGAGAAGCTGCTCACCACCGGCAACCCCGAGATCGAGGAGGATATGAACCTCCTCCGCCGTCTCGGCCTCCACCCCCTCCACCCCGATGAGGCGCGCCGCGTCCATCGCGGAGAAATCTCCCCGTCCTCGGCGTCTCCGGCGCCCTGGCCCGACCCCGCCGAATTCACTGCCGCGACCAAGGGCGCTTCCTGCGGCGAGGGCGGTTGCGGCTGCGGCTGACCGTGCGGACCGTCTTCGTCACCGCGAGCGATACGGGCGTGGGCAAGACCCACGTCGCCGGTCTCCTCGTGCGCCGTCTGTCCGGCCTCGGACGCGGTCAGGTGGTGAAGCCGGTCGAGTCAGGCGCTGGTCATGGACGTCCGGCCGACGCCCCCCGTGCCGCGGGGCGCCTCGCCGAGGCGGTCACGCTGCTCTCCCTGCCCGAGCCCTTGGCGCCGCTCGCCGCCGCACGTCGTGCGCGCCGGCGGCTCAGCCTCGCGGGCCTGCTGCGTCCGCTGCGCGCGCTGCCCGCGGCGCCTTTCCGCCTCGTCGAGGGCGCGGGCGGGGTGGCTGTCCCCCTCGCGCTGGATGGTTCGGACTGGTCCGACTTCGCTGCCGCGCTGCGCCCTGGCCTCGTCGTGATTGTGGTGCCCGACCGTCTCGGAGCCATCAGCCAGGCGCGCACCGCCTACGCCTACCTCCGCCGCCGTTGGCGCGGCCCCGCCGGCGTCTGGCTCAACGCCGCGCGCCGGCCCTCCGCCGCGGTGGCCGCCTCCAACCGCGAAGGCCTGCGCGCCGCCGGCATCCCTCTGCTCGGCGAATCTTGGAAGGGTGGCGCACGCTTTTGGTCTGCCCTACTCAAGCCATGAGCGAAGCCCTCCTCCGCCGACTCGCGCAGACGCTCCTCGCCCGCGAGGCCGCCTCGCTCCGCCGTCAGCTCACGGCCCGTGAATCGTCGGACGCCCGGATCAACCTCGCCGACAACGACTACCTCGGCCTCGCGCGGGATCCTGCGGTCATCGAAGGCGCCGCCGCGGCCGCCCGCGAGTGGGGCGCGTCCTCGTCGGCTTCACCGCTCGTCACCGGTTACACCGCGCTGCACGCGCGCCTCGAGTCCGAGCTCGCGGGCTGGCACGGCTACCCGCATGCGCTGGTGATGAATTCCGGATACGCCGCCAACGCGGCCGTGCTCGGGGGGTTACCGAAGAAGGGGGACGTGGTGCTGGCCGACCGGCTGGTGCACGCCAGCATGATCGAGGGCATCCTCGCCTCCGGCGCCCGCCTGCGCCGCTTTGCGCACAACGACCTCGACGCCCTCGAGCTCATGCTCGACGAGGAACGTCCGCCCGGCGGCGCGGTCTTCGTCGTCACCGAGAGCGTCTACTCGATGGACGGGGACGGACCCGACCTTCCTCGTCTCGCCGCGCTCCGGCGCCGCAAGGACTTCTGCTGGGTGCTCGACGAGGCCCATGCGACGGGCTGGTACGGCGCGACCGGATCCGGCCTGCAGGAGGATTCCGGCGTGAGGGCCGCCGCCGACATCGTGGTAGGCACGCTGGGCAAGGGCCTCGGTTCCCAGGGGGCGTACGTCCTCTCGCGTGCGCCCGAGGTCCGCGAAGCGCTCATCAATTTCACCGGAGGCTTCGTCTACTCCACGCATCTCGCGCCGCCCTGCGTCGGCGCCGCGCTCGCCGCCCTCGGACGCGTGCGCGCCCTAGCCGATGAACGCGGGGCCCTACGCGAACTCTCCCGGAGCTGGCGCGACGGACTGGTTGAGGCCGGATTCTCCGTACCCGCGGGCGATTCGCCGGTTATCCCGCTGGTCTTCGGCGACGCGGCGACGACCCTGCGTCATGCGGAGGCCTTGCGCGCCGCCGGCTTCATCGTCTCGGCCATCCGTCCGCCCACCGTACCCGAAGGCACCGCGCGCATCCGTATCTCGCTCCGTCGCGGCCTCAGGTCGGAGCACCTCGCCGCCTTCGTCGCGGCCCTCGGAAAGACCCGCGCATGAGGATTGCCTGGATCGGCGGATGGGGCGTGCCGCCGGAGGAGCTCCGTCCCCTCGCCGCCGCCCATGCGCCCGACGCTGAGCACGTGATCACCGTGCCTGTCACGGGGGCTCCGGAACTGGTCGCCGGCTGCGACGCGCTCGTGGCCTGGTCGTTGGGAGCGCATCTCGCCCTCGAGGCCGCCGCGCGCGGCGTACGCCTGCCGCCCAAGGTCCTGCTCATCGCGCCCTTCACCTCCTTCTGCCGGGAGCACGGTTCCTGCGGCAAGGTGTCCGAGACCCAGGTAAGTTACCTTCGCCGCTGGATGGAGACCGATCCCTCCTCCGCCCTCGCTGACTTCAGGCTGCGGGCGGACCTGCCTCCCGCTGAGTCCCCGGGCCTGCCCTATCCCCTCGACGAGCTCCTCGCCGGACTCGACATTCTCGCCCAGCCGGCCGGCGTCTCCCTCGTCTCCTTCGCCCGAGGCGGCCTTCCCGCCGGCTGGGAGGCCTTCGTCGGTGACCGCGATCCGCTGCTTGAGGCGACCGGCGTTTGCGAATCCGTGCTCGGCTGTCACATTGTTGAGGAAGCTGGGCATGCGCTCCGCGACTACCTCAGCCCCGCATCCTGATGCGCTTCCACGAGCGAGCCGGGTCCTACGAGGCCAACGCCGCGCCCCAGAGGCGCTTCGCCGAGGCCCTGGCGGCCTTCGCCCCCTTCCGCGCCGGCTCGAAGCTGAACGAACTCGGAGCCGGCACCGGCTTCCTCACCGCCGCGCTCCTCGCCCAGGGTGTGCAGGTCCACGCGACCGACTCCTCGCCCGCCATGGTGGAGCTTGGACGTAAGGCCGTGCCCGCCGCCAAGTGGAGCGTCCATGACGCCTTCGGTCCGGTCGATCCCGCGCCCGCTCTGGCCTCCTCCGGCCTGCTGCACTGGGCCGCCGATCCCGCCGCCGTGCTCCGCCATTGGCATGACGCGCTGCCCGACCAGGGCCGCCTCCTGCTCGGCGTGCCCTGCGACCCCTGCCTCTGCGAGCTGCGTGACCTCATCGGCGAGGGACCCGTGCGCTGGCGCGACGAGGCCCAGTGGCTGGCCCTGCTGCGCCGCGCACGCTTCGACGTGCGCGCGCACGGCGTACTGGAGTCCGAAGAAGCCTATCCTTCGGCCATCGACTTCTTCCGCACTCTGCACCGCAGCGGCGTGACCGGCGCGCCTCGCTTCGGTCCCGCCGAACTTCGTTCACTCATCAAGGATTACGACCGCCTGCACGCCGGACCCCGCGGCGTCACCGCCACCTGGGCCTGGTTGCTGGTGGATGCGACGGCCCGTCCCTGAGGATCACTCGAAGCTGAACTCGTCCTGGGCCTCCGGCGGCTGCTCCTCGCCCGCCAGGATGCGTCGCACGAACAGGTCCCGATGTTCCGGGCAGGGGCCCAGCCGCCGGAGGGCCTCGATGTGGTCCGGCGTGCCGTAGCCCTTGTGCACTCCGAACCCGTACTCCGGATGCCGCGCGTCCAGCTCGACCAGCAACCGGTCCCTTTCGACCTTGGCCACGATCGAGGCCAGTGCGATGGCGAGCGACTTGCCGTCGCCTCCCTTGAGCGCTTCGTGCGCCCAGGCGAACGGACGCAGCGGCAGTCCGTCGACCAGCACGAGGAACGTGCGTCCGTCACCGTGGCCGAACAGCTCGCCCTCCGTGCCCGCCGCGGCGAAGAGCGGGGCCAGTTGGCCCTCGGCGAGTTCGGCGACGCACCGGGCCATCGCCAGGCGCGTCGCGCCGAGGACGTTGTGGGCGGAAATCTCGAGCACCGACGCCGAGGCCCAGGCGCAGCGCAGCCGTCCCGCCAACTGCAGTTCGCCGACCGCGGCGTGCAGTTCGGCCCGCCGTTCCGCCGTTAGGCGCTTCGAGTCGACGGCGCCGGCCACCTTCCGTAGCCACGAGCGTTCTCCGTAGAAGCCCGCGTCGAGCAGCACTGCCGCCGCGACCACCGGACCGCAGAGCGAGCCGCGGCCCGCCTCGTCCACGCCCACCACGCCGGGCCGGTCCGCCCCCCTTTTGCGGTCGAACTGGGCCAGCGAGGCCAAGGTCAGCCTTTCTTGCGCCCCTTGAGGAAGGGCTTCGGTTCCGGGGGCTCGAGTCCGCGCGCCTCGTAGGCCGTGCGGAAGTGCAGCTTGGCGAAATTGACTAGGATGGCCGGACCGAGCCTTCCGCAGAGTTCGGTGGCGGCCGCCTTGGCATCGGCGCCGGATCCCTTGGGCAGGGGCACGCCTCCGTCCTGCGAGAGCCGTTCGAGTTCCCGCACGAACGTCGCGCGCGCGACGATGGAGGCGGCGGCGACGACCGGATCGGACTCCGCCTTGGTGCGCATGCGCAGGTCGAAGGCCACGTTCTTGCGAGCCAGCTCTTTCTGGACCAGCGGCTCCTCCGAGAACTGGTCGAGCAGGCCCCAGACCGGACGTCTTCCGTGAGCCTCCTCGAACGCCTTGAGCGCCTCCTCGCAGGAGGTCGCGTGCATCCAGGCCAGCAGGCGGTTGAGGTTCTTGCCGAAGCGTGCGTGCAGCTCGTTGTACTTCGACATCCGCGCGAAGGTCGTCTTGACCGCGACCCCGGGCGTCTCGCGGATGGCGCGGTCGAGTTCGGCAATCCTGGCGTCGGTCAGCTTCTTGGAGTCCTTAATCCCCATGCCGATCCATTCGCGCGCCATTTCGCCCGTGGCGACGACGCACGCCGAGACCACCGGGCCGAAGAGGTCGCCCTTGCCCGACTCGTCGAGGCCCGCGTGGTCCTCGAACCATTCCGGGTTGAGCTCGGCCTCGTAGCCCAGCTCGGCCTTGCCGGTCACGTCGGGCTCCAGCGTGAACTTCACGAACTCCTCGGTGCCTTTGCCGGCGATCACGCACTTGCCTGAGGCGTAGTGCGTCACGTTGACGCCGGGGCCCTTGAAGGCGAAGAGCGCATGGTCCACCGTGCGCGCCTCCCAGCCCTTGGCCGCGAGGATGCCGCGCAGCTTCGCGGACTGCTCGGCGCCGAGCTTGACGGTGTGGGACGTGACCCTGGCGGGGGCGCCGTCGTCGGAGTCCTGCTTTGCCTTCTTCGCCATCGGACCCAAGGTGATACTGACCTCCCCGTCCTAATCCAGCCCCATCCCATGGACGAACGCGCGGAAAGCATCCTCAAGAACGCACCCAGGGCGCGCCGACGCCTGCTGGCCTGGTTCGCCCGCCATCGCCGCAGCATGCCGTGGCGGGAGCGTCCTTCGGCCTACCGCACCGTGGTCTCGGAGCTCATGTGCCAGCAGACGCAGATTGCCACGGCAATCCCGTATTTTGAGCGGTGGACGCGGCGCTGGCCGGACTTCGGGTCGCTGGCCGCCGCCGAGGAGTCCGAGGTGCTGGAGCTGTGGGCCGGTCTCGGTTACTATTCCCGCGCGCGCAACCTGCTCGCGCTTGCCCGCGGGGTCGTCGCCCGGGGCGGCCCGCCGGAGACCGCGGCCGGATGGCGGACCTTCCGCGGCGTGGGTCCCTACACCGCGGCGGCCATCGCCAGCATCGCCTTCGGCGAGCCCTCGGCAGTCGTGGATGGTAACGTCGTGCGCGTACTCGCCCGGCTCACCGGCGACCGCACGGCCTTCCGTGACGCGGCGGACGCCGTGCGCCGCCTGCAGCCCCTCGCGGACGCCTTCCTCGACGCGCGCCGGCCCGGCGACTTCAACCAGGCGATGATGGAGCTCGGCTCGCTCGTCTGCCGTAAGGCCTCACCCGACTGCGCGGCCTGTCCGCTGCGCAAGGACTGCGCCTCGGCGGGGAAGGAGGCCGCCGTCATCCCGCGGTTCACGCCCCGTCGGCGCCGCGAGGAGACCGTCGACCGTGCCTTGGTCGTGCGCGGCGGACGCGTACTGCTCCATCGTCACCCGCAGGACGCGCGCAGGCTCGCCGGCATCGCGGAGATCCCGACCGTCGCGTCCCTCGGCCTCAGGCCGGCGGGGCCGCTCGTGGTCACGCATCGCCGCTCGATTGGCGACGTCGCCTACGTTGAGCGCCTGCATCGCCCGGAGAAGGATGCGGTGCTGTCACGTCGCGCGCGCGGCCCCGGCTTCTCCTGGGTGCCCGTCGCGTCCTTGCGCGAGTCCGCCGTCAGCGGGCCGCATCTCCGCTGGCTCCTCCGGCTACTCAGTCCAGCCGGTCCGAAAGCGCGCGGCAGACGGCCTTGAGCACGGCTACGCGGGCGTGCCGCTTGTCGTCTCCCGAGATGACCGTCCACGGGGCGTGCGGCGTGTCGGTGCGGGCGATCATGTCCTCCGCCGCGCGCAGGTTGTCATCCCACTTGCGACGGTTGCGGTAGTCCTCCGCGGTCATCTTGTGGCGCTTGTGGGGCGAGTGTTCGCGCGCCCGGAAGCGCCGCAGCTGCTCCTCCTTGGAGATATTGACCCACGCCTTGACGATCACGGTGCCCGCCTCGGCCAGACGCGCCTCGAAGTCATTGAGCTCGCCGTAGGCGCGGGCCCATTCGGCCTCCTTCGCGAAGCCCTCTACCCGTTCGACCATCACGCGCCCGAACCAAGAGCGGTCGAAGACCGCGAGCTGTCCCGGTGCGGGCAGCTTGTTCCAGAACCGCCAGAGGTAGTGGCGCGCCTTCTCCTCGGGCGTGGGGGCCGGCGTCGAGTGCACCCGGTAGTGCGCCGCGTCCAGCATGCCGCAGAGACGGCGGATGGCGCCGCCCTTGCCGGCCGCGTCGGGGCCTTCGAGCACGAGCACCGTCGCGACGCCCTTCTGGGCGGCGAGCCGGGTGAGCCGCCCGACGCGGGCCTGCAGCTTGTCCATCTGCTGGCCGTAGGCCCTCTTGTCCAGGGTCGGATGGGGCGCCGCGCTCTCGAGCAGCCCGCGCGGGCGCGCGCCCGGGCGCTTCACCGCGGTCGCCGGACGGCGGCGTGAGGCCTGGGCGAGCTGTGCCGCGATTGCTTGGCTCGCATGCAGGTCCCGGAGCTTCGTCTCCGCGGCACCGCTCACCGTTTTCCAAGGCAGGTTCTTGCCGCTGCCCTGCGTACGCAGCGCGCGGGCGAGCGACAGTGCGCCTTTCTTGGCGAGCAGCAGGTCCTCCTCGGTCACCACCCAGCCCTCCGCGTCGGTGTCCTCGGCCTCGCGCAGCCGGCGACGCAGCGTCTTCTCCGGCGTCTCCAGCCAGACCTTGACCACGGAAGTCCCGTCGGCGGCGAGCGTCTCCTCGAAGGAGCGCAGTGACCTGAGCCGGAGCCGCAGCCCCGGCTCCGTCAGTTCGTCGCGCACGGCCTCGGTCAGCGTGCGGGTCAGCCAGTCGCCGACCACGATGGTGATGCGTCCCCGCGCGGGCACGTCCTGCCAGTAGGGCCAGAGGAACGGACGGCCTTCGGGGCCCGCGAGATCGGGCGCGCAGACCCGGACCGTGCGGGAGTCGAACCATTCCGTGAGCTGATTGGCGAGTTCCGACGCCGCCAGCCGGTCGTTGCCGCCGATCACGATGATCGTGCCGTGGCGCTGGGCGACGAGCCTGCGCTGCGCCGCGAGCAGGCGGAGGTGCAGCTTGGAGCATGCTCGTTCGGTCGCGCCGGGGGCCGTTGCCATCGTCGGGACTATGGGCTTCCGCCGGCGGTTTGGGAAGCGCGTTCAGGCGACGGAATCATGACGTTGGTCAGCGCACCAGGTCGTCGATGCGGGCGACGTAGACCTGCCGTCCGCCCTCCTCGTGCACGGAGTCGAAGCAGAAGGCCGTGCCAGCGCGGTTGGCGGACGGGTGCGTGTCGCATCGCCATTCCTTGCCCGCGATGGCGGGATCGGTCGGGTAGGCGCCGATCTCCACCTTGCGACCGGAGGGCACGTGGTAGAGGTAGGGCCGCTGGACCTTGTCCGGTCCCTGCGGGTAGGTGTCATTGAGCACCCATTCGTTCCGCGTGTTCGGCACGTAGGTGTTGTGCCCGTTGGCCGTCATGACGTCCTTGCCCACGACCTCCACGTGGTCGGAGAGGTCGCGGTAGAGGTAGAAGCGGTCACCGTGGGAGGGGTGCCACGCCCAGGCGAAGACGTGCCGCGGATCCCGCCAGATGAAGTGCGAAGTCCCGCCGTTGGGGTCCATCACATGGACCCTTCCGCCGTCGAAGTCCATCGTGAGCGCCCGCGTGCGGAAGGCGGCCCGGTCGCCCGGGTTGCGCCAGCGGTGCAGGAAGAACAGGCGCGTGCCGTCCGTGTTGCAGAGCAGGTGGTTGAACCAGTGGACCGCGTCCGCCTTGGGCGCGGCGGTCTCCGGACCCGTGAAGGGCAGGGCGGCGGCCTGGGCGAAGGAGTAGACCAGCCGCTGCCGCCCGCTGGCGAGGTCCATCCGCCAGATGCCGCCGTCCTCCGGGGCCTTGCGGAGCTTCCAGATGTCACGGTCCGAACCCGTTGCGTAGCCGTAGCCCGGGCGCGTGACGTCGAGCCGCGCGAAGTCGGGCGCGAAGGCCATGCGTCCGTCGGGGCTGAACGTGTAGAACGGATGCGGCAGCGTGCGACGGCGGCCAGAGCGGACCTCGACCAGCCGCGTCACGAGGCGTCCGTCCTCGCGGTCATTCCAGGCGACCGTGTCGTCGGCGCCCGGCACCCATTGCAGCATGCAGCCCTGCTGCCAGTTCCAGGCGGAAGTCGAGCCCAGCTCCGTCCATCGGTCGCCGTCCTCGAGGTCGACCATGCCGACCCGGATCGAGTCGGCGAGCGTCGGCGACCGGCCCTGGAAATCGACCTCGTTGGTGAGCAGCAGGCGGTCCTGCGGATCGAAGAGAAGCTTGTCGTAGTAGCCGCGCCAGTGGAACTTCGGCCCCGAAGTCACGCGGCGCACGCGGACGGCCGGAGTGGAAGCGCAGCCGGGCAGGGCGGCGAGGCCCGCCAGCGCGCTGGCGGTGAGGAAGGAGCGACGGGGTACGGTTCGCATGGGGCGCCCTCATCCAAGAGGGCGACCGCTCCGAGGCAACACCCGCCTCAGCGCAGCTCGTCCGGGATCGGGTCGGCCGGAGGCAGCTCACCTTTGCGCATCGAGTCGAGCGTCTCCTGCAGCTCCACCTTCAGCTGGGGCTCCTGGGCGCTCGTCACCGCGAGCTCCTGCAGGCGGAGCGCCTCCGCCTTGCGTCCCTGCAGCCAGCGCACCCGCGCGAGCGTGTCCAGTTTGTCGGGGTGCTTCTCCTGCGTGAGTTTCACCGCGCGTTCCGCGCAGCGGGCGGCGAGGGCGAGATTGGGCTTGGCGAGGAAGACCGGGTGGGTGACGAGGTCCCAGGCCACCTCGTTCTGCGTCTCGGCGTCATCGGCCTCGTCCTCGGCGTGCTTCTCCAGCAGCCGGTAGCTGGGATAGGGGTCGCCGCGTCCCAGGGCGATGCGGGCGCCGACGGATTCGAGCATCTCCTTGCGCTCGACCGGGGGCAGCACGCCGGCGGCCTCCGGCAGGGCGCGTTCGGCGGCGTCCCAGTCCTTGCGGGCGAGGGCGCGCGCGAGCGCGTTGAGTTTCTCCTGCAGCCGGGCGATCTCCGCGGATTCGTCGTCCAGTCCGGGCAGCTTCGGCGTCGGCATCGGCGCGGGCGCGGAGGCCGATGAGGCGGACGGGATATGGGTGCCGGTGATGACGTCTCCGAGCAGCTGCTCGGTGATCTCCATCGGGTGCCCGGACCACGCGACCTTGCCGTCCTGCACGATGAACGCGTGAGGGATGCCCTGCACGCCCGCGGCCTCGAGCCAGGCCTTGACGAAGGCCTCGCCGCCGATGGCTACGCGGTAGCCCATCGCGGCCCCCTGCTTCTTCACGAAATCCTTGGCACGCTGCCGGCCGGCCGCGTCGCGCTCTGCCTCCCAGACGTTGACGCCGACCACGGTCACGCCGCGCCGCGACATCTTCTCGTGCAGCGACTGCAGGTGGGGAATCGCCTTCACGCAGGGGCCGCACCAGCTGGCCCAGCATTCGACGACGTAAGTCTCGCCCTTGCGGAACTCCTTCACCGGGTCGCCTTGGAGCATCAACTCCGGGCGAACGGAAGGGGCCGCGTCGCCCACCTTGAGTTCGGCACCGCCGAGCGTGGCGGCCAGGAGCAGGGCGAGCAGCGTGCGCATGGGACTCACTCTGTCCGTGCGCCGCGAACTCTCAACCCCCAAGCCCTCATTTCTTGGCCGGGGCGGGGTCGGCGGACTTGGCCTCCTCGATGAGGCCGGCGATCTTGTCCGCGGTCAGATTCATGGGGTGTCCGATGTAGGCGACCTTGCCGCCCGCCACCACGAAGGAGCAGGGGATGCCGCCCTGGCCCGCGGCGGTCAGCCAGGCCTTGCCGACGGAGCCATTGGTGTCCTTGGCCACTGAATAGTCCATCTTCTTGCCCAGCTTGCGAACGAAGGCGTCGGCCTCCTCGACCCCCCTCGACACATGCACGCCCACGACCGTCACGCCCTTGTCCTTGAGCTTGGCCTGCAGCTCGGTGAGGTGCGGGATGGATTCCACGCAGGGCGGGCACCAGGTCGCCCAGAATTCGATGACGTAGGTCTTCTTCGGGTCGAGCGACGCGACGCGTTCACCCTTGATCCAGGCGGAGGGCAGCTTGGTTGGGGCCTTGTCGCCGACCTCGAGCTTGTCGGCCGCGAGGGAGACCAAGGGTGAGAGGGTGAGCAGCAGGGCGGAAAGGAGGCGCATGTCGTCATCGTGCCGGACCGCGCCGTGCCCTCAACCCGTAAATCGTTCGTCGCCGGCCCTGGCCGCCTTATTTGGCGGCGAATTTCGACCGGATTGCGTCGACCGCGGCTGGGTCGGCCAAGGTTGTGACATTGCCCAGCTCGCGACCTTCCGATACGTCGCGGAGGAGGCGACGCATGATCTTACCCGAACGCGTCTTGGGCAGGTCGGGCACGAAGACGATGCGCTCCGGACGTGCGAACTTGCCGATCTTGGTGTCGACCATGCCGTTGAGCGCCTTGGCGAGCTCCTTCTCGTCCGCGCCTTTGGCGGAGGACTTCAGGATGACGAAGGCCATGAGCCCCTGGCCCTTGAGGTCGTGCTTCACGCCGACCACCGCGGATTCGGCGACCGCGGGGTGCTCGATGAAGACCGCCTCGAGCTCGGCCGTGCCGATGCGATGTCCCGAGACGTTGACCACGTCGTCGACGCGGCCCGTGATCCAGAGGTAGCCGTCCTTGTCGCGGATCGCGCCGTCGCCCGGGAAGTAGTACTGCCCGTTCCAACGGCTCCAGTAGGTCTCCACGTAGCGCTTCTCGTCCCCGTAGATACCCTGCGTGATGCCGGGCCAGGGGCGGCGGATGGCGAGGATGCCGTGGTCGGTCTCGTTGCCGTTCTCGTCGAGCACCGCGGCGTCGACGCCGAAGAACGGCAGCGTGGCCGAGCCGGGCTTGGTGGGCGTGCAGCCGGGGATCGGCGTGATCATGTGGCCGCCCGTCTCCGTCTGCCACCAGGTGTCGACGATGGGGCAGCGCTCATGCCCGACTAGGCGATGATACCACAGCCATGCCTCGGGGTTGATCGGTTCGCCGACCGAGCCGAGCAGGCGGAGCGAGGACAGGTCGTACTTCTTCACCCATTCGTCGCCCCACTTCATGAAGGCGCGGATGGCGGTCGGTGCGGTGTAGAAGACCGTCACGCGGTGGTCCTCCACGATCTTCCAGAAACGGCCGAAGTCCGGCGCGTCCGGCGCGCCCTCATACATGAGCACGGTCGCGCCGTTGAGCAGCGGACCATAGACGACGTAGGTGTGGCCGGTCACCCAGCCGACATCGGCGGTGCACCAGAAGAGGTCGTCGGCGCGCAGGTCGAAGACGTACTTGTTGGTGGCGTAGGCGTGCACCATGTAGCCGCCGACGCCGTGCATGATGCCCTTAGGCTTGCCGGTCGATCCTGAGGTGTAGAGCAGGAAGAGCATGTCGTTAGCCTCCATCGACTCCGCGGGGCATTCGGCAGAGGCCTGGGCGGCGGCCTCGTGGTACCAGACGTCGCGCCCCGGCGTCATCGCGCAGGAGGTGTCGGGGCGGCCCGGGTGACGCTGCAGCACGAGGACGTGCGAAACGGACGAGCAGTCCTTCACGCCCTCGTCGACGGTCTGCTTGAGGGGCAGGAACTTCCCCCGGCGGTAGCCGCCGTCCATGGTGATGACGGCCTTCGACTTCGCGTCGTTGACGCGGTCGCGGATCGACTCGGCGGAGAAGCCGCCGAAGACGACGGAGTGCACCACGCCAACGCGGGCGCAGGCGAGCACGGCCACGGCCAGTTCGGGCACCATCGGCATGTAGATGGCCACCGTGTCGCCCTTGCGCAGGCCGAGTCCCTTGAGGACGTTGGCGAAGCGGGAGACCTCCGCGAGCAGCTCGCGGTAGGTGATCCGGCGCACCTCGGACGCACGCCCGCCCTCGGTGGGCTCGCCTTCGTAGACGATGGCCACCTTTTCGCCGAGGCCCTTGGCGACTTGGGCGTCGAGGCAGTTGTATGCGACGTTGGTGCGTCCGCCGACGAACCAGCGGAAGAAGGGCTTGCGGGATTCGTTGAGCACCCGGGTCCAGGGCTGGAACCAGTGCAGCTCGCGCGCCTCGTCGCCCCAGAAGCCGTCCGGGTCGCGGAGGGAGCGCTCATGCAGACGGCGGTAGCCATCCATGCCCTTCACGCGGGCCTGGGCGACGAATTCGGCCGAAGGGGCGAAGGTCCGGTCGGCGGTGCCGAAGCCCTCGGCGGACGCCTTCCTGACGTCGGCGATCTCCTCGTTGGCGTCGGATGAGTCAGGTTGGTCGGCCATGGTCTTTCGTTTGGATTGGAGGATGAGGTAGATGGAGAAGGCGACGAGGACGGCCAGGGCGAGGATCAGCCAGGGACTCTCGACGAAGCTCGGGAGACGGACGGGCGCCTTGAGGAGCAGGGGCATGGGCGGGGCAGTGAAGTTGAAACTTCCGACCCTCCTTTGGGCAACACAAACCCCTTCACGGCGGGCCCTTCAGGCCTCGGACAGGAGGTCGCCGAAGCCGTCGACCACCCTGACGCCCAGGCCCTCGAGACGGTCCCGGTGCTGGTGGCCGTGGGCCACGAGCACGCAGTCCACCCCCATGGCCGCCGCGGCCTCGGCGTCGTGCGCGGTGTCTCCGACGTAGATCACGTCGGCGCACTCCACCGGAAGGCCCTCGAGGTGGGTCCGCGCGCGCTCCTCCTTGCTCCTCGCATGGATGTCGTGTCCGCCGCAGACCCGCAGCAGCCGGGCGTGGAGTCCGAAGTGGCGCAGGGTCGAATCGAGGAGGCCCCGTTCGTAGGCGGACAGTACGGAATGCGTCAGTCCGCTCCGCGAGAGCGCGTCGAGCAGGGTCTCCGCGCCGTCGTGCAGCCGGCACTCGTGCTTGCGCGTCTCGTAGGCCGCCATGAAGCGGACCGACATCGCCCGGAACGAGCCCTCGTCCGGCGTGAGGCCGATCGCCTGGTAGACCCTGATCACGGGGAACTCGAAGATGCGCCGGTAGCGCATGGGATCGACGGGCGGATGGCCGTCCTCGCGCAGGAGGAGGTTGAGCGACTCGCAGCAGAGCCAGGTGTCGTCAAGCAGCGTGCCGTTCCAGTCCCAGACGGCGTGCCGATAGGCTGAGAGCGGCTTACGCATGGACGTCCTCTAGGGCGCCCGCCCGCACGTCGACGCCCTCGCAGCAGTGGACAAAGGCCGGCGCCAGATGCCGATCGAAGCCGCTGAGGCCATCCCAGCGCATCGGCGCGCACGCGTCCTCGTGCTCGAACGCCGCGCGCGCGACCCGGTAGGGTCCGTGGGCGACGCGCCCCCGCATGAGCCGGCCGTCCCTGATGGAATAGAAGGCGTAGCGTTCGCAGAGATGATGCGTGAGCGAGCCCGTGACGGCCTCCGCGGCGGGACCATCGGGTCGCCAGGCATAACGTGCCACGCCGTCGCGACCGCGGCGACGGCAGGTGAGCGTCCGGCCGGCCGCGTCGTCCGACCATGCCATGTCGGCGTTGAAATACGGCAGGCCGAAGAACCGGCGGGCGATGCTGACCGCGGGCTGGCGGTCGCAGTCGAGCGACAGGAACCACACGCCCGGAGCGCCGGAACGGTCCCGGACGTAGAGCCGGACGTTCAGCTCCGAGAACCAGGAGAGCCAGGGAAGGGCGGGGAGGAAGGCCGGCCGCACCGCCTCCATCCGGAACCCGACCAGACCGACGTGCGCGCGGCCCTCATGCAGGTCGAGCGTCAGCTCCGGGGGCAGCGCGGCCGAGGCCGCGACGGGGTCGATTTCCCAGTGCGCGAAGAACAGGCCCCTCCAGCGCTGACGCATCACGGTCCTTCCGGGCAGGCTGCGTCCGTCGGGGCTCATTGGGTCCGGAAGGCCGCCTCCGAGAGGTCGGCCTGGTAGAGCACCTGGTTGTAATCCCAGCGCGGCGTCGGCCGTCGGTTGCCGGAGAGCGTTGCGGTGTAGGTGCCCTTGAAGAGGATGACCGGCGAGACGGCGCGGAAGAACTCCGCCAGCAGTCGCGGGTTGTAGAACGTGTGGTCGTCGTGCGTGGCGACCTTGACCGCGCAGCCCCACGGTCCCAGCGGCGAGTCGGCCTGCGTAATCCAGACCTCGCCGAGCGCCGACGGCTTGCCGTCACGCTCAACGAACACCGCAATCCAGCGCTTCAGCCAAGGATGCCAGGCGATGCTGCCGGTGTGCGGGCGCATCGCCGTGCTGCCCGCGGACGGCACCGACTTCGGCGGCCGAATGACCTCCCATCGTGAGCGGTCGGTCCAGCCCTCATAGGAATCGGGGCAGCGCAGCGTCGGGAACGGATTGCAGAACAGCACCCAGCGACGGCCTTCGCCGTCCGTCCATCGCACCGGATGCCCTTCACGCAGCGGAGGGATTGCGTCGTCCTCGCCCTGCTTGGCCCAGAGCGTGCCGGTCGTGCGGAACTCCTCCTTGGATTCGTCCCATTCCGCCGCGTCGTGGCGGTAGGCCTTGAGGAAATTGCGGATCTTCGCGGCCACCGCGACCAGACGTGCCCAGCCTTTCGCGTCGGTCAGTGACACCATGCCCGTGGTCCAGGTGGGCCCGTCTCCCGGCAGGCGGCAGGCCCCTCGCGGCGCCGTCTGCCCACCCTTTGGCTCGGTGAAATGCGCGTAACGGAAGTCCAGCGGGGGGCGATCGCACGGCGCGGCGTCGAGGGGCGTCCGCACGCCCGCGTAGCCGAAGCCGTCGGCCTTAACGCCGTGGCCGTGCCCGATGACCTCGAACCAGCACTCCTTGCCCTCGGCCTCGGGTATGTCGGCGGCAATCAGGCCAGCGTTGTCGGAGACCAGCCGCAGCCCGTGCGTCGTGCGCAGCTCCACCCCGGGCACCGGCCATCCGTCCTCGCGGTCCACTGCCTCGACGCGCACGGGCGCGGCCGCGAGCGTGGCCTGGAGCAGGCAGAGGAGGGTCGCGCGTGCGGACGGCACGCCGCAATATCCTTACGACCTGCCGTCGCATCAAGCCGTCCGTCGGCTTTTCGCTTGGAGGAAGCCCTCCGCCGCCTTACCCGTAGCCCATGTTGCCGGAATCCAGCCTCAGGGAGCTCAAGGCCTTCGCCGCCCGGTTGGCGGACGTCGCCGGCGAGGTCATCCGGGAGGCCCACGCCCGCGTCGAGACCGAGGTCGAGACCAAGTCCGACGGCACCCCCGTCACCCTAGCGGACAAGGAGGCCGAGTGGCGCATGCGCGAACTCATCGCGCGTGAGCACCCTTCGCACGGCGTCCTCGGCGAGGAATTCGGCGAGGACCGCCCCAGCGCCGAGTTCTGCTGGGTCCTCGACCCCATCGACGGCACCCGGTCCTTCCTCTCCCGCGTTCCGCTCTACGTCACCCTCGTCGGCCTGCGTCATCAGGGCCGGCCCGTCCTCGGTCTCATCGACCAGCCCGTGCTACGCGAACGCGTCATCGGCGACAACCGCACCTGCGAACTCAACGGCCGGCCCGTGCGCGCGGCCGAGGCGGCCCTGAGGGATGCCGTCGTCGTCTCCACCGACCTCGACAACGTGCGTCGCCTGCACAAGGACGTCCGCTGGTCGCGGCTCGCCGACTCCGTCTCGCACGTGCGCACCTGGGGCGACGGCTACGGGCACCTGATGGTGGCCGCCGGTCGCGCCCACGTCATGGCCGATCCCGTGATGAATCCTTGGGACCTTGTGCCCGTGCTGCCCGTGCTCCGCGGCGCCGGCGCGGTCGTCACCGACTGGAACGGCGGCGATCCGCTCGCTACCGGACACGTCATCGCGGCGGCGCCGAAGCTGCATGCGGCCGTCATGGCCGCCCTGCGCAACTGATCAGCGGCCCAGACGGACCTTGAGCGAGCGTCCGTGGGCGTCGAGGCTCTCCATTCCGGAGAACGCCTCGACCACGGCGGCCGCGCGGCGGAGCGAAGCACGGTCGTAGCGGACCAGGCTCGTGCGTCGCAGGAAGTCCGTGACCCGCAGTCCGCTGAAGAAGCGGCCCGTGCCTCCCGTCGGCAGCGTGTGGCTGGGTCCGGCGGTGAAGTCGCCGAGCACCGTGGGTGAGAGCGGCCCGAGCAGCATCGCCCCGGCGGTGGTGATCTTCTTGGCCAGACGGCGTTCGGCGGCGGGACGCACCATCAGCTGGAGGTGTTCCGGGGCGACCAAGTTGGCCGCCTCCGCGGCGTCGGCCGCGCGGCGCACCAGGATGACGCAGAGCGACTTCTCGAGCGCGCGGACCACCTTGGCTCCGTGGCGGAGTGATTCCGACTGCCTGCGGGCCTCCCGCAGGACGCGGTCGGCGTAGGCGCGCGATTCGGCCACCAGGTAGAGCTTCTCCTTGCCGCTGCCGTGCTCGGCCTGCGCGCAGAGGTCGGCCGCGACCCAGTCGGCGCGGGCCTTCGCGTCGGCGATGACCATGACCTCGGACGGACCGGGCAGCAGGTCGACGCCGACCGCGCCGAACAGCTGGCGCTTCGCTTCCGTGACGAAGGCGTTGCCGGGACCGAAGACCTTGTCGACTGCGCGGACCGTGCGCGTGCCGAAGGCGAGCGCGGCGACCGCCTGGGCGCCGCCGACCGCGTAGACTTCGCGGACACCGCAGAGGTGCAGCGCCGCGAGGATGTCGGGGTTGATGCGTCCGTCGGGGCCCGGAGGCGTGCAGGCGCAGACCTCAGGTACGCCGGCCACCTTGGCGGGCAGCGCCGTCATCAGCACCGTCGAGACGAGCGGCACCTGGCCGCCGGGCACGTAGAGCCCGCAGCGGCGGATGGGCAGGTGGCGTTCGCCGACCGTGGCGCCGTGCGGGTTGCGCGCCGTCCAGGACATGGGGAGGGTGCGGCGGTGGAAGTCCAAGACGCAGCGGGCGGCCTCCTCGAAGGCGCGTCGCTTGGCGGCGGGCAGGGCGCGGGCGGCGCGGGCGAGCTCGGCGGGCGGAATCCGCATCCCAGCCGCCGTGAGCTTCACGCGGTCGAACTTCGCCGTGCAGTCGAGGACCGCCGCATCGCCGCGGCGGCGCACGTCGGCGACGATGCCGGCGACCGCGCGGCCGACCTCCGAGGACGCGTCGCCGCTTCCGACGAAAGACCGGAGACGGGCGGAGAAGTCCCGTGCGTTGGCGCGCAGCACCAGCATGTTCAGCGCTGCGGGAAGGCGAAGGCCTCCTCGGGGATCTCCGGATTCACCGCGACCTTCTCATAGGTGATTTCGGCGACCTTCTCTTCGCCTAGGAAGAGCTTCTCCTTCTTGGGGAAGGCGAGGCCCTCGACCCATTGGATCTCCTCGATCTGCTGACGGAGCACCTTGCCGTCGGGCTGGAAGTAGTCGGTGGCGGCCAGCTGGTAGCTTTGGGCGTCGAAGTGGCGTACCAGGCGGAAGCCGCTCCTGTAGGCGTATTCGACCGAGACGGTCTTGCGTCCGCCGACGTTGCCTTCGCCCTTGTAGGAGGCGGTCCCGGCGGCGGGGTCGGGGGCGGCGAAGAAGCCCAGGTCATTGGAGGCCATGTCACGCAGGCGCGCCACCTCCTCGAAACGGATGATGCCCACCGCGGCGCGGGAGCCGGGGGCGGTCATGTCGCGCTGGGCCGTCCACCCCTCGAGCCCGTTGGTCGTCTGGATAACCTCCGCGGAATAATCTGGGTTATAGTTGAGCTGTCGGCGGCGGTATGGGGGCGCGATCTGCAGCACGACCAGGCCGCCGGCCTTGCCGTCCTTGTCGACGGACTTGATTTCGAAGTGGAGCGACGTCACGCGTTCGAGGTACTTGGGCTCCTTCGAGGCGGCCGTGCGCGCCTTGGAGATGATTTCGTCGGCCGGCTTGGGGTCGAGCTTGAGCGTCTGCGCCGGGAGGACGGCGGCGAGCGCGAGGACGGCGAGGGTGCGTAGCGGGTCCATGGGAGGGTCGAAGGTGCCTACCATGGCGGGATTTGGCAAGCCTGCGGGCGGGCGTCAGCCCCGCTTACCGGCCCGTTTCAGGCCGTCTTGCAGGCCTTGAGCAGGGCGGGGACGTCGCATCGCCCCTCGTAGATGGCCTTGCCCACGATGGCGCCGACCAGGTTGGGCCTGCGCCGGGAGAGGGCCGCGAGGCGCGCCACGTCCTCAGAGCAGGACACGCCGCCGGAGGCGATGACGCCGCAAGGGCAGGCTTCGAGGACATCCTCGAGCGACTTCCAGTCGGGTCCGGTGAGCATCCCGTCGGTGGCGATGTCGGTGTAGATGATCGTGGAGACGCCGAGCTCGCCGGCCTCGCGCGCAAAGTCGGTGGCGCGCAGAGCGGTGACGACCGTCCAGCCTTTCACCGCGACCAGCCCGTCTTTGGCGTCGATGCCCACCGCGAGGCGCGGGCCGTGGGCTGCGGCCATCTCCCGGAGGAAGGCGGGGTCGGTGGCCGCGCGCGTGCCGATGACCACGCGGGAGGCGCCGGCGTCGAAGGCGGCCGCGGCCGCGTCGACGGAGCGCATGCCGCCGCCGAACTGGACCTTGGGCCCCAGCGAGGCGATGCGCCGCAGTGTCGGCAGGTTGAGGGCCTCGCCGCCGAAGGCGCCGTCGAGGTCGACTACGTGAATCCACTCCGCGCCGTCACGGGCGAAGCGCACCGCCGGCTCCACCGGATCGTTGAAATAGTCGGTGCGCACGTCGTCGCGGCCCTGGCTCAGGCGGACGCAGCGACCGCCGCGGATGTCGATGGCCGGATAGAGCTGCATGATCAGGAGGACTTACGGCGGCGCGGGGTCGAGGGAGCGACCTTCTCCCCGCCGCGCACGGCGGCGGCGGTGACCGCGTAGGTCGAGCCGGCGGGTGCGTCGGCCAGGCCGTACATCGCGTCGAGCAGCGTCGCCTCGAGGATTGAGCGCAGCCCGCGCGCGCCGGTGCCGAGCGCGATGGCCCTGTCGGCGACCGCCTCCAGGGCGCCCGGGGCGAATTCCAGCGAGCAGCCGGAGAGCGCGAACAGCTTGCGGTACTGCTTTACCGTGGCGTTGCGCGGTTCCGTGAGGATGCGCAGCAGCGCCTCTCGGGTGAGCGGCTCGAGGACCGAGATGACCGGCAGGCGGCCGACGAACTCTGGGATCATCCCGAAACTGAAGAGGTCCTCGGGCTGGAGGCCGTCGATGATCTGCTCGGCGCTGAGGGCCGGCGCGTCGTTGGCGGGCGGCACGAATCCGAGCGCCTTGGTGCCGCGGCGGCGGGCGATGATGCGGTCGAGTCCGACGAAAGCGCCGCCGCAGATGAAGAGGATGTCGGACGTGTCGACGCGGATGCACTGCTGCTCGGGGTGCTTGCGGCCGCCGGCGGGCGGCACGTTGCAGACCGTGCCCTCCAGGAGCTTGAGCAGGGCCTGCTGCACGCCTTCGCCGGAGACGTCGCGCGTGATCGAGGCCGAGTCGGACTTGCGGCCGATCTTGTCAATCTCGTCGATGAAGACGATGCCCCGCTGGGCCTTGCCGACGTCCATGTCGGCCGCCTGCAGCAGGCGCAGGATGACCGTCTCCACGTCGTCGCCCACGTAGCCCGCCTCGGTGAGCGTGGTGGCGTCGGCGATGGCGAAGGGCACGTCGAGCATCCGCGCGAGCGTCTTCGCGAGGAGCGTCTTGCCGACGCCGGTTGGGCCGATGAGTAGCACGTTGCTCTTGTCGAGCTCGACGGGTGCGAGGTCGCCGGCGGCCGCGGGGTCGGCTCCGAGGCGGTCGTTGAGGCGGCGGTAGTGGTTGAAGACTGCGACGGCGAGGACCTTCTTCGCGTGGTCCTGTCCGATGACGTGCGCGTCGAGCTCGGCGCGGAGCGCCGCGGGCGCGACGATCTTCACCGGTGCCGGCCGGGCGGCGCCAGGGGCGGCCTGCACGGCGGGGCCAGCGTCGGGCGCGGCGGCCTTGGCGCGCTCGCGTTCGAGGAGCCGTCCGCAGGTGCCCACGCACGCCTCGCAGATGCCGACGCCTCCGGGGGCTGCGATTAGCTTGCCGGCCTGGGCCGCGGGCTTGCCGCAGAAGGAGCAGCTTTCGGCGCGGTCGCCGGACATCGGGTCAGGCGACGCCGCGCTTGGGCAGCACCACGTGGTCGACCAGGCCGTAGGCCTTGGCCTCGTCGGCCGTCATGTAGTAGTCGCGGTCCGAGTCGCGCTGGAGCTCGGCGTGGGTGCGGCCGCTGTGCTGGGCGAGCACCTTGTTCAGCGTATCGCGCCAGCGGAGGATCTCCTTGGCCGCGATCGAGATGTCGGAGGTCTGGCCGCCGGCGCCGCCGCTGGGCTGGTGGATCATGATGCGCGAGTTGGGGAGCGCATGGCGCTTGCCCTTGGTGCCCGCGGCGAGCAGCACGGTCGCCATGCTGGCGGACAGTCCGATGCAGTAGGTGTTCACTTCGCAGCTGAGGAAGTTCATCGTGTCGTAGATCGCCATGCCCGCGGTCACGGAGCCGCCGGGGGAGTTGATGTAGACGTGGATGTCCTTCTTGGGGTCCTCCATCTGGAGGAAGAGCATCTGGGCGATGACCGCGTTAGCGACCTCGTCGTAGATGGGGGAGCCGAGGAAGATAATGCGGTCCTTGAGCAGGCGACTGTAGATGTCCCACGCCCGTTCGCCTCGGGCGTCGCGTTCGACCACGTTGGGGATGATGTAGGACATGGGATGGGTTTTCGTCCCTGCAGTGTGCCTGGGACTCAGGCTTTCTCAACCCTGGCCGCCTCTTCTCCGCCGAGCACGGCGTCGAGGGCCTTGTTCAGGACGAGGTCGCGGCGGATTTCGGCCAGCCGCTGGCGGTCCTGGGCGAGTTTCTGCGGGTCGGTCTGAGCGGCGTAGGCGGCGCGCATGACGGCGGCGCTGAGCTCCTCGCGGGAGACTTCGACCTTAGCCTCCTCGGCGATGCGGGAGAGCACGAACTGGGCGCGGACGCGGACGGCTGCGGCCTTGCGCGACTCGGCCAGGATCTCGTCGCGCTGGGCCTCGAGCTGGTCAGGCTGGACGCCGGAGCGCATGCGCAACTGGGCGTATTCGTAGAAGAGTTCGCGGGCGACCGCGTCGACGGCGGATTCGGGCAGGGGGAAGTCGAGTCCGGCGAGGAGGGCATCCACGGCCTTCTCACGGCGGGCGCGGTCGGCGGCCTGCCGGCGGGAGCCTTCGACGCCCTTGCGGAGCTGGGTGCGGAGCTCGGCCTCGTCGGCCACGCCGACGGACTTGAAGAATTCCCCGTTCAGGGCGGGCACGGCCTTGCGGCGGACCTCGAGGGCCTCGATGGAATAGGCGACCTTCTTGCCGCGGAGGGCCTCACGCTCATGGTCGGCCCCGAAGGTGTGGACGGCCTCGGCCTTGTCGCCGGCCTTGAGGCCGACGAGGGCCTTGGTGACGGCGGGCACGGCGACAATCTCGCCTTCCGCGCCGGCTTCCTCCCAGGTCGACTGAGCGTGGCCGAAGGTCTTGGCCTCGGCGTCGATTTCGGAGACGGGCTTGCCGTCGATGGCGCCGGAGTAGGAGACGCGGACGTAGTCGCCCTTGGCGGCGGCCTCGTCGGTCTTCTCGTAGCGGGAGCGCTGTTCGCGCAGCTTCGTCAGGTGCTCCTCGACGTCGGCGTCGGTGACCGTGACGGCCTCCTCGGGGACCTTGACCGACTTCCAGTCGGGGGTCTTGAATTCAGGGACGATGTCGACCTCATAGCGGATGACGACGTCCTGTCCGGCCGCGGAGTCGTCGCGTTGGACGTCAGCTAGGCCGTAGAGGGTGAAGGACTTCTCCTCGCCGATGCGGGCGTAGCCCTTGGAGAGCAGCCGCTGGCTGACCTCGTCGGCGATGGCCTTGCCAAACTTGCCCCGCACGATGACCTCGGGGGCCTTGCCCGGTCGGAAGCCAGGGAGGGAGGCTTCGCGCATGAAGCCGCGCACGACCTCCTTCTCGGCGGCGGCGACGTCCGCGGCGGGGATCGTCACGGTGACGCTCCGGCGGGTCGGGTTGGTGACGGCGATTTTCAGTTCCATGTGCTTCGGTAAGAGGGGGAGTCCGCCCGCGGCCCAGGCCGCAGGGGGGAATGTCCGAGCAAAGGGAAGGGACCCCCTCGGTCAACAGCGGAGGCGGGCTGATTTCAGCCTTTGGCGGCCAGTTTGCGCCTCAGCCGGGGCAGCACGCAGCGGGGCACGAAGGCGGCCGCCTGGGAGAGGCGGTGGCGCGCGATGTCCTTCACGAAGCTCGAGGAGGTCACGAACTGGTCTTGGCTGGGCATGAGGACGACCGTTTCGATCTCGGGGGCCATGAGCCGGTTGGCGTGGGCCAGGTCGAACTCGAACTCGAAGTCGCTGAACTTGCGCAGGCCGCGGATGATGGCGGCCGCCTTCTGGCGGCGGGCGAACTCCACCGTCAGGCCGGAGAGCTCGCGCACCTCGACGCCCCGCATGCCGCGGCACGCCTCGCGCGCCATGGCTAGGCGTTCGGCGAGGGAGAACCAGGGATGCTTCGCGTCGCTTGCGGCGACGGCGACGATCACGCGGTCGAAGAGGCGCGCGGCGCGACGGAGCACATCGAGGTGCCCCTTGGTCACGGGGTCGAAGGTGCCGGGGTACACGGCGGTGCGTCGCTGGCGGGCCATCGTTTTCCTGTTGCGGCTCACTCTCACGCGGGAACATCCTCGCCGCAAGCCCGCATGCAGCTTCTCCCCCAAGTGCCCAACATCCTAACCGCCGCCCGCATGCCCGCGGTGGTGCTCATCACCGTCTGGACCCACTGGGCGGGCGTCTGGGCGAGCGCCGCCCTAGCGCTGTTCATCTTCGCCGCGCTGACCGACGTGTTCGACGGCTGGATCGCGCGCAAGCTCGACGCGGTCACGGACTTCGGGCGGCTGATGGACGCACTGGTGGATAAGATCTTCATCCTGGGTCTGCTCATCGGTATGGCCGCGACGGACTGCCTGCCGGTGACGCGCTGGGACGACGCCGGCCGCGCGCTGCCCGCCGACCCTTCGGCGGCGCTGCTCGCCTCGTTCGGGGTGATGCTCATCCTCGCGCGTGAGTTCCTCATTACGGGCCTGCGCCTGGTGGCCGCCGCTTCGGGGCAGGTGCTCGAGGCCGAGGGGCTCGGCAAGATCAAGACGTTCCTGCAGATCATCGCCATCGGCCACCTCATCGGCCTGCGCGCCTACGAGACGCACTGGAAGCTCTCCGCAGTCTGGCATCAGCGCTGGGAGCTCATCATCACTTCGCTCTTCTGGCTGGCGGTGCTGCTCACGGTGGTCTCGGGCGCGAGCTACCTCATCCGGCATCGCCGGCACCTGCCCGGCCTCTCGTCATGATCGTCCAGGTCGCCACCCTCGGTCCGCTCGGCCGCCTCAGGGCGCCGGGCACGTGGGGGTCGGCCGCGGGCCTGCTCTGGTGGGCGCTGGTCGTTCGGCAGGCGAACGCCAGGGGATGGCATCATGAGTTGTTTTTTGACCTGCTGGTGGTCGCGGCCGCGGTGTTCATCTGCGGCGTGGCCGCCTTCATGATCGGCAAGAAGGATCCGTCCGAGGTCATCCTCGACGAGTTCGCGGCGATGCCGCTGGTCTTCCTGTTCAATCCCTACGCGCTCTCCGGGAAATCCTCGCTGCTAATCGTCCTGCTCGGCTTCCTCCTGTTTAGGCTTTTTGACATCACGAAGCCCTTCGGCGTGCGTGCGCTGGAGCGGCTGCCGGGCGGGCTCGGCGTGGTGATGGACGACGTGCTCGCCGCGGTCTACGCCAATCTTGCGCTGCAGGCGGTCGCCCGCCTCTGGGCCGCGCTCTGATGGGGATGCGCTTTGTCTCCGTGCCCGCTTCGGTCGTCCGGGTGACGGGCGAGGACGCGGCCGCCTACCTGCAGGGACAGTGCACGGCCGACCTCCGTCCGGGCGCACCCACGCACGCGCTCTGGCTCAATCGCAAGGGTAGGACGCTGGCGTGCACGTTCATCGTTCCTGAACCCGAGGGGTCCTTCCTGCTGGTCGCGGAGCGCGCGACGGCCGCGAAGGTCATCGGGGTGGTCACGGCCAACGTGATTGCCGATGACGTCGCGGCTTCCGACGAGTCCGCCCGCTGGAGCTGGGGCATGATTCTCGGTTCGGCCGAGCCGCCGCTGGCGATCGGCGCCCAGGCCTTCGCCTCCGCCTGGCTGCCGGACCATGACGTCCACGCCTACCTCGGCCCGCCCGGCCTGCCGCCCGGCTGCGCGGCGGGAGACTTCGCGGTACTCGAGCGGGAGCGCGTCCTCGCCGGCACGCCCGTCGTGCCGGACGACTGCGGCGAGGGGGAGTTTCCGCAGGAGTGCGGCCTCGACGCCTGGGTCTGTCACGACAAGGGCTGCTACCTCGGCCAGGAGGTCATGGCGCGGATCCGTTCCATGGGCACCCTGCGTCGCGTCCTCCGCCGCGTGACCGCCGCGCAAGGGCTCGTCACGGGCCTCGGCCTGCGCACGGCTGACGGCCGTCTCGCCGGGACCTTGCGCTCCGCCATCGGCGACGTCGGATTGGCCCTGGTCTCCACCGACCTTCCTGAAGGCGCCGAGCTCGCCTCCGACGCCGGGCCGGTGCGGCTGGGGCCGCCCGCCGTCCTGCCGTCCTGATTCCGCTTTCCGTTTGCGGGCGGAAGGCGGCTCCGCACCTTGGAGGTGCGATGTCCGCAGAGTTCCATTATCAGGATCCCTTTCCGCTCGGGCCCGACGCCACCGAGTACCGCCTCCTCACCAAGGAGCACGTGACTGCGGGCGAATTCGACGGACGCCCCGTGCTGAAGGTGGCCCCGCAGGCGCTCACCCTCCTTGCCAACCAGGCGCTGCACGACATCAACTTCTATCTGCGCACCGAGCACCTCGAGCAGGTGGCCGCGATCCTCGCGGACAAGGAGGCCAGCGACAACGACCGCTCCGTCGCGCTCGCGATGCTGCGCAACGCCGAGGTCGCCGCGAAGGGCGTGCTCCCGTTCTGTCAGGACACCGGCACCGCGCAGATCACCGCCAAGAAAGGCCAGCAGGTCTGGACCGGCGGCGACGACGCCGAAGCGCTCTCGCTCGGCGTCTACCAGGCCTATGCGCAGAACAACCTGCGTTACTCGCAGTTCGCCCCGCTCGACCTTTACGCCGAGAAGAACACCGGCACCAACCTGCCCGCGCAGATCGACATCGCGGCAACCAGCGGCGCCAAGTTCGAGTTCCTCTTCGTCGCCAAGGGCGGCGGTTCGGCCAACAAGTGCTACCTCTACCAGGAGACCAAGGCCGTCCTGAACCCGAAGTCCCTCGTCAAATTCCTCACCGAGAAGATGCAGTCGCTCGGCACGGCCGCGTGTCCGCCGTACCACCTCGCCTTCGTCATCGGCGGCACCTCCGCCGAGGCGACCATGAAGGCCGTCAAGCTCGCCTCGACCCATTATTACGACGCGCTTCCCACGAGCGGCAACGAGCACGGTCGCGCCTTCCGCGACCTCGCGCTCGAGGCCGAGCTCCTCAAGGTCGCGCACCAACTCGGCATCGGCGCGCAGTTCGGCGGCAAGTGGTTCGCCCTCGACGTGCGCGTCGTCCGCCTGCCGCGCCACGGCGCCTCGTGCCCGATCGGCTTGGCCGTCTCCTGTTCCGCCGACCGCAACGCCAAGGCCAAGATCGACAAGGACGGCGTCTGGATCGAGCAGCTCGAGACGGACCCCGGCCGCTTCATCCCGGCCTCGGCCCGCCAGCACGCCGACGCGACCAAGGTCGTGAAGATCGACCTCAACCGCCCCATGGCGGACATCCGCGCCGAGCTGTCGAAGCACCCCGTCACCACGCGCCTCGCGCTCACCGGCACGCTCGTCGTCGCGCGCGACATCGCCCACGCCAAGATCCGCGAACGCCTCGAGAAGGGCGAAGGCCTGCCGCAGTACATCAAGGACCATCCGGTCTATTACGCCGGCCCCGCCAAGACGCCCGCCGGCATGCCCTCCGGCTCCTTCGGCCCGACGACCGCCGGCCGCATGGACAGCTACGTCGAACTCTTCCAGGCGCACGGCGGCTCGCTCGTCATGATCGCCAAGGGCAACCGCGGCGAGACCGTCACCAAGGCCTGCCAGGCGCACGGCGGCTTCTACCTCGGTTCCATCGGCGGCCCCGCCGCCATCCTCGCACAGGAGAACATCCGCAAGGTCGAGGTCATCGACTACCCGGAGCTCGGCATGGAGGCCGTGTGGAAGATCGAGGTCGTCGACTTCCCGGCCTTCATCCTCGTCGACGACAAGGGCCACGACTTCTTCCGCGAGCTCCCCGGCGGCTGCGGCATCTGCGGCCCCTGAGGCCTCCGCTCAGGGCTGCGGCGCGTAGGTCGACTTGTCGTAGGCCAGCGCCGTGCGGAAGTAGAAGTCCGTCCCGGGCACCGTGAGTCCGAGGCCGAAGCCGACGCCCTTGCCGAAGCGCTTCGCGATGCGCTGGCAGAGCCAGCCCCACCAGAGGAAGAGCAGGATCAGGCAGATCGCTTTCACGCCCTTGTCGCGCGCGGCCAGGATGGGAATCAGGAGCAGCATCGGCAGCGTCCACCAGGCGGAGAGTCCAGCGATGCGCGTGATGATCACGTGATGGTAGACCGGGATGACCGCCTTCCATCCCTCATGCCCCGCCTTCTCGAAGATCAGCCACAGGCCGCGGAGGCTGAATGCGACCGCGGCGACGAGCGTCGTGGCGAGGAAGCTCACCCAGAAGACCTTTCCGTAGACTTCGGCGGGCACGTCGGCGAGGAGGGTGGCGAGGGCGGGGTTCATGAAGATGATCATGGCCGGCAGGCCGCGCCTGTCCATCCCGCCGAGGTACGAAAAAGGGCGCCCGAAGGGCGCCCTTGATTCGGTGATCGTGGTCTTTCTCAGGCCTGGGCGGCCTGATCTCCGACGTACTTCGACGATCCGAAGCCGAGGATGAGCCAGAAGATGGGCGACAGGAAGACGAGGCCGAGGGCGAAGCCGACTCCGTGGCCGAAGCGCTTGCTGACGTTGACGTGGTTCCAGATCACGATGCCGAGCCAGGCCAGGCCCCCGACGACCGGGATGAAGTTCAGCAGGAAGGTCAGGGCGAGCCATCCGGACTGTCCTGCGATGCGGAAGAGCACCACCAGGTTGTAGATCGGGATGATGGCCGCCCAGCCGGGCTGGCCGGCCTTGGAGAAGGCCTTCCACATGCCGACGAGGACCACGAGGCCGACTAGGATCAAGACGAACATGAAGGCCCCAAGCAGGGCGAGGATGCCGCCGGCGACGGCAGCTTCGTTGTCAGAGACTTGGGCGAGGAGGGAGGCGATGGAGGGGTTCATCGCTGTATCTATTATGGCCAGCCCCGGTCGCAGTCGAGCCGCAAAGCCCGCCCCGGGCCGAAATCACTTCTCCCAGTCCAGGGCGCCGCGTTTCACTTCGTAGACCAGGCCGAGCACCAGCACGCCCAGGAAGATCGCCGTGGCGGCCGTGATGGCGATGCCGGCGGCGAGAAATTCACGATAAACGAGGGCCCAGGGCACCAGGAAGACCACTTCGATGTCGAAGAGGATGAAGAGCATCGCGGTCACGTAGAACTTCACCGCGAAGCGGGGGTGGGCTTTGCCCTCCATGGGCAGGCCGCACTCATACGCCTTGTCCTTGATATAATTGCCCTTGGCGCGCTGACCGAAGAGGTGGCTGACCGCGAGGATCGCGACCGGCACGGCGAGTCCGAGGGCCGCCTGCACGAGGGCGGGCAGGTAGGTCGCGAGCGACTGGGCTTCGGCGATCAGCATCGTGTCCCCAAGAAAAAGCCCCTGCCTGCGGAGGCAAGGGCTTTCGGGAAACCGCGTCGGCTCACCGTCACTTCTGCGGGGCTGGCGGCGTGAACTTGGGCAGGCCGACGTCGCCCTGGGGCGGAGCCTCGGCGGGCGGCGGAGGCGGCTCGACCGCCTTGCGGAAGTCGGCGACCGTCGCGGGAATCTGCTCCGCCAGCCATCCCGACATCGAGAACTCCGCCTTGGCGCTGAGCGCGTTGGCCGGGTGCTTCGGGTCCGAGTGCTTCGCGCGGACGAACAGCTTGGGCTGGTCAGCGGGCGTGGCGCCGGGGACGCGACCGAGCGTGATCGTGAGCGTCGTGCCGTCGAAGTATTCGAGCTTCACCGTCGCCGGCTTCTCGAAGGCCTTCTTCACCGCGGCGTCATCCTTCGACAGCGCGTCCGTGGCGCGCAGATTGGAGAGGCTGCCGGCGATGCTCTCCAGCACGCCCGACTCCTTGCCCGGGAACGGCTGGCCCTTGGCCGGCCTGGCTCCGGAGACCGAGCCGTCGGCCGCCGTCAGCGTCAGGGACTTCACCTCTTCGGGCGCCTTGTTATGGAGTAGCGGATCGAACCATGACGTCGGATCGCCCTCCACGTAGCCGGTGAACGTCGTGCGCAGCGCCTCCGGGGCGCCCTTGAGCCGGACCGCCGAGCCGGAGCCGTCGTCGGTCGTGCGGCCGATTTCGGCCGACCAGGACCTGCCGTCGGCGGCCGTCAGCGTGACGACCGTCTCGCCCAGCCCGAGACGTTCGAGGCGTTTGGCGTTGGACGTGAGGACGCCGAGATTCTCGGCCTTCTGGAGCGAGCGGAGGAGCGGCGCGAGACGGTTCTCGACGTCGGCCGGCAGGCCGAGCTTCTCCTTCACCGTCCAGACGTCGCCCGCGCCCTTCTCGACCGTGGCGGACTTGCCGTTGGCGCGGACCTCCACCTTGACGGCGGCGGCCAGCAGGGCGGGGTCGACGAGCGGCGACTTGGCGGGAGCGGACTGCGCCTCCGGGCGGCCGAGCTTGAGCACGGCGAGGGCGGCCAGTCCGAGGACCAGCGTGGCGATGAGCAGGTTCTTGGTGCGCATGGCGGATCAGGAGGACTTGCGTCGGCGGGACAGCGCGTAGACCAGGCCGAGCAGGGCGGCGAGCGCTGGACCGGCGACGAGGTTGAGGACCTGGAGGCGGCGGCCGAGCGCGTTCACGTCCTCGCTGAGCCCGCGGCGGATGACGCGACGTTCCTCCGAGAGCCGGTCGACCTCGTCCTGGAATTTCTGCACTTCGCGCTGCATCTCGGTCGTGACGACGAGCACGCCCTTCTGGACCCCGGATCCGCCGGTGCGGGACAGCTCGGTGATGCGGGCGTTGGCCTCCTCCAGCTTGCGCTCGATCTCGTCGAGCTTGGCCTGGTAGCGCATCGAGGCCTCGCGCTCGAGGGCGAGCACCTTCGTGAAGGGGCGGATCGAGGTGCCCTTGGAGCGCAGCTCCACCAGCTCCTCGCTGCCCGCGAGCGTCTCGAGCGCGCTGAGCGCGAAGGAGAGATTGTCATTGATGGCCTCCATCGCCACTTGGCCGCCGCCGATCTGCCGCTGACGCACCGTGAACGGGTCGAGCATGAAGTCCGAGTCGGCCACGACGAGCAGCCGTCCCGGCTTCACGGACTCCTTCAGGTGTCCGTCGGCCTTGGGAGCGGGGACCGGCTTGCCGTCGGGGCCGGGGTCGGCCTTGGGCGGCCCGTCGGGGAAGGCGGAGGTGAACGTGCCCGTGACCGTGGCGGCCAGCACGCGCGCGCGTCCGTCGGGCTTGAAGGCCAGCGCCACCTTCTCGAACGGACCGGCGGTGGCCGAGGCCGTCGGGACCGAGCCGGCGCCCGGTCCGGTCAGCGAGACCAGCGGCGTCAGCTTTAGGCGCTTCTCCGCGCCCGAGATGAGCGCGAGTTCGCCGGCCTCCATGAAGCCGAGCTCCCGCAGGTCGCTGGTGAGCGGAGAGTCGGCCGCTAGGCCGGGCGGCGGCACCGAGAAGGCCGAGGGGTACTGCACCGGCTCGCCGCGGGAGCCGCGGATCGCGACCGAGTTGGCGGCGTCGCCCGAGACGCCCGCCATCTCGGCGTTGACGCCCCAGCCGCGGAGCAGCGCGGGGTCGCTCGCAGCGCCCATCGCCGCCATCGGGGCGACCATGAAGGGCATGCTGCCCTGCTGGAACTTCTGGAAGCGTGAGAGCGGGTCGGCGGCCACGAACACCGGGCCTCCGTTCATCAGGAACTGGTCGATCTGGTAGGCGAGCCCCTCGGCCAGGCCGAACGGGTGGATGAGCGCGACGACCTTCACGTCCTTGGGCAGCTCCGGCGTCTGGTTGCTGAGCGTCAGCACCTCGAACGTCTGTCCGAGCTCGGCGATGAGAAAGTCCGCGGGGCCTGACTGCTCGCCCTGCGGCGAGGGGGTGCCGCCGAGGGGCAGCCCGCTGATGATTGCGAGCTTGGGTCGCTCCAGCCGTGAGGCCGAGGCGATTAGCTTGGTCACGTCGTACTCCAGGAAGCGCTCACGGGACGGGTCGAGCATCGGCACGGCCTTGACCGTGTCGGCCTGCGTGGCGGTGAGCCCCAGGTAGGCGGAGCCCTGCGGCGTGCGCATGGCGCCGAGCGCGTGGCGCTGGGCGCGCTGCTCCTCCTTGGTGTCGGGCCGCGGATCCGTGACCGTGAGGCGCACCTTGCCGCCGGAGCGCGCGGCGTATTCGCGCAGCAGTGTCTCGACGCGGCGCGCGTAGCTCTCGAGGTAGGGGCGTAGCTTGACGTCGGAGCGGCTGGCGAAGAGCTCGAGCGTGACGGGCTCCTCGAGTCCGCGCACAACCTTGAGCGAGCCGGGCGAGAGCGTGAACGTGCGGTCTTCGGTCAGGTCCCGCCGCACGTCGACGGCGCCGAAGATCAGGTTGGCGAAGAAGGCCGCGGCCAGGACGGCGAAGGCGGCGATGAGGGCTTGGGTGCGTGACATCTCGGGTTCCTCCGGTTCAGCGGCGTTCGATGACGATGGCGCTCAGCCCGAGCCCGGCGAAGGCGACGGACAGGAAGTAAGCGGCTGGACGGGCGTCCAGCAGCCCGAGCGTGAAGGGCTCCAGGTTGCGCCAGAGGCCGAGCCGGCGGACCTCGTCGACCGCGGCCGACCCGAGCGCTCCGGAGAGCAGTTCGTCGAAGACGCCGTAGCCGACCAGGACGAGGATGAAGCAGCCGAGGAAGCCCGTGACGAAGGCGATGACCTGGCTGCGGGTGAGGGCGGAGGCGACCGCGGCCACGCCGAGGCAGGCGCCGGCGCAGAGCAGCGAGCCGACGTAGCCCGCAGCAATCACGCCCGCGTCGGGGTCGCCGAGCCAGCCGACCGTGAAGGCGACGGGCAGGGTGATGACCAGCGCACAGGCGAGGAAGAGCCAGGCGGCCAGGAACTTGCCGAGCGCGGCTTGCCAGACCGTGACCGGCCAGGTGAGCAGCAGCTCCAGCGTGCCCTGTCGGCGCTCCTCCGCCCAGAGCCGGGCGCCGGCCGCGGGGGCGAGGAAGGCCCAGAGCCAAGGATGATAGAGGAAGAAGCGGTCCAGGCTGGCGACGCCGGACTCGTAGAGCCCGCCCACGAAGAATGCGAGCGACACCGCGAAGGCGTTGAAGACGGCGAGGAAAACGTAGGCGAGGGGCGTGCGGAAGAAGCCGGCGAACTCGCGGCGCAGCACCGCGCGAAAGGCGGCGGCTACGGGGGGTCGGGCGGAGGGGGCTGCGTTCATGGAAGGGGGCGGTTTAGGCGGTGAACTGACGGAAGACGGCGTTGAGGTCGGCGCCGCGGGCGAGGAACTTCTCGCGCGACTCGTCGCAGCGGATCTCGCCGCGCGCGATGACGATCACGCGCGTGCAGAGCTCCCCGACTTCCTCGAGGATGTGGGTGGAGACGATGACGGCCTTACGGGCGGCCATGTCCTTGAGGATGCGGCGCACTTCGTGCTTCTGGTTCGGGTCGAGTCCGTCCGTCGGCTCGTCAAGGATGAGGGTCTCGGGGTCGTGGATGACGGCCTGGGCGAAGCCCACGCGCATGCGGTAGCCCTTGGAGAGCGTGTCCACGTCCTGTCCGGCGACCTCGCCGAGCCGGCAGAGATCGAGCGTGGCCCGCACGCGCTCGGCGGCGTCGTCCAGCCCGCGGAGGTCAGCGGCGAAGCGGAGGAACTCGCGCACGGTCATCTCGCCGTAGGCGGGGGCGCCTTCCGGCGAGTAGCCCAGGCGGCGCTTGGCTTCGACCGGATCGTCGGCGACGTCCAGGCCGGCCACGGAGGCCGAGCCGGCGTCGGCGCGCAGGTGTCCGGTGAGGAGCTTCATCGTGGTGGACTTGCCGGCCCCGTTGGGTCCGAGGAATCCCACGACTTCGCCGCGGTCCACGGCGAAGGAGACGTCGCGCACGGCGAGGAGCTCGCCGTAGGCCTTGCGGAGGTTTTTCGCTTCGATGAGTGCCATGAGGGGAAGGTCGTTCAGCGCTGCTGGGGGGTGCCCTGGACCGCGAGGCGGATGCCGGCCTCCTGCAGCTTTTCGGCGATGCGCACCGTGAGGCGCTGGTGGAAGTCGAGCTGCCGGCGCAGGTCCGCCGGGTAGTACCAGTAGATGCAGCGCACGTTCACCGACCACTCCGCGAGCTCCAGCACGCTGACCAGCGGCGGGTGGCGGGGGTCGGAGCCCTCGTGCCCCTCCAGTGCCTTCCGCACGATATCGGCCGCCTGAAGGACCTGCTCGGCCGGCGTGTTCGTCTCGAGGCGCACGAGCTCGAGCGCGCGGATGAAGTCGCGGCGGGACAGGTTGACGATTGACCGGTTGGCCAGGTCGCTGTTCGGGATGGTGAGCGTCTGTCCGTCGTTGAGCTCGATGGTGGTGGAACGCAGGCCGAGCGCGCGGACCTTGCCCTCGTGCGAGCCGGTGTTGATGATGTCCCCGAGCGTGAAGGGCTGGTCCACGATGAGCATGACCGCGCCAAAGACGTTCTTGAGCGTGTCCTGCGAGGCGAAGGCGATGCCGATGCCGCCCGCCGCCAGCAGGCCGAGGATTGACCTCGAGATCTCGGGGTCGATGATGGAGACGGCCTTTACGCCGCCGACGAGGACGACCGCGATGCGCGTGACGGTGGCCAGCATGGGGACCAGCACGTCGTCGAGTTTGTTGTCGGTTCGGTTGGCGAGCTTCTGGGCCCAGGCGATGGGCACGGCGACCATCTGGAAGACGGACGCGGTGTGGGCGAGGGACACCAGCAGCTCGATGGCGCGCCCGGCGAGGACTTCGTAATGCGCGGGGATGAGCCCCGGGTTGTGGTTCTCGTAGAAGAAGAGCGTGTAGGCGGGGATGAGGTACTGCAGGGAACGTCCGACGGCGGCGATCAGCGCCTCGATGACCGGGCTGCGGCGGAAGAGGCCAGAGATCCATCCCAGGACGCGCTTCGAGGCCCAGCCGACGGCGGCGCCCGCGACGATGTAGGCGAGGGCCATGGCGATGAGGTTGGTGTCGAGTGGCGCCGTGGCGGCCGCGGCGGCGGGCTCAGTCTGTGCGAACAGGGTCATGCGGGTCGCGGGGGAGGGACCGATGGGCTTAGCCGGGTGCCGTCCTGATTTCAAGCGTCGCCGAACGCCCAATCCGCTTGAAGCGGGGGAGGGGCTCCGCCACGCTGGTTCGAGGCATGAGCGAATCCCCAGAAAAGCCCTCCGGCCGGCCCGTGGTGCTCACCTGCGCGCAGCCGACCGGGACGCTCCATTTGGGCAACTATCTGGGGGCGGTCCTGAACTGGGGCCGCATGCAGGACGACCATCAGTGCTACTTTGGCATCGTGGACCAGCACGCCATCACCGTGCCCACGGTGCCGGCGGAGCTCCGGGAGAACACCTATTCCTGCCTGGCCCAGTACGTGGCCTGCGGCCTGGATCCGGCCCGCAGCCGCCTCTTCGTGCAGTCCCACGTCCTCGGCCACACCGAGCTAGCCTGGGTGCTGGGCTGCCTCTGCCCGCTGGGGCAGCTGGAGCGCATGACCCAGTTCAAGGACAAGTCGCGCAAGCAGCGGAGCGTCGACGCCGGACTGCTTTACTACCCGGTGCTGATGGCCGCGGACATCCTGCTCTACAACGCCTCGCTCGTGCCGGTGGGCGACGACCAGAAGCAGCACCTCGAACTGGCCCGGGAC
Source organism: Verrucomicrobiota bacterium (assembly GCA_016871415.1). Lineage (GTDB taxonomy): Bacteria > Verrucomicrobiota > Verrucomicrobiia > Opitutales > UBA953 > UBA953. The sequence goes on from VHDL01000002.1 coordinate 155,167, forward strand.
CTGGCCCAGAAGTTCAATCACCGCTACTCGGAGACCTTCCGCGTGCCCGAGCCCTTCATCTCCAAGGTCGCCTCCCGCATCATGTCGCTGCAGGATCCTGGGGCTAAGATGTCCAAGTCCGACCCCAACCACGCCGCCACGGTCTTCATCACCGACCGGCCGGAGGACGTGCGCCGCAAGATCATGTCGGCGGTCACGGACTCGGGGTCCGAGGTCCGCGCCGGGGACGACAAGCCCGGCGTGACCAACCTACTCTCCATCCTGTCCGCCTGCACGGGGCGTCCGGTGGCCGCTCTCGAATCCGAGTTCTCCGGCAAGGGCTACGGCGACTTCAAGAAGACCGTCGCCGCCGCGGTCGTCGCCACGCTCGATCCCGTCCGGATCCGGTACGACGAGCTCATCAAGGACAAGGGCGAGCTCACGCGCATCCTCAAGGCCGGCGCCGAGCAGGCGCAGGCGACCGCCTTCCGCACGCTCTCCAAGGTCCACCGCAAGGTGGGCTTCGTGGAGCGGCCCCGCTGAACCTTCCTCCGACCCATGCTCACCCGTGACCTTGAAAAGCTCCTGAAAGAGAAATGGTTCCTCGTGGCCGCCGACTTCATCGCCGTCGTCGCCGTGCTCAGCCTCGGGCTGGACCCCCATGACCCCTACGAAGGCTTCCTCGCCGTGCTGGGCATCCTCGGCGCCTCGCTCATCGTCGTGGTGCCGGTGATGCAGGACGGCGACGGCCGCGCCGAGCGTCTCGCCGAACAGGCGCGCCTCCGGACCGCGCTTAAGGAGGAGATTGACCAGCTGCGCGACGACTTCCGCACGGGCGTGGAGGCCGCCGCCCGCCGCGCCGCCGACGCCGAGGCCGGAGCGCGTAAGGGGGGCGAGGCCGCCGCGGCGGCCGTCGCCCAGCGCGCTTCATCCGAGATCAACGCGCTCAAGTCGGCGTTGGAAGGCCTCAAGGGCGAACTCACGACGTTGTCGCAGTCGCTGGAGGACAAGCGGGCCGACGACGAGCTCAACGCCCGCATCGACTCCCTCGCCGCCGCCGTGCGCGGCGTCGTCGCCGACGTTGAGGAGGTCTCCTCGGAATTCACGCTCCTGAAGGAGAAGGCCCCTTCGTCCGAGGACATCGTTAAGGACGTGAGGAAGGAGCTCAAGAAGTCTGCATCCGCGCTCGCCGAGCGTATCGATGACCTCGCCGGCCGCGTCGAGGCGCTCGCCGCGCGCGCTCCGTCCCCCGCCGCGCCCGTCCCGCCTCAGGCCGAGGCCGACCCCGGACTTTTCGAAGAGGAGCCTGGAGAGGAGGCTCCTGCGCCCACGGCGAAGGCGGCCGAAGGGCAGGGCACCGCCCTCACCATCAACCTGATGATCGGCATCGGCAACAAGCCGTTCGTGCGCGGCAGCGGGCCCGGGCTCAGCGCCGACAAGGGCGTCCCCATGAACTTCCTAGGCATCGGCCGCTGGCAGTGGACCTGTCCTCAGCCGGACGCGGCGGCCACGGTCGAAGTCTGGAAGAATGACCAGACTCCCCTGGGCGAGCCGGTCCATCTCCCGGGAGGCGAGCCGGTGGAGCTGGACGAAGGGCATTTCGGCGGGGCCTGAGCATGCCGAGGGCGCGGATGATCGGCTTGCTGCTGTCCGTTTGGGCCGTGGGCGCTTCCGCCGCCGAACCGCCGCCGCCAGAGCCCCCCCGCGTCTTCTTCGCCGAGCCCCGCATCGCCACCGTCGTCGGCGAGCGTCAGCCCGAGGTCAGTTTCGCAATGGCTCACCTGTCGGCCCTCGACCGCTATCTTGAATATGTCGTCGGCGCCGCGCCGTCGCAGGGCTCGGGCGCCCGTGTCGAGCTCGCGGACGTCGTCGGCCGGCCCGACGTGGACGCACGGGCTGCGGCCGGACACATGCTGATCGTCGTCCGACCGGGGGAGACGCTGGCCTTCGCCGATCGCTGCGCCGAGGCGGCCGCCCGCGCCTGGCTGGGCCGCGTCGCGCTCTCGGCCGGCGTCGCGCCGGCCGCTGAGCCGTGGCTCGTGCAGGCTCTCGCCGCCGAGTCCCTCGTGCAGCTGCGACCCGCGCTGGCCGACCTCTGGCTGCGTGAGGCCTCCCTTTCGCCCGCGCCCGCCTACGCCGAACTGGCCGCGGGCAGGGCCTCCATGCGTGAGGCGTTCCTGCTCTGGCGCTGCCTCAGGCAGGAGTTATCGGGTCCCGAGGCCGTCGCCGCGCTCCCGGAGATGGCCCGCGGCCGGAGGTTCGCCGCGTTGCTCGCCGCCCGGTCGCGCGACCCCGAGGCGTGGTGGCCGTTGCGCCGGTCGGAGCTCTTGCTGTCGCGCTCCCCCGTCTCCCTCGGCATGAGGGAGTCCTCCGAGGCCTTGGACGACATCGCCGCGTTCGTCTTCGATCTAGGCGCCGGAGACGCCGTGTTCACGGGACCGGAGCTCGTGCCGCACCGGCGGCTCGCGGCCGTCAGGCAGGGCGTCGAGACGCGCCTCCGCGGACTTCGCCGCGAAATCATCCGGCAGAATCCCGTCTACCACAACGCCTGGCGTTCGCTGGGCCTCTGGCTCGAACGTTTCCAGGACGCCGAGCCCGTCGAGCTCGAGGCGCTCTGGCGCCAGTTCGAGCGGGAGAGGAAGGACGCAAGGTCCCTCCAGTACGAGGTCGAGACAGCGCTCAGGGCCGCGGGCGGCTGAATCAGCGGCCATCCCCGCGAGGGCTCACGGTCTTCTGCAGCATCTGGTCGGCCAGGGTGACGCGGAAGAGCGAGAGGGCGAGCCACAGCACGCCGGAAAGGCAGGCGGAGCAGTAGGCTGCGCCGAGGAGGACGGCGGTTGGGCCGGATTCGGACCAGGGGACGTGCTTCTTAAGCACACCGGTCATCCACACGAAGAAGACGGCGGTGATCACCAGGTCGATGATGACTCCCTGACGGGTGACCAGCTTGGGCTTCATGTTGTCCATGGGGCTTCCATTGGGTGGACCGCCCGTCCGCCTGTCAATCCGCCGCATCTAATCCCTTGCCACCGAGGGTGGGCCGTTCACCCTGCCGGCCTCGGAGGCCCGCGTCAGGCGCCGGTTTCTCTGTAATAAACATGGCCGAAGAGCTCAAGGACACCCTCAACCTCCCCGTTACCGACTTCCCGATGCGCGCCGGCCTCGCCGAGCGCGAACCTGTCCGGGTGGCGCACTGGGACCGCACCGGCCTCTATGCGCGCATCCAGGCCGCCCGCGCCGGGCGTCCCGCCTTCGTGCTGCACGACGGCCCGCCCTTCACCAACGGCGACGTCCACATCGGCACCGCCCTCAACAAGCTGCTGAAGGACTCCATCGTCCGCTACAGGAGCATGCGCGGATTCCGCACGCCTTACGTCCCGGGCTGGGACTGTCACGGCCTGCCCATTGAGCACAAGGTGATGAAGGAGATGCAGTCGAAGAAGCAGTCGCTCGAGCCCCTCGGGGTTCGCAAGGCCTGCGCCGAGTTCTCCGCCTCCTACATCGAGAGGCAGCGCGGGCAGTTCCGCCGGCTCGGCGTGCTCGCCGACTGGCAGTCCGAGTACCGCACCATGGATCCGGCCTACGAGGCGGAGATCCTTTCCGTCTTTGCCGCCTTCGTGGAACAGGGCCTCGTCTACCGTTCCAAGAAGCCCGTCTACTGGTCGATCGCCTGCCAGACCGCGCTGGCCGAGGCCGAGATCGAGTATCAGGAGAAGCGCTCGTTCTCCGTCTGGGTCGCTTTCCCCGTGCCCGCGCCGCAGACGGCCGGCCTGAAGCCCTCGCATCCCCTCTCGGTCGTCATCTGGACGACCACTCCCTGGACCCTGCCCGCCAGCCTCGCCGTCGCGGTTCACCCCGCGCTCGAATACATGGAGGTCATCCATGGCGGCCGCTCCTTCCTGGTCGCCGCCGCCCTGCGCGACGCCTTCGTGGCCGACTGCGGGCTCGACGGCGCCACGGACGGCTTCCGCGTCAAGGGCGCCGCGCTCGAAGGCCTCGAGTCGCGTCATCCCTTCATCGACCGCGCCGTGCCCTTCGTGCTCGCCGACTACGTCACGACCAAAGACGGTACCGGCTGCGTCCACACCGCGCCCGGCCATGGACTTGAGGACTACCAGACCGGCCTGCGTTACCGCCTCGAGCCCTACTGTCCAGTCCGCGATGACGGCACCTACGCCGACGACGGCCGCGTGCCCGCCGCGCTCGTCGGGGTCTCCGTCCATGAGGTCGACGGCAAGAACGCCGCCAACGTGGCGGTGATGGGGCTGCTCAAGGCCTCCGGTGCGTTGCTCAGGGCCAGGGCCTTCGAGCACTCGTATCCGCACTGCTGGCGATCGAAGACCCCCGTGATCTTCCGCGCGATGGACCAGTGGTTCGTCGGGCTCGACCGCGGCGGCCTCCGGCAGAAGGTCCTCGAGGCCGTCGGCACCGTCAAGTGGATTCCCGCCTCGGGCGAGAATCGCATCCGCGCCGCCGTCGAAGGCCGGCCTGATTGGTGCATCTCTCGCCAGCGCGCGTGGGGCGTGCCCATCCCTGCCTTCGTCTCGACCTCCGCGGGCGAATACTTCCTCGACGCCGGCGTCGTGCGTCACGTCGCCGCCCAGGTCGCCCGTTACGGCGCCGATTGGTGGTGGTCCGCCTCCGTCGAGGAAACCTTGCGCGGCGCCCCCGTGCCCGCCGCGTGGCCCAAGGACCTGCACAAGGCCTTCGACACCCTCGACGTCTGGATCGACTCCGGCTCCAGCCATCTGGCCGTGTGCGCCGCGCAGAAGCAGCTCCACTGGCCCGCCGACCTCTATCTCGAGGGCTCCGACCAACATCGCGGCTGGTTCCAGTCCTCCCTCTGGACCGCGGTGGCCGTGCGCGGCGCCGCGCCCTACCGGGCCGTCCTCACCCACGGCTTCGTGGTGAATGAGAAGCGCAAGAAGATCTCCAAGTCTGACGGCAAGCCGCAGACCGCCGACGACTATGTGAAGAAATACGGCGCCGACATCGTGCGCCTCTGGGTCGCCTCAGAGAATTACCAGTCCGACATCCCGCTTTCGGACGCAATCTTCGAGACTGTCTCAAACCAGTACCGGGGCATGCGCAACGGCCTGCGCTACCAGCTGGGCAATCTCGGTGACTTCGACCGCGCCCGCGACGCGGTGGCCATCGCGCGCCTCTCGCCCGTCGACCGCTGGGCGCTCGTCGAGACGGCCAGGTTCTTGCGCGAGGTGACCGCCGCCTGCGAGCGCAACGAGTTCCACCGCGCCGCCGCCGCCATCGCGGCCTTCACGACCGGCGTCCTTTCCGCCTCGTACCACAACGTCATCAAGGACCGTCTGTACACGACGGCCCCGTCCGATCCGCTGCGCCGTTCAACCCAGACCGCGCTCGACCTGATCCTGCGGGCCTACCTGCGCGCGGTCGCCCCCTTCGTGCCCTTCACGGCCGACGAGGCCTGGAGCCATCTCGTGTCCCGCGCCGAGTATTCCGAGGCCGATTCGGTGCACCTGCAGGACTGGCCCGAGGCGCCGTCCGAGTGGGAGGATTCGGCCGGGCTCGAGGCCCACGCCGCCGTGGCGCGCATCATGGAGCTGGCCACCTCGGTCAACGTCCAGCTCGAGCGCCTGCGTCAAGACAAGAAAATCGGCCTGTCCCTCGAGGCGGCCGTGGCCGTGGTCGGAGATCCCGCTGACAAGGATTTCGCGCTGCTGGCCGCCCATGAAGCCCTTCTGCCCGAGCTCTGGATTGTGTCGGCGGTCACCCTCGCCCCGTCCCAGGGCGCCGTCACGGCCTTCCAGGTCGACAAGGCCCCCGGCGTCCGCTGCCCCCGTTCTTGGAGGTGGGTGCCGGCTCTTGTGGATGCGGGCCGTTTTGGTATGGTGTCCCCGCGCTGCAGGGAGGCCCTCGCCGCCAAATACCCCGGATTCTGAATCTAACACGATGCCCAAGAAACCTAAACCCAAGAAGAACAAGGCTGTTTCGGCCAAGAAGCCGGCGCCCAAGCCCGCTCCTTCCGTGAAGAAGGCCGCTCCGGTCATCAAGCCCGCCGCCAAGAACGTCCCCAAGGCCCCAGCCGCTAAGGTCGCTCCGACCAAGTCCGCCGGCAAGGCGCCCGCCGCCAAGTCCCCTTCCGTCAAGCCCGCCGCCAAGACTTCGGCGACCGCCCCCGGAAAGAACGCCAAGGGAGGCAAGGCCTCCAAGGCCCCTCAGCTGGACCACGAGACGCAGAAGCGCCTCCTCGATCACCATCGCAAGGAGCATCATCAGGACGCCGCACTCGAGGTCGCGCCCAAGCCCAAGCTCCAGGCCTACACCTTGGAGGTCCTCCGGGAGTATCTCGCCCGCAAGGGCAAGACGAAGCTCAACCTCTGGAAGCCGGAGAGCGAGCGCAAGGCCCGCGAGAAGGCCGCCGCCAAGGCGCAGTCCTCGAAGCCCAACAAGGTGGGCGTGGCCTCCGTGGCCGACCTGCTCGGCTTCAATCCCGCGCGCAAGGGCGTTGAAGCGGTCGACGAGATCAAGCTCGTGCCCGAACGCTTCCGCAAATACTACCGGCTCCTCGCCTCCATGCGCACGGCGTTGGAGAAGGGCCTCGCCTTCCACACCGAGGAGGCGCTCAAGAAGTCCGGCAAGGACGACGCAGGAGACCTCTCCGGCTATTCGCAGCATCTGGCCGACGCCGGCACCGACACCGCTGACCGCGACTTCGCGCTCTCGCTCATCTCCAACGAGCAGGAGGCCCTGAAGGAGATCGCCGAGGCAATCGGTCGTATGAAGAACGGCACCTACGGCGTCTGCGAGATCACCGGTAAGCCAATCCCGCCGAAGCGCCTCGAAGCCGTACCCTTCACCCGTTTCTCCCTCGAGGGGCAGAGGGAGCTTGAGCGCAACCGTCGCGCGCACCGTCGCCGCGGTCAGAACCCCCTCGGCGAGGCCGGCGACGAAGTCGGCTTCGGCACGGGCGGGGGCGGCGGCGAGGAAGAGCCTGCGGACACCTGAGTCCGGCCATGGCGTCCGGACTCCGGCCCTACCTGACCTTCTGGACCGTCGGCCTCGCGGCCCTGGCGGCGGACGTCGGCACGAAGATGCTCCTCGTCCGAACCATCCCGTTCGGCTCCTACTTCCTGGGCGACCCCGAGCGCTCGCCGATCGTCGTCTTCCCCTGGTTATGGATCGTGCACGTCGGCAACAAGGGCGCCGCCTGGGGTCTGGGGTCGCAGCAGGATGTGCGCCTCTATCTCGTGCTGCTGGCGCTCGTCGTCCTGTATCTGGTCTGGCGCTGGCGCCGCTCGCTGCTGGTCGAGCTGCCGGGCGGGAAGGTCGCCTTCGGCCTCTTCGTCGGCGGGACCCTCGGCAACGTGCGCGACCGCGTCTTCGGCGACCACGTCATCGACTTCCTCGACGTGCATCTGCCCGGAGGCCACCGCTTCCCCGCCTTCAACGTCGCCGATGCGTGCATCTGCGTCGGGGTCGGGCTGTACCTGATCCTGTCCTACCGGCAGGACGCCGCGCGCCGGGAGGCCATCGCGTCCCATTCCGGCGACGACCTCGCCGGTCGGCCGTGAGCCTGCGCTTCGACCTCGCCGCCAACGCCGGCGGCCGCGCCTACCGTCTGCTGGCGGGACTCGTCGTGCCGAGGCCCATCGCGCTCGTCACCACCGTTGACGCCGCCGGCCGCGTCAACGCGGCCCCGTTCTCCTTCTTCAACGTCATGGGCGTCGAGCCCCCGATCGCCGTGCTCGCGCCCGCCGACCGCGACGACGGCACGCCGAAGGATACGGCCGCGAACTTGATGGCGAACGGCGAGTGCGTCATCCACCTCTGCGACGAGCCCGTGGCCGCGCGCATGGTCGAGTGCTCGCGCGCCCTGCCTCCGGGCGAGGATGAGACGCGCCGCGCCGGCTTCGCCGTCCGTCCGTCCGAAATCGTCCGGCCGCCCGTCATCGTCGACTGCCCTGTCGCGCTTGAAGGCCGAGTCCTCGACGTCCGCCGTTACGGCGAGAACCGGCTGGTGGTCGTCGAGCTCCTGCTCGCCCACGTGCGCGAAGGCGTGGCCGACCCCGCGACGTGGAAGGTCGACCATTCCGCTTACGCGCCCGTCGGCCGCCTCAACAGCCCCGACGGTTACCTGCGAACCACGGACCGCTTCCGCATCGCTCCGCCCGGCGCCTGATTAGTGCGTCCGCAGGAGGCGCTTGAGCGTCGCGGCGAAGTCGTCGGACGGCGGGCACTTCAGCACGTTCTCGACGCCGCCGACCTTGCCCCGCACCTCCGCCAGCCGCAGCAGCAGCCCCCGGTGGAGCGGGCGGTCCTCGCCCTTGTTGAGCCGTCCCTTCCGCTTCGTGTCGGTGAGCGTCACGCGTTCTGAACGTCCGTAGCGCAACTCGCCGGCGATACGCAGCCCACATTCGGCGGCGTGCACCCGCACCTGATCACGGCGGGGCAGCGTCGTGCGCGCCGTCCAGAGCCGCCAGCGGCCCAGCGGTTCGCCGGCCGCGAAGCGCGTCTCTGCCCGCTTGCCATAGCGGTGGGAGACGAACGCTTTGCGGCCCTCGTCGTCCATCGCGAGCGGGAGGTCGCAGAGCCCGCCTTCCTCTGGGGCGTCCTCCGTCCGGGCCAGGAATTCGTAGTGGAAGGTGAAAGCGCCCGAGCCCACCGCCTCGCGCCAGGCGGGCAGGGCGCCCTCGCGTTCGGCGACGATGGCCACGCCGTCCACCTCGGGTTCCGGGCCGAAGACCGCGGCCGGATCGCGGAGGCGGAGCCGCACCATCTCGGGCTTGGCCGCCGCAAGCTGCGCGCGCAGCGAGCCGAGCAGTGTGGGCCTTCCCTGCTGCCAGGGGTGGTCCTCGAAGCAGACCTCTCCCGGCTTACCGAGCGCGACCCAGCCTTCCCCTGCGGCCAGCACCGGTATGCGCAGGGCGGCCTCGCCGAGCGTGCCCGCCGGGAAACCGATGGAGTCGGGCGCGGTCATCTCCGGAAATGAAAAGACCCCGCGGCCGGTCAGGCGACGGGGTCGTGGGTGGCGCCCGAAGGCATCACTTTTTGGCGGCGGCCAGCTTCTTGGCGAGGCGGGCCTTGATCCGGTTCGCCTTGTTGCGATGGATCACGCCGGACTTCACGGCCTTGTCGGCGGAGGAGGCCACCGTGGGGACCAGCTTGGCATCGGCGGCGGAAGCGAAGCTTTTCATCAGGGACTTGAGGCGCGTGCGGACCGACTTGTTGTGCTCGGCCCGGCGGGCGGACTGGCGGATGCTCTTCTTGTTAGCTTTGATGTTGGCCATGTGAGGGATTAGGGAAGCGTCGGCAGGGCGGCGTAGTCAACGAGGATTTGGAAGCCCCGGGCCTCCTTTGCTGGTGGAAGGGGTGGGATTCGAACCCACGTACAGCGAAGCTGAGCGGATTTACAGTCCGCCTCCTTTAGCCACTCGGACACCCTTCCGGCCAACAGGAGGTTTAAGATAGGGGGGTGCCGACTGCCGTGACAAGTGCTTTCGCCGCCGGAAGTCGGGGCTTTCCCCTTTCGGCAGAGCGGGCATCTTCGAGTCATGCCTGACGCGCCCCTCGTGATCCTTATCGATGCCGAATGCGCCCTGTGCTGCGGCACGGCGGTCTGGCTGTCGTCCCGGGACGCGAGGCAGGCCATGGTCTTCGCCTCCAACCGCGGTGAGGTCGGCCGCATCGCCGACGAGCCGCCCGGCGGCGATCCCGGCACCATCGTCGTCTGGGACGGCTCCCGGCGGCTCGTCCGCTCCGCGGCGGTCCTGCGCCTGCTGCAGGCTCTGCCGGGCCCCTGGCCTTTCGTCGCGGGCACGCTCCGCTGCGTGCCGCGGTTCCTCCGTGACGCCGCCTACGACTTCGTCGCCGCGCGCCGCGGGCGTTCCGACCGCTGTGCTTCCTTGTCTGCTGGCCGTCTGGTCGGCTAGAGATTCTCCGCGCGCCCCATGGCCTATGTCGTCAAACGAGTGATGGAGATGGTCCCCGTACTGCTCGTCGTCGTGGCGGCGACTTTCTTCCTCTCGCACGCCGTGCCCGGCGGTCCCTTCGACCGTGAGCGTCCCGTCCCGGCCGAGGTGAAGGCGCGGCTCGAGGCCTACTACGGACTTGACCGTCCCCTTCACGAGCAACTGGGCTCTTACTTGGCTAACCTCGCCCGCGGCGACCTCGGCCCCTCGCTCAAGTATCCCGGCTGGGGCGTGAACGAGGTCATCGGTCCGCGCATCCCCGTCTCCGTCTCCCTCGGGCTCGTCTCCCTCGCCGTCGCGGTGCTCATCGGCGTACCCGTCGGCGTCCTCGCCGCCTCACGGCACAACACCTGGCTCGATTCGGTGCCGATGGGCCTGACCATGGTCGGCATCTGCATCCCCTCCTTCGTGCTCGGCCCTCTGCTTGCGCTGGTGTTCGCCCAATGGCTGGGCTGGGTGCCGCCCAGCGGCTGGGGCGATCTGCGCCACTTCCTGCTGCCAGCCGCCACCCTCGGCCTGGTCACCGCGGCGCCCATCGCGCGCCTCACCCGGGCCAAGGTCGTCGAGGCGGGCTCGCAGGACTACGTGCGCACCGCGCGGGCCAAGGGCCTGCCGTGGCGACGCGTGTGGTTCGTCCACGCCCTGCGCAACGGGCTCCTGCCCGTCGTGACCTACCTCGGTCCGGCTGCGGCGGGTCTCGTGTCCGGCTCCTTCGTCGTCGAGTCGCTCTTCGACGTCCCTGGACTCGGCCGATTGTTCGTCTCCTCAATCATCAATCGCGACGTCACCCTGATCCTGGGCACCACGCTCGTCTACGCGCTGGCGCTGCTCGTCCTCAATCTCGGGGCCGACCTCGCCAAGGCGGCCCTCGATCCGCGCGTCGCGCGTTCCGTCCGATGAGCCCTGACGATCTTGACTCCACGCCCCGGAAACGGTTCCGCCGCTCGCGCGCGGCCGTGGGCGCCGCTTGGTTCCTCGCCTTCGTCGCGCTTGTCTGCGCGCTGTCGCCTTGGATCGCCCCGTATCCCTACATGAAGCAGGACCTCGCGGCCAGCGCCCAGGCCCCCTCGTCCGCCCATTGGTTCGGCACCGACCTACTCGGGCGCGACGTGCTCTCGCGCGTCATGCAGGGCGGCCTCATCTCCATCTCCGTCGGCCTGCTGGCCACCGCGGTGGCGCTCGTCTTCGGCGTCTTCTACGGCGCCGTCGCCGGCGAGCTGGGCGGAGCGTGGGAGCGGCTGATGATGCGGGCGGTCGACATCCTCAGCACCCTCCCGCTCACGCTCATCGTCATCCTCTGCATGGTCATGTTCGGCCAGAACGTCTGGATGATCTTCCTTGCCGTGGGCATGGTCTCCTGGCTGACCATGGCCCGCATCGTCTGCACCGAGACCGGCGCCCTGAAGTCGCGTCAGTTCGTCGAGGCTGCGGTCGCGCTGGGTCAGACCCGCGTAGGCGTCTTCCGCAGGCACTATCTACCCAATCTCGCCGGCCTCATCGCGGTCTACGCCACGCTCACCGTCCCGGGGGTCATGATGCTGGAGGCCTTCGTGAGTTTCCTCGGTCTCGGCGTGAAGGCCCCAATGACCTCCTGGGGCCAGATGATCAAGGAGGGGGCCGACATCATGGAGGAGTGCCCCTGGCTGCTACTGGCGCCCTCCTCAGTCTTCGCGCTCACGCTGCTGGCGCTCAACTTCCTCGGGGAGGGCCTGCGTGACGCCTTCGACCCGCGTGCCTCCCGGCGCTGACCATGCCCCTGCGACGTTTCATCGTGATCAAGCCCGACGGTTCGGACGGCGACCTCTTCGAAGCCGACCTGCCTCTGGACGCTCCCGACTTCGTCCGGCACCCTGTCACCGGTGAGCCGTGCCGCAGGGTGATCGAGGCGCCGACCCTCACCGTGAAATACGGCGAGGGCGCGATGAAGCAGGCGGTGAGCGAGGAGAAGCTGGCCCGCGCCGGATTTAAGAAGCTCGAGAAGAACGGCGAGGGCGGCTGGACGCAGACCAACTGACGTCCCCTGAAAATGAATCGCCCCGCCGGGAGGCGGGGCGAAACATCGTCAGGGTGGGGCGTTTCCGCCGTGCTTCAGGCCTTGGCCAGGTCGGCCTCTTCGCGGGCTCGCTTCACGAGCGACTTTGCGGTGTCGGAAGGCTGGGCCCCAAGCTTAATCCAGTGCTCCACGCGGGCGACGTCGATTGTCAGGCCCGGGGTCTTGCCCCTGGCACGGGGGTTGTAGTTGCCGAGGACCTCGACGAAACGACCGTCGCGGCGGATGCTCTGCTCGGCGACGACGAGACGGTAGGTCGGCTCGTTTTTGGTACCGAAGCGTTGGAGGCGAATGCGTAGCATGGGTGTTGGAAGAAAAGGAAGGTGGAAAGACACACTCGGGGGTGGAGGAGTCAAGCCTCCGCCCGCCCTTCACTCCCTCTTTTTATTACCAGCGCCCCTCAAATCGCTGAAATCAAGCATTGTAAAACTATGTATAACAATGGTTTAAGCCGCGTAATCGTTAAAAATCTCCCGGAATCATAAGATGACCCGCCCAGGGTAAGTCCTAGGCGGGCAATAAAAAAACCCCTACTTTCGCGGGGTTTTTCGTAGGCTGCGTCGGGCTTATTTGGCGGCGGCTTCAGCCTCGAAGCGCTGCTCCTTGACCTTGGTGGCGGACTTGCCCTGCCGGTCGCGGAGGTAGAAGAGGCGGGAGCGCATGACCTGGGAGACCTTCTCGACCTCGATCTTCTCGATATTGGGGGAGTGGACGGGGAAGGTGCGTTCGACGCCCTCGCCGAAGGAGACGCGGCGGACGGTGAAGGTCTCATGGATGCCGCCGCCCTTGCGCTGGATGACGATGCCGGAGAACACTTGGGTGCGCTCCTTGTCGCCTTCGCGGACCTTGGTGGCGACACGGACGCCATCGCCTACCTTGAAGGCGTCGTGGCCGCGGCCCTGCTTGATCTGGGACTGGGTGGCGAACTGGATGAGGGGATGATTGCTGCTCATGGCTGTTTTTCTTGGTCTTTCAGCAGGTCGGGCCGGCGTTTTCTGGTCTTCTCAATCTGCCTTTCCCGGCGCCATCTTTCGATTTCGGCGTGATTTCCTCCGAGGAGGACCGGGGGCACCTCGAGACCATCATAGACGGCGGGTCGGGTGAACTGCGGAAAGGCGAGCAACTTGCCGTTGTAACTATCCCCCGTCAAGGAGTTTTCCTCCCCCAGGACCCCCGGTATCTGACGGCTGATGCAGTCCACCAGGACGCAAGCGGGCAGGGTGCCGTTGGTGAGGACATAGTCTCCGATGGAGATCTCCCGGGTGACTCTCCGGTCCCGGAAGCGCTGGTCGATGCCCTCATAATGGCCCGAAATGAGGATAAGGTGCTTTTTTTGCGCCAGTTCCCGGGCCAGGGGGTTGGTGAGCTGCTCGCCATCGGGGCACAGGTAGATGACCTCGCAGCCGGGGGAGGCCAATGCGTCCACGGCATCGAAGAGGGGCTGGCAGGTCATGAGCATGCCGGGGCCGCCGCCGTAGGGCATGTCATCGACCTTGCGGTGCTTGTCCTTGGAGTAACCCCGGAGGTCATGCGCCTTGAATCGGATCAGGTCGCGCTCGATGGCACGTCCGATGACCGACTCCTTGAGGAAGCCATCGGCCATCTCCGGGAAGAGGGTGACTAGGTCGATGCGGACGGACACGGGACAGGACAGGGAGGAAGCCCGGGTCGGGCGTCCCACGCAAGGGCTACTTCTTCGGGCGCTGGTTCATCCGGATGCCCGCTTCCGCGGGGACCGGCTTGCCGGTGACATTCACGTCGGAGGTGAACAGGTACTTCCAGACGTCCTCCTGGAGGTGGCGTCCCTGCGCGTCCTTGGGTGAGCCCTTGCTCGGCGTCACGTAGCCGTGCGCGGCGGCGGCCTGCTTCTTGGCGTCGCCCTTCATCGGGGCTTGGGTGATGAGACGGCGGGAATGACCGTAGGGCGCCTTGGCGTCGTCCGCGTTCACGACCGGACCGTATTCGTTGAGGCGCAGCATGAGCCAGGAGCGCTGGTAGTGGTGCTCCGTCCAGCCGCCGTCAAGGACGTGGGTGTAGCCGAAGAAACGGTTGAGCGGGGTGGCGGACGGACCGGCCTGCCAGTCTTCGGTGTTGTCGCGGGGTCCGCAGAACATGATCACCCGCGCGACCTTCTGGTGCATCGCGAAGCGCGCGGAGGACGTGGCGCCATGCGAGGAGCCGCCCACGACGACCTTGGTCCAGTCGAGCTCCTTGCCTCCGGCGGTGAGGAACTGCTCCCAGCGACCCTGCGGGTGCTTCTTCACGAGCCACTGCACCAAGCGCGTCGCGCGGCCCTTGGCGGAATCGGCTTCGGCGATCGCAACGGCCTGCGACGCGTCGACGCCCGCGGTGGCCTCGAGGCGGATCTTGCCGAGGTGCTGCGTGTCGGCGGGGACGGTGTTGAGCTTGCCGAACCAGCCGCGCGCGTAGTGCACGCTCACGTGGTGGTAGCCGTAGCCGTTCACCTTCTCGGCGATGACGGGGTTGTGGCCCATCAGCCAGACCACCAGTTCGCCGCGCGGGGCGACGCGCGTGTCGACGTCGGCCGTCTGCACGTCGGAAGGCTTGCCCTTGCTCTCCAGATTGAAATCGATGTCCGGATGAGCCTTCGTAGAGGGGTCGACTTTGCTGGCGCGCACAGTGAGGTGGTAGGCCTGCGGCTGCGGGTCATTGAATTTCGGCGCGGCCGCGCCGGCGTGGACCGTGAGCAGGGCGACAGATAGGATGGCGAGGGGGCGCGTCATGTCGCCCAGACTGCGCCGGCCCGCGCTTCAGGCAAGCGTCGAGGCGCTCACTTCGGCAGGCGGGCGTCGACGTAGTCGAGGGCCTTCTCGATGGACATGCGAGGCGCCCACTGATGGCCGCCGGCGAACTCCATCACTTCGACGCGTCCGTCGGTGATCTGCTTCAGCATGGGCAGCTCGGCGCGATTCGGGTCGCCCTTGCCCATCGTCACCACGATCGCCGCGAGCTGCGTACCTTTGAGTCCGGGCATGCCGTTGTCGAGTCGGCCGATGCCGGCGCCCTGCAGGATGACCCCGCCGAAACCGTCGCCGAGCGCGGCGAACACCGAGCTGGCCCGAGCGCCGCCGGAGAAGCCGGTCGCCACCTTGCCTCCAGGGAGCAGGCGCACGCGCCGCTCCACGTCCTCGGCGGCCGCGAGGAAGTTGCCCACGCTCGGATCCCACGGCCCGTTGCGCGACTCGTCGAGCATCACGACGACGTAGGTCCCCTTGCGCCGCAGCCAGGCCTCCATCTCGCCCATCTTCGCGTTGCCGGAGGGCGAGGCGATGAAGAGGCACTTCCAGCGGGCGTCCTTGGCGGCCAGGAAGCCCTTGGGCAGCCAGAGGCGGTAGTGGTAGAGGTCGGAGTAGCGGGAGAAGCCCGACATGTGCTGGCAGGCGATGCGGATCTCAGTCTGCTCCTTGAGCGGCAGGTCCGCCGGCGTCACGGCCGCGGGCGGACCCTGCGCTTCGAGCGCGGCCGTGAGCAGGCAGAGCAGGGCGGCGAACCTCATCGGCGCTGGCCCTTGGCCTTGCGGGCGTCGATGCGCGACTTGATGCGGAGCAGCACGACGGCCAGTGCGACCACCGCGAAGAACGTAAAGAGCACGTTGCTGACCTGCACCCCGCCGGCGGAGTCGGGGCCCGACGAGGTCAGTGCGTCGGTCACGCTTGCGGGCGGCGACGCGCCGTCCTTGTCACGGCGCGCGACGGGCGTGCCGAGGGGCGTCAGGACCGGACGATGCACGCCCTGGAACTTGGCGACCGATTCGATCCGCCCCGCGGCCTCGATGACGTCGCCCGCCTTGCGGCGGGCCGCGGGCACGAGCAGCAGCTGCGGCGGACTGAGTTCGAGGGTTAGCGCGAGCTCGTAGCCGTCGGCCTCCTCGTCGGCGACGACGATGCGGAGCTTCCAGGGCTTGGGCTCAGCGGCGGCCTCGGCCGCCGCGATGCGGTCGCGATGGGCGGCAAGCTCGGCGAGCTCGTCGGCCTTGAGGGCCGGCTGCGCCGCGCCCGTCTTCACCTTGAGCGCCTCCAGCGCGGCGAGGTCTTCCGGGCTCACCCCCGTCTGCGCCCATGCCGCGCCGGCGAGGGCGAGGGCCGCGGCGATCGACGAGGGGCGCATGGGGGCACGATGCGACCGGGAGGCCGCAGGGCAAGCGCACGGCTTTGCGGCTTGGAAGAAGGGGGCCGCTCCGACATAGCCGAGGCGTGCCCAAGCCGACCGGTCCAGTCCTGCAGGTGCGCCGACTCCGCATCGCCCGCGAGGGCAAGGTCATCCTCCGCGGGCTCGACTGGACCGTCCGCCCCGGCGAGCACTGGGCGCTGCTCGGGCCGAACGGCGCGGGCAAGTCGTCGCTCCTCGCCGCGCTCACCGGCTACTTCGCGCCCACCGCCGGCGAGATGACCGTCCTCGGCGAGACCTTCGGGCGGAGCGACTGGCGCGAGCTCCGCCGGCGCGTCGGCCTGGCGGGCCCGTCCGTCGCCTCGATGGTGCGTCCCGATGAGCCCGCCCTGCACGTCGTGGCCGGCGGCGCCGACGGGACGGTCAACCTCTGGCGCCGTCCGCCCGCGGCCGTGCTGCGTCGCGCGCGGTCCGTGCTGCGTCGCATGGGCGCCGGCGCCCTTGCGTCCCGTCCCTGGGGTCACCTCTCGCAGGGCGAGCGTCAGCGCACCCTGATCGCGCGCGCCCTCATGCCCCGGCCCGCGCTGCTCATCCTCGATGAGCCCTGCGCCGGACTCGATCCGGCGGCGCGGACCGACTTCCTCCGCCTCGTCTCCCGCCTGCCGCGTCTCTGGCCGCGCACCGCGCTCGTGCTCGTCACGCATCACGTCGAGGAAGTCGTGCCCGCGTTCACCCACGCGCTGCTGCTGAAGTCGGGCGTCGCCCTCGCGGCGGGCCCCGTGCGCTGCGTCCTGGGCTCCACCACGCTTTCCAGTCTCTTCGGCCGCCGCGTGCGGCTCTCGCGACGCAAGGGCGCCTTCTCGCTGTCCCTGCCTTGACCCGACGGCGGAATCCCCCACCCCTGCCTCTCCCGCGCCCTCCATGCCGTCGCCGTTCGAAGGACTTCTCCCCCGTTACGACGCCGTTGTCATCGGGGCCGGCCTCGGGGGCATGACCGCCGCGAACAACCTCGCGAAGTTCGGGCGCAAGGTCCTCCTCCTCGAGCACCATTACCAGCTCGGCGGCCTCGCCACCTTCTTCAAGCGGGCCGGCGGCCACGTCTTCGACATCTCCCTGCACGGCTTCCCGCACGGCATGATCAAGTCTACCCGGCGCTACTGGACCAAGGAGATCTCGGACCGCATCCACCAGCTCAAGGACGTCCGGTTTATCAACCCCGACTTTGACGTCCGCACCACCTTTGACCGCGCCGACTTCACCCGCATCCTCATCGAACAGTTCCGGCTGCCGGCGGAGACCGTCGAGGCCTTCTTCGCGCACCTGCGCGGGATGAACTACTATGACAACGACCCGCGCACCACCCGGCAGCTCTTCGAGCAGTTCTTCCCCGGCCGTCCCGACGTCCAGCGCCTCCTGCTCGAGCCCATCGCCTACGCCAACGGCTCCACCCTCGACGACCCGGCGATCACCTTCGGCATCGTCTTCTCGAACTTCATGTCGAAGGGCGTATTCATCTTCCAGGGCGGCACCGACGTGATGATCGGCCTGATGACCGCCGAGATGAAGGCCAATGGCGTCGACATCCGACGCAACGTTCTCGTCGAGAAGGTCCATGTCGGGAAGGACGCGTCGGGACGTCGCCGCGTCGTGGGCGTGAAGCTGCGCGGGACGCGTCTCGGCGAGGAGGCCGAGGTGGCCTGCGCGACCGTCGTCTCCAACGCCAACATCAAGGACACCGTCCTGCGAATCGGCGGCGAGGAGGCGTTCGAGCCCGCCTTCGTGGAGGAGGCCCGCAAGGTACGCGTGAACACCTCCTCCTGCCAGGTCTACATGGGCGTGCGCCAAGGCGAGACCATCCCGCACATCGGCGACCTCGTCTTCACCTCCGAGGCCAAGCCCTTCTCCAGCCAGGAGCTCGTCGACTTCCACACCACCTCCCGGACCTACTCGGTCTACTACCCAGACACCCGTCCGCACACCAAGACCCCGCGCTACGCCGTCGTCACCTCCGTCAACCAGAAGTGGGACGACTGGGCCGGCCTTTCCGAGGCCGACTACGCCCGGCACAAGGCGCGCGTCATCGAGGAGTCCTTCCGGGGGCTCGAGAAGTTCATCCCCG
>VHDL01000003.1 GCA_016871415.1 Verrucomicrobiota bacterium
TGCGCACGGCCAAGAACGGCTCCCAGTATCAGGAGTTCACCGCGGCGGACGCCACCGATGACCTGAAGGTGCGCGTCTTCAACGACTCTCCCCTCCGCCAGGCCCTCGTCGGACTCAAGGCTGGCTCCGTCGCGCGCGTCAGCGGTTCGGTCGGCGAATACGTCGGCCGGCCCGACCTCAAGGTCGACGGACTCGCCCCGCTTTCGGACGCCGAGCGCGCCGATCCTGCGGTGATGGGCCGTCTGACGCCCGTCTCGCGTCACGACCCCGTGAAGATGCGCGCCGACCTCATGGGCATCGTCGGCCGCATTCCGCACGAGGGCCTGCGCAACACCGTCCTTTCGGTCCTCGAGGAGCACGGCGAACGCTTCTGTGAGTCGGTGGCCGCCACGGGCATGCATCACGCCTTCCGCCACGGACTCCTCGAGCACACCCTCCGCATGGCCCGGATCGCCGAGGCGGTCCTGCCCCTCTATCCGACCGTCGACCCTTCGCTCGCGCTGGCGGGCACGGTGCTGCACGACATCGGCAAGATCCAGGAGTATTACCGCCTCGAACCCGGTATGGCCAAGGCCGGCTTCACGCGCGCCGGCAACCTGCACGGGCATCTCGTGCTCGGGACCTTCATCGTGCGTGAGCACGCCGTTAAGGCCGGGCTCGACCCCGCCCTGCGCGAGCGCCTCGAGCACGTCATCCTCAGCCACCACACCCTGCGCGAATACGGCGCCTGCGCCACGCCGTCCACGCCCGAGGCGGTCCTCATCGCCCGCATCGACGACATGGACGCTAAGCTCTCGGCGGTCGAGGAGGAGCAGCATCGTGCCACGCCCGGCGCCGAATTCGTGCCCCTGCGCGCCATCGACGGGTTCCTGCTGCTGACTCCGCCCAAGACTGGTCGCTGACCGATGGACGTCCGGGAGCTGGACTTCGACATCCCCCCGGAGCGGATCGCCGCTGTGCCCGCGGCCAGGCGCGACGCCTCGCGCCTGCTGGTGGTACGTCGCGCGACCCGCGCAATCGAACACCGGGCCTTCGCCGATCTGCCCGCGCTGCTGCCGCCCCACGCCGCGCTCATCCGCAATAACGTCTCGGTCATCAGAGCGCGGCTGCACGGCGTGCGCCCCACCGGCGGTAAGGTCGAGTGCCTGCTGCTGCGTCCGACGGTCAATCCGAAGGAATGGTGGTGCATGCTCAGGCCGGGCAAGCGTGCGGCTGACGCGGCCGGCTTCGACGTCGCCGGCGTGCGTGCCGTCGCGGTCGAGACGGCGGGCGGCGAATACCGCGTGCGGTTCGAACTGGCGCCCGGCGACACCGTGGAGGCCCTCTCCGACCGTGCCGGCGAGCTGCCCCTGCCGCCTTACGTCGTCGAGGCGCGCAAGGCCCGGGGCGTCGTTGCCTCCGATGACGACGCGCGCTACCAGACCGTGTACGCCGATCCTTCGGCGCGTCGTGCCGTCGCCGCGCCCACCGCCGGTCTTCACTTCACGCCCGAACTTATCGAGGCGCTCCGCCGTCAGGGACACGATTTCCACGACCTCGTCCTCGACGTCGGGCCGGGCACGTTCCAGCCCGTGCAGACCGCCGACGTGTCATCGCACGTGATGCATCGCGAGGCCTACCGGATTCCGGCCCCGACCTTGCGCGCCCTGCGCGACCGCCGTCCGCGTCTGGCCGTCGGCACGACGTCCATCCGTGCCGCGGAGGACGCCCTGCGGAAGCTGGGCGGCGACTACGCCCGCGCCCCAGAAGGCGACTGGGTCGCCGACGCCTCGCTGTTCATCAAGCCCGGCGACGCCATCGGCTGCGCCGAGATGATGCTCACGAATTTTCACCTTCCTCGCTCGACCCTCCTCTGCCTCGTCTCCGCGTTCCTCACGCCGGGCAGCCCCGAAGGCCTGCCCTGGCTCAAGGAGATCTATGCGGAGGCCGTCCGTCGTGAGTATCGGTTTTTCAGCTACGGGGACGCGATGCTCATCCTCTGAGGCCTGTTTTTGCACGCTTTCGGCCCTGAAATGCACTCGGGTGCGTTGACGGTGCAACCCCGGCCAGCCAAGGTGGGTCGTAGTGTCATGCCCCGTCTCTCCCCGGCCATCGGCAGCCTCCTGCTGTCTTGCCTACCCCTCGTCGCCCAGATCGGTGACAAGTCGGACAAGCCCGGCGTGGTGCAGGCGCCGATCGTCCCCGCGGACCTCATCCCGCCTTCGCCTCCCCTGACCCCTGAGCAGGCGCTCAAGTCCTTCACCGTCGCGCCCGGCTACCGCGTCGAGCTCGTCGCCGCCGAGCCCCTCGTGCGTCATCCGACCGTCCTGCAGTTCGGCCCCGACGGACGCCTGTGGGTCGTCGAGATGACCGGCTACATGGAGGACTTCGACGGCACGACCGAAGATAAGCCCAAGGGGGCCGTCGTCGTCCTGTCCGACACCGATGGCGACGGCCGTATGGACAAGCGTACGGTGTTCCTGGACAACATCATCCTGCCCCGCGCCCTCGTCCTTCATCGTGACGGCGCCCTCGTCGGCGCGCCTCCGCACCTCTGGTTTTGCCGCGACACCGACGGCGACGGCCGCGCCGATGAGCGGACCGAGGTCGCCTCGGACTTCGGCGTGCGCGTCGATCCCTCCCGTCCTCAGCTCGCCAATCCCGAACGCGCTCCGAACGCGCTGCTCTGGGGCCATGACGGCTGGTTGTACGTCGGCGCCATGACCGCGCGGTTCCGCTTCGACGATGGCCGCTGGATTCGCGACACCAGCAACTTCCGCGGCCAGTGGGGACTCTCCCAAGACGACTACGGCCGCCTCTACTCCAACAACAACAGCGACCTCCTGCGCGTCGACGTCGTCAACTCCGGCTACCTCTTCCGCAATCCCAACCTCGGTCGTGCCACCGGACTCAACACCAAGGCCGCCGTCGAGCAGGCCGTCTGGCCCGCGCGCGTGAATCCCGGAATCAATCGCGGCTACCGCCCGGAGATGCTCCGCGACAACCGCCTCAAGGAGTGCACCGCCGCTTGCGGCCCCTGGGTGTATCGCTCGGACCTCTTCCCGGCCGATGCCTACGGCAACGCCTTCATCTGCGAACCCGCGGGCAACCTCGTGAAGCGGCTCGTCCTCAGGCCCGACGAGGACGGCCTCGTCCGCGGCACGCCCTTCTATGACCGGAAGGAGTTTCTCGCCTCGACCGACGAGCGTTTCCGCCCCGTCAACGCCCTCACCGGACCCGAGGGTGCGCTGTACGTCGTCGACATGCATCACGGCGTGATCCAGCACCGCATCTCCCTCACCAGCTACCTGCGTAAGCAGGGCGAGTCACGCGGGCTGATCGCCCCGCACGGCATGGGTCGCATCTGGCGCGTCGTGCCCGAGACCCGTTCCGCCGTCGTCGCGCCCGGTCTCCCCTCCCTGAAGCCGCGCGACCTAATCGCCGAGCTCGCCAGCGGCAACGAATGGCGGCGCGAGACCGCGCAGCGCCTCATCGTCGAGTCCGGCGACAAGTCGCTGGCCGGCGACCTGACCGCCTTCGGCATGCGGACCGATTCCCCCATGGGCCGCGTCCACGCGCTCTGGACCCAGCACGGACTCAGGGCCGCTGACTGGACCTTGGTCGAGGCCGGCCTGACCGACGCCGATCCGCGCGTCCGCGCCGCGGCCCTGCGCGTGTCCGAATCCCTCGTGTCCGGCGAGCGTCGCGGAGACGTCCTCGCACGCTGGAACCAGATGGCCGCTTCGGAGTCCGTCGCCGAAGTCCAGATCCAGCTCATCCTGAGCATGGGCGAGGCCGGGGCCCTGCCCGTCGACCTCACCGCCGCGCGTCTCGCGCAGCGCGCGTCGGGACTGATGGCCGCGCAGGACGCCTTCATCAGTGGCGTTGCCGGTCGTGAGCTCGAGGTCATGGAGGCCGTCCTCAAGGACTCCGCTTCCTATTCCAAGACCCTGCCTGCCGTGCTCCTCCGCTGCGTCTTCGCCGAGCGTCGCCCTGAGCGCGTCGCCCGCGCCCTCGCCGTCATCGGCGCCCAGCCCCTCCGCTCCACCCAGCTGACCCTGCTCGGATCCCTGGCCGTGCATCCCACCGTCAGCGCCAAGCGCCCCGTGTCCCTGCCTGAGGCGCCCAAGGCCCTGCTGAAGTTCCTCGCGAGCAAGGATGCCTCCACCCTCAAGGCCGCCAACACCGTGAAGGCCCTGCTGACCTGGCCTGGCAAGCCCGGCGTCGCGACCGGCCCCAGGCCTCTGACCAACGAGGAGGCTCGTCTCTTCGACATCGGCAAGCAGACCTTCACTGGCCTGTGCGCCGCCTGCCACCAGCCCACCGGCAAGGGCCAGGAGGGCCTTGCTCCGCCCCTGGCGGAATCGGAGTGGGTCCTCGGCGACCCTGAGACCATCGCCAAGGTCGTCCTGCACGGCCTGCGCGGCCCCGTGAAGGTGAAGGGCGTGCAGTATTCCTTGGACATGCCCGCGGCCGGGTTCCTCACCGACGAGCAGGTCGCCGGCGTCCTGACTTACATCCGTCGCGAGTGGGACCATGAGGCCTCGCCTGTCACGCCTGACTTCGTCGCCAAAGTCCGTCTGGCCAACGCGCGCCGAACCGACGCGTGGACCGCGCCCGAACTGGGCAAGAAGGACTGAACTTCGTCAGACCTTCGGCACGAACCGCTCGATCCTCGACCACAGCCAGGGGAGCAGCAGCAGCGCGAGCCCCGAGGCCGTGAGGTTGAAGGCCGAGTGCACGAAGGCCACCTGCATGCCCGGCTCGTCCATCGCGGCCAGCAGCGGTCGGATCGCGTGCTGCATCACCAGCGCGAAGAGCGCCAGCCCGCACACGTCCAAGCCCGAATTGAAGAGCGCCAGACGTCGGGCGAACGGGCCCAGTGACCACGCCGTGGCGAGCGCGACCCAGCCCGTGCCCAGATTGGCCCCGACCACCACCCAGATGGAGAGTTCCGGTTCGAGCAGCCCGCCTGCGACTGAGAGCACCGTCATGCCGACCACGACCGCGGACGACTGCACCAGCATCGTCACGCAGGCCCCGAAGGCCAGCGCCAGCGTCGGCGTCGAGAGACTGTCGCGCCAGGCGAGTACGTCCGGAGTCTGGGCCAGCGGGAGCAGCGTCGAACGGATCAGCTCGAGCGCCAGGAAGATGAGTCCGAAGTGGAAGACCGGCTTCCCGTAGGGCCGGAGCCGCTGCGGCGCCAGCAGCGACCAGAAGCCCCCGGCCGTCATCAGGACCGGGCCGAGCGCGGTCAGCTTGAACGCGATGAGCCAGGCCGTGGCCGTCGTGCCCACGTTGGCCCCGATCATGACCGTCCAGGCCGCGCGCATCGGCAGCGCCCGGCGTTCGGCCAGCCCCATCGTCACGAAGTTCACGACCGAGGACGACTGCACCAGCGCTGCGAAGCCCGCGCCCGTGAGCGCGCCCGTGAAGCGGTTGCCCGTGAGCTTGCGCAGCCAGCCGCGCAGCCGTTCGCCGCCCAGGTCCGTCACCTCCCGCGCGAAGTCGCGCAGGCTGTGCAAGTAGAGCATGACCGCCGCCACGGCGCTGAAGAGGATCTCCATCGCGCCCCATTCAGACATGCGCCCGGTCAAGCGCAAGCGTCAGGGGGCGGAGCCTCAGGTCGTCATGGGTGTCTCCGCCCATGCGTCGGACGTCATGTGAAGGGCCTTGATTGCGTTCCGCTGCGCCTGTGAGTCTGCGCGCATGAGCCGACCTCTTCTTCTGGCGCTGCTGCTGGGTTGCCTTCACCCCCGCCTTCTGGGCGCGGGTCAGGTCGGCGGGAGCTTCGGGCTCCTGCTGGATCTGGACCGGGATGGATTCATTGCGATGGGCGAGGGATCCGGGACGGAACAACCCTTTCATTGGTGGATCAACGACGATGACGACGAAGGGGACTGGCAGGCGGGCAAGGACACCCCTCGGTTTGGCCCGCCGGACTGGTCCACCCCGCGCATCGACGGGCTCCGCGACCTTGTGGACTTCTTCCCCGTCTTCCTCGACTGCGGATTACTATACCGGATGAATGGTCTGCCTGGTTCGCGTTATGAGGTCAGGTGTCAGGGCGGCGGGCTGGAGGCCTATGCGGTCGGCCTGAGTCCTGAAGACGCCGGCGGCCTGCACCGTCTCAAGGACCAGAAGCTGTTTGGCGAACATTTCGACCTTCCTTTGGAGGAGGCCGAGCCCATGGGCCTCGCTTCGGGCCAATGGGTGCATCTCTCCGTTGAGCATCTTTACCGGCTCTCGGTTGAGCAGGTCACTGGCGCCGCCATGCTCATCATGGAGGGACGCAAGGTCGGAAGGTTCGTCTTGGAGCTGCGGGTCACCACCGCCGCCGGCGAAGTCCACCTCTCGCGTCGCACGGTGGTCATCTCGCATGTCGAGTCCATGTACCGGGAGCTGATGGCCGGATCCGGCGTATCCCGCCTCGCGGAGCCGCGCGGGCTGCCCGACGCCGGCCTCGGGCGGGGATGGACCGTCTTCGTGCATGGTTACAATGTCCCCACCCACGCGGCCCGCGGGTGGAATGCGGAGATGTTCAAACGCCTCCACGCGCTGGGGTCCCGGCGGAAGTTCGTAGGCGTGAACTGGCCCGGAGCCACCGGCCTCGATTACCATGCCGCCGTGCAGCGGGCGCTGATCTCAGGGCGTTCGCTCGGGGCGCAGGCCACCGCTTCAATCCGCGGAGGCGAAGTCGTGCTCATCGCGCACAGCCTGGGCAATGTCGTGGCCGGCGAGGCCGTCGAGCGCGGCGGTTGGAAGCCGGACAGGTATTACATGGTCAATGCGGCCGTGCCGGCGGAGGCCTACTCGTCCGAGGAAACGGACCCCTCCCATGCCTTCCACATGACCGAAGTGCAGTGGCGGGGCTATGAGCGTCGGCTTCACGCCTCCTCCTGGCACACGCTGTTTCCCCCGCATGACTATCGGAGCAAGTTCGCTTGGTCCGGCGCTTTCGGCAAGCTTCCAAAGGCAGTCCAGGTCATCAATGCCTATTCTGAAGGCGAGGATGTGACCAATTGTCCTGAGGACATCGACTCCGCCTCCTTGCTCTCCGCCTTGATCGACGGGCGGGACTACAGTTACGGTGTCTGGAAGACGCAGGAGCTGCTGAAGGGCGTCCCCATGACGCGGTCGCTGGGGACGCTGTTCATGCGTCGCAGCCAGGCCGGAT
Organism: Verrucomicrobiota bacterium; assembly: GCA_016871415.1. Lineage (GTDB taxonomy): Bacteria > Verrucomicrobiota > Verrucomicrobiia > Opitutales > UBA953 > UBA953. Next base: position 7,157 of record VHDL01000003.1, read on the forward strand.
GGGGTTTCAATGAGTACTGGAAGGGACGATACGTGCTCAACGGCTCCCGTGAGCCTGGCGGCACCTACCTGCGCATGACGCCGGACGAGGCCGCACGCCTGACCGACGAACAACTCCGCACCCAGCCGTTCTTCGACCGTTTTCTCTGGAAATGGCTGCATGACCCGCGCCCGCGCCGCTCCAACGGGTCGCAGCAGGAGCTCGCCATGTTCACCGACGTGCTCGCCCGGGGCGTCCCCGCCAGAAGCTACGCCGCCGGATGTCATGCGATGTCCGTCAAGCTGGTTGCTGATTTGAATCTGGAGTCAGAAGGGCGCATTCCGGCGATGGGCTGGCCTCGGGACGGCCACGAGGGCGACAAGAAGGCCGGCCGATGGCTGCACAGCGATTTCCGCAACGCCGCCCTCCCTTACGTCCATCCTTTTTTCAAGCAGCTTTCCCAATGAGAACTTTGCTCGCGCTCCTGTTCTTCTCCGTCTCCGAGGCCGACCAAATCGTCGTGCGCGACTTTGAGGGGCGTCCTGTTCCGGAAGCGGCCGTGCGCGTCCTGCTCAACCGCCGCAACTATCCTTTCTCCGACGGCTCGACGCTCCTGACCGGAGTCACGGACGAAAACGGCCGCTGGGATTTCAAGCCCGGCGATCTGCACGTCTCCCGTGTGCACGTCGACAAGGTCGGCCATCATGAGGCGCGCATGGAGGGATTGAAGGTGCCCCGGACGCCCGGCCGCGAAGTCATCCTCCCGAGGAAAGGGGAGGCCGTCCCCTTGCATGCCAGAAAGGCCAACGCCGAACTGCCCGGGTACGTTTTCTCGGGCGTCGTTCCTTATGATTTCGAGAAAGGCGACCTGGTCGCGCCCGGTTGCAAGGGGGCGAGTCCAGACATCCTGATCCGCCTCTCCGCAAAACAGCTGGGTTGGCATTTGACGAAGTCGCCCGAGGAGATTGACGCGTTCCTTGCGAAGGAGAAGGACTCCAAGGCCAGGGCCGGCTTCATGGCCGTCCATGGGAAGTGGGAACTGACGCTCGAGCTTCTCTTTCCCCACGAAGGCGACGGCATCCTCGAGTCGCCCTACGCTGCCTACGCTTCCATGAAGTTGCCCTCGAAGGCCCCGGTGTCAGGTTATGGCCGAACGCTGGTTTTGGACAACAAGGCCTATGCCCAGAAAGACAGGGGCTTCTTCCTGCGCGTACGCACCATCAAGGACGAGGCCGGCAACATCGTCTCCGCGCACTACGCCAAGATCTACGGCACGCCCCTCTTGAGTCCCGGGGGCTTCGCTTTCCAGTACTACTTCAATCCCGTTCCGAACGATCGTCGGCTCGAGTTCGACACGTCCCGCAACCTCCAGCGGCCCGGCAAGGATGCGGACGTGCTGGAGCGGATCCGCTGCGAAATCAGCTCCCCCTGAGCGCTTCGGCGGCGATCTCGTCCCAGAGGGCGTCGATGCGGTCGGGCGTGACGGGGCGCCTGCCGGCTTCGGAGAACCAGTAGCGCGCGTTGGAGAGGTCGCCCTCGATGAGGTGCAGGAGGGCGTGCACCCAGGAGCCGTGCGGGGTCTCGTCATCCTGGGCGATGGCGTGGGCGCGCTCCCAGTCGCCCCGGGCGATCCACCAGAGCGCCTCGGCGGCCGGCGTGAGTTTGCCGGGCGGCGCGTCCTGCGCCTTGGCCGACTCTCGCAGCTGCGCGGGGGTCATGCGTTCACTTCTTCTCCGCGGGCTTGCCGGGGGCGAGCGGGCGGTCCTGCGCGGCGATCACGGCGCGGTTCATCGGCCGCCAGGACGGCGAATGGGAGCACCAGGGCGGCGAGGAGGAAGCGGGATCTCATGTCCATGAGGCCATCATGCGGAGGAAGCGGTTCCGCCCGAAGCCTGAAATGGCGGTCAGACCTTTCTTCTGACCAGCAGTTTGTCGATCCGGGTGCCGTCGAGGTCGACCACTTCTGCTTCCAGCTTTCCAAGGTCGGCGACGTCGCCCTCCTTGGGGATGCGGCCCAGCGTGCGCATGACCAGCCCCGCCATGGTGGCGCATCCCTGTTCGCTCTCGCAACTGAAGGCCGCTTCGACCCCGGTCGCCTTGCGCAGCTCCTCCGGGGCGGCGTCACCGTCGACCAGCCATCCGCCCTCCGTCCGCGGCGTGATGGCGCGGGCCGGCGTCCGGGGCAGTTCGCCGGGCAGACGCCCCACGAGCCGCTCGAGAATGTCGTTGAGCGTCACGATGCCCAGCACCCGCCCGAACTCGTCGTTGACCAGCGCGACGTGCGCGCCACGCGTCTGGAACAGCTCGAGCAGCGCCGAACCGGAGAGGTCCGGCGGCACCGTGGCCGCGCCGGTGAGCAGCTCCTTGACCGGCGCCCCCCCCGTCATGGCGAGATTGGCCCAGAGACGTTTCACGGAGACCACGCCCGCCAGATCGTCGGGGGAGCCCCGATGGACCGGGAACCAGGTGTGGCCTGAACGGATCACCCGCCGCCAATTGTCCTCGTCCGGCAGCCGCAGGTCGAGCCAGGTGACCTTGCGCGCTGGAGTCATCAGTTGGGCCGCCGTCGTCCCGTCGAGCGAGAGCGCGCCGAGCATGATGCGCCGTTCGGCGTCATGGAGCCGCCCCGTCGCGTGGCCCGTCTCGACGAGCATCCGGAGGTCTTCCTCCGAGACGCCGGCCTCCTCGGGCCGCCGCCAGCCGGCCAGTCGCAGCACCCCTTCCGCGGCCCAGCCCAGTGCGCGCACCAGCGGATAGGCCGCCCAAGCGACGCCGGCCATCGGCCTCGCCAGCCAGCAGGCATAGGTCTCCGCATGGGCCATCGCGAGACGCTTGGGGACGATTTCCGCAAAGACGATCGTGACTGAGCCGATACCGAAGGAGACGATGCCCTCGGCGACCGCCAGCGCGTGTCCGCTGGCCCAAGGCAGGCTGGAACCTTCGAGGGATTTCGCCAGGCCGGCGCTCAGTTCGCCGCCGGACACGATCGCCGCAAGCACTCCCGTGAAGGTGATGCCCACCTGCACCGTCGATAGGAAGACCGCCGGTTCCTCGAGCAGCTTCAGCGCGGCCTCGGCGCCCCGGCTTCCCTGTCGGGCCATCCGGGTCAGCCTTGGTCTGCTGGCCGAGGCCAGCGCCATCTCGGCCGTCACGAAAAGCGTGGCGACGGCGAGGCAGAGCGCGAGGAACAGCAGGGGGCCCATCCCTGCCCCAAGATGAACCGTCGCCAGGAGGTTGGAAGCCGCAAAGCGCCTTCAGGCCCCGGACTTCTTCTTGCCCTTGCCTTTGCCCTTCTTGGCGCCGGCGGCCTCGGCCGGGGCGGCGGAAGCGTCGTTCGGCCTGGGCATCGGCGCGTTCACCTGCTTGCGCCACGCGACCAGTTTCTCTCGCAGCTCCTTCGCCTTGTCGGGCATCGAGCCCGCGAGGTTCTTCGTCTCACCGAGGTCCTCCTTCAGATTGTAGAGTTCCAGCCGTCCGTCCTCGAGATATTCCATCAGCTTCCAGTCGCCCGCGTGGATGAGGCTCACCGGCGTGGTGCGCCAGAGTCCCGTGCCCGCGCCGAGGTAACCCGGGAAGTGCTGGAAGATCGCCTCACGTCCGAGGCTTGCGTCAGGGCTCTTGAACAGTCCGGCGAGGCTCACGCCGTCGAGCGTCTGGCGAGGTTTGGGCGCGCCGGCGAGTTCGAGCAGCGTCGGGTAGAGGTCCACGTGCGCCGTGGGGACGTCGGCCGAGGAGCCCGGAAGCGTGCGTCCCGGCCAGCGCACGATGAAGGGCACGCGCGTGCCGCCCTCGTAGAGCGAGCCCTTGCCGCTGCGCAGCGGAGCGTTGTCGGTGACGCCCTTGCCGTCTTCACCCGGCGCCTCCCCCTTCTTCGTGGCCTTGGCTTCGCGGCCCGGCTCGCGGATGAGGCCGTCGGGCCGGCCGTAGCCGCCCACGCCGCCGTTGTCGCTCATGAAGACCACCACCGTGTCATCGGCCACGCCGACCTCCTGCAGTTTCGCCATCACCCGGCCGACGCTTTCGTCGACGCTCGCGATCATCGCCGCGTAGGTCGCGCTGTTGTGTCCGCCCACGACCGGCTTGTCCTTGAAGCGCGCGACCAGGTCCTTCTTCGCGTGGAAGGGCGAGTGCACCCCGAAGTGCGGCAGGTAGAGCAGGAACGGCCGGTCCTTGTGTCGGCCGATGAAGTCCACCGCGCGGTCCGTCAGCCAGTCGGCCAGGTAGGGCCTGCCGGCCACGTCCGTGGGCGGGCTGACCTTGAAGTCGAAGTGGGCGCCCATCGAGACCAGCGCCTCGTCGAAGCCGCGCTTCGAGGGATGGAACGCGCCGTTATCGCCGATGTGCCACTTGCCGAACATCCCCGTCGCGTAGCCCGCCTTCTTCAGCTGGTCCGCGAAGGTGTCCCGGTCGAGCGGCAGACTGGTGACGTTGTCGACCGGACGCAGCAGGCGCTTCGACCAGTCGAACCGGTCGACGCCGCCCACCGTGTACACGCCCGTGCGCGCCCCGTACTGTCCGCTGAGCAGGGCCGCGCGCGTCGGCGTGCAGTTCTGGCAGTGGTGGTGGTTCGTGAGGCGCATCCCACTGGTGGCTAGCCGGTCGATGGCCGGCGTCTCATAATATTTTGAACCGAAGCAGCCGAGATCGGTCCAGCCGAGGTCGTCGGCCATGATGAGCACGATGTTGGGCTGGCGGGCGCAGAGGGGCAGGGCGGCCAGCAGGAGCAGCAGGAGTCGCATCGGGCGTACGCAGGTAAGCACAGTGGCAACCCCGTGGCACCCGCAAAGTTCCGCCCGGCGGATCAGATCTCCCAGTCCGCGCCCTCGCCGTCCGTGGCGAGCTGGGCGACCGTGAAGCCGTTGAGCGCCTTTTCGAAGCGCTTGGAGACCTCGCGCCAGAGCGAGGCGACCGCGGGGCCCGAGTCGCCCTTGAGCGTGATCTTCGTCTGCACCAGGTCCGGCTCCACCACCGCGAGCACCTGGCGCAGCGTGATTTCGTCGGCCGGGCGGGCAAGCCGGTAGCCGCCCGTCTTGCCGCGCTTGGAGTCGACCAGGCCGCCTTCGCGCAGCTCGTTGAGCAGCTGCACAAGGTAGTTGGAGGGGATGGCCTCCGCCTTGGCCAGCTCCTCGATGCGCGTCACGGCCGCGCCCTTGTTGCGTCGCGCCAGCTGGGCGAGCACGCGGAGCGAGTATTCGAGCTTCAGGGAGGCTTTCATCGGCGGAGCAGGGGCGGAGAGTTCAGGGGGATTTCGGCCCGCCGTCCACATGGATGAACGTGCGGCCGGCGGCCTCGTCGGGGAGGATGGGGGCCTTGGGGCGGGCGAAGACCGAGGTGCCGAGGAAGCAGATGCCGGAATTCTGGACGACCTGGATGGCGCGGTCGTCCCAGAGCTCGATCATCCCGAAGTCCTTGCGATCCGTGACCTCGAGGTCAGGGAGTCCGTTGGCCTTGAGCCAGGACTGCGTGGCCTTGAGTCCTTCCGGGTCGCCGGCCCGGGCCGTGACGATTTTCACCCGGGCGCCCTTCTCCAGCCAGAGCCGGACGCGGCGCATCATCAGCGGGACCGGCGGGCCGATGTGGGACATCCCCTCCCAGGGCGTGGCCTCGGCGAGCGTCCCGTCGAGGTCGACGCCGATCCATGGCTGGAGGTCCGGCGGCCGCATGGATTCCTGTCTCTCCGTGGGCACGGGTTCCTCGGGCGCCTGAGAGAGGTCCGGGGCGCCGGTGGCGAAGAGCCTGCGAAGCCAGGAGAGCACCCCGCATCCTTGTCCTGCCCGACCCCCGCTGACAAGCGGCTAAGGAGTCCGGGCGGACTTCAGTCTCCGCCGCCGCCGTCACCGCTATCACCGCCGCCGTCGATGCCCGCCTCGTAGTTGTCCGAACTCGAGCCTTCGGCCAGCCCCTCGCCGGACCCTTGGCTCTGGCCGCCTTCGTCGTCCCTGTGTCTCACCACGCCGTCGTCCCCGATCACGTAGGGGTGGAAGGAGTCATCCCTTCCACCCTGGGTCCTGCCCAGGTCCTTCGTGAGGAGGTGGATAATGCCGACGCCCACCGCCGCGAACGGCAGCCAGCCCCATGGCGCCGGAATCAGGGCCAGGGACAGCCAGCCTGCGAAGAGGGCGGCCATGATGATCAGGAGGGATTTCATCGGCGTCGGGGCGGTCGCGCTTGCCGATCGTTATCCGCCGTCGGGCCCGCCCACAAACATTCTCTTCCGTGCAATCATCTGTCAGTCACCTGAGGAGTCATGTTCCGGCAGTCCACCCGTGGCAGGCGCCCCGTCCTCCTGCCTTGCCAGTGCAATGGCCGGCTTGTAGAGGTTCTCAATGCCGTCCCCGGGCAAGAGCAGGAAGAGTCGTCGCGTGCGCGACGTCGGACTCCGAGGCGTTGTTAAAAATACGAAATCATCCGGGCCCAAAAGGGCGGCCCGGATTCGCAAGAGTCCATTTCAGGATCTCAGCATCGAGGATTTGCTGAAGCACGGTTCATTTCTTGAGACCAGGGATGACGAACGCTTCAAGGGCATTGAAAGGCAGCTTTTAAAGCCTGGCGCCAAGTCCAAGCTCCCGAGACGTTTTTCTCGGCGACGGCGTTCGGGTGGATAGCTACGCTCAAACGGACGACATGCATTGCCCTTATCATTGTGGGCTCAAATAGGCGTCAATTCGCCGGGTGCTCGGGGCGGGGGTCGAACCCGCACACCTTGCGGCGCCAGAACCTAAATCTGGTGTGTCTGCCATTCCACCACCCGAGCCGCGGCGAGCCCGTACGCTCGTCGAACGCGCCGAGTCAGGCAAGCGCTTAGGCGAGGCGGCCGAGGGGCGAGCCGACCTTGGCGTACAGTTCGACGGCGGTCTCGCCGGCCTCGACGAGGTCGGCTTCGAGGCGGATGCGGCCAGGCTCGAAGAGGGTCGCGAGGTAGGATCCTCCGAAACGGAAGTAGCCGTTCTCCTCGCCCTTCGCGACGGAGCGGCCGGGCTCGTAGGTGTCGACGATGGAGCCGACGTTGGTCGCGCCGACGGCCACGATGGTGACAAGGCCGAAGGGGCCGGCGTCGACGCTCACGCGCCGCCTCCGGTTCTCCCAGAGGTAGGAGACGCGGCGACGAAGGGCCATGGGGTTCACTGAGAAGAGCGGGCCGTCGGTCATGACGGGCGCGCCGGGCATGCCGCCGACGGGAAAGTGGAAGCGGTGGTAGTCCACCGGACAGAGCCGGGAGCAGACGACCGTCCCGTGCGCATACTTCTCGCCCAGCGCGCGGTCGGCCACCAGCGCGGGGATGTCGAAGGTCTGCCCCTTGGCGAAGACGCCCTTCACTGCGCCCGCGTCCTGGAAGCCGAGATGACGTCCGTCTGCCGGCAGCACCGCCATGTCGGGCCGGGGGTCGGTGGGCCGGGCCGAGGGCTTGAGCCGGCGGTAGAAGAACTCGTTGAACGTCCGGTAGGCTGACAGGTCCTCCTCGGCGAACTCCGTCGCGTCCAGATCGTAGGCCTTCACGAAGGGCGCGACGCGGGACGCACTGGAGGGGCGGTCCATCGCCTTTCCGTAGAGGGCCGAGAAGAAGGCCCGCTTCACGACCAAGTGCAGGACGGCCCGCCCGAGGGGGTTGCCGTAGATACGCCGCAGCCAGGCCTCACCGTAGACCCGCTCCACCTCCGTCCCGCCGGTGTGGCGGTTGCGCAGGGTGATGGGGGCGTCGGCGGACATGCGGTCAGATTTGCCAAGATTGGGCTTCTTTGGAACCATTTATCTGACAGAAAAGAAAGACCCCCGATGCGACGCCCAGCCCTTTCCGTCCTCCTAATCCTCGCCGCTTCCCTCGGCGCCCAGCAGTCCCCTCGTCCGCCCGAGGTCGTGAAGGCCGAGCTGGAGACCGAAGCCATCCGCGCGCGCCTCGAGCTCGCCGCCGCCAAGCGTCGTCTCGAGTCCCTCCCGGGTTCGCTGGAGATGCGCCGTCTCGAAGCCGAGGCCGCGCTCCGCAAGGCCCGTGCCGAAGCCGCGGCCGCCGGTGACGACGCCGAGAAGGAGCGCATCAAGCTCGAGCTCGAGACCGCCTCGGCCCGCGCCTCCTCCGCTTCTGTGGGCAAGGACCGCGCCCGCGCCGAACTCGAGATCAAAGCCCGCCTTGCCGCCGCCGAGGCCTCCGTCGAACTCGCCAAGGTGGCCTCCTCCGCCCAGATTGTCCTCCTCGAGAAGAAGGTCGCCGAAGTCGCCGCCGGCGCGAAGATGGAGTATCCGCAGGATCCCTTCGCCGACGGCGTGCTGCGCGTGAGCGACCGACGCATCCCCTTCAACGGCCGCGTGACCAGCCAGCTCGCCGACTACGTCTGCGGACGCATCGCCTTCTACAACGCCGTCGACCCCAAGGCGCCCATCTTCCTCATCATCGACCGCAACCCCGGCGGTTCCGTCATGGCCGGCTACCAGATCCTGCAGACCATGGAGGCCTCGAAGGCCCCAGTCTACGTCGTCGTCAAGGGCTACGCCGCCTCGATGGCCGCCATCATCACCACCCTCGCCAAGCGCTCCTTCGTGTATCCTCAGGCGATTGTCCTGCACCACCAGGCCTCCACGGGCCTCGGAGGCAACCTCACCCAGCTCAACGAGCAGCTCAAGTGGAGCAAGTTCTGGGTCGAGCGCATCTTCGTCAAGGTGGCCGACCGCGTCGGCGTACCGCTCGACGACTTCGTGAAACAGATGTACGCCAACGCCTCGACCGGCGACTGGAAGGTCCTGGGTGACGAAGCCGTGCGCCGCCGCTGGGCCACCGACGTCGTGCAGCAGATCAAGGAGGAGTCCTTCTACGTCGCGGGCGCCACGCCCGCTCCCGCTCCGCTCGAACCCGACGTCTTCGGCAATGCCCGCCCCGGCGCCGACGGACGCGTCCGCGAGTCCCTGCCTCCCGCGGAGGCCGGCGACGCCTGGTGGATCCACGACCCCTCCGTCGAATTCGTCCTCCGCTGAACCCCGCTCCCTCCCTCTCATGAACACGCACCGCATCCTTCCCGCGCTCCTCGCGCTCGCCGCCCCGCTTTTCGCGCAGCAGGCCGCCGCCCCCTCCGCCGTTACCGCGCCCACGCCCGCCCCGGTCTCGCCCCGCCCCTCGCCCGAACTCACCCCCGAACAGAAGGAGCTGATGAAGGAGGTTGAGCGTATGCGCGGCGAGAAGGCCCGCATCGACGCCCAGGTCGCGCTCGCCGAGGCCCGTCGGGCCGAGGAGCTCGCTCCCCTCACCGCCGAGACCGCCAAGCTCGCCGCCGAACGCGCGCTCCGTCTCGCCAAGGCCGCCGCCGAGGCCGCCGCGCTCGAGGACGAGAAGGCCAAGCTGGAGCGCCAGACCTCCCTCGAGGCCGCCCGTTCGTCCGCCCGCCTCGCCGAGCGCATGAACCGTATCCGCGAGCTCGAGGCCGAGGCCAAGCAGCTCCAGCTCGAGGCTGGCAACACCGTCGCCCGCCTCACGAACGAGCTGAGCCGTTTCCAGAAGGAGGAGGAGGCCCGCAAGGTCGCCTCCCGCGCCAAGCCCCGCTATCTCAAGGACCCGCTCGTCGACGGCGTGCTGTACATCAGCGACCGCCGCATCCCCTTCAACGGCGCCGTCACCGACCAGCTGGCCGACCACGTCATCCAGCGCATCAACTTCTACAACAACCAGTCGGCCGAATTCCCGATCTTCATCGTGGTCGACAACAGCCCCGGTGGCTCCGTCGCCGCTGGCTACCAGATCCAGAAGGCCATGGCCGCTTCCAAGGCGCCCGTCTACGTCGTCGTCAAGGGCTTCGCCGCCTCGATGACCGCGGTCATCGCCACCCTCGCCGAGCGCTCCTTCTGCTACCCGAACAGCATCCTGCTGCACCACCAGGTCTCCAACAACCTGCGCGGCAACATGACCGTGCTCAAGGAGCAGATCCGCTTCACCACGGAGTGGTTCGACCGTCTCGGCACGCCGGTCGCCAAGAAGATGGGCATCAGCCTCGAAGAGTTCGTGAAGCAGATGTACGCCAACGACTCGACGGGCGACTGGCAGGCCTTCGGCGAGCAGGCCAAGGCGCTCAAGTGGGTCGACACGACCGTGGAGCGCATCGAGGAGACCGCCGTGCTCGATATCCTCCCCGTGCCCGTCGCGCCGACCGCCCCGGTCATCCGCCCCCCGCAGACCGAGGTCAGCGGCGTGACCGCCAAGGTCGACGACAAGGGACGTCCCTATTACGAGCTTCCTCCGCTCTCGAATCCCTTCGACGCCTGGTGGATGTACGACCCCCAAGGTCTTTACCGGGCGCGCTGAGCTGGCCTTAGACGCCGTTCGGCCCTGCGCCGGCCTGAGGGACGTGCTGCCTGGGCGTCGTCCAGACACCATGCCTCTTGCCCAGGGCGGGTAAGGGTGCTTGATTGGTTGGACCCCTCATGCGTCCCTCGTCCCTCCTCGCCCTGCTGACTTCGGCCGCCCTGCTTTCCGCCGCTGAAGACGGCGCTCAGGTGTACAACACGCTCTGCGCCGCCTGCCACGGGCCCGACGGCAAGGGACTCAACGGCCTGCCTCCCCTCGTCGGCAGCGAATGGCCTAAGGGCCCGGCCGAGCGCTCCATCAAGATCGTGCTCAACGGCATGACCGGTCCGGTCGAGGTCGCGGGCATGACCTACAATATTGACATGCCTCCGCAGGGCGCGGTGCTCAGCGATGAGAAGATTGCCGCCGCGCTCACCTACGTGCGCGACAAGTTCGCCGGAGGCGCTGGCGCGGTGACTCCCGCCCAGGTGGCCGCGGTCCGCGCCCAGACCACCAAGCGCGCGACCCCGTGGACCGCCGCCGAGCTCCTCAATGCGCACCCCTTCCCGCCCGCAAAGACCGCGCTGAAGAACCTCGTGGGCATGATGTACCAGGGCGAGTGGAAGACCCTCCCCGACTTCTCCGCGCTCAAGCCCGCGCTGATGGAGGACTTCAACGCCGGCGTAATCGATCCGGCCCAGTCGGGCCTGAAGGACCATTTCGCGATGGTCTGGACAGCGCAGTTCGAGGCCAAGGAAGACGGCAAATATAACTTCGTCTTCGACTGCGACGACTTCGGCGCCCTCTACGTCGGCGGAGAGCGCATCGCCGAAATCAAGGGCATCGGCCCCGTCGGCGGCCGCCGCAAGGAGGTTCCCGTCATCCTTAAGAAGGGCCTGACTCCAATCCGTCTCGAATACGTCGAGTTCGCCGGCCACGAGGTCGTCGTCCTCGGCTACAAGGGGCCGAAGGACAAGGAGATCAAGTGGCTCTCCAAGACCAAGGCCAACGCGCCCAAGCCGCGCGTGTCCATCCCGATCGAGGCCAAGGACGGTGTCGCCGCGATCTACCGCAACTTCATCGACAAGACCACGCCGCGCGCGATCGGCATCGGCTTCCCGAACGGACTCAACCTCGCCTACAGCGCGGATAACCTCGCCGCGGAGCTCATCTGGACTGGCAAGTTCATGGACGGCGGCCACCACTGGACCGATCGTGGCGCCGGCAACGAGCCGCCCGCGGGCACCAACGTGATCAAGCTCTCCGATGGTCCCGGCGTCGCCCTCGCCTCGGGCGAGGGCTCCGTCGTCCGCTTCGACCGCAAAGGCGAAGGCAAGGAATGGACTTTCTCCGCGGTCAAGGTCGCCGCCGAATTCAAGGGCTATGACCTCGACGCCGCGGGCAACCCGACCTTCCGCGCGGCGGGGGAGGGCGTCTCACTCACCGACGCCTGGATTCCCGAAGCGATCGCCGGCAAGCCCGGCCTGAGGCGCACCCTCAAATCCGAGGGCGACCGGCCCGTGACGGTTGTGCTCGCGCGCGACCTCACTTCAGAGGGCGCCGACGGCGCCACCGTCCTCGGCGGCTCGTTGAGCCTCCGCGCCCTCTCCGGCCCTCAGCCCAAGGCCGCCGACAAGCTGCTCACCGTCACCCTGAAGCCCGGCGAGACCGTCGTGCTCGGCTACTCCTTCCGCTGAACCGCGCCGCACCACCTCTCATGAAGCACCTCACCGTCATCGCCCTGCTCGCCTGCGTCGCGGGCCTGCAGGCCGCGCCCGCCAAGACGCCCAAGAAGGGCAAGCTCGTCCCCGCCGAGGCCGTCAAGGCCGCCGAGGCCAGGCAGTCGGAATTCTACGAACGCGTCGAGATCCCGACTCCGGCCGGCGAGGTCTGCGAAGTCGGATCGATCGCGTTGCTGCCTGGCAAGAAGGTCGCCATCGGCACCCGCCGCGGCGACGTCTGGGTCGTCGAGGGCGCCTACGACGCCGACCTGTCCAAGGTGAAGTGGACCAAGTTCGCCTCCAACATCCACGAGCCCCTCGGGATGTTCTGGAAGGAGGGCTCGCTGTTCGCCATGCAGCGTCCGGAGTTCACCCGCATGACCGACCGAGACGGCGACGGCCGGGCCGATCGTTTCGAGACCATCTGCTCCAAGTGGGGCGTGAGCGGCGATTACCACGAATACGCCTTCGGTTCCGATCCCGACAAGGACGGCAACGTCTGGGCCGTCTTCTGCCTGACCGGATCGTTCCATTCCCATGCCCCGTGGCGCGGCTGGGGCGCCAAGATCACCCCGGACGGCAAGTTCATCCCCGTCGCGTCCGGCATCCGTTCTCCCGGCGGCATCGGCGCCAACGGCGAGGGTGACGTGTTCTACACCGACAACCAGGGCGTGTGGAACGGCTCCTCCTCCCTGAAGTGGCTCCGCCCCGGATCCTTCCAGGGTAACCCGACCGGCAACAAGTCATACGCCCTCGCCGACTTCCCCGCGCCGCCCGAGCCGCAGAGCGGATCGCGCATCCTCACCGAGCGCCTGAAGCATCCGGCATTCGTCCCGCCCGCCGCCTTCCTGCCGCACGGCAAGGTCGGCAATTCGCCCTCCGGAGTCGGCTGCGACCTGGCCCGGGGCAAGTTCGGTCCCTGGCAGGGCCAGATGCTCGTCGGGGAGCAGACCGCTTCGCAGGTCCAGCGCGTCGCCCTCGAGAAGGTCAACGGCCTCTACCAGGGCGCCGTGTTCCATTTCCTCGGCGGCTTCGAGGCCGGCCTTGTGCCCGTGCGCATGGATCAGGAGGACGGCACGCTCTTCATCGGCGGCACCAACCGAGGCTGGGGGTCGCGCGGCTCGAAGCCCTTCACCTTCGAGCGCGTGCGTTTCAAGGGCCGGACGCCCTTCGAGATGCGCGCCATCGCGGCTAAGCTTGACGGCTTCGAGATCGAGTTCACCCATCCCGTCGACGCCGCCGCCGCGGCCGACGTCGAGAACTACGCCTTGGACACCTTCACTTACATCTACCAGTCCAGCTACGGCAGCCCCGAGGTGGACCAGACCGAGCCGACCGTGAAGTCGGCCGTCGTCTCGGCCGACGGCCTGCGCGTGCGTCTCGTCGTCGACGGACTCGTGCGCGGCCACGTCCATCACCTCGTCGTGACCGACGTGAAGTCCAAGTCCGGCGAGACCCTCTGGCATACCGAGGCCTGGTACACCTTGAACGAGCTTCCGACCAGCGTCACGAGCTTGAAGTTGCCGCCCGTCCCGGTTGACCTGAGCTTGTAAGGTAGGGCTGACCGCCTCGAGCAGCCGTGGTTGAGCGAGGGCGCTCAACCTTGCCCGAGGCGGAGGGCCCGGGCGCTAATGCTCCCATCTGCTCAAATAGGGCGGGGGAGCGCGGTTGCCACGTCGCGCATGCTACGGGATAAAATCCTCACCCCGCCATGCGCCTTCAGACCCTCGACTGGATCATCGTCGCGATCTCAATCCTCATCTGCTTCGTGCCGGCGCTGTTCTTCGCGCGTCGGTCGGGTCAGAGCACCTCGGAGTTCTTCGCTTCCGGACGTTCCGTGCCGTGGTGGCTGGCCGGCCTCTCCATGGTGGCGACGACCTTCTCGTCCGACACCCCCAACTGGGTGACCGAGCAGGTGCGCAAGTTCGGTGTGGCCGGCAACTGGCAGTGGTGGTCGCAAGCCCTGACTGGCGTGGCCACGGTGTTCTTCTTCGCCCGTCTCTGGCGTCGCTCGGGGGTGATGACCGACCTTGAGTTCTACGAGCTGCGCTACTCCGGCCGCGAAGCCTCCCTCGTGCGCGGCTTCCGCGCTGTGTACCTCGGGCTCTTCTTCAATTGCTTCATCATGGGCATGGTGACCCTGGCCGCCTGCAAGATTGCGAACATCCTCTTCGGCCTGCCGGCCTGGCAGACCATCGTCATCTGCGGCGTGCTCAACGTCGTCTTCGCCGCGCACTCCGGACTCTGGGGCGTGCTGGTCATCGACATGCTGCAGTTCTTCATCAAGATGACCGCCGTCTTCGCGGCCGCGTGGTTCTCGCTCGTCGAGGTGGGCCGCCGTCTGGCTGGGGACGCCTCCGTCACCGCTGGGCTCAGGTCGCTCTACGGCGCACTGGCGGACAGGCAGGTCGTCACCAGCGCCCGGGGCGTGCCCGCCCTGTCGGCCTACGACGGCTCCGGTCAGCGCGTCCTGGAGCTGCTGCCCAACTTCGCCTTCGAGGAGCTCGCGCTGATGACCTTTATCCTGCCCATGGCCGTGAGCTGGTGGGCCAACTGGTATCCCGGCGCCGAGCCCGGCGGCGGGTCGTACATCGCCCAGCGCATGCTGGCCTCAAAGTCGGAGAAGGACTCCCTTGGCGGCACGCTGTTCTTCAACGTGGCGCATTACGTTATGCGGCCCTGGCCTTGGATCGTGACCGCGCTGTGCTCCATCGTGGTCTATCCCGACCTGGCTTCCATCAAGGCCGCGTTCCCCGAGGCGGATCCGGGTCTCATCGGCCATGACTCGGCCTTCCCAGCCATGCTCAAGTTCATGCCGGTCGGCTTCGTCGGACTGATGGTCGGGGGGCTGATCGCCGCCAATTCATCCACCATCCTCACGCACCTCAACTGGGGCTCCTCCTACCTCGTGCACGACTTCTACCGCCGCTTCCTCGTGAAGGGCGCCGAAGAGTCGCATTACGTCAACGTCGGCCGCGTCTCGACCGTGCTGCTTTATGTCGTGGCGGCCCTCCTGAGCCTGACGATGTCCTCCGCCCAGCAAGCTTTCCAGATCCTCCTCTCCATCGGCGCCGGTACGGGCCTCATCTACGTCGCGCGCTGGTACTGGTGGCGCGTCTCGGCCTGGTGCGAGATCGTCGCGATGGTCATGTCGCTGGTTACCTCGGTGGCCGTGCCGCTCGTGCTTCCGGATGTCGGATTCGCCAAGACGACGCTGATCCAGGTGGGCATCACCACCGTGTCCTGGCTCGTCATCGCCTTCGTCGGTCCGCAGACCAATCCGGCCACGCTCGCCGACTTCTGCCGTAGGGTGCGTCCGTCCGGTCCGGGCTGGGACGCAGTGCGTCAAGCCGCCGGCATCCGTGAGGAAACCACGGCAGGGTCCGCCGGCATGGCACTGCTCGGCTGGATCATGGGTTGCATCGCGATCTGGTCGGCCCTCTTTGCCCTGGGTCACTTCCTGTATGCCGTAGGCGAGCCCGGTCATGTGAACCGTAACGCCGCCTGGACGTTCGGGGCGGTCGCGCTCGTCTCAGCCTCCCTGACCCTCAGGGCCGCGCGCGTCCTGTGGAAGGATGGACAGTCCGACGCCTGAGCCCTCGCTCAGGAGCGTTCGTTAATCACCCCGAAGCGCAGGACCATCGTCTGCGCGTACTTCTCGCCCGGGCGCAGCACGCCGGAAGGGAAGCCCATGCGCTGGAACTCCGGGCGGTTCGGTGAGTCGGGGAAGAGTCCGGGCTCGAGGCAGAAGCCCTGGCGGAAGCCGTAGGGCGCCGACCAGCGGCCCTGCACCGTGCCGTCGAGGAAATTGCCGGTGTAGAGCTGGACGCCCGGGGCGTCGGTGAGCAGTTGCATCGTGCGGCCCGACGAGGAATCGCGGACCTCGGCCGCGAGACGTATCGCGCCGGGCTGGCCGAGCACGTAGCAGTGGTCGTAGCCGCGTCCGAGGCGCAACTGCTCATGCGGCTCTGAGATGCGGGCGCCGATGGCGGTCTCCCTCCGGAAGTCGAAGGGCGTCCCTTCCACGGCGGCCAGCTCTCCCGTGGGGATGAGGTTGGCGTCGACCGGCACGAAGCGCTCGGCCGCCAGACGCAGGCGGTGGCCGGTGATCGCGCCGCTGCCGGCCAGGTTGAGAAACACGTGGTTCGTCAGGTTGCACGCCGTGGGCGCGTCGCATTCGGCCTCGAAGCGGATTGTCAGCTCATTGCACGCGTCGCTGAGCGCGTAGGTGACGGTCGCCCTGAGCTCTCCCGGGTAGCCGCCTTCGCCAGCCGGGCTCGTCACCTTCAGCGTGACCTCGCCCGCGTCGACCCGACGGACCGCGGCCGAGCTCCAGAGTTTGGCGTCGAGCCCGTGGGCGCCGCCGTGCAGGTGGTTCGGCCCGTCGTTACGATCCAGCGCGTGCGTCATGCCGTCGACGGTCAGCCGGCCTTGCGCCAGCCGGTTGGCGTAGCGCCCGACCGTGCTGCCAAGGAACGCACGGTGCCGTTGCAGCGCCTCGGCCGTGTCCAGCCCGAGCGTGACCTCGCCGACCTCCCCGCGCACGTCCTGAACCCGGATTGACGTGAGCGTCGCGCCGTAGGCGCTGACCGAGACCGACATCCCGTGCGCGTTAGTCAGCGTGTGCAGCCGGGCCTCCCGTCCGTCGGAGAGGGCGTGCGTGACCGCGACATGGCTACCGGGCCGGCGGCGGCGCAGGAGTGCGCACGCGAGTCCGGCGGCAGCGCAGGCGAGCAGGGCCAGGGCGGGGAGTTCCATGCCGCGGAATGTGCGGCCGGAAGCCCCCTCGCCAAGCCTAACCCCGGCTCACTTCGCCTCGACCGGGTCGTTCTTGACCGCGGGGGCGGCGGCCACCGCCGGACCGCCCAGACGGACCGTCCAGTCGGTGGCGATGCGCACGGCCTCGTTGAGCTGCACGTCGTAGTCGGGCCACTCCTCGTCGTCGGCGAGCGGGTTGCGGGACTTCGCCTTGCGCGCCTTGCCGTAGGGCGAGGCCTCGTCCTTCTTCTCCTGCTCGATGGCGGCCTCCACCTTGACCTCGCTGACCTTGACCTTGCGGCCGGCCGCGTAGGCCTCGAGCTCCTTGCGGACCTGTTCGCGGAAGGCCGCGTCATCGGTCTTCTCCCGCTGACGGGCCTCGAGTGAGATTGGGAGCTCCTGCCGTTCCTGCCGGCTGCGCGTCCATTCGATCAGACGTCCCTGCGTGAGGAATTCCGGTAGCTCCGCGCGGCGGCGTTCACTGGCCGAGGAAAGTTCAGCGATGAGCTCGTCGGACACCTTGGCCTTGAGCCAGGGTCCCAGGTCGGGCTCGGTCAGCGAAGGCTTGACCGAATCCCAGGGGAGCGGGCGTTCCAGGTCGGACTCCGCGTTGGGCAGCACCGACCAGACCGAGGGAACCACGATGTCGGCGGGCACGCCCTTGAGCTGGATGGAGGAGCCGCTGGGCGCGTACCACTTCTGAATCGTCACCTTGACCGCCGACTTCAGCTTCCGGTCGAACCGGCTCAGCTCGATGATGTTCTGCACCGAGCCTTTGCCGTGGGTCGTCTGGTCGCCGACCACGATGCCGCGCCGGTGGTCGCGCATCGCGCCTGCGAAGATCTCAGAGGCCGACGCGGAGCGCTTGGACGTGAGGACCACGAGCGGGCCGTTCCACGCGACCTTCTCGTTTTCGTCGCGGTAGTCCTCCTGCCGCCCCTGGCTGTCGCGCACCTGGAGCACCGAGCCCTTGGGGATGAACAGCCCGGAAAGGTCGACCGCCTCGGTGAGCAGTCCGCCGCCGTTGCGGCGAAGGTCCATGACGAGCGCCTGCATGCCCATCTTCTTGAGCTTGCCGAGGAGCTCCTCCACGTCCGCCGTGGGGCTGGAGCCTGTGCCGTCGGCGTTCTTGCTGTAGAAGGAGGGGAGGTCGACGACGCCGACGGAAACGAACCCCTTGCCCGCCGGCATCTCGAAGTAGCGGGCGGAGGCGAGCTGTCCGACCAGCTTGATCTGGTCGCGCTTCAGCGAGATCGTCTCACGGCCGCCGGTGGCCTTGTCGAGCGTCAGGCGGACCG
Organism: Verrucomicrobiota bacterium; assembly: GCA_016871415.1. GTDB lineage: Bacteria > Verrucomicrobiota > Verrucomicrobiia > Opitutales > UBA953 > UBA953. The sequence goes on from VHDL01000003.1 coordinate 25,177, forward strand.
TCGATCCCTGCTTGCCGCGGATGCGGGTGATGGCGCGGTCGAGCCGCATGCCCACGATGTCCTCGACCGGGCCGTCGCCCTGGCCGACCGCGATGACCTTGTCACCCGGCTTGGCCTTGCCTGACTGGTCGAGCGGACCGCCCGGGAGGATGTCCTTGATCACGCAGTAGCCGTCCTCGTCGGAGAGCGTGGCCCCGATGCCGCAGAGCGAGTTGCGCATCGCAATCTCGAACTCCTCCAGCGTCTGCCCCGACATGAACGTCGAGTGCGGGTCATACTGCTGCGTGTAGGAATTGAGGAAGATCTCCTCCACCTCGTGCTGCTCCATCTTCAGGTAGGAGTGCACCTTGTCGTAGCGCTTGCGCAGCCGCTCGACCGCCTCGGCGACCTTGGCCGGAGAGACGTCCGCCTTGGCGGTGGCCTTTGCCTTCTCCTCCTTGTCACCGGACTTGTCGTCCCCGAGCAGTTCTCCCAGCAGGTCGAACTGCAGGCGCCGCATCCAGAGCTCGTCTGCCTCGGTGTCCGTCTTGGGCCAGCTCGCCTTGCGCCGGTCGGCGGGGAACGTACCTTCGCGGGCGAGGTCCACCGGCTTGACGAGCGCGTCCTTGATGATGCGGGCGCGTTCCTCGGCCTTGCGGGTGAACAGGGCGTAGATCTCGAAGGCCGGCGTGAGGTTGCCCCGCTCCATGTAAAGGTCGAGCGTCTTGGCGTAGCGTTCCATGAACTCGTCCACCTCGGCCTGGGTGAAGTACATCTTCATCCGGTCGAGGTTCTCGCAGTAAGTGAGCAGTACCTCGCGCATGTCGACGGTCGACATCGCGCGACGGCTGATGTGGAGGCGCTCGAGGAGCAGCGCGGTGGCCCGGGTCTCCTTCTGGATGGACTCGGTGGTCGTGAAGGCGGGCTGGTCGGCCGCCGAGCAGAGGGCGGCGGCCAACAGTAGCGACAGGATGGGGCGCATGGGGGAGGGGGGTCAGCGCAACTTTGCGCTGAGCTCTTCGAGTCTGCGTTTCTCGCCGGGAGTGAGCGAGCCGAATCCCCGGGCGGAGATCTTGTCCAGGAGGGCGTCCAGCTCGGCCCGGGCGCGGGCGCGGCTAAGTCCTTCCGGGGCTGACGCTTCCTCTTCGCCCGCATGGGCGAACTCGGGATTCTCAGAATAGGCCTGACGTTCCGAAGGTATCGTCTCCTGAGCGGAGCCGGCCCCCGTTTCCGTCTGCCCGACCCGGCGCCAGGCGAGGAAGCCCACCAGCAGGCCTCCGAGATGCGCCGAATGGGCCACCGAAGAGACCCAGGCCGCCCGCCAGCCCTGCCAGTCATGGCGGTGCGGCAGTTCGGAGAACGCCCACCCGGCGAGGGCGAAAACGGCGGTGCCGATGACCAGCCAGCGCACCTTCAAGTTCACCGGCAGGAAGAAAAAGAGCAGGATCGGGATGCGGTCCTCCATGCGCCCGAGCAGGGCCACCAGGGCCAGCGCGTGCACCGCGCCGGAGGCGCCGACGAGGGCGCCGTCGCTCCTACCGCCGACGCCGGTCAGCCACCAGACGAGGGCGCCGACCACCGCGCCGGCCGACAGCACGCCGACGAAGATCCGCGGCCCCCGCTCGCGTTCGACGATGGCGCCGGTCCACCACAGCATGAGCCCGTTGCCCAGCAGGTGCCAGAAGCCCTCATGCACCAGGGCGTAGGTGAACCATTGCCAGGTGTGCGTCTCCCGCTCGCGGATTACCGCCCAGCCGAGCAGGTCGGCCTGGGCGGAGTCCCCGACCAGCCCCACGATGAAGAAGAGTACGAGCAGGCCGACCGTCCAATGGGTCAGCGGCCGCGCCTCGGAAGAGGGGCGGGTTCCGCGCATGTACGTCCGGTCGCCGACGCCCATGCGCTCAGAGCTTCTTCACGATCGCGTCGGCGAGGCCGTACTCGATGGCCTCCACGGCGGTCATGTAGAAGTCGCGGTCCGTATCCTTGACCACCTTGTCCAGCTTCTGGCCGGACGCCTTGGCGAGGATCTCGTTCAGTTCGGCGCGGAGACGCTCCATCTCCAGGGCCTGAATGTGGATATCGACTGCCGGAGCTTGGATGCGGCCCATGATGAGCGGCTGATGGATCATCACCCGGGCGTGGGGGAAGAGCAGCCGTCCGCCCTTCTGCCTGGGGGCCTGGAGCAGGATGGAGCCCATCGAGGCGGCCATGCCGGTGACCACGACCTTCACCGGCGAGGAGATTAGGCGGATGGTGTCGTAGACCGCCATGCCGGCCGTGATGGAGCCGCCGGGGGTGTTGACGTAGAAGGTGATCTCCTTGCCCGGGGCGTCGGACTCCAGGTAGAGGAGCTTCTCGACGATGTCCTTGGCGGAGGCGTCATCAACGCCGCCCCAGAGGAAGATCTTCCGCTGCTCCAGGAACTTCTTCTGGATTAGCATCGCGCTCGGGGGCGTCTCCTTCGGGGCCTCCGGGGTCTTCTCGTCTTCTTCGTCGTCGTCGTTAAACATGGGAACGGTTAGCGTGCCCCAAAGTCTCGCCGTGGCAAGCGTGCCGAGCGGTCTGCGGGGCGGTTGTTCACACCGACCCCGCGCCCGAGGCCCGCAGCTTGCGGAACTTGCCCGGCGTCATCCCGTAGCGGGCTCTGAAGACCGACTGCAGGTAGTGGGAGTGCCGAAAGCCCGTCTGATTCGCCACCGCCGCGACCGTGAGGCGGGTCTCACGCAGGAGCCGTTCGACCTCGGTGAAGCGCACGCGGTGGATCTCCTCCTTGGGCGACCGACGCAGCGCGGCCTTCATCCGTCGGTCGAGCGTGCTGCGCGAGGCGTTGAGGCGGCGGCAGAGGGCGTTGACGTCGAGTCCGGACAGCGTCTGCTCGCGGATGATCCTCAGCGCCTGGGCGACGAGCCGGTCGGGATGCGCGATGAGGCCCGAGGAACCCCGCACGACCATGCCCTTGGGCGGGATGAGCGTCGGGCCGGCGGGCGCCCGGCGGCCGCGCATCAGTCGGTCGAGCAGCCCCGCCGCCGCGTAGCCGACCGCCCGGCCGTCGAACTGCACGCTGGAGAGCGTCGGCGTCGCGAACCCGCAGAGCGTCTCCTCGTTCTCCGCGCCGACGACCGCGACCTCTTCCGGCACGGCCAATCCGCCGCGTCGGCAGGCCTCGAGCAGTCGCACGCCGAGCTGGTCGTTGGCTGCGAACACCGCGACGGGCTTGGGCAGGCCGGTCAGCCAGCGGACCAGCCGCCGCTGGGCCTTCTCCCAGTCCTCGGTGCGTTCCGACAAGGTCTCCGGCAGTTCATGGCAGGCGTGGCCGAGTTCCGCCAGAGCCTCGGCGTAGTTGCGCACGCGCTCGGTGAAGAAGGGCTCGGTGTGCAGGCTGTGGACCGCGAAATGCCGGTGGCCGCGCTCCACGAAGTGCTCGGCGACCATCCGGCCGATACGCACGTTGTCGCTGCCCACGAAGGGCAGACGGGGGGAGAGGACCGGGGAGCGCAGTTCCACGGCCGGCAGGCCGGTCGCAGCGACCAGCGCCGCGGTTTCCTCGGAGAAGGTTCGCACGAGCAGCCCGTCGCCGTCCCAGTCCTTCAGCCAGGACGGCGGCGTGGAGTCCGAGGCCCGCAGCTCGAGGTACGACGACCAGGGTCCCCGCTCGGCCACGAAGCGCCGGACGCCGGCCAGAATCTCCCGGGCGTAGGTGCGGCTGGTCTCGATGAGCAGGGCGACCCGGGGGATGCGGCGACGGGCGGGCATGGTGATGAAAAAACTGACCTTTTGTGATACAACCTTGTAATGACGGCGAGGGCAACCGCGGATACAATGTGATGATGGACCCCTTCGCACTCCGCCCGAGGTCCGCCCAGGAGGCCCCCAGGGGCGCCGGCGGACTCATCGACAACCGCAACCAGGGCTCGATCTCCTCGGGCGCCCACCTGCCCGCCTCCGCCGGCAAGCCCAAGGTGCTCGTGGTCATCGGCGACGCCGCGGAGACGGTCGACACGCTCTACCCGTTCTACCGCTTGATCGAGGCCGGCTTCCAGCCCGTGGTGGCCGCGCCCACCGTGCGTCCCTACAGCATGGTGATGCACGAGGTGAAGCCCGGCTGGACGATCACCAAGGAGTGGGAGGGCTACTCGATCAACGCCGACGTGGCCTTTAGGGACATCCGGCCCGAGGACTACGCCGGCATCTTCTTCAGCGGCGGCCGGGCGCCGGAATACCTCCGCGAGGACGAGGACCTGCTCCGCGTCACGCGCTGGATGTGGGAGCACGGGCGGCCGATGGCCAGCGTCTGCCATGGCGTCGAGATCCCCGCCCGCGCCGGCATCGTCAAGGGCCTGCGTATGGCCACGGTGCCCAAGTGCAAGTTCGACCTCGAGGTCTGCGGCGGCGTCTTCGTCAACGAGCCTTGCGTGATCGACCGCCACATGGTCAGCGGCCGCACCTTCCATGACAACGGACACTTCGTCGGCCCTTGGATCAGGATGCTGGAGGCGTCGGTCCGCCGATGAGCGCCCTGACTTCACGGCGCGACTTCCTGCGCACGGCCGCCCTCGCCGCCGCGGCGGCCGCTTCGCCCGCCGCCCTCGCCGCCGACGGCAAGTTCCGCCTGCGCTACGTGCTCTCCTCGGCGATGTACGGCTACGCCCCGCTCGCGGAGGTCCTGCCCGAGGTGGCCAGGACCGGCAGCGAGTCGATTGACATCTGGTGCAAGGTGCACGGCGACCAGCGCGAGCAGGCCGCCGCGCTCGGTGACGAGGCCTTCGCCGCGCTGCTGAAGAAGCACGACGTGCGGCTCGGCGTGAGCACGCGCTATCCGCTCGGGCCGTTCAAGCTCCAGGACGAGATGGCCTGGGTCAGGAAGCACGGCGGCACCACGCTCGTCTGCGGCAGCACCGGCCCCAAGAACCCCTCCGGCGCCGCCGCCCGGGCCGCGATCGCCAAGTTCCTCGAGGAGATGAAGCCGCACGCGGCCAAGGCCGAGGAGCTCGGCCTGCGCATCGCCATCGAGAACCACTCGAACCAGGCCCTGCATCACCCCGACTCCATCCGCGCCTTCGCCGAACTGAACAAGTCGCCCGCGCTCGGCGTCGCCTTCGCGCCGCACCATCTCCATGAGTGGGCGGACCAGATCCCCGCGCTCCTGCGCGACCTCGGGGCGAAGAACCTGCCGTTCATGTATTTCCAGGAGCATTCCGATGGCATCTTCAAGAAGGCCTCCAAGGAGGAGGAACTGCGCCAGATGCCCGGACGGGGCAAGCTGGACTACCGTCCGATCGTGAAGGCGCTGCGCGACATCCGCTTCGACGGGCTCGTCGAGCTCTTCATGCACCCGACCCCGCGAGGCATCCCCGTGCTGCCCACCACCCCCGAGGTCACCGCGCTCATCAACGAGTCGCGCGCCTACGTGGAGAAGTGCCTGCGCGAGACGGCCTGAGCGATGCGCGCCGCCGCCCTCATCCTGCTCGCCGTCGCCTCGGCCTCCGCCGCGCCCGTCGTCACGGGCTTCGAGCGTTTCCACGCCGCGGCGCCCACGGCCGAGGGCGGCCGGCTACTCTACAACGAGCTCGGTTGCGTGAACTGCCACGGCGGCGACACGGGCCTGCCCGCGCAGCGCGGCCCGGCGCTGGCGACGGTCTCCCAGCGCGCGCAGGGCGAATGGCTGCGCAAGTTCATCGCCGATCCGCAGTCGGTCCATCCCGGCGCCGTCATGCCGCAGGTCCTGACGAAGGCCGATGAGAGGACCCTCGTGGCGATCGAGCACTACCTGGCTTCCCTCGGGCCTAGGACGAAGGTGAAGCCGGCGGACATCCGGCATGTGAACGCCTCGCGCGGCAGCGGTCTCTACCACTCGCTCGGCTGCGTCGCCTGCCACGCGCCGGACAAGGCCTTCGTGCCGGACGGTGGCGCTCCGAAGGACTCCGAGTTCACGCACGCCTCCGTGCCGTTCCCCGACCTCAGGGCCAAGTACTCGCTGGAGTCGCTGAGCGCCTTCCTGCAGGACCCGCTCAAGGTCAGGCCGGACGGTCGCATGCCGCGCATCGCGATGGAGAACCAGGACGCGATCGACATCGCCGGCCATCTCCTGGCCTTCGAAGGCAGCGACGGACGCGTCGGCCCGTGGGTCACCCCGGCCACGGTCGACCGCGAGCTGGCCATCACCGGCCGCAAGGCGGTCATCGCCGCCCGTTGCGCGGCCTGCCACGAGCTCCCGAAGGACGCCGCCGCCACTCCGGTCGCGCTCGGCCGCAAGGAGGGCGGCTGTCTCGACTCCGCCCACGCCAAGGGACCCCGCTACGCGCTCACGGACGCGCAGCGCTCCTCACTGAAGCTTTTCCTGGCCGCGCGCGACAAGGCCGCCGATCCCAAGCTCGCCGCCGACCTCACCTTGCAGGCGCTCAACTGCGTCGCCTGCCACGAACGCGACGGCAAGGGCGGCCCTGACGGGGCCCGGAAGGCGTTCTTCGAGGGCGATCACAACCTCGGCGACACCGGCCGCTATCCTCCGCCTCTCACCGGCGTCGGCGGGAAACTGCGGCCCGAGTGGCTGGCCAAGGTCCTCGATGGGGAGAACCGCGTTCGTCCCTACCTTCGCACGCGCATGCCCGTCTACGGCAAGGCCACCGACGGACTCGCACGGCTCCTCGGCGTCGCCGACGCGCGTCCTGCGCTCAAGTTCGAGGGCGGCGATGACTCCGCCGGACGGAAGCTCCTCGGCACCGAAGGCGGCGCCGGCTGCATCACCTGCCACCGGTGGGGTGACCGGCCTTCGCTCGGCATCCAGGGGCCGGACATCAGCAACATGGCGGCGCGCCTGCAGGAGGGCTGGCTCCGCGACTATCTCATCAACCCCGCTGGCTACCGCCCCGGCACGCTGATGCCCTCCTTCTGGCCCGGCGGGAAGTCCTTCAACCCCGCCATCCTCGGCGGCGACACCGACCGCCAGATCGCCGCCATCTTCAAGTTCGCCGAGAGCGCCAACGGCGAGCCCGAGGGCTTTCCCAAGAACCGCAACGGCGAGTTCGAGATCGTGCCCAAGGACCGTCCCGTCGTTCAGCGCGCCTTCATGGAGGACGTCGGCGTGCGCGCCATCCTCGTCGGATTCCCGACCGGCGTGCATCTCGCCTACGACGGCGAGAAGGGCGGCCCCGCCCGCGCCTGGAAGGGCAGGTTCTTCGACGCCTACCTGACGTGGTTCTCCCGCTTCCCGATCTTTGAGAAGCCGCTCGGCGCCCAGGTCGTGAACTGGCCGAAGTCCTCGGGCCGGTTCCTCGGCTACCGTCTCGATTCCAAAGGCAACCCCACCTTCATCGCCGAGCAGGCCGGCGTCCGCGTCGAAGAGACCTTCGAGGGCGTCGGCGAGGGACTGCGCCGGACCGTGGTCTGGAAGCCGACGCCGGACTTCGCGCCGGTCATCCATCATCCCGCCGGACTGGAGTTCGCCGAGAATCCCGGCTCCGCGGCCGGCCGGCGCGTCTTCACCTACCTTTGGAAATGAAAGCCGTAGCCATCGCCCTCCTCTCCGCGGCCGCGCTCGGCGCCGCGCCCTCCTATGATATCGCCGACATCCTGACCGCGAGCACCGCGGCCGACACGCGCGCCAAGGACTGGAAGCCCGGCCAGGGCCTCGCCCTGGAGGTCAGCGGCATGGACTGGACAGCCGACGGACGGCTCGCGCTCTGCATCCGCAAGGGCGAGGTCTGGCTTCTCGACGGCGTGCTCGCGCCCAGGCCCGACAAAGTCGGCTTCAAGCTCTTCGCTTCCGGACTCCACGAGCCGCTCGGACTCCTCCGCGACGGCAAGGACCTCCTCGTCACCCAGCGTACCGAGACCACGCGCCTGCGCGACACTGACGGCGACGGCGTCGCTGACGAGTATCTGACCGCCGGCGCGGGCTGGAACGTCTCCGGCGCCTACCACGGCTACGCCTACGGTCCCAAGCGCGACGGCAGGGGCGACCTCTGGGTCACCCTCAACGTCGACATGGGGGATCACTCCGACAACAAGGCGCCGTGGCGCGGCTGGGGCGGGATCATCGGCAAGGACGGCCGCTTCGTGCCCATGGCGGCCGGCATGCGTTCTCCCTGCGGACTCGGGACGAACCGCGAGGGCGACATGTTCTGCGTCGACCAGCAGGGCACCTGGATTCCCACCACCCCCATCTATCACCTCCGCAAGGGCGCCTTCTTCCTCAATCCTGAGGGCATCGCGTCCGAGAAGCTGCCCGATTCGCCCCTGAGGCTCTCCGCGAAGATTCCTGAGAAGCGTCCGTATCCCGAGGCCGTCAGGGCCTTACCCGAGATGCGTCCGCCCGCCGTCTGGATGCCCTACAACAAGATGGGCCGCAGCGGGACCGACCTCGTCACCTGCGATGCCGGCGGCAAATTCGGCCCCTTCGACGGGCAGATGTTCGTGGCCGAGTTCACCGACGCCAAGATCAGCCGCGTCTTCATGGAGAAGGTCGGCGGGGAATATCAGGGCGCCTGCTTCCCCTTCGTCGGCGGCTTCGCCTCCGGCATCGTGCGCCTGACGTTCGCGCCGGACGGCTCGCTGATGGTCGGCATGACCAGCCGGGGCTGGTCTTCCCTCGGCACCAAGGCCTACGGCCTGCAGCGGCTCCGCTACAACGGCAACGTGCCCTTTGCGATCAAGGAGATGCGGGCCCGTCCTGACGGCTTCGAGCTCGTCTTCACCAAGCCCGTCGACCGGGCGCGCGCCGCCGACGTCGCCTCCTACCGCATGAGCAGCTACACACTGCTCTATTCCGGCGCGTACGGCAGCGACGAGATCCTCACCGCGCCGAATCCCGTGACGTCCGCCGTCGTGGCCGCCGACGGCCTGAGCGTGCGGCTGAAGGTCGGGGCCCTCCGTGAGCTACACATCCATGAGCTGCATGCCGACGGCGTGAAGTCCGAAGCGGGCGAGCCGCTCGACCATGCGGACGCCTACTACACCCTGAACCGCATCCCGCAGAACTGACTCGCCACCGCGGGGCGTTCCTCTCCTCTTGGGGGCTTGTCCAGCCCGCCCACCATCCGTTCGGAGATCGGTCCGACCCTCCGTCTGGCCGTCCCGATCATGCTCGGGATGCTGGGCTACGGCCTGATGTTCGTGATCGACGTCGCCATGGCGGGCCGGCTCGGCGAAGTGCCCCTCGCGGCATCCGCGCTCGCCGCCAACATCACCTACATCCCCTACGTCTTCGGCATCGGCCTCGTCGGGGCCGTCACCGTCTACCAGTCGCAGGAGAACGGGGCCGGTCATGCCGAGTCCGCGCCCGCCGTGCTGCGGCACGGCACCGTGCTCGGCCTGGCGTCCGGCGTCATCCTCGCCGTCCTGACCCACGCCTTCGCTCCTTTGATTCCGCATCTCGGGTCCGCGCCCGAGGTGGCCGCCGAGGCCCACGACTTCTACGTCATCATGGCCTGGGCGATGGTGCCCGGCCTCGCCTTCCACGGCCTGCGTTCGTACCGCGACACCCAGCACCAGCCCTGGATCTCGCTCGCGTGGCTGACCTTCGGCCTCGCGCTCAACGTCCTCCTAAACTGGCTCTGGATGTACGGCAACTGGGGCTTTCCCGCGCTCGGCCTCGCCGGTGCCGGCTGGGCGACCCTCGTCTCCCGCGTCGCCATGTTCATCGGGCTCTGGCTGCACCCCGGACGCGGCGAGGTGCGTTGGGCCGACGGACTGCAGCGCACGGTCTTCGCCCGACTCCTGCACACCGGCCTGCCCGCGGGCCTGCACAGCATCAGCGAGGTGGGCATCTTCGCCATCGTGCCGATCCTGGCCGGGTGGATCTCGCCCACCGCGCAGGCCGCGCACCAGGTGGCCGTCAGCACCGCCAGCGCCGCATTCATGCTTCCCCTCGGCCTGGGCATGGCCGCCGGCATCCGCGTCGGCGAGGCTTACGGAGCGCGTGACTCCGCCCGCGTGCGCGTCGTCGGCTGGGGCGCGCTCATCCTCGGCGGACTCATGATGACCTTCTATGGCGCCGCCATGGTGTTGCTCCGCCCGTGGCTGCTCGGTCTCTATGACGTGGCCGGAACGGCCACCGGCCAGCTCGCGACGGCGCTGCTCATCTGGGCGGCCCTCTGGGCGCCGTTCGACGGCGTGCAGGTCGTGGCGGCTTACCTGCTCCGCTCCGTCGACCAGGCCTCCTGGGCCTCCCGGGGCGTCGCCATCGTCTACTGGGTCGTGACCTTGCCCCTGGCCCTGCTTCTGGCGTTCCCTGTGGGCCTCGGCGCGGAGGGCATCTGGATCGCCTTGGCGACCGGGCTCATGCTCGTGGCCCTCGCCCTCGGCTGGAAGTTCCGGCGCGCGACCCGTCACATTCCCGACGCGGGAAATTGACGAGCCCGGCCTCGCCGTCGGCTGGCGGGCCTCATCATCGGAAGCGCACCCCGATGCCCCCATCCGTCATGAACAACATCCAGCCGCCCTTCATGGGAGAAGAGGACGATCCCGAATACCGGTTCTCCGACCTGAACGTCGCCGAGGAGGCCCGCGCCCTGGCCGGACTTGAGCAGCTCGTGCGAGAACTGTCGCTCCTGCGCGCTTCTCCGTCGGGGGCCGAGACCGCGCTCGTGCGTGTCTGCGAGCACGTCATGCGCGATCCGGTCTACGCCGAATCGACCCGCGAGGCCTTCCGCTCCACGTGGGAGGTCCTGCGTTCCCGCGCGTCCTCCTGAAAACGAGGAAGCCGGCCAGAGGCCGGCTTCCGGAGGGCGCTGGGCGCCGGTTCAGCGCACCGAGCAGGACGCGGAGGCGGTCGGGATGACCTCGACCTTGCGGTGCTCGCGGTCCCACTTCACCAGACCGTCGGACAGCGCGAAGAGCGTATGGTCGCGGCCCATGCCGACGTTGCGTCCCGGGCGGACGACCGTGCCGCGCTGGCGCATGAGGATGGAGCCGGAGGTGGCGAACTCGCCGCCGTAGAGCTTCACGCCGAGGCGCTTGGAATTGGAGTCGCGGCCGTTCTTGGAAGTGCCGCCGCCTTTCTTGGTTGCCATGGTGGGTAGGGCGCTGGGGGGTTAAGCGGAGATGGATTCGACCTTGATTACGGACAGCTCCTGGCGGTGTCCGCGGCGGCGGTAGTAGCCCTTGCGGCGGCGGTGCTTGAAGATGTCGATCTTCTCGCCGCGCTTGTTTTCGAGGATCTTGGCGGTCACCTTGGCGCCGGCGACGATGGGGGTGCCGATCTTGGCGGAGGCGCCTTCGCCCACGAGGAGGACTTGGTCAAAAGTGAGGGTGTCGCCCTTCGCCTTGCCAGGGTACTGGTTGACGATGAGGATGTCGCCCTGCTTGACGGTGAACTGGCGACCGGAGGTGATGAACGTGGCCTTCATGGCTGTCGGAAGGTCGGAGCAAAGGGAGGGCGGGGGGGTTGGCAAGGGGATTCTGGGCCATTCGGGGGGCCTGTGGCGGGAGGGGGCGGCCCGTGAGGCGGGGTCTTAGGGCTTTTCTGCCCGTCGGCGGGGCCCAATAGTCCGACCATGAACCCTTTCCAGCGGCCCGAAGAAGGCCCGATGTCGGAGGAGGAGCTCTCCCAGGAGCTCACCCGGAACCTCTCCCGGGGGCCGTCGATGCATGCCACCGCCTTCGTCCACTCGAAGTCCGTGGTGGTCGGCAACGTGGTGCTCCAGGCCCGGTCCAGCGTCTGGCCCTGCGCCGTCCTCCGAGGTGACATCGCCCCGATCGAGGTGGGCGAGGGCAGCAACGTCCAGGACGGCGCCGTGGTCCATGTCGCTGACGGCATGCCCGCGACCATCGGCGCCTGGGTGACCGTCGGTCACCTCGCCGTGCTGCACGCGTGCACCGTCGAGGATGAATGCCTGATCGGCATGCATGCCACCGTCCTGGACGGCGCCTTGATCGGGCGGCGCTCAATCGTCGGCGCGGGCGCCCTCGTGACCAAGGACACCGTGGTTCCGCCCGGCTCGCTCGTGCTGGGTTCGCCGGCCAAGGTCGTGCGCGCCCTCTCGCGCGAGGAGCAGGAGTCGCTCCGGGGCTGGGCCGAGAAGTACGTCAAGGTCGCGGCCCATCACCGGCGCTTCGATTGAGCGACGTCGGGACCAGTGCGCCGCCGCTCGCCGCCGACGCCTGGCGTGCGGAGCGTCGCGCGCATGAGGCGCGCGTCGACGCGCTCACCGCCCCGCGTCGCGCAAGGGCCGCGCAGGGCGTGCCGGATCCCGTCGAGGATTTCCTCTTCACCTACTACCCCTTCCGGCCCGCGGCCTTGCGTCGCTGGAGCCCCGGGGTCGGCGTCGCCCTCGAGGGCGCGGATGAGCTCGCGGCCGATTCCCGTTTCGCCTTGGGGCGGGACGGGCTCGTCACGGTGGCCGCGCCTGACGACAAGGCGCGCGAACGGCTGGAATTCAGCCTTCGCCTCTGCCGGGCCGTGGCCGGACGCGAGGCCAGGCACGCCTGCTTCGGCCTCCACGAGTGGGCGATGGTCTTCGCCGACGCCGACGGCCGGCGTCACCGGAAGTGGCCGTTGCGACTCGGCGCCGAGGGGACCGACCGCGTTGTCCGGTCGCTGCCCCTGCGTTGCACCCATTACGACGCCTACCGTTTCTTCACCCCGTCCGCGCGCCCTTTGAACCAGGAGGCGCCGACCCTGGAGGCGCGCGTCGACAACGAGCAGCCCGGCTGCGTGCACGCCAACATGGACCTCTACAAGTGGGCCATGAAGGCCTCGCCTTGGATTCCCTCGGCGCTCGCCGCCGACTGCTTCGAGCTCGCGGCCGAGGCGCGTCTCCTCGACATGCGCGCCAGCCCCTACGACTTCTCGGCCGCCGGACTCGAGCCCGTGCGGATCGAGACGTCCGAGGGCCGGGCCGAGTATGAGGCCGCGCAGCGCACGGTCATGAAGAAGGCGGAGCCGCTGCGGCTCCGCCTCATCACGGCCCTCGGGAGGGCGCTTGCCTGAACGCTCAGCGCAGGCGCGTCACGCGGATGTCCTTGTAGTCCACCTTGCAGCCCGGGTCGTGGGCCTGGATGGCGAACGTGCCCGAGCTGAGGCGGCGGCCCGGCATCCCCTTGGGGGGCGTCCAGTCGGCCGGTTCCGTGAAGTCCACCGTCTGACGTCCGTTGATCCAGATCTGCACCCGCTTGCCCTCGACCCGGATGCGGTAGTCGAACCACTCGCCGTCCGGAGCCGCCGGCGTGTTGAGCACGTCCTGCACCGCGTAGAGACCGCCCGTCTTCTTGATGTCCTTGTGCGTGGCGTTGACCTGGCACTCGTAGCCGGCGTAGGGCCAGCCCTTGTCCTCGAACTTCGTGTGGAAGTAGAGGCCGGAGTTGGCGCCCTCGTAGGTGCGGACCTTGGCGCTGAAGTCGAAGTCGGTGAAGGAAGCCGCGCCGTCCGGGCCCACGTAGAAGAGGTGGCCCTTGCCGCCGCGCACCTGGAGCGCGCCGTCGACGACCTTGAAGCTCCCCGGATCTTCGGAGGAGGCCTTCCAGCCCGCAAGCGACTTGCCGTCGAAGAGCGACTCGGAGGCCGTCGGGGACGCGCTCTGGGCGCAGGCGACGAAGGCGGCCGCGAATGCGGCGAAGATGGGAAGGCGGGTCAGGGCGGGGCGGTTCATGACCCGCCCATCCAAGCGACACCCGTCCGTGAGGCAAAGATTAAGTGAAGACCCGGATGCCGGCCTCGCGCATCTCGCCCAGCCGCTTCTTCAGCGTCGAACGGTTGATGCCGAGGATGAGGGCCGCGCGCAGCTGGTTGCCCCGCGTCTCCTCCATGGCGCGCTTGATCATCTCCATCTCGATGACGTTGAGGATGGATTTGCCGTCCCCCTCGCGGCAGCCGCGGTAGATCGCGTCGTAGGACGGCACCAGGCCCGTCTCGGGGGCGGGCGCAGCGACGGAGGTTGCGGCGGGCGTGGCCGCGGCGGCCGGAGCGGGCCGCCTGGGCGTGAGCACGTCAGAGGGCAGGTCCTTGGTCAGGATCGTCTCGCCCTTGGCGAGCACGTTGGCGCGCTGTACGACGTTCTCGAGTTCGCGCACGTTGCCCGGCCAGTCGTAGGCGAGCATCGCCTCGAGCGCCTCGGCCGAGAGCCGCTTCGGGCGCGACTTTCGCGCGGCCGCCTGGCGCTGTAGCATGTAGTCCACGAGCAGGGGCACGTCCCCCTTACGCTCGCGCAGCGCGGGCAGGCGGATGCGAAAGACGTTGAGTCGGTAGTAGAGGTCCTCGCGGAACTGGCGGGCGGCGACCATCGTCTCCAGGTCTTTGTTGGTTGCGGCGACCACGCGCACGCTGACCTTGAGCGTGGCGGTGCCTCCGACGCGCTGGATTTCACCCTCCTGGATGGCGCGCAGCACTTTGGTCTGCGTCGGCAGTGACATGTCGCCGATTTCGTCGAGGAAGATCGTGCCGCCGTCGCAGAGCTCGAACTTGCCGGGCTTCTGGCCGGCGGCGCCGGTGAAGGCGCCCTTCTCGTGACCGAACAGCTCGGACTCGATGAGGTTCTCCGGGATGGCCGCGCAGTTCACGGCGGTGAAGGGACCCTTGGAACGGAGCGAGTGCTGATGGATGCAGCGTGCGACCAGTTCCTTGCCGGTGCCGCTCTCCCCGGTGATGAGGACCGTCGCGTCCGAAGCCGCGACCTGGCCGATGGACTTGAGGACCTCCTGCATCGGCTCGGAGCTGCCGATGATGCCCTCCTTGTAGTCGGCGGGATTGACGAGCATGCGCGCCTGCTTGCCGGCGTTGGCGAGGTCGCGACCGGCTGACATCGCTTTATCGACCAGTGCGATCAGCTTGGCCTGGTCGAAGGGCTTCATCACGTAGTCGAAGGCGCCGAACTTCATAGCCTCGATTGCGGTCTGCGTCGTGCCGTAGGCGGTCATAAGGATGACCATGGCCTGCGGCTGGGCGCCGCGGAGCATCTGCAGGGTCTCGATGCCGGACATGCCGCCCATCCGGTTGTCGAGCAGGATGACATCGGGCTGTTCGCGCTTGGCGAGGCCCACGCCCGATTCGCCGCTGTCCGCCTCAATCACGTTGTACCCCAAGCCGGCGAGCGCGCGACGCAGGGAATAGCGGAGGTCCTTATCGTCATCGATGACGAGCACTTTGCTCGGGCTGGTCGCACTCATTTGACCAAAAGCAGGCAAGAGGTATGCCATTCGATGACGGGCACATTGTTTGTCTAAAAAAGCCCAATGGCAATTAGGTATTGCCTAAATTTAATCAATACAGCTTATTCAGGCACCGTATTGCAGGGTGGACGAATCAGGCTGATAAAGGTGCGTGCTTCGCTGGTTAAGACGGCTGTTCCTTTGGTCCTCAGGCGGGCTGGTAGTCTTTGCCGTCTTCAGCAATCTCTGGGTGTGGTCCGCCGCCATCGGAAGAATGGAGGGCGAGGCGCCCCCGGGGTCGGTGATCGTCGTGCTGGGCACCAATGAGTTTTTTCCTGATGGCGTGACCCCGACCACCACCTATGGCCCGCGGATCGCGACCGCCGCGTCGGCTGCCCGTTCCGGTCGAGCCTCCTTGGTCATCGTTTCGGGTGCCGTGGAGCAGGTGGATGGCATGGCCTCGGGCCTGAAGGCACGGGGGTGCGTCACCCCGATCGAACTCGATCCCTACGGCTGGCGCACGCTTGACTCGGTGTTCAGGGCCAAGGCCCACCACCCTGGCCGCACGCTGGTGTTCGTCTCCCAGAGTTGGCATTGCGCGCGGGCCCTCTGGTGGGCGGACCGTCTGGGCGTGCCGGCGGTCGCCGTATCGGCCGGATACGGAGACGGGTTCGACGCGCATCGCGCGGCGGCGCGCGACCTTTTCGCCAAGCCCAAGGCCGTGATCGACTGGGCGCTGGGCGTCGGGCCGGCCTCGTCCGTGCCCGTCGACGCGGGGAACCGTCCCGCGCGCTGAATCAGACCCGTTCGTGCCGCCCGTCGGGCCGGCGCCGAAGCACGCCGCGTATTTCCAGCAGCGTCAGCATGACCGCTGCCTCGGGCGTCGGGCAGCGCGCCGCCTCGGACAGCGTGTCCGCGTCATGCGCCGTACCGCCGCCGAAATGCCGTAGCCAGCGGGCATGCTCCGGCGGATCCTCGGGGAGCGTCAGCTCGGGCTGGACCCCGCGTTCGCCCAGTTCTTCCAGCACCTCGTCGGCCGACGACACCAGCACCGCGCCGTCACGGATGAGCGTGTGGCAGCCCCGGCTCGACGGGCTGTCGGCCCGACCCGGTACAGCGCACACCGTGCGACCGAGGTCCGCCGCGAAGCGCGCCGTGATCATGCTCCCGCCGTCGACGTCGGTCTCGATCACGACCACCGCGCGGGTGAGGCCGGCCACGATGCGGTTGCGCTGCGGAAAGCTCTGCCTGTCCGCCGGCCGGCCGAGCGGGAATTCGGAGAGCACGCAGCCTGATTCCGCCATCCTGCGGCGCAGCGGCGCCGCTTCCGGTGGATAGGTCAGGTCGAGCCCGTGCCCCAGCACCGCCGCCGTGCGACCGCCTCCTTCCAGCGCGCCCTCGTGCGCGGCGGCGTCCACGCCCCGGGCGAGTCCGCTCACGACCCACCAGCCCGCGCGGGCGAGGTCGCGGGCGAAGGCGCGGGCCAGCCCGGCGCCGTAGGGCGTGCAGCGACGCGAGCCGATGACCGCCACCGCGCGGGCGTCCGGTAGAGCCGCGCCCTCCATGTAGAGGAGCAGCGGCGGATCCCAGAGACGGGACAGTTCCGCCGGCCAGTCCGCGTCCTCCGGCGAGGCGATCCGGTAGCCCCTGGCGGCGGCCTCATTCAGCTCCCTGCGCCAGTCGAAGCGACATTCCGCGACCGCGCGTGCGGCGGCGGCGGACACGCCCCGGACCTGCCGCAGCCGTTCGACCGGCGTCTCGAGCGCGCGGGCCAGGTCGGGACCGAAGGCCTCGCGCAGACGGCGCACCGTGACCGGTCCGACTCCGGTCAGACCGTTGAGCAGCACGCGCTGGGCGAGGAGGTCCTGGGGGATGGGCGGCACGCCGCCTTCCAATCTCAGCGGACTGCCGACCGCAACGCGGGGGAAAGCCCAGGGAGAAGCTCCGTGGTCCGCACCGATTCTTCCCCCCTTGCCTCGCCGAGCCACTGCGCCGCGAGCGCGTGCCAGAGCACCGCGGCCTCCACCGCCTCGAAGTGTCCTAGCCCTAGCGCGCGACGACGGGCGAGCAGCGAGACGACCATGCCGGCGAGCAGGTCGCCGGAGCCGCCGCGAGCGAGCACCGGACCGCCGTGAGGGACGTGCGTGACCCTGCGTCCGTCGGTAACCGCGGTGAGCGGTCCCTTGAGTACGATGACCGCTCCCAGCCGCCCGGCCCAGCGGCAACCCGTCTCGGTCGTCATGCGGACTCCGGTCAGCCGCAGGAATTCGCCAGCATGGGGCAGCAGGGTGAGCGTCGTCCGGGAGCGCGGCGACCGCACGAGTTCCGGCCGCAAGGCGTCAGCGTCGAGCACCAAGTCTCCCTTGAAGCGGGCTAGCGCCAGCCGCAGCGCGGGCAGGGCCGCGGGCGTCATGCCCGAGCCGGCGAGAACCGCGTCCTTATCCTCGCACAGCGCACGCAGGACGGCGGCTTCGGACGTCGCCAGCGCGCCCGAACGCGAAGTGCGGAACGACCGCCACATCGCCTCCGGCGTCGCGGCCGCGGCCGCCGAACGAACCGATTCCGGCACGGCGGCCGTCACCAGCGCCGCGCCCGACTGCAGCGCCGCCCTCACGTTCATCAGCGCCGCGCCGGGCATGCCGTCGGATCCTCCGATGATCGCCACGCGCCCCTGGTGGCGCTTGTCCGTGCGGGCGTCACGCGGGCGGCTCAGCGGTCGGAGCAAGGCGGGAAGCGCGGCGTTCTCCTCCGTCTCCGCCAGCGGAAGTCCGATGTCGGCGACGCGGATCCGGCCCGCCGTCCGCGCGCCGCCAGCGGTGAGCAGCGGACGCTTGAGGCAGCCGATGGAGACCGTCAGGTCGGCCCGGAAGGCCGTGGTCGCGCCGCCATCGTCATAGAGTCCGCTCGGCAGGTCGACCGACACCTTCACCGCGTCCGTTTCGCCGGCCAGGCGCAGAATCCGTCGATGGCCGGCGGAAAGCGGAGGCCTGAAACCCTGGCCAAACAGGCCGTCAAGGACGAGGTCGTGCTCCTGATTGAACGCCTGCGCGGCCTGATCGGCCTTCAGCAGCGTCACCTTCACGCCCGCCTTGCGTCGCCGCCAGGCCCGGAGGGCCGTCTCGCCGCGCGGTTCGCCGTCCGCGAGCAAGCACACGACGCGGCCGCCGCGCGGAGCGACGAGCAGCGCGGCGAGAAAGGCGTCCGCCCCGTTGTTGCCGCGTCCGGCGATCACCAGCGTACGCAGTGGAGCCGCGGGCAGGAGCGAACGCGCGTGGCGCGCGACCGCGCCGGCCGCCTTGCGCATCAGGTTCCAGGCCTTCGTGCCGTCGCTGCCGATGTACGCCGCCTCCGTCGCCGCGGCTTCGGCGCAGGAGAGCGCGGGCAGCCGGTCGCGGGACATCGTGTCAGCGGATCAGGACCGCGAACGCCTCGGCCAGTGTGTCCGTGTGGGTCAGGGAGACCAGGATCCGCGTCGCGCCCTTGCGGGCCAGCAGCGCCTGCGCGGCCTCGTCGAGCCGGGGTACCGGCGCGCCGTGCTCGTCCGAGAGCACGCTGACGCCCTTTAGGGAGAGTTCGGTACCCAAGCCTGTGCCGAAGGCCTTGCTCACCGCCTCCTTGGCGGCGAAGCGGGCCGCGAGCGACGGGTAGGGGTCGGGTTTGGCGAGGCACAGCGCCTGCTCCTCCTTCGTGAACACCTTGTCGAGGAACGCGTCGCCGTGCCTTTGGTGGGCCTCGCGGATGCGCGCGACTTCCGTCAGGTCCACCCCGACGCCTAGGACGTTGCCTCCCTCGAGCTTCATCGGCGGCGGAGCAGCGCCTTCATCTCGGACACCGCCGTCCGCGCGCCGGTCATGAGCGCGCGGCTGACGATGGCGTGGCCGATGTTGAGCTCATGGAGCCAGGGCAGGGTCATCACCGTCCCCACGTTTTCGTAATTGATGCCGTGGCCGGCGTTGACCGTGAGGCCCAGCGCGTGCGCCCGTTCGCAGGCCCGCCGGAGACGGAGCAGTTCGGCGTCCGCCGCGGGCGTGCCCCAAGCCTCGGCGAAAGCGCCCGTGTGCAACTCGATGACCGGCGCGCCCGAGGCGTGCGCCGCCTCCACCTGCCGCTCGTCCGGATCGATGAAGAGCGACACTTCGACGCCGACCTCGGTCAGTGCGCGGACCGTGTCGCCGACGCGGCCGGGCTGGCCCGCGACGTCGAGGCCGCCCTCCGTGGTGACTTCCTCGCGCGATTCTGGCACGAGGCAGGCCGCGGCTGGACGCAGCGCTCGCGCGAAGGCGAGCACCGCTGGCGCGCAGGCCATCTCGAAGTTGAGACGCACGCCCGGGAGGGCGGCGATGGCGCGCACGTCCTCGTCCTGGATGTGGCGGCGGTCCTCGCGGAGGTGGACCGTGATGCCGTCCGCGCCGCCGGTGAGCGCCTCGCCGGCGAACGCCGTCGGCGACGGTTCGGCGCGGGCCGAGGCGTGCCGTCCGCGGTAGCGCGCCTGACGGAGCGTGGCGGCGTGATCGACGTTCACGCCGAGGAGGACGTGGTCACGGGAGCTCATTTCTTCATCTTCTCGAGGTTCTTGCGGAGCTTCTCCGACTCCAGCTGGAGCCGCCTGGCGCGGTCGGCGTCCCCGCATTTCTCGAAGTACCCGAGGATCAGGTCAAGCAGTCCGAGCACGGCCTGCTGGCGGAAGACGTCGCCGCCGCCCCCGCTCAGCCGACGTTTGTAGACGCGCTCGATCTCGGCGAGGAACAGGCCTTCCAGCTTCCCGTCACCCCGCACCGCCTCGTAGTAGCCGTCGAGGAGCGCCCGGAAGGTGGGCACGTGGTCGGCGTTCTCCTCGAGCGCCCGGCGGTGCAGCGAGGCCAGCCGGTCGGCGTTGGCCGCCCGGTCCTTCACGAGCACCGCGGATTCACGTTCGACCGCCTTCTGGATCAGGTCGTAGCGCGTGCGGTCGTAGGCTCCGCGACGGCGTTTCTCCGAGATGAGCCGGTCGTAGGCCCGCTTGCAGGTGAGCAGCACCTCGTCCTGCGTCATGGCCGGGAACAGGTGCTTCCGCTCCATCTCGTCGGCGAGCTCACGCATGTCCGGCCAGTCGTCGAACGCGCGGCGCATCTCCGTCACGAAGGCCTTCCATTCGCCCGGGGCCGGCCGGGCCGCCGGCGATTCCAAGCACTCGGCGTAGGCGCGCCACGCCTCCAGGCACCGGTTGGCGGCGGCGACGGCGAGGCGCAGGCATTCGTGCCGGGCGGCCTCCTCTCCGCCGTCGGCGAAGATCTGCGCGGCGAGCTGCAGGCGCTGCGACTTGACGAAGCGCTCGCCGCGGCGCTGCGGGTCGCCGAGGATCTCGACCTCGAACTCGCCGATGCGGCGTCCGGTCTGCGGGTCGGTCGTGTCGCCGCGCGCGTAGCCGTCGTTGTAACGCCCCGTGTCCATGCTCCAGGAGCGGTCCTTGCGCTGGAAGGCGAACCACGCGTGCCCGCCGCGGTTGCCGTCGCCGGTCACGTAGGCGGCGGGAATGCCGTAGGCGCGCGCGGTGTTGGCGGCGAAGTGGGCCTGATGCATGCAGATGCCGCCGATCTCGAAGATCTCCTTCAGCGTGCCTTCGCTCGGTTTCGGCAGGCGGGTCTTCTCCTGCGTGACGTAGTCCATCCGGTAGCGGATCATGCCGTAGCTGGGGGACCAGTCGGAGAGCGACCGCAGCTTCGGGTTGGCGAGGGCCCAGGCCATCTCCTCCTCGGTGGCGGTGGCGCCCACGACCCACACCAGGTCGCCCGGCGCGGCCCTGCGGACGTCGCCGGCGAGCTTGCCGGCCTCGGAGGCGGAGCGGTAGTGACGGTAACGGGCGATCGGTTCGGCCTCGCATGCGGCGCCGCCATCGAAGCGCGTCCAGCGGAGCGGCCGGTCGAAGACGACCGCGCAGGCGATCTGCAGATTCTCGTATCTGCCCCGCAGCGCCGGCGGGTCGTCGGCATCCAGCGTCGCCCAGATGCGCAGGGCCTCGGCCGCGTCGTCCTCCGGGCGGAGCATGAGCGAGAACTTCTCCAGCGACTCCGGGCGTGCGACCAGGTCCGAGAGGAGCGCGGCCACCCTGCGGTCTGCCTCGGCGCCCGATCGCAGCGCCTCGGGCGTGACGCGGCGGATGAAGAGGGCCTGGGTCATGCCCAGCGCGAAGGAACGGTTCTGCCAGAGCCGGGCGTGGCGTTCGACGCCGTCGGAGGCCGGCGTGGCGGCGAGCGCGGGCAGCAGGCCCTTCCGGAGCCGCACGAGGTGTTCCTCCCATCTGCCGTCCTTGATGCGCGCGCGGGCGTCTTCGACGAGGGCGGCGAAGCTCCTGGGGTCGCTGAGCGCGGCGCCGCCGAACGCATAAGGGGGGAGCTCGGGCGCCGGTTCGGGCGCCTTCGGCGTCTCCGTGACCATCTTGGCCGGCGCCGCCGGCTCGGGCGCCTTCGCGACCGGGACGGGTTCGGGCGCCTTCACGGGTTCGGGCGCCTTGGGTATTTCGACCACCTTCGGCGGCTCCGCCTTGGTCACGGGCGGCGGCGCGGGCTCGGGTCGGCGCGACTGGTGGACGTACCATCCCGCCGCCGCCACCAGCGTTCCCACGATGAGGAGCGCGGGCCAGTTCACCCCGCTGCCCCTGCGGGCCACTATGGGCGCGGGCTTGCGTGGGCTGGAGCCGGAGGAGGCCATGGGAGCACTCGAGGTTGGCTTCGCCCTCCGGATGGTCAAAGGAACATTATCCGCGGACGCCGCGCTTGAGAGCCGCCCGCAGGGCGGGCGCGGTCGGGGAGCTTTTCAGGGCCGCGAGCGACTCCGGGTCGCCCGTATGCAGCAGGCGGCCGCCGGCGGACCCGCCCTCGGGGCCGATCTCCACCGCCCAGTCCGCCTCGGCGATCACGTCAGGATGGTGTTCGATGACCACGACCGTGTGCCCCTGGTCGACAAGCGCATGCAGCAGCTCGATGAGCTTACGGCAGTCGGACTGGTGCAGACCGATGGTCGGCTCCTCCAATATGTAGAGGCAGGGCTTCACCTCGCCTCGGGCCCGTTCGCGGAACGTCGGCAGCCCGTGCGCGAGCTCGCTGACCAGCTTGAGGCGCTGGGCTTCGCCGCCGGAAAGCGTCGGGCTGCTTTGTCCGAGCGTCAGGTAGCCGAGGCCCGTGCTCACCATCAGGCCGCACAGGTCCTTGAGTTTGGCGTCGAACGACAGGAAGGCGGCGGCCTCCTCGAACGTCATGGCGAGTAGGTCGGCCGCCGACTTGCCGTTCCAGCGCAGCGCCTTGGCGGCCGGGCCGAAGCGCGAGCCGCCGCATTCCTCGCAGGCCACGTAGGTGTCGGGCAGGAAGCTCATCTCGAGCCGCACCCGCCCGGCCCCCGCGCAGGCCTCGCAGCGCCCGCCCGAGGTGTTGAACGAGAAGAAGCCGGGGCCGTGACCGCGCACGCCGGACTCGGGCAGAGAGGCCAGCCTGGCGCGCACGAGGTCCCACGCGCCCACGTAGGTGGCGGGCGTAGAGCGCGGGGTCTTGCCGATGGGTTCCTGGTCGACCACCACGACCTGTCGGAATCCGGTGAGCCCCGAGAGTGAGACGAAGGCCGCTCCGTCTGCGCCGGCGACCTTGCGCGCCGCCTCGCGACCGCTCACCGCGCCCTTGCGTGAGGCGATGGCGAGCTGGGCGGCGGGCGCGAGCAGGTCGCAGACCAGCGTGCTCTTGCCGGCGCCGGAGACGCCGCACACCACCGTCAGCCGTCCGGTCGGGATGCGCAGGTCGAAGCCCCGCAGGTTGCGCAGCGCCGCGCCCTTCAGCTCGATCCATCCCGTCGGCCCACCCGGGCCCTTGAGCGGCCTACGGCGGCCGCGCAAAGGGTGGGGAATCGCCTCGCGCAGGAACCGTCCCGTGACCGAGGTGCGGTCCCGTTCCAGTTCCGCGGCCGTACCGTGCGCCACCACCCGTCCGCCGTGCACGCCGGCGCCCGGACCCATGTCCACGACCAGGTCAGCGGCGCGCATCGTGTCCTCGTCGTGTTCGACCACCAGGACCGTGTTCCCGCGGTCGCGCAGCCCGCGCAGCGAGCCGATGAGACGGTCGTTGTCGCGCGGGTGCAGGCCGATGCTTGGTTCGTCGAGTACGTAGAGCGCGCCGGAGAGCGTCGACCCGAGCTGCGAGGCCAGGCGGATGCGCTGCGCCTCGCCGCCGGAGAGCGTGTCGGCGCCGCGGTCGAGCGCGAGGTAGCCGAGTCCGACCGAGCCGAGGAAGCTCAGGCGCGACTCGATCTCCGGCAGCAGCGCGTCGGCCACGGCGCGTCCGCGCGCGTCGAGCTGCAGGCCTCGGAGGAAGCCGAGCGCCTCGTCGGGCTGCAGACGGAGCAGGTCGGGGAGCGAGCGCGCGCGCGCCTTCGGTCCCTTGAGGAGCACCGACCGGCCGATCGGTCCGAGCCGGCGGCCCGCGCAGGCCGGGCAAGGCTTTGCTCCCACGCGGTCCGCGATGGCGTCCTCGTGTAGCGTCTCTTTCTCGTCCGAGGCGAACTTCTCGACCTCGAGCCCGTGTCCGCGGCATTCCGGGCACCAGCCGCGGGGAGAGTTCCAGGACAGGTGCTTCGGATCCACCTCGGGGTAGGATTCCCCCGTGGAAGGATCGCAGCGCGACGTGGAGAGGAACGCCGTCTGGGCGCCGCGTGCGTCGAGCAGGGCGGCGGAGCCTCGGCCCATGGCCAGCGCCTCCCGCAGCAGCGCGCGCACCGCCTTCTCGCCGGAATCCTCCGTCCCGTCCGGGCGCGAAGTGCGCAGCCCGGGCAGGATCTCGCCAACGACCGCGTCGACGTCGTGCTCTGCGTAGCGGTCCAGTCCTTCGAAGCCCTGCGTGCCGACTAGTTTCCCGTCGCAGCGCAGGCGGCGGATCCCGCGGCCCTCGGCCCATTCCGCCAGTGGGCGGTGGTGGCCCTTGCGGGCGCGCACCAGCGGCGCCGCGATGAGCAGCGCGCCCGTGCGCAGCTTCTTCGCGCGGTCCAGCGCCGTGCGCGCGACTGCGTCGGCCGTCAGTTCCTCCAGCGGTTCGCCCGTGACCGGCGAGTGCAGCGTGCCCGCGCGTGCGAAGAGCACGCGCAGGTACTGGGCCACCTCGGTCACCGTGGCCACCGTGGACTTGGCCGAGCCGCGCGTCACCCGTTGCTCGATGGCCACCGTGGGCGGCAGGCCGGTGAGCGCGTCGACGTCGGGCTTGGGCAGCTGCTCGACGAACTGGCGCGCGTAGGCCGAGACGCATTCCAGGAACCGCCGCTGTCCCTCGGAGAAGAGGATGTCGAACGCCAGCGAGGACTTTCCGGAGCCCGAGACGCCCGTCATCACCGTGAGGGAGCCGTGGGGCAGTTCCAGGTCGACGTCCTTGAGGTTGTGCTCGCGGGCGCCGCGGAGCGAGACTGACGTCGGCGGCCTGCGTCTGGCGTCGCCCGCCTGCGCGGTGAAGGTCTCCCCGTCGCCGGCGAGGAACGAGCCCGTGGGCGTGCGGCCGCGGGCCAGGGCTTCCGGCCGCCCTTCGGCCACCAGCAGGCCGCCGCCCGGCCCCGCCTCCGGTCCGAGCTCCAGCAGCCAGTCGCAGGAGCGGAGCACGTCGAGGTGGTGCTCGACCACGAGCAGCGAGTGTCCGGCGTCGACCAGACGGTGCATGAGGCCGATGAGCCTCGCCACGTCCTCGCGGTGCAGGCCGGTGGTGGGTTCGTCGAGCAGCAGCAGCGCTCCGCCGCGGCCGGCCTCCACCTTGGACAGGTAGCGCACGAGCTTGAGCCGCTGCGCCTCGCCACCCGAGAGCGTGGTCAGCGGCTGTCCCATCGTCAGGTAGCCCAGGCCCACCTCCTCCAGGCAGGCCAACTGTCCCGTGGCGGGCGTCCGTCCGCCGAGGAAGGCGCGCGCCTCCGTCACCGTCATGCGCAGGATGTCGCCCACGCTCCGCCCCTCATATTTGAAGGATAGCACCTCATCGCGGAAGCGACGCCCCTGGCAGGAGGGGCAGGGCAGGGAGACGTCGGAGACGAACTGCATCTCGACCGTCTCCCATCCCGCGCCGCCGCACCGTTCGCAGCGTCCCTCGCCGGAGTTGAAGGAGAAGTGCGAGGGAGTAAGGCCGGCGGCCGCGGCCTCGGGAGAGCCGCCGATGAGGTTGCGCACCGCGTCCCAAGCCCCCACGTAGAGGGCGGGGTTGGAGCGCGGCGTGCGCACGGCCGGAGACTGGTCGACGAGCGCCACTTCGGACGGTTCGCGGTCGAACTGGATCCAGCGTCGCCCGGCACGCTCGTCGCCGGACTCGGGATCGCGTCCGCCGATGACCTGGTGGAGTAGGGTGGACTTGCCCGAGCCTGAGACGCCGCAGAGGCCGACCAGCCGTCTCAGCGGAACGGAGGCCGAGAATTCCCTCAGGTTGTTGGCGGTAGCGCCCGTGACCCTGAGCCGCGGCGTGCCGTCGTCGACCTCGCGGACCGTCCGGGCCGCCGGCTGGCGACGGCCCGACAGCCAGGCGCCCGTCACCGAGTCCTTGCATTCCAGTACGCCCTTGGGCGGCCCCTGGTAGATGAGATTGCCGCCTTCCGCACCGGGGCGAGGCCCGATCTCCACCAGCCAGTCCGCCGCGCGCATGACCGATTCGTCATGCTCCACCACGACGACCGTGTTGCCTTGGGCCACGAGCCCGCGCAGGATTTCCGTCATGCGAGCGAGGTCGCGAGCGTGCATGCCCACGCTCGGCTCATCGAGCACGAAGACCGTGTCCGCGAGGCTGGCGCCGAGGCAGGAAGTCAGATTGACGCGCTGAACTTCTCCGCCGGAGAGCGTGCGCGAGAGCCGGTCGAGCGTGAGGTAGCCGAGGCCGACCGCCTCGAGGTAGCCCAGCCTCGCCAGGATGGCGTTGAGCGCGTGGTCCGCGGGATGCGAGGAGTCGGACGCCCTTTCCGGGGCGAGCAGGGCACGGAGTTCCGAGACCGGCAGCGCGTAGAGGCCGGGCAGCGGGCGCCCGCGCCACTTCCACCAGAGCGACTCCTCCCGGAAGCGCCGACCACGGCAGTCCGGGCATTCCTCGTAGGCGCGCCAGCGCGAGAGGAAGACCCTCACGTGCATCTTGTAGGTCGTGCCTTCGAGCCAGCGGAAGAAGCCGCGAATCCCGTACCACTTCGACTCCCATTCACCCGGCACGTAGTCGGGCGCTCCGTCCTCGATGAACTTGCGGTGGGCCTTGGACAGCCGTCGCCAGGGCACGTCCATCGGGATGCCGGCCTTGCGGCACGCCCGGGCGAGGTCCTTCTGGCTTTCGCCGTAGACCGTGCCTTGGAACGGAGCCACCGCGCCCTCGGCGAGCGTCAGTTCCTGATTAGGGACGATCTTACCCCAGTCCAGGCCGATGACCCGTCCGAATCCGCGGCAGGACGGGCAGGCGCCGACCGGAGAGTTGAAGGAGAAGAGCGCCGGAGTGGCCGGACGGAAGCGGCGTCCGTCGACGGGCGACTCGAGCGTCTCGCTGTAGCGGGCGAGTTCCGCGCCCTCGTCGTCGAGCAGCCGCATGCGTCCGCCGCCGAGGCGGAAGGCCGCGAGCGCCGCCTCATGGAAGCGGGCGGCGGCCTCCTGGCTCACCTCCATCCGGTCCTGAGCCACTACCAGTTCGTCGCCTTCGGGCGCGTCCTCGCCCAGGCGCAGCCGCTGGCCGGCGCAGTAAGCGCGGGAAAAGCCCGCCTTCATGAATTCGGGCGTCACCGCGTCCCAGCCCATGCCTTCCGGCCGCGTCACCGCAAAGCCGAGCGTCACGGCCCGACCCGGGAAGCGGTCCCGCGCGTCCTTCCACGCCACGTCCGGACCCTGGGGCCTGACCGTCAGGCCTGAAGCCGGATCGATCAGTTCTGCGCGGTGGGCGAACCACACCTTGAACCAGTCGCAGAGTTCAGTCATCGTGCCGACCGTCGAGCGCGACGTGCGGACCGAGTTGCCCTGACGGATGGCCACCGACGGCCGCACGTTCTCCGCCGAGTCCAGGTCGGGCGCCGGCAGCAGCTCGAGGAACTGCCGCACGTAGGGACTGAACGTCTCGACGTAGCGCCGCTGCCCTTCGGCGTGCAGCGTGTCGAACACCAGCGACGACTTGCCTGCGCCGCTCAGCCCCGTGACCACCGTCAGCCGCCCCACCGGGATGTCGATGTCGAAGCCCTTCAGGTTGTTCTGCCTGACTCCGCGGAGTCGGATGGCCTCTGGACGTTCGGTTGGCATCGGACCCTCCAACGGGCTCGCTTCCGTCCGCTTGGCAAACCGGTTTAGCGGAGCCTGCAGCGTAGCACTTCCCGGGGAGTCACCACCGCCCGGACCCTGACGTCGTGCGGCTCGACTGGCACCATCCCCGTAATCTGGAAAGCGTGGGCGTGGCCGAGCAGGAACGTGCGCCGGGTCAGGCCATGCAGCAGCCGATCATAGAATCCGGCTCCCCGGCCGAGCCTCCTTCCCCGGCGGTCGAAGGCCAGCCCCGGCACCAGGATCAGGTCCGCGTCCCCGGCCGATCCTTCCGGAGCTCCTTCGGACGGCTCGCGGATGCCGAGCCGCGAGACCGCGAGCTCCTCCAGCGCGTTCACCTTGCGGACCGTGGACGAACGGTCAGCGGCCATGCGGGGCAGCAGCAGCGTGCGGCCTTGGCTGAGCGCGAGCCGCAGCAGCGCGTCCGTGGCGGGTTCGGATCCGAAGGAGGCGTAGAGACAGACCGTGCGGGCCTGTTTCCATTCGGGCAGGGCGGCAACTAGGAGGGTGGTTGCTTCGCCGGCCGTCTCAAGCTCCCGGCGCGTGAGAGCGGCCGCGCGGCTCGACATCTCGACGCGCATCCGGTCTTTTTTCTGCCGCAGTTCCATGGACTGAATTCAGAACAGCCGGCAGAGCGTCAGCGTGAGGAGCACCGCGGGCAGGTAGAGGATGGAGGCGATGAAGTAGGGTTTCGCCGCCGCCTCGCGACGGTCCGGACGGAGGAAGTCCGACGTCAGCTTCAGGAACCACAGCCCCGCGGCCGTCGAGACCCACCAGTAGGGCGAGGACCAGACTGGGGAGAACATCGTGCCGATCAGACCGGCCGTGACGACCATCGGCACCGTGAAGACCGCGGCCCAGCGGGCGGCGGAGCCGCCGGTGGGGTCCTCGACCGTCGCCATCCTGAATCCGCCGCGGGCGTAGTCCTCGCGCCACAGCATCGCCAGAGCCATGAAGTGCGGCACCTGCCAGAAGAAGAGCAGGGCGAAGAGCATCCAGCCCATCTCGTCAATCCGGCCGCCGAGCTTGGCGGCCGTGCCGATGAGAGGCGGCAGCGCGCCGGGCAGCGAGCCCACGAGCGTGCACCAGGACGTGCGCGACTTCAGCGGCGTATAGAGGAGGAGGTACGAGGCGGCCGTGCCGGCGGTCAGCCCGCCGGCGAGCGGATCGGCGCCGAACCAGACCAGCCCCACACCGGCGGCCAGGAGCGTGAGTCCGAAGGCCAGCGCCGCTCCGGGCGCTACCGTGCCGGCGGGGATGGGCCGCCCGCGCGTGCGTTCCATCCGTGCGTCGGCCTCGCGGTCCCACCACATGTTGAGCGCGCCGCAGGCGCCCGCGGCGAGCGCCGTGCCGAGCGCGAGCGAGACGAGCGTGCGCGCGTCGGCGGCTCCGTCCGGGTCGCTACAGAAGTAGCCCGCCAAGGCCGTGAGCGCCGCAAGTGCGGAGAGCCTGGGCTTGGTCAGTTCCCAGCAGGCTGCGGGCACCGATTCGGCACGTTCGCTCATCCTTCCTGTGGTGGAGTCTTTGTCACCGCTGTCCAAGGCAAAACGCCTCAGGCGTCGCGCAGCGCCCCTTCGCGTCGATGGACGAGCAGCGTGGCCGCGGCGAGCGTGGAGAGCAGCGCGGCGGCGGTGACCACGTGAATCGTGCGCACGTGCGGGTTGAGCGGGAGCTTCAGCCCCAGCACGCCGAGTACCGTCTGGAGCGTCAGCAGGGCCGTGACCGCAAGGGCCAGCCCCCGGCGTCCTTCGCGCGCCAGTCCGTAGGCGAAGCGCAGCACGAGCAGTCCGGCCAGGATCGCGCCCGAGCGGTGGAGCAGGTTGAACCACCAGGCCGCCCCTTCGCCCGCCGAAGGGATGAAGAGTCCGGTGATTGTCGGTTCCACCACCCACATGGTGCTGCGGCTCTGGCGCATGAGCGCTCCGGCGACGATGACCGCGAACGTCGCGAGGAGGGCGGCGCGCGCCGCGGAACGCAGCCGATCCGAGCCTCCGGTGGCCTCGCGCCAGGTCCCGAGGTGCGAGGTTGCGAGCGCGGCGAGCAGCGCGATGGTCAGCTGCGCGTTGACGCCGTGCGTGACGGCGAAGGCCAGCGCTTTGAAGTTACCCTCTCCGCCCACGTTGAGCTGGTCGAGCATCACGCGGAACCCGCCGAGCAGGCCTTGCGCGACCACTAGGACCAGCACCGCGTAGGCCGCGAGCCGCGGAATGCGCCGCGGTTCGCGCGCCGCGTGGGTCCAGGCGATGGCCAGGCAGAGCAGCCCGAGTCCGGCGGCGGCCAGCCGGTGGGAATGCTCGGCGAACTTGTCGATTTCCGTCAGCCAGCCGGGCGGATTGACCGAGCCGTTGGAGAGCGGCCAGTCCAGGAAGGCCATGCCGGCGTGGATACTCGTGGTGAAGCCGCCCGCCTGCAGCACCAGCACGGCCCAGCCCAGCGCGCCGAAACAGAGCCAGCGCAGCGTCACGTCGCCTTTCGTCGCCGTCGTCATGACCGGGCCGCCTCCGCGGCGCGCCCGAAGGCGCGGATTCTTCCGACCAGGTTGGAGAGTCCGTTGCGCCGGTTGGTGGACAGATGCTGCGTGATGCCGGCCTTGGAGAGGAAGTCGGCGTCCGTGGAGGCGACTTCCGCCGGCGAGGCCCCGTCGTAGAGTTCGCACACCAGGGAGGCGACCCCTTTGGTGATGAGCGAGTCGGCGTCGCAGCGGAAGCGGCAGACTCCGTCCTCCAGCGAGGGCAACAGCCACAGGTTGGACGTGCAGCCCTCGATGAGGAACTGGTCGAGCCGGAGTTCGGCGGAGAGTCCCGGAGCACCTTTGGCCCGGTCGATCACGTACTGGAAGCGCTCATGATGATCGGCGAACGGCTCCAGTTCGGCGAGCAGCTCGGAGCGGCGCGAGGCGAGGTCCATGGCTCAGCGTCCGGCGAGAGCTTCCTGATCCAGGTTGGGGCGGGTCAGGCTTGAGACCTCGCTTTCCAGCCTCCGACGCTGGTCGTCGGGCAGCTTCGCCTCGGACCGGATCCAGCCCAGCACCTCCTGCCAGACGATGGGCGAGGGCCTCCGGGACCGGAGCAGTTCCTCCACGTCGTCGGCGAGGGGCTTGCGGTCGCCGTAGCCTTCCGTGAGCCCTGCGATGATGCGGGCGCCGATCAGGTCGGCCCGCAGCTGTGAATAGCGCGGATGAGCGCGGACTCCGGCCTCGAGCACGCGGACGGAGGCATCCGAGGCGCGGACCGTGCGCAGGTGTCGTCCGACCGAGCGGTAGGCTTCCGGCCCGAGGTTGGGGGCCTTGAGGAATTCCTGCAGGTAACGGTCCCCGATGTCGCGGTCCCGTCTGGAGCTGAGCTCGTCCTTCTTGGGCCGCCCGTGATGCGCGATGCCGAGCAGCGCCTGCACCAGGGGCTCGTTGGTCTTGAAGAAGGCCCGGTCCGCGGCCGTCACCTGACGGTGCTGG
The DNA here is from genome assembly GCA_016871415.1 of Verrucomicrobiota bacterium. Taxonomy (GTDB): domain Bacteria; phylum Verrucomicrobiota; class Verrucomicrobiia; order Opitutales; family UBA953; genus UBA953. The sequence continues at coordinate 55,941 of VHDL01000003.1, forward strand.
GCGATCACCTCGTCGTAGCCTTTCGCGTTGAGGAGCGCCTCGAGGTGGAGGGCGGCGTAGGTGGCCTTCTCGAAGCCCCGTGCGGCGGATTGGTTGGCCACCGCGAGCGTGAGCCCGTCGTAGCCCTTCTCCGCGGCGAAGTTGGCGAGCGCAATCATGGCGGGTGCGCTGTTGGCGAACCTCTCCATGACCGTGCGCAGTTCCTTCTCATATTCCTCGCGGAGCCCGAGCCGGTCCAGCAGGTGCAGCCGTTGCAGCCGGGGGAAGGGCGCCTTCGGTTCGGCAGCAATACGTTCCTCGGCGATCGAGAGCGCCACCTTCGGCTGGCCGAGCAGCAGGTGGAACCGGCCCAGCTGTGAGAGCAGTGCGTCCTTGGCCGTGCCCTTGAAGGCGCTCGTGCGTCCTTCCAGCAGCGTGACTGCCTCGCGCGTGCGACCTCCATCGAAGAGCGACCGGGCCTTGAGCAGCAGTCCGCTCACCTCGCGGTCGAGGGTGGCGCCGTCGACGGTCGCGACCGCTTCAGGATATTTCCCGCTCCAATAGAGGGACGTGGCCACCCCCATGGCGACCGCTTCGCGAAGCGGAGGGGGGAGGACTTTGCCGGATTGGAGCAGCTTCAGACCTTGGGATACCACTTCTCCGTCCCGTTCCTTGAGTTGGAGAAACTGGAAATACCGTTCGACGTAGTCCTTGGCCAGAGGGTCATCGATGGCCAGGTGTTCGAGACCGTGCTGAAGCGTCTGGATGGCATCGTCAGTACGACCAAGATATGAGTGTAAGATGTTGGAATAGAACAATTTAGCCTTTGCATTGGAAGGCTGGCAACGCACCGCAATCTGGGCTAGGTTGAGCACGTCGGCGAGGCCTGCGTTCCTGGCCTGCGCGTCCATGGCCTGCTTGAGGAAATGGCTCGAGACCAAGCCTAGGTGTTCCGCTTTGATCGCCTCGGATTTCTTTGGATTTTCTTCGATTCTGGTGAGCGCCATGCGAGTCATTTGTTGGAGGCCCGGATCAAGAATCAAATCCGTGAACAGGTAAGTACGCCGGGCGTAGCTGGTTATTTCGGCTTCTGATTTGCCAGCCGGAAGGCCGGCCAAGAGAATGACTTCAGCGTCAGAATCCTCCACTTTTTGGGCATTTTCCACCTTTTGGGGGGCCGGCGGGGTGCCCGGTGAAGGGGTCTTAGCCTGTCCCGAGGCCCAAGAGGGTGACATGAGCCCGAGCAGAGTCAGAGCAACGCTAAAGCCGGACCCTTTTATCATGGGGCGTTTATCTTGGAGGAGCTCCCGTGGTTGTCCCGCCCAAAATGCCATTCCCGGCGGCAATGCTGCCCCGAGTAAAGAAACCTTAAAAAGCCCAAGATTCCTCTTGCATGAGGGGCTCTCGTTTGTATGCCCAAACGCCCTTTTCCCTATTTAACCGAGGTCCATGCCCACCATCAACCAGCTCGTGCGCAACCCGCGCATCAAGCCGAAGACCAAGTCGAAGTCTCCGGCCCTCAACAATTCTCCGTTCCGTCGGGGCGTCTGCGTGCAGGTGATGATCCGCACCCCCAAGAAGCCGAATTCCGCCCAGCGCAAGGTCGCCAAGGTGCGTCTCACCAACGGCCAGGAGGTCATCTCCTACATTCCTGACGAAGGCCACAAGCTGCAGGAGCACTCCGTGGTGCTCGTCCGCGGCGGCCGTGTGAAGGACCTTCCCGGCGTCCGTTACCACATCGTCCGGGGCCCCCTGGACTGCTCTGGCGTCGAGAAGCGCCGCCGCTCCCGCTCCAAGTATGGCGTGAAGCGTCCCAAGGAAAAGAAGGCTTGAACCCCGTCCCCCTCAATCTGGTCCGCCATGTCCCGTCGTCGCAAAGCAGCCAAGCGCGTCCATCTCCCTGACGCCCGTTACGGCAGCGCCCTCGTCAGCCAGCTCATCAACATCGTGATGAAGTCCGGCAAGAAGTCCGTCGCCCAGGCCATCGTCTACGGCGCAATCGAGAAGGTCAGCGAGAAGCTCATGAAGGGTAACCCCGTGGAGCTTCTCCTCGGCGCCCTGGAGAACTGCCGCCCCAAGCTCGAGGTGAAGAGCCGCCGCGTCGGCGGAGCCACCTACCAGGTGCCCGTCGAGGTCAGCCACGAGCGTCAGAACAGCATCGCCCTCCGCTGGGTCGTGGCCGCCGCCACCGCCCGCAAGGGATCCCCGATGTCTGAGGCCCTCGCTGCCGAGGTCGTCGACGCCTACAACAACACCGGCAACGTGGTGAAGAAGCGCGAGGAGACCCACAAGATGGCGCAGGCCAATCGCGCCTTCGCCCACCTGCGCTGGTAATCTCCGTCCGTCCGCAAGGTCCGTCTCGAGGTTCTGTCCATGTCCGCCCCCCTTTCCAAGCTCAATTCGGCGAACCGCAAGTTCCCCCTGGAGCACACGCGCAACATCGGCATCGCCGCGCACATCGACGCGGGCAAGACCACCACGACCGAGCGCATCCTCTTCTACACCGGCGTGGTGCACAAGATGGGCGAAGTGCACGACGGCACCGCCACCACCGACTGGATGGAGCAGGAGCGCGAGCGCGGCATCACCATCACCGCGGCGGCAATCTCCGCCGGCTGGAAGACCAAGGAAGGTCATTTCGCCGGCATCGACCACCGCATCAACATCATCGACACCCCCGGTCACGTGGACTTCACGGCCGAGGTGGAGCGCTCGCTCCGCGTCCTTGATGGCGCCGTCGCCGTCTTCTGCGCCGTGGCTGGCGTGCAGCCCCAGTCCGAGACGGTCTGGCGCCAGATGAACAAATACAGCGTGCCCCGCGTCGCGTTCGTCAACAAGATGGACCGCACCGGCGCAGACTTCTTCGGAGCCATCGACGACATCCGCCAGAAGCTCAAGGGCAACGCCCACCCCCTTTACATCCCGATTGGCCAGGGCGAGGCCTTCAAGGGCCTCATCGACCTCGTCAAGAACGTCGCCTACCTCTACGACGAGTCCGACCCGAAGGGCATGAAGTTCAACCAGGTCGACATCCCCGCCAATCAGAAAGACGAGGCCAAGAAGTGGCGCGACGGCCTGATCGAGGCCCTCGCTGACTTCGACGACGCCCTCGCCGCTAAGTACCTCGACGGCCAGGAGGTCAGCGTCGACGAGATCCGCACCGGCGTCCGCAAGGCCACCCTGTCGATGAACTTCATCGGCGTAATCCCCGGCTCGGCCTTCAAGAACAAGGGAGTCCAGATGCTCCTCGACTGCGTGGTGGACTGCCTGCCCTCACCGATTGACGAGACCTCCTCCATCCGCGCCTTCAAGGATGATGGAGACACCGAGATCAAGATCGCCGCGGACGACGCCTCCAAGGTCACCGGCCTCTGCTTCAAGCTCTGGTCCGACCCGTTCGTCGGGCAGCTGGTGTTCTTCCGCGTCTACCGCGGCCAGCTCAAGAAAGGCGACTCCCTTTACAACCCCCGCACCCGCCGCAATGAGCGCATCTCGCGACTCCTGCTGCTCCGCGCCATGGACCGCGAGGAGATCGACATCGCCTACTCCGGCGACATCTGCGCCGTCGTCGGACCCAAGGACGTCGTCACCGGCGACACCCTCACCCTGGAGGACGACCTCGTCCTCGAGCCCCCGACCTTCGCCGATCCGGTGATCTCGATGTCCATCGAGCCCAATTCGAAGGCCGACCAGGAACGCTTGGGCATCGGTCTCCAGCGCCTCGCGCAGGAGGATCCGACCTTCCGCCTATCCACCAACCCCGAGACCGGACAGACCATCATCTCCGGCATGGGCGAGCTGCACCTCGAAATCATCGTCGACCGCCTCAAGCGCGAATTCAAGGTCGAGGCCAAGTCCGGCAAGCCCCAGATCTCCTACCGCGAGTCCATCACCATGGCCTCCGAGGGCGTGGGCAAGTTCATCCGCCAGTCCGGCGGACGCGGCCAGTACGGCCACGCTGAGATCAAGCTCGAGCCGAACACCGGCAAGGGTCAAGAGGTCGTCAACGAAATCGTCGGCGGCGTCATCCCCAAGGAGTACATCAAGCCGACTACCGAAGGTATCCTCGAGGCGGCCAACAACGGCGTCGTTGCCGGCTACCCGGTGATCGACTTCACCGCCCGCATCGTCTTCGGCTCCTTCCACGAGGTCGACTCGAACGAAATGGCCTTCAAGATGGCCGGCATCTTCGCCTTCAAGGAGGCCATGAAGGACGCCAAGCCCATCCTGCTCGAGCCCATCATGAAGGTCGAAGTCGTGACCCCCGAGGAGTACCAGGGTGACATCATGGGCGACCTCAACCGCCGCCGCGGACAGATCCAGGGCATGGAGACCAAGAACGGCGCCTGCAACATCAACGCCCTCGTCCCTCTCGCCGAGATGTTCGGCTACGCCACCGACGTGCGCTCCCTCTCGAAGGGCCGCGCCTCCTACACCATGGAGCCCAGCAACTTCGCCCAGGTGCCGGCCAACATCCTCAAGCAGGTGGTCGAGACCTCCTCCCGCGCCCCTGCCCGCACCTGAACCCGAGACCCTTCCCGATGGCCCGCATCCCCAAAATCCGCATCAAGCTCAAAGGCTTCGACTATCGCATGATCGATCAGTCGGCCAATGAGATCGTCGACACCGCCAAGCGCACCGGCGCGCAGGTCTCCGGACCCGTGCCGCTGCCGGTCGTGATCCAGCGCCTGACCGTCAATCGTTCGCCCCACGTCGACAAGAAGTCGATGGACCAGTTCGAGATCCGCACCCACAAGCGGCTGATCGTGATCCAAGAGCCCAACTCCCAGACCGTCGACGAACTGAAGAAGCTGAACATGCCCTCTGGCGTCGACATCAGCATCACCGTCTAACCTCCACCCTCCGACCAACCTCCAACCCAACGCAGGCCTCGCGCCCCGCATCAGGAAGAAGTCTCCGCAAGGACACCCATCCCTAACGCAGGTCAGCGATGACCAAACGGCCTCACCGGCCACCTGCCTCTTAGAAAATGAAGCACCAGCTACTTGGTAAGAAAATCGGCATGACCCAGGTCTACGACGGGGACAACGTCCTCGTGCCCGTGACCGTCATCCAGGCGGGCCCCTGCCCAGTGACCCAGGTTAAGACGCAGGAGAAGGACGGCTACCACGCCGTCCAGATCGCCTTCGGCGCCCAGAAGGAGAGCCGCGTCTCCAACGGGGAGATGGGCCACCTCCGCAAGGCCGGCGTCGCCGCCCACAGCCATCTCCATGAGATCCGCCAGAACGGCACCGTGGAGGCCAAGGTGGGCGACATCATCACCGTCGAGAAGTTCGCCCCCGGGCAGCTCGTCGACGTCATCGGCACCGTCAAGGGCCGCGGCTTCCAGGGCGTCATGAAGCGCCACAACATGTCCGGCCAGCCCGACTCCCACGGTCACATGATGCACCGCCGCTCGGGCTCGATCGGCATGCGTCAGACCCCGGGTCACGTCTTCAAGGGAAAGCGCATGCCCGGTCACATGGGCGACGTGCGCCGCACCGCCCAGAACCTCCGCGTCGTGCAGGTGCTTGCCGAGAAGAACCTCCTCCTCGTCAAGGGCAGCTTCCCCGGCGCCAACGGCGAGCTCGTCGTCGTCCGCCCGGCCAAGAAGGCCATCGTCAAGTGAACCGCCCAGCCATCCGAAGCAAAATGAAGCTCAAAGTCTACAAGCCCGACGGCTCCGCCTTCACCGAGAAGGAGTTCGACATCCCCGCCTTTGAAGGAAGCAAGGGCGTCGCCCTGCTCAAGCAGGTCGTCGTCTCCTACCAAGCCAACAAGCGCCAGGGCACTTCCAAGACCAAGGACTACGGCGAAGTCGCCGGTTCCGGTAAGAAGATTCTGCCGCAGAAGGGCTCCGGCGGCTCCCGTCACGGCGACAAGCGCGCCCCCCAGCTTTACAAGGGCGGCATCGTCTTCGGTCCCCGTCCTCGCGACTGGTCCAAGACCATCACCGCCAAGGCCCGTCGCATCGCGCTGGCCCGCGCCCTCTTCGAACTCGCCAAGGACGGCGGACTCTCGGTCATCGAGAAGTTCGAGGTCGCCCAGCCCAAGACCCGTCTGTTCGCCAAGGTCCTGAGCAACGTGAGCCCCGAAGGACGCCGCCTGCTCGTCGTCGACAGCGCCTGGTCCGAGCCCGTGCTCCGCGCCAGCCGCAACGTCGGACGCGCCGTTTTCTCCAACTCCGCCAACCTCAACGCCCTCGACCTCGTCCGCACGCCCCGCGTGCTGATCTCCGAGTCCGGACTCCAGAAGGTCCTCGAGCGCGCCAAGAACTGAGACGCACCGTCATGAAGCCCGCTTCCGAAATCATCAGCCGCCCGATTCTCACCGAGAAGGCCTCTGGCCTCTCCGAGGCCAACAAGTACGTCTTCGAGGTGCTCCCGGGCGCCGACCGCCGCCAGATCAAGGCCGCCGTCGAGGCCGCCTTCAAGGTCACCGTCGAGAAGGTCAACGTCCTCGTCCGCAAGGGCAAGGTGCGCCGCAGCCGCCTCGGCGGAGGCGCCATCTACACCGAGACGCCCTCCCGTCGCGCCATCGTGACCCTCAAGAAGGGCGAAGTCATCACCCTCGCCTGATCCAGCCGGACCTCACTCCCATGCCTCTCATCACCCATCGTCCGGTCACCCCCGGCCAGCGTTTCCTGGTCCGCGTGAAGACCGAGGGCCTCCACGAGGGCCGTCCTGAGCGCTCCCTCACGGAGAGCAACCAACGCGCCCGCGGCCGCAACTGCTACGGACGCATCACCTCGCGGCGCCGCGGCGGAGGCCACAAGAAGCTCTACCGTCGCGTCGACTTCCGTCGCGACCGCATCGATGAGGTCGCCACCGTGACCCGTCTCGAGTACGATCCTAATCGCACCGCGCACCTCGCTCTGCTCGAGTACGCCGACAAGTCCATCGCCTACATCCTGGCGCCAGACGGCCTCAAGGTCGGCGACAAGGTCGTCAGCACCAACACCGCTCAGGAGCAGCTCACGCCCGGACTCTCCCTGCCGCTACGCCTGATCCCCCCCGCCACCTTCATCCACTGCATCGAGTTGGAGCCCGGCAAGGGAGGCCAGCTCGCCCGCAGCGCCGGCGGCTTCGCCCAGCTCCTCGGCATCGAGGCTGAACGCGCTATCTTGCGCATGCCTTCCGGCGAGCAGCGCTATCTGAACGCCGACTGCCGCGCCACCGTGGGCGTCGTCGGCAACGTCGACCACCACAACGCCAGCCAGGGCAAGGCTGGTCGCAACCGCTGGAAGGGCCTCCGTCCCCGCCAGCGCGGCATGACCATGAACCCCGTCGACCACCCCAACGGCGGCGGCGGCGGCAAGAAGAAAGGCGGCGGCGGACGCCAGCAGCTCAAGTCCCCGTGGGGCCAGCTCGCGAAGGGCTTCCCGACGCGCATCAAGGCCAAGCCTTCCAACAACCAGATCATCGTCCGCCGCAACGGCCGGAAGGTGAAGCAGGTCTAACCCCTCCAGCCACCACGCAACATGGCACGCTCCCGCAAGAAAGGATTCTTCGTCGACGCCCACCTGCTCGACAAGGTCCAGGCCGCCCAGAAGGCGAACAGCCGCAAGCCCATCAAGACTTGGTCCCGTCGCTCGACCGTCACCCCCGACTTCATCGGCGTGAATCTCGAGGTGCACAACGGCAAGGCTTTCGTCTCGGTGTACGTCACCGAGAACATGGTCGGGCACAAGCTGGGCGAGTTCTCGCCCACCCGCACCTTCCGCCAGCACACCCAGCCCTCCCGCAAGGAGGTACAGTAATCCCCGTGCGCTCCGTCCTCACCACCGCCTGCCTCCTCGCCGTCGCCTCCGCGACCGGCGCGGAGACGCGCGTTCTGGCACCGGCGGAGTCCGACGGCCGTGCTCTCGTGGCCTCCGTCGTCCCCGGCTCCTCCGCGGACCTCCTGGTCCTGGACGGAGGCTATGCCCGCGGCCTTCGCCCCGGCGCCGTCTGCACCCTCTCCCGTGCGGGCGCCCCGCTCGGGTCCGTCATCGTCGCCGAATCGGTCCGCGCCCGATCCGTCGCCCTCGTGCTCGAGCTCGCCCCCGGCGTCTCCGTCTCAGCCGGGGACCTTGTCTCCGTGCGCGTCAATCCCCGTCTCTGAACCCCGAAGCTTTCACACAAGTCATGTCCGCCCAAGTCCACGCCACCACCCGTTTCGCCCGCATGTCGCCCCAGAAGGTGCGCGAAGTCGCGCGCCAGATCCAGGGCCTGCCCGCCGAGGAGGCCGTGCAGCTCCTTCGTTTCATCCCCCGCAAGTCCGCCCGCATCCTGGGCAAGACCCTTGCGAGCGCCATCGCCAACGCCGAGAACAACCATAACCTCTCGAGCAGCGAGCTCATTGTCGTCTCCGCCACCGTCAACCAGGGGCCTGTCATCAAGCGTTCGATGCCGGCCGCCCGCGGTTCGGCGCACCCCATCCACAAGTCCCTGAGTCACGTGCGCGTGGCCCTCGGATCAGCCACCAAGTAATCCTCGCACACCTCTTACCATGGGCCAGAAAGTAAATCCGACCGGCTTCCGACTCGCCGTCCGCCGCAACTGGGAGTCCCGCTGGTTCGCCACCAAGCGCGACTTCCCCGCCAACATCCTGGAGGACTACCGCATTCGCGAGTTCCTCAAGGAGAAGCTCCGCCAGGCGGCGGTGCCTCGCATCTACATCGAGCGCGCCGGCCAGAAGGTTCGCGTCCGCATCTGGACCGCCCGCCCTGGCGTCGTCATCGGCCGCAAGGGCGATGAGCTCAAGAAGCTCCGCGAGGAGATCCAAAAGGTCGCCGGCAAGGCCCGTGTCGACGACGTCATCCTCGAGGTGAACGAAGTGAAGCGCCCCGACCTCGTGGCCCAGCTCGTCGCCGAGAACATCGCCCTGCAGCTCGAGCGACGCATCTCCTTCCGACGCGCCATGAAGAAGGCCGTCCAGACCACCATGACCAACGGCGCCGACGGCATCCGCATCCGCCTTGGCGGTCGTCTCGGCGGCGCCGAGATCGCCCGCGTGGAGTCCGCCCGCGTCGGTCGCGTCCCGCTCCACACCCTCCGCGAGAACATCGACTACGGCTTCACCGAAGCCCGCACCCTAGCCGGCAAGGTCGGCATCAAGTGCTGGATCTGCTCCAAGGACTCCGAGTTCTGATCCCCTCCGAAAGCCAACCCTGACCCGAGACCCGCACATGGCCAACCTTCAACCCAGCCGCACCAAGTGGCGCAAGCACCGCAAGGGCAAGATCCGTGGCAACGCCACGGCCTGCAACACCCTCGCCTTCGGTGACTTCGGCATCCAGTCCCTGGACCGCGCCCGGATCCCCGCCAACCAGATTGAGGCTGCGCGCATCGCCATCTCCCGCTCCCTTAAGCGCAAGGGCAAGGTGTGGATGCGCATCTTCCCCCACACCCCGGTGACCAAGAAACCCGCCGAAGTCCGCATGGGCTCGGGCAAGGGAAGCGTCGAGTTCTACGTCTCCGTCATCAAACCCGGTACCATGCTCTTCGAGGTCGCCGGTGTCCCCCTCAGCGTCGCCCGTGAGGCCATGCGCCTGGCGGACACCAAGCTGCAGGTCCGCTGCCGCTTCGTGGCCCGCGAGGAGCTCGAAAAGTATTGATGAACGACGCGTCCGCCGCCCATAACTGACCCCTTTTCCCGATGCCCAACGACCGTAAAGACAAGCCCTCCGCCGCTTCGGCCCTCCGCCCCCTGGTGGCCGCTGAGCTTCAGAAGCGCGTGCGCGAGGCCCGCGAGGAGCTCCTCAGCCTCCGCCTCAAGAAGGCGACCGGCGCGGTCGAGAATCCCGCCCGTTTCCGCACCCTCCGCCGCGAGGTCGCCCGCTGCCTGACCGTCCTCGGCCAGGCCGACAAAAAGTGACCCAGACCCTTTTCCCGATGTCCGTGACCCGCTCCAACCGCAAGACCCTCCAGGGGGTCGTCGCCTCACGTTCCGGCGACAAGACCGTCAAGATTGCTTACCAGTACACCGTGCCGCATCCCGTCTACGGCAAGGAGGTCAAGCGACGCACCGTGCTGCACGCCCACGACGAGAAGAACGAGTGCAAGGCTGGAGACCGCGTCGAGATTATGGAGACGCGTCCGCTCTCCAAGCTGAAGCGCTGGCGCGTCATCCGCGTCGTCCAGGCCGCCAAGATCGCCGCCCAGTCGGTCGACGAATGATCCGAGACCAGGAGCCACCGTCATGATCCAGATGCTTTCACGGCTCGAAGTGGCCGACAACACCGGGGCCCGCAAGGTGCGGATGATCCGTCGCCTCGGACAGATGACCGACACCGCCGGTATCGGCGACGTCATCATCTGCTCTGTCAAGGACTCCACCCCCGATGCCCAGGTCAAGAAGGGCTCCGTGTGCCGCGCCGTCATCGTGCGCACCGTCGCCCCCATCCGTCGCAACGACGGCAGCTACCTCCGCTTTGACACCAACGCCGTCGTCATCCTCGACGACAACGGCAATCCGAAGGGCACCCGCATCTTCGGGCCTGTCGCCCGCGAGCTCCGCGGCAAGAACTTCATGAAGATTATCTCCCTCGCCCCCGAGGTCCTCTAAACATGGCCAAGACCGACATCAAGAAGGGCGACGAGATCGTCGTCATCGCTGGCGCCGAAAAGGGTCGCCGCGGCAAAGTTACCTCCTACGACCGCACCGACGAGCGCGTCGTCGTGGAGGGGCTCAACCTCGTGAAGCGCCACCTCAAGCGCACTCAGGACGGGCAGGGTGGCATCACCGAGCGTGAGGCCCCCATCCACCGTTCCAACGTCATGCTCGCGTCGCTCTTCGACGCCCGCCGCGCCAAGGGGTCGGCGCGCAAGTGACCCCGTCGAAACCACCCGAGAGAACTTCCCTGATGTCCCAGAACGTCCCCTACCTTAAGAAGCATTACCTCGAGAAGGTCGTCCCCGAGCTCCGCCAGAGCCGCGGTTACAAGAACGTGCACGAAGTGCCCGGCCTCAAGAAGATCGTCCTCAACTCCGCCTTCAAGGCCGAGGCTGACAAGGGCCACATCGCCGAGGTCGTCAAGGAGCTCACCAAGCTTTCCGGCCAAAAGCCCGTCATCACCAAGGCGGCCAAGTCCGTCGCGAACTTCAAGGTGCGCCAGGGCATGCCCCTCGGCTGCATGGTGACCCTGCGCGGAGCCCGCATGTGGGAGTTCCTCCTGCGTCTCACCGCGGTGGCCCTGCCGATGATCCGCGACTTCCGCGGCACCTCCAACCGCCTCGACGGCCGCGGCAACTACTCGCTCGGCATCGCCGACCACACCATCTTCCCCGAGACCCAAGCCGACGGATCCCAGCGTTCCAACATCGGCCTCGACGTCGTCATCGTCACTTCCGCCCAGAGCGATGAGGAAGGACGCGAACTGCTCCGCCTGCTCGGCATGCCCTTCCGCCGTACCACCGCCGCGGCCTCCACGGCCGAGGCCGCCGCCAAGGCCTGAGCCCCCGATCCTTCATACCAGCATGGCCAAGAAGTCCGTCATCCAGCGCGCCCTTAAGCGTGACCGTCTCGTCAAGAAGTACGCCGCCAAGCGCGCCGAACTGAAGAAGATCCTCTCCGACCCCAACGCGTCGGAGGAGGCCTTCTACGACGCCCAGCGTCGCCTCGCCAAGCTCCCGCGCAACTCCTCGCGCGTGCGCCACAAGAACCGCTGTTCCATCTCGGGCCGTCCCCGCGCGTTCATCCGCAAGTTCGGCCTCTCCCGCATCACCTTCCGCGAGCTCGCGCTCGGCGGCCAGATCCCTGGAGTCACCAAGGCCTCCTGGTAACCCCTCAGACCCAGCAAGATATGTCCGCCTCCACCGACACCATCGGGGATTTCCTGACCTCCCTCCGCAACGCCTCCCAGGCGTCCAAGACGACCGTGACCGTGCAGTGGTCCCGTCTCCGCGAAGGCGTGGCCGGCATCCTCAAGCAGTCCGGCTTCATCACCGACTTCCGTAAGGCCGAACGCGACGGACTTCCCGTCCTCGAGCTCACCCTCAAGTACGTCGCCGGCGTGCCCGCCATCACCAGCATCGAGCGCGTCTCGAAGCCTGGTCGCCGCGTCTACGCTGGCTACACCGCCGTGCCCAAGGTCATCGGTGGCATGGGCGTCTCCATCCTCACCACCTCCCGCGGCGTCATGACCGACTCCGAGGCCCGCCAGAAGAAGGTGGGCGGCGAGCTCCTTGCCAAGGTCTGGTAACCCAATCGCGCACCGCACCCATGAGCCGCATCGGCAAGCAGCCCGTCAACATTCTCCCCGGCGTCAAGGTCTCCGTGGCCGGAAACGTCGTCAACGTCGAGGGCCCCAAGGGCAAGCTGAGCAAGCCCTTTCCATCCGAGATCGGCGTCGTCGTCAACGGCGCCGTCGTCAACGTCTCCGACCTTACCGCGGACCAGTCCGCCAGCGCCCTCCACGGCACCGTGCGCGCCATCGTCCGCAACATGGTCGAGGGCGTCGCCACCGGCTACTCCAAGACCCTCCTCATCGAAGGCGTCGGCTTCAAGGCCGCGCTCAAGGGCAAGGTCCTGGACCTCTCGCTGGGCTATTCCCATCCCATCCAGTACACCCTCCCCGAGGGCGTGAAGGTCGAGGTCACCGACGGCACCAAGCTCGTCATCTCCGGCGCCGACCGACACATGGTCGGCCAAGTGGCCTCCTCGATCAAGCTCTACAAGCCCGTCGAGCCCTACAAGGGCAAGGGCGTGAGGGTCGAGGGCGAGTACGTCCGCCGCAAGGAGGGCAAGAAGACGGCCTGAGCGCCGCCTGACATTCACGATGAAACTGCAGAAGAAGAATCTCCTGGCTCAGAAGCGCCGCTGGCGCATCCGCAAGTCCGTCCGTGGCACCGCCGAGCGTCCCCGCCTGGCCCTGAAGCTGACGCACCTGCACCTGTACGCTCAGGCCATCGACGACGACCGCGGCGTGACCGTGGCCGCCCTCTCCACCACCTCCAAGGACCTCCGCACCAAGAAGCTCCGCCCCAACGTGGCCGGAGCCGCCGTCTTCGGCGAGGCGTTCGGAGCCAAGGCCAAGGCCGCCGGCGTCACCGCCGTCGTCTTTGACCGGGCCGGCCGCCGTTACCACGGCGCCGTCAAGTCCTTCGCCGACGCCGCCCGCAAGGCCGGACTCAACTTCTGAGCACTTCATGAGCGAAGCCACCCCCAACGCCGCTCCGGCGGCGCCCGCCAACTCCGAAAGCCCTTCCGGCGACCGTCGCGGTCCCCGTCGCAGCGGCCCCAGCGGCCCCAGCGGCCCCGGCGGTCCCCGCGGACCTCGCGGTCCCCGTCGCGACAACCGCGACGCGACCCCTTCCGAGTACAACGACAAGGTCGTCCACATCAACCGCTGCTCCAAGGTCGTGAAGGGCGGACGCCGCTTCAACTTCGCCGCCCTCGTGGTCGCCGGTGACGGCAAGGGCCGCGTCGGCGTCGGCTACGGCAAGGCCAAGGAAGTCCCTGACGCAATCCGCAAGGGAACCGACCGCGCGCACCGTGCGTTCGTCCTCGTTAACCTCCGCGGAAACACCATCCCGCACGAAGTCGTCGGCTACGCTGACGGCGGAGTCGTGATGCTCCGTCCCGCCGCGCCCGGCACCGGCCTCATTGCGGGCGGCGGCGTGCGCGCCGTGCTCGAGGTGGCTGGCTACAAGGACGTGCTCTCCAAGTCCATGGGCTCCAACAATCCGCAGGCCGTCGTCAAGGCGACCCTCGACGGACTGTCCAAGCTCCGCACCCTCGAACAGATCAAGAACCTCCGCGCCTGAGCGGAAAACACGTCATGAAGCTCCACTCCCTGCCCGCCATCAAGGGCTCCACCCATCGCCACAAGGTGCTCGGCCGCGGTCGCGGTTCCGGACACGGCAAGACGTCCGGCCGCGGACACAAGGGCATGAAGGCCCGTTCCGGTGGCGGACATCGCCCCGGCTTTGAAGGCGGCCAGATGCCCCTCTACCGCCGCCTCCCGCACCGCGGCTTCCGCAACGTCAACCGCGTCGAATTCGCCGTGGTCAACGTCCGTGACTTCCAGGAGCTCGAGGGCAAGGCCTTCGGTCCCGCCGAGCTGGCCGCTGCCGGAGTCATCCGCGCCGCCGACCGCCCCCTCAAGGTGCTCGCCGCTGGCGACCTGTCCCGCGCCGTCACCGTTTCCGCCCACGCTTTCTCGGCTTCCGCTAAGGCCAAGATTGAGGCGGCCGGCGGCAAGGCCGTGCTCCTCGCCGCGCAGGCCGAGGCCAAGTGACCTGACGGAGCCCCGATGCTCTCGGCCTTCGCCAACTGCTGGAGGATTCCCGAGCTCCGGGCCCGCCTAATCGCGACCGTGGCCCTGGTATTCGTCGCCCGCATCGGCGCGAACATCCCCCTTCCGGGCATCGACCCTAAGGACATCGTCGACTACTACTCCTCCATGGCCGACAAAGCCACCGGCGGCGTGGTGGCGATGTACAACATGTTCACCGGCGGGGCGCTGCTCAAGGGTGCGATCTTCTCGCTCGGCATCATGCCCTACATCAGCGCCTCGATCATCATGCAGTTGATGTCGGCGGTCGTGCCTTCCATCGCCCGCCTCCAGCAGGAGGGCGAGGTCGGCCGACAGAAGGTGGCCCAGTACTCCCGCTACCTCACCATCCTCATCGCGGTCATCCAGTCCGCGCTGCTGCTCGGGGCCTTCTGCAATCCGCAGCAGGTCGGACAGGCCCTCGACCTCGGGGATTTCCGCGGCACCATCGTGGTGATGGAGAGCAAGACGCTCTTCGTCTGCCTCGGCGTCTGCCTGCTCACCTCCGGAGCGATTGTCATGCTCTGGCTCGGGGAGCAGATCACCCAGCGCGGCATCGGTAACGGAACCTCGCTGCTCATCACCATCGGCATCCTGGCCGACATCCCCGGCGCCATCACCTCCTTCGCCAGCCTCGCCTTCGGCGGCAAGGTCGGGGCGGCCGCCGCCTCCTCCAACGGCTGGGAGAAGGCCGTCGGCATGCTGCTGCTCTTCGTCGTCGTCACCGCCGCGATGGTCGCCATCAATCAGGCCGTCCGTAAGATTCCCATCCAGTACGCCCAGCGCATGGTGGGACGGAAGATGTACGGCGCCCAGACCAACTACCTGCCGCTCAAGGTGAACTACGCCGGCGTGATGCCCGTGATCTTCGCCGGCGCCATCATGAGCTTCCCGCCCATGCTGCTCAACCCGCTGAGCACGCTCTCGCCGACGCTCGACTTTCTGCACGGCTGGGCCGACCTCTTCACCCGTAGCAACGTCTTCTATTATACTGTCTATTCGGTGCTAATCTTCGGCTTCAGCTACTTCTGGATCTCCATCATGTTCCGTCCGGTCCAGATTGCGGACGACCTCAAGAAGAATAACGGCTACATCCTCGGCGTACGTCCCGGCGAGCACACTGCGCAGTTCCTCGACTTCGTGATGACGCGCCTGACCCTCGCGGGCTCGCTGTTCCTCCTCGTCATCGCGCTGATGCCCGACTTCTTCATCCTCAATCTCGGCTTCCCGATGCGCCTCGCCTCCTTCCTCGGCGGCACCGGCGGCCTCATCACGGTTGGCGTGATGCTCGACACGATGCGCCAGGTCGAGACCTACCTCCTGCAGCGCAACTATGAAGGCTTCCTCAAGAAGGGGCGCATCGGCGGCGTGCCCGTCCCCCCTCCCGGCCTCCGCGCCGAGGGCGAGGCTTCCGCGCTCGGTTCGCTCGAGAAGGTCTGCCTGCTGCTGTTCATCCTCGGAGCGGTCGCCTGGGGGCTGAACCACTGGGGCCCCTTCGCCCCCTGACCTTCCCAAGGGGATGATCGACCTGAAGTCGACGGAGGAGCTGGGTGGCATGCGCGCCGCGTGCGCCGCCGCCGCGCGCGTCCTACGCGACCTTTGTACGCTCGTCGTGCCTGGAGTGACCACCGCTGGCCTCGATCAGGCCGCCAAGGGCCTCATGCTCCGACACGGCTGCGAGAGCGCCTGTCACGGCTACGTCGTCAACCGGCTCACCTACCCGGGTCACATCTGCGTCTCAGTCAACGATGAGGTCGTCCACGGCATCGGGTCCGCCTCCAGGGTGATCTGCGAGGGCGACCTGGTCTCCCTCGACGTGGTGGTGCGGCGCGAAGGCTTCATCGGTGACAACGCCCGCACGGTCCTCGTGGGGGGGGTTGCACCGGCCGCCCGCAGGCTTTGTCAGGACACCGAGAGGGCTTTGTTGGCGGGTATCGCCGCCGCCCGGGCTGGCAACAGGGTGGGGGACATATCATCCGCCATTCAGTCCGTGCTAACCCCCGGGGGGTACGGCATCGTACGCGACTTCGTCGGCCATGGGGTGGGTCGTAAAATGCATGAAGAACCCCAGATTCCTAATTTTGGTAAGGCAGGTTCTGGACCTAAATTGTTGTCTGGCATGACTTTGGCTATAGAACCCATGGTCAATCTGGGTACCCACAAGATCGTGATGGCGTCGGATGGATGGACCGCCCGGACCGCCGACGGCAAGCCTTCGGCCCATTTTGAACACACCGTCCTGGTGACCGAGGAAGGCCCCGAGATACTTACCCTGCCTTGACCGCATTTTTTGCTTCCAAAGCGCCTGGGAACCTTCACGTTTCGACCTCTTTCCCTCCTTCCTAACTGCCCGTAGACCATGCCTCGAATCCTCGGCGTCGACATTCCCAACAACAAGAAAGTGGAGATTTCTCTCCGCTACATCTATGGCATCGGTCCCCGCCGCGCCGCCGAAATCTGCGAAGCCCTCGGCTTCGATTCGGCCATGCGCGCCCAGAGCCTTTCTGAGGAGCAGCTCAACAAGATTGTCGAGTACATCGTCCGCATGGGCTACATGTGCGAAGGCGACCTGCGTCGCGAAATCGGTCAGAACCTCAAGCGTCTTCAGGCCATCAAGTGCTACCGCGGCCTGCGTCACTTCCGCGGTCTCCCCGTGCGCGGCCAGCGCACCCGCACCAACGCCCGCACCCGCAAGGGCAAGCGCAAGACTGTCGGCGTCGCCGCACCGGTCGACGCCAAGTGACACCCGCCCCCTGACGAACGATGAGCGAGGAAGCCCCCAAGACCCCCAAGGCCCGCAAGCCCAAGGCCGAAGCCGCCGCCCCCGCCGCCCAGGCTCCTGCCGAGGCCGCTCCGGCCGCCGCCCCCGCCGCCGAAGCTTCCGCCGAACGCAAGGAAATCACCGCTAAGGAGCTCCTCGGCGAGGAGGTCGGTGAGATCAAGATTCGCCGCGCCAAAGGCTCCAAGAATATCACCACCGGCGTCTGTCACATCCTGGCCACCTTCAACAACACCAAGGTCACCATCACCGACGCCAGCGGCAACGTGATTTCCTGGGGCAGCGCCGGCCGTCACCAGTTTCGCGGCTCCCGCAAGTCCACCGCCTACGCCGCCCAGGTCGTCTGCCAGGAGGCCGCCAAGCAGGCCATGGCTCACGGACTGAGGGACGTCTCTGTCCGCGTCAAGGGGCCCGGCATGGGTCGCGACAGCGCCATCCGTGCCCTTCAGGTCCTCGGCCTCAACGTCACTTCGATCGTCGACGCCACCCCCATCCCTCACAACGGCTGCCGCCCCCCCAAGCGTCGCCGCGTCTGAGGATTTTCGCCTTTCCGCATCACCGTCCGGCCATGGCAAACCGGGCGGGAACTCCCAATCCGCCAAACCAAGCAACCTACTGAACACACGCCATGTCGCGCTACACCGGTCCCACCACGAAGCTGAACCGACGCTTCGGTCAGAACATCTTTACCATCTCCAAGGGTGAGGAGCGTCGCCCTTATCCTCCCGGCATCCACGGGAAGACCACCCGCCGCAAGGTCTCCGAGTACGGCGTGGGCCTCAATGAGAAGCAGAAGCTCCGTATGATGTACGGACTTACCGAGAAGCAGTTCCGCCTGTGCTTCGAGCGCGCCAAGCGCATGGGCGGTGTCGCCGGTGACAACTTCCTCCGCATCCTCGAGACCCGTCTCGACAACGTCGTCTACAAGCTCGGCTTCGCCAATTCCCGCTCCGCCGCGCGCCAGCTCGTCGCCCACGGTCACATCCGCGTCGACGGACACAAGGTGGACGTCCCCAGCTACGCCGTGCGTCCGGGCGCCAAGGTCGAGGTCCGTGACCGCACCTCCTCCAAGCAGCTCGCCACCCGCGCCGTGGAGGAGGGCCAGGGCCGCACCGCCCCGGCTTGGCTTGTCGTGCTTCCCGAGCAGCTCAGCGGACAGATCGTCCGTGAGCCCGCCAAGGAGGAGCTCCCCTCCGACGTCAACGTCCAGATCATCGTCGAGTTTTACAGCCGCTGATCCCGACCAACCCCTCAACAACCGGACACACGCCATGCCTAAGCGCCTCGGACAGTTCCAGAAACCCAAGTCTCTCTCCAAGGACAAGTCCTCGGAGACGCCCACCTACGCCCGTTACGTCGCCGAGCCCTTCGAAACCGGCTTCGGTCACACCATCGGCAACTCCCTCCGCCGCATCCTGCTGAGCTCCATTGAAGGGGCCGCCATCTCCTCGGTGACCATCGAGGGCGTGCAGCACGAATTCCAGCCCATCGAGGGCGTGGTCGAGGACGTCACGGAAATCGTCCTCAACCTCAAGAAGGTGCTCATCCGCACCGAGGCCTCCAAGCGTGAGTCCTTCAAGGGCGCGATCGACGTCAACAAGACCGGCGTCATCAAGGCCTCCGACATCAAGTTCGAGACCAAGGGGTCCGCCGTCTCCCTCGTCAATCCCGACCAGGTCATCTGCACCCTCGACAAGAAGCGTCGCTTCTTCGCCGACCTCGAGGTCACCGTCGGTCGCAGCTGGTCCTCGGCCGAGGAGAACAAGAAGCCCGAGCAGTCCATCGGCACCATCCCGGTCGACTCGCTCTTCTCCCCGGTCACCCTCGTCAAGTACTCCGTCGAGAGTAGCCGTTCCGGCGACAAGACCGACTACGACAAGCTCGTACTCGAGGTCAGCACCGATGGTCGCATCACTCCCGACGAGGCCCTGAAGGAAGCCTCTGCCATCATGCGTCACCACCTCGAGGTGTTCGACAAGGTTTCCTCCGAGACCGTCGAGTTCGAGAGCGGCCAGGCCGCGGTCAGCGAGGAGCAGAATCGCCTGCGCAAGCTCCTCAACATGTCGGTCAACGAGATTGAGCTCTCGGTCCGCGCCGCCAACTGCCTCAACAACGCCAACATCAACACCGTCGGCGAACTCGCCATGAAGACAGAGCAGGAGATGCTCAAGTACCGCAACTTCGGCAAGAAGTCGCTCAACGAGATCAAGCAGAAGCTCGAGCAGCTCGGCCTCTCCCTCGGACAGAAGATCAACGAGAGCATGCTCGATAAGGGCGTGAACTCCTGAACCCGGAAACCCGCGCACCATGCGTCACCGCTCCCATCGCCACGTGCTCGGCGTCAAGACCGCCCACCGTCGGTCCCTGATTGCCAGTCTCGCCTCCGCGCTGTTCATCAACGCCCGCGTCACGACAACCCTCTCCCGCGCCCGCGCCCTGCGCCCGTTCGCCGAGAAGGTCATCACGCTGGCCAAGAAGGCGGCCCAGTCCACCGACAAGGCGGTCAAGCTCCATTACTACCGTCTGGCGCTCTCGCGCGTCCGCAACGAGGAGGCCTGCCGCCTGCTCTTCAAGGACGAGCGCGTTAGCCAGTTCCTCGCCCGCAACGGCGGCTACACCCGCATCTACAAGCTGGGCGCCCGCAAGGGCGACGCCGCCGAGACCGCGCTCATCGAGCTGGTCGGCAAGGATGATAAGGCTCCGGCCATGACCCCCAAGGCCAAGGTCGCCCGCAAGCCCAAGGCCGAGAAGGCCGAAGCCGCCGCGGCCCAGGCCTGACCCCGCCGCCCAGACCGTCCTCTGAGACGCGTCCGCCGGCAGGCGGCGCGTCTTGTCTTTTCAGCGACCCCCATGCTCCAGCCCGTAGACCTCGACGCCTTCCTGGCCTTCCTGGCTGGGCTGGCTGCGCTGGTCGTGATCGGGCTTCAGCTCTGGTATGACCGCCGGGACGAGCTGATCTCCGACCACCGGCGTCTGAGCTCGGCGTTCTCATGCGCCCGCTGCGGCCTCACCTACGTGCGGCCGCGTCGCCGCGAGGAGGCCGCCTGCCCTCGCTGCGGCTGGAACAATGTTCGCCTCAGGTTCTGAAACTCCCACACTGTCCGCTTCCATGGCTGCCGCCCAGTCCATCGCCATCCTCGATTTCGGCTCTCAGCTCACCAAGGTGATCGCGAGGCGGGTGCGCGAGTGCAACGTCCACTCCCGCATCTATCCCTTCTCGGTGATGCCCGGGCAGCTCCGTGCTGACGGCGTGGTCGGCGTCATCCTTTCCGGCGGTCCCGACAGCGTGAAGGCCAAGGGCTCGCCCCATCCCCATCCGGGTGTCTTTGAGATGGGCCTGCCGGTGCTCGGGATCTGCTACGGCGTCCAGCTCATGGGCCAAATGCTCGGCGGCAACGTCGCCAGCAGCCCGCACCGCGAGTACGGTCATGGCACGCTGTCCTTCGGCAAGGGGTCGCTGCTCCTGCAGGGCCTGAAATCCCCGCTTCGCGTGTGGAATTCCCACGGCGACAAGGTCACGCGCCTGCCTCGCGGCTTCAAGGCCGTGGCCCGTACGGAGAATTCAGAGTGCGCCGTGATTGAGGACTCCCGCCGCCGCTTCTTCGGCATCCAGTTCCATCCCGAGGTCGCCCACACCGAGCGGGGCATCGACATCCTCCGCAACTTCCTCTTTCGCATCTGCCGCTGCCGGGCCGACTGGGTGATGGAGGACTACCTCGAGACCGCCGTCCGCGAGATCCGCCAGGAGGTGGGCAAGTCGCAGGTCATCCTCGGGCTCTCCGGCGGCGTCGACTCCTCCGTCGCGGCGGCCCTCATCCAGCGCGCCATCGGCAGGCAGCTGACGTGCGTGTTCGTCGACAACGGCCTGCTCCGCCTCAATGAGCGCGCCCAAGTCGAGCGGATGTTCCGCGGCGAATTCAAGGTGGACCTGCGCGTCGTCGACGCCTCCTCGACCTTCCTCCGTCGGCTCCGCGGGGTCACCGATCCCGAGCGGAAACGCAAGATCATCGGCCACGAGTTCATCAAGGTCTTCGAGCGCTCGGTGGCCGAGGTGCAACGTCGCAAGAAGGGCAAGGTGGAGTTCCTCGCTCAGGGCACCCTCTACCCCGACGTAATCGAGTCGCTCTCGCCCCACGGCGGCCCCGCCGTGACGATCAAGAGCCACCATAACGTCGGCGGCTTGCCCAAGCGCATGAAGCTGCGCCTGCTCGAGCCGCTGCGGGAGCTCTTCAAGGACGAGGTGCGCGCCCTCGGCGAGGCGCTCGGCCTCCCGCGCGAGATGGTCTGGCGTCATCCCTTCCCGGGCCCCGGCCTCGCCGTCCGTGTTTGCGGCGACATCACCCGCGAGCGGCTCGACGTCCTCCGTCAGGCCGACGACATCTTCATCCGCGAGCTCCGTGAGTCTGGGCAGTACGATAAAGTCTGGCAGGCCTTCGCCGTCTTCCTGCCGGTCCGGAGCGTCGGCGTGATGGGCGACGGACGCACCTACGACAACGTCTGCGCCCTGCGGGCGGTCACCTCGTCCGACGCGATGACGGCCGACTGGGCGCGCCTGCCCTACGACGTGCTGCAGCGCGCCTCGACCAAGATCATCAACCAGGTGAAGGGCATCAACCGGGTCGTCTACGACGTCTCCTCCAAGCCGCCCGCCACGATCGAGTGGGAATGAGAGCGATGGCCCGTTGACACTCCGCGTCACGGCCGCAATCTCTTTCCCGCTTGTCCGACAAGGCATTCCAGGTCATCGCCCGCCGCTGGCGGCCGCGCCGCTTCGT
The DNA here is from genome assembly GCA_016871415.1 of Verrucomicrobiota bacterium. GTDB lineage: Bacteria > Verrucomicrobiota > Verrucomicrobiia > Opitutales > UBA953 > UBA953. The sequence goes on from VHDL01000003.1 coordinate 77,731, forward strand.
GGAGCTGGTCGGGCAGGACCACATCGTCCGCACTCTGCGAAACGCACTGGACGGCGGCCGCCTGCCCCACGCCTGGCTCTTCGTCGGGCCGCGCGGCACGGGCAAGACCACCACGGCCCGCATCCTGGCTAAGGCGCTCAACTGCGCGGGCGGCCCGAAGTCCGACTTCTCCCTCGACGATCCGGTCTGCCTCGCGATCGAGCAGGGTAACTGCCTCGACGTCGTCGAGATTGACGCCGCGTCGAACCGCTCCATCGAGGACGCGAAGAAGATCCGTGACGAGTGCCAGTTCTCCCCGACGAGCTTCCCGTTCAAGGTCTTCATCATCGACGAGGTCCATCAGCTGACCAAGGACGCCTTCAACGCGCTCCTCAAGACGCTCGAGGAGCCTCCCGCTTGGGTGAAGTTCATCCTCGCAACGACCGAGGCCGACAAGGTCCTGCCCACCATCACCTCCCGCTGCCAGCGGCTGGAGTTCCACCCGATTGACGAGGAGGTCATCGTCGACCAGCTTGAGCGCATCGTCAAGGCCGACGGCGTCGCTGCCGACCGGCCCGCGCTCAAGGCCATCGCCCGCCTCGCCGCCGGAGGGATGCGCGATTCCCAGTCCATACTCGACCAAGTCATCTCCTTCTCTGGACGCAAGGTGACCGAGGCCGACGTGCTCTCCATCTACGGGCTGGCCTCCGCCAAGCAGGTCGAAGATCTCGCCAAGGCACTCTCGCTCGGCGACGGGCCGGCCGCGCTCAGTCTCTGCGACGTCTTCCATGAGGAGGGCAGGGACCTCATCCGGGTGCTGGCCGACCTTCAGTCGCGGGTCCGTGAGGCCACGCTTGATTCGGTGCGCAAGGGCGGGGTCTCCCCGCTGCTCGGCGGCCCGCTTTCCACCGAGCAGCTCGTGAGGCTTCTGGAGTGCCTCCAGCAGGGAGAGCAGGGCGTGCGTCACGGACTCTCTCCCCGGGCCAATTTCGAGGTGACCATGCTGCAGGCCATCGAACGGGCGAGGGCGCGACCGATAGACTCGCTCATCAAGGACATCGCCGCCGCCGCAGCCGGACTCCCCAGGGAGCCCGGCCAAAAAAAAATAGGGACGCCGCCGCCCGCTGCCACGGCCGCTCCCACGCAGGCCTTGCCTGATGTGCCCGTCACCGAAGATTCTGGGGATTCCTCGCCGCCCTTGGACGTCGCGGCTGTGGAGGACGAGGCCGATCAGGCGGTACGTTGCGAGGCTTTCGTCTTTCCGGAGCTCGAGAAGTCCGTGTCCGGCGTCTCCGAGCAGGGTCGCACGGCCTTCCCCGGAGACAAGGAGTTCCAGGCCGCCGTGGACGCGTTGCCGCCCGGCCTGCGCGAGAAGCTGAAGGAGACGCTCGGCGCCGAATTCACGGCTTTGCGTCCCGTGCCCACGGGCCGCCTGCGCCGCCCTTCCTGAACATGGGCGCATCGGCGGAGATCGGCGTCATCTCGGACACCCACGGCCGGCTCCGGCCTCAGGCGGTGAGGGCCTTGGAAGGCTGCGTCCTGGTGCTGCATGCGGGGGACGTGTGCGGGCCGCATGTCGTCGAGGAACTGACCGCCTTCGTCGCTCCCTGCCTGGCCGTCCGCGGCAACTGCGACGATGATCCGCAACTGCCGGCATTCCTCCTCCGCGTCGAGGCCGGCGTCCGGGTGCTGGTCCACCACGGCCACCTGCCGGTCGACGAGGCTGCGCATGCGCCCGCGGTCGTGATTACCGGACACACCCATGTCCCGCTGGTCGAGAGCTGTGACGGCGTCCTGAGACTGAATCCAGGCAGCGCGGGTCCACGGCGTTTCCGCCTGCCGGTCACGGTCGCGAGGCTGACCCTCGGGGACGGCGAGCCGCGCGCCCGCATCATTGAGCTGCCGGTCGCATGAGCCAGCCTTTACCCATCGACGCGCTGCAACCGGCGCTCGCCGAGGCCTGCGGCCGGTCGCGTCGGATCGTCCTCCGTGCTCCGACAGGTTCGGGCAAGTCGACGCGCCTGCCGCAGATGCTGATCGACCTGGGGCTGACGCAAGGGCAGGTCCTGGTCCTTCAGCCGCGTCGCATCGCAGCCCGCATGCTGGCCGCCCGCATCGCCCAGGAGCGCGACTGCCGGCTCGGCGGCGAAGTGGGCTACCAGGTGCGTTTTGACCGCGCGGAATCCGCCGAGACTCGGATTAAGTTCATCACCGAGGCCCTGCTGCTCAGGCAGGTGGCTTCGGATCCCTCCCTGCGCGGGATTGGAGCCGTCGTCTTCGACGAATTCCACGAGCGCAGCCTGCATTCGGACGTAGGTCTGGCCCTGGCACGCCGGATCCAGGAGTCAGGCCGCCCCGACCTGCTCATCGTCGTCATGTCCGCCACGCTCGACACCGAGGGCGTGGCCCGCTGGCTGGAGGGTGCGGAGACCCTCGCGGCCGACGGAAGGACCTATCCGGTGGAGATCGAGCACCTGCACGTGCCCAGGGACTCCCGACGGCCGGTCTGGGATCTCGCCGCCGAGCAGGTTGGCCGCGTGCTGCGCGAGGAGCCGGACGGCGACGTCCTGGTGTTCATGCCCGGCTCCTACGAGATCATGCGCACCATCGGCGCCGTCAGGACCCTCTCCGAATCGGGCGGCGTGGACGTGCTTCCGCTCCACGGCGAACTTCTCCCGGAGGAGCAGGACCGCGCGGTGCTGCCCGGCCCGCGGCGCAAGGTGATCGTGGCCACCAACGTGGCCGAGACCTCGCTGACCATTCCCGGTGTCCGCGCGGTGGTCGACGCCGGGCTGGCCCGGGTCGCCCGTTTCGATCCGCATCGCGGCATCGACACGCTGATGGTCGAACCGATCTCCCGGGCGTCCGCAGAGCAGCGCGCCGGACGCGCTGGCCGCACGGGCCCCGGGCGTTGCGTGCGCCTCTGGTCGCGCACGGATCACGAGTCACGCCCCTTACGCGACACGCCCGAGGTCGGCCGGGTGGACCTGTCCGAGACCGCGCTGCTGCTCCTCGCCTCCGGCTGGGGCGCGCCCGAATCCTTCCCGTGGTATGAACGTCCCGATGCCGGCGCCTTGCGGCGCGCCCGTGAACTGCTCCGTGACCTCGGCGCGCTCGACGCCACGGGCGAGGTCACGCCGGTTGGTCGACGCATGGCGGTCTTCCCCGCCCACCCGCGTTACGCCCGCATGCTCCTTGCGGCGGGAGATCTGGGCTGTGTCGCCGAGGTCGCGCGCATCGTGGGCCTCGCCCAGGGCCGGGACATCCTCTTCCGCAAGGTCGACGGCCGCACCGAGGAGGCGCGTGACGCCTTGGAGCAGGAGGACGGCTCTGACTTCTTCGTCCGGCTCGCGCTCCTTCGGCGGGCCGCCGAGCTGAAGTTTGACGCCGACGCCTGCGAGCGCCTGGGCGTGCACGGGCTCACCGCCCGGCAGGCCGACCGGGCCGCCCAGCAGTTCCTGCGCATCGCGGAGGGGCAGCGGCTCCCGGTCAACACCGCGCCCGCGCCCGCCGCCTCGGTGAGGCGATGCGTCCTCATGGGCTTCTCCGACCGCCTGGCCGTGAGGCTCGACGCCGGCACCCTCCGTTGCGCCGTCGTCCACGGCCGCAAGGGCGAGCTGCGGCGCGAATCCTCCGTGCGCTCGGCCCGGCTGCTAGTCGCCGCCGAGATCGACGAGATCCAGGCCCGCGGCGAGGTCACGACCTACCTCTCCCTCTGCACCGCCGTCGAGGAGGCATGGCTGCGCGAGCTCTGGCCCGATGATTTCTCCGAACAGTCCTCCTTCCGCTATGACGGCACCCAGCGCCGAGTCATGGCCCGGATTGAACGCAGGTTCCGGGACCTCGTCCTTGAGCATGCCGAGCGTGACGCCGCGCCTTCGGACGAAGCCAGCCGTCTCCTCGCGGAGGAGGCGTTCGCCGGACGTCTCCAGTTCGAGAAGTGGGACGCGCAGGTCGATGCATGGATACGCCGCGTGAACTTCCTGGCCCGGCACTGCCCTGAACTGGGCGTGCATCCCTTCGACGCCGCGGCCCGCCGCATGGTCATCGAGGAGCTCTGCGCCGGTGCCGTGAGCGCACGGGAAGTCCGCGAACGGTCCGTGCTGCCGAGCGTCCGCGGCTGGATCACCCATGAGCAGGCGATGGCCTTGGACTCCTATTGTCCGGAACGCATCGTGCTGCCGCGCAAGAGGCACCCCGCGCGCATCGAATACACCGAGGACGGGCAGGCCGAGATTGAGGCCACCGTGCAGGAGCTCTATGATTTCCCCGGCAGCCGGCTGCGCGTCTGCGACGGCAAGGTGCCGCTGGTCGTCTGCATCCAGTCCCCCGCGCGTCGCACACAGCAGCGCACCACCGACCTCGACGCATTCTGGAAGGGCTCCTACGAAGGGGTGAAGAAGGAGCTGCGCGGGCGCTACCCCAGGCACGAATGGCGATGAGCGGCGTTCTCTGGAGCGAAACGCCCCTGCACGTCATCGACTTCGAAGGCGGGCCGCGCACGGGCGTTGTCGAACACGGCGTCGTCACCCTCCTCGGAGGCGAAGTGCGTTCGACCTCGACCGGACTGCACGCCCCGCTGGCTCCGGTGCCGGTCGTCGACACTCAATGCCACGGGCTCTCCGACCGTGACCTCAGGTCGGAATCACCTTTCTCCGAGGAGTGGACCCGCTGGTCCGAACTCCGACGCACCGGACTCTTCGCGGCGCACAACGCATCCGTCGAATCCGGGCTGCTGCGGGCGACGTGGGCCCGCCCGCCCGCCTCGCCCGCTTTCGTGGCGCCGCAGACCGTCGCGGAGTGGGGGCCCTGGATCGACACCTGCCGGCTCGCCAGGCTTTGGATGCCAAGCCTGGGGGACTACCGCCTTTCCGCCCTAATCGCCACGCTGCGGCTAGGTGACCGGCTCGAGTCCCTCTCCGCCGTCCACTGCCCCCCGGCGCGCCGCCGCCATCATTGCGCCCTGCATGACGCATTGGCCGCGGCCCTCGTCCTGCGCGCGCTCTGTTCGATCGAAGGGCGTTCGGCGGCGACCTTGGCGCAGCTCGTCCGGGACGGTCTGCCGGCCGCGGCGGCGGGCGAGATGCATCAGGGCGAGTTGGACCTGTAGTTTTCCCTTCACTCCTGAAGGACCGCGGAACTAGATAGCCCTTCCCATGGCTTCCAAGAATCCCATCCGCGTCGCGGTGACCGGCGCCGCCGGCAACATCGGTTACGCCGCCATCTTCCGCCTCGCCTCCGGCGCGGTCTTCGGGCCCGACCAGCCCGTCGCGCTCAACCTGATCGAGGTGGGGCCGGGACTCAACGCCCTCACCGGCGTCGTGATGGAGCTGCAGGACTGCGCGTTCCCGCTGCTCACCGACGTCGTCGCCACCGGCGATCTCAACGAAGGCTTCAAGGACGCCGACTGGTGCCTGCTCATCGGCGCGATGCCCCGGAAGGACGGCATGGAGCGCAAGGACCTGCTCGGCATCAACGGCAAGATCTTTATTGAGCAGGGCCAAGCCATCGCGAAAAACGCCAAGAGGTCCGTCAAGGTCCTCGTCGTCGGCAACCCTTGCAACACCAACGCCCTCATCGCCCTGCGCTCGGCCGGCAGCCTGCCCGCGGATAACTTCTTCGCAATGACCCGCCTCGACGAGAACCGCGCCAAGTCGCAGCTCGCGGGCAAGGCCGGCGCCCATAACTCCGTCGTCAAGAACGTCGCCATCTGGGGCAACCACTCGTCGACGCAGTATCCTGACTTCACTAACGCCACCATCGGCGGCAGGCCGGCCACGCAGGTAATCACCGACCACGCTTGGCTCAAGGAGACCTTCGTCCCCGATGTCCAGAAGCGTGGCGCCGCTGTGATTAAGGCCCGCGGCGCCTCTTCCGCCGCCTCCGCCGCCAACGCCGCCCTCGACACCATGCGCAGCCTCCACTTCCCGACCCCGGCCGGCGACTGGCACTCCGTGGCCGTCCTCTCTCGGGGCGACTACGGCATCGCACCGGGCATCATGTTCGGATACCCGCTCCGGACCAACGCCGACGGCTCCTGGGAGATCGTGCAGGGCCTGCCGCTCGACGCCTTCTCCAAGGAGAAGATTGCGATCACCGAGAAGGAACTGCTCGAAGAGCGCGCGACGGCCTCCGAAGTCCTCGGCCTGAAGCTCTGAAGCCGGCCTTATTAAAGGCGCAGGCGGCGAGGGACCTTCCTTGACCGCCTTTTTTGCGTCCCTAGGCTGGGGATATGGAGATATTCTCCGCCGTCGATTGGTTCACGGTCCTCGCGGCGCTCTGCTTCTGGCAGGCTTTGGTCTGGGCGCAGCATCTGGACCGTGGTTTCCCGCGATGGCTCGACCGGCTGGCCATGGCCGGCCTGTGGGTGTGGGTCCTCGCTTACGTCGCCGTCGGCGAGCCCGGCCTGGTCATGGCCTTGGCCGCCATGCCGGCTTGCCTCTTCGCCCTCTGGCTCTGGGCGCATGGCCTTCGCCGTTTTCTCGCCGATGACCTGGCGCCCGCTCCGCGCCGCTACCTGGAAATGCTGTCGGCCACGGGTCCGCTGGTCGCCGCCGGCGCGTGGGTATGGTCGCGCTATGACCGCACCTTCGCCGGATTTCCCGATCCGCTGGCGACGCTGACCACTGTGCACTTCGCCATCACCTTCGGCGTGCTGCCGCTGGCGATGGCGGCGAGCGAACGACCCCTCGCCCGCTGTCGTCGGCGCGACCTCGGCCAGTGGCTGTACGTGGCCGGCGCTCCCGCCACCGCGTTGTGCTTCGCCCTGCGGACGGATCCGCTGCGCCCTGGGGCCGTCGAAGTTGCGGCCGCCGCGGTCTTCGCCGCTGGCTTCCTGCTCTGGGCCGCCTTCATGCCCGTCAGGCGCGGACCGTGGCCTTACGTCTGTCTCGTTCCCGGCTTCCTGCTCGGCGTCGGCTACACCGCCGCGCACGCCTTCGGCTGGGACTATCTCACCATTCCGCAGATGGCGGCCGTGCATGGTTCGCTCAACCTACTCGGCGCGTTGCTGCTCGCGGCCCAGGCGCCGGCGTTCGATGACGTCGCCGCGCCGGCTCCGGACCTCGCCACGCCAGTCGAACCCGGCGACCGGGCGACGGCGGTCTTCGCCGGCACGCACCGCGTCGTGGTCGGCCCTTGGTCGCCCGAAGGCTTCGCTCGGGTGAAGGCGGTCCTGCTCGGATACCGTTTCTATCCGGAGCACGTGATGGTGCGGCGGACCCAGTTCGAAGACGAAGGCCGCGCGGTGCGCGCGGGGGACCGCCTCGGGCTGGGCTTGTTCGTCCCCAGCCTCCCGGGACTCGCGTCCCTGATGCTGCCCGCCGTCGTCGAGGTCGACGTTGCGGAGTCCGGCGAGGAACGCGTGGCGCTGGGGTACGTCACCACGCGACGTCATTACGGCCGCGGCGCCTGGCGGGCCGAGGTGACGCGCGCCGGCGAGGAGCTCGTGCTCACGGTCTCCTATCACGTCCGACCGAGCCGCTGGTTCGTCTGGTGCGGCCTGCCGGTCTACCGCCGCTTCCAGCTCGCCGCTTTCCGCGCCGGCGCCGACAACCTCCGCCGGCTCGCGGCTTAGGGGGCGGCGAGGCGGACCAGGGTGATGTCGGCGGGCTTGCAGCTTCCCAGCCGAATCTCCCCTGAATTGGCCGCGGCGAAGACCGGCGGTTCCGGGTGGATCGGGTCAACGTTTCCAGCGCGACGGCCTGCGTTGATCTTCTGCAGTCCGATGAAGTCGATGATGACCGGATTGGCGCTGGCCAGCAGGGTCTTTTCCGAGCGCACCCAGCCGGCGTCGAACGTCGGCCCGCCCAGCACCTGGTAGCGTTCAAGCGAGAGGATCGTGAGCGCATGGCCTTTGGCCAGGCCCGGGATCGCGCAGACTTCCACCGCCACCTTGGAGGCGTTGAAGGGGTTCTCCATGAAGCGCTCCGCGTTGGCCATGTTCCCGAGTGAAGCAGCGGCGATTGCGCCGTGCACGCCCAGGGCCTTGCCGTCACTGAGCACTGGCAGGTTCACCCAGAAGTCTACCTCGTCGAAGAGCGTCTTGGGCAGAATGCTCACGCGCGCGTCGCCCCAGGCCACGGGCGGAGAGCCCGGCCGGGGCAGCACCTGGTTCTCGTAGCGCAGCCTTTCCTCCGCGGCCCAAGCGGGCGCGAGCTTCTCCCATGCGACGACGGGCGAGCCTTCGAAGTCCTGGGCGCCATCGGCCACCGCGGGGAGGAAGCCCGCTTCGCGGAGCGTCAGGTCACGGGTGTCGCAGATGATGAGCCCTTCCCGTTTGAAGCCCCTGCGCACGAGTGCGGCAGAGACCGCCCGGACCAGCGGCTTCGGGGTGGACAGGCCCACGCCGGACTCGGAGCTCACCTTGAGTCCGCACCGGGCGGCCGTGGCGGGCGTGAGTCGTCGCCCCGTGCGCCGCTCGAACTCGTCGAGGGAGCGTTCCACGGCCGGCGCGTACTCTCCGTCGGAGAAACCGGCCAGACGTTGTTCGATGAGGAGCGCCTTGGGGTCCGTCGGCGAGGCCAGCAGGGGGCTGGCGGTCAGAACCATCATCAGCCGGAAGAGGGACATCGCTTCATATTCCCCCGTCGTCCTCCGTGGGCAAGCCGCTGTTTTGTTTGCAGGCAGGCCCCGTCAGTCCATCGTCAGCCCCATGTCCGCGTCCCCGCGTCGCACCCTCGGTCTCATCTTCCTGACCGTGTTCATGGACATCGTGGGGTTCAGCGTCGTTATCCCCCTGTTTCCCCATCTGCTTGACCATTATGTCACCACGGAGGGCAGTTCCGGGACTCTAATTGGGTGGATGTGCTCGGTGGCCGAGGCGATGGGAGGGGACACCGTCTTCAAGAAGACCGTGCTCTTCGGAGGGCTGCTGAGCGCGCTCTACTCCCTGTTGCAGTTCGTCTTCTCTCCAATCTGGGGCTCCCTTTCCGACCGCATGGGACGTCGCAAGGTCCTGACCTTCACCTTGGCTGGAGGCGCCCTCGCCTACGTGCTGTGGATCTTCGCCGCCCATTTCTGGGTCGTCGTGATGACCCGCGTCATCTGCGGCATCCTGGCGGGCAACATCGCCGTCGCAAGCGCAGCCGCCGCCGACGTCACGGAGGAGAAGGACCGCACCAAGGGGATGGCCGTGGTCGGCGTGGCCATCGGGCTGGGCTTCGTCTTCGGTCCTGTGATCGGCGCCCTGGGCTCGCACGTCCAGCTGTCCCACGGCGTCCCGGACGGCCCCTTCGGGCTCAACCCCTTCTCCGTGCCCGCGATGATTTCCGCTGGGCTCGCCGCGTTGAACTTCCTCCTCGTGCAGTTCCTCCTGCCGGAGACGCTGCCTCCCGGTCGTCGCGCCACCGAGTCACGGCCTTCCGTGTTCGACCTCGTGAAGGTCAGGTCCGCGTCCGTGCGTCGTGCCTCCTGGGCCAACCTCATCTACCAGGTGGCGTTCACGGGCATGGAGAACACCATCGTGTTCCTCACCTTCGCCCTTTTCGCCTACAGCCCCCGCGACAACGCCGTCCTTTTCCTGTTCAACGGAGCGGCGATGATTGTGGCGCAGGGACTGTCGCGTCGGCTCGTCGCGCGCCTCGGGCAGCGCAAGGTCGTCATGGGCGCGATGGCCTGCGCTGCGGTGGCCTTCGCCCTCATTGCCACGATTCCTCATGTCGTGGCCGTCCCGGGAGATGGTTCCCTGCCGATGTTCTACGCCGGCCTTGGCCTGATCTCCTTCGCCACCGGCCTCGTCCTGCCGAGCGTGTCCTCGCTGGTCTCGCTGTATTCCGACCAGTCCGAGCAAGGGCGCAACCTCGGCATCCTCCGTTCCGCCGGCGCCCTCGCCCGCGTGGTCGGGCCGGTGGTCGCCGCCCTCGCCTACTTCCATTTCGGCACCCACCTGTGGGTCTACGCCGGCGGCGCCCTGCTGATGTTGCCGGCCCTGCTCGTGGTGCGTTCGCTGCCCGAGCCCTCCGTGGCGGGCTGATCAGGCTTCCCGCGCGAGCGTGCGTCCCAGCGCGTCGCCACCGCGGACCGCGTGCATGAGCGAGATGCCGCCGCGGAAGGCTCCGTGGAAGCGGATGCCGGGCTCCTCCCGCTCCAGCGCCGCGAGGCAGGCTTCGCGCCTACGCTGGTCGTGATCGTATTGCGGGATGGCCTGCTCCCATCGCTGGATCCACTCGCGTTCGGGCGGGCCGGAGGCCCCGAGTGTCTCGGAGAGCTCACGGTCCACGATGCCTCGCAGCTCGTCGTCGTCGCGCCGCGCCACTGCGGGCTGACGCGCCCCGCCCAGGAAGCAGCACAGCAGCGCCTTGCTCTCCGGGGCCCGGCCGGGAATGACGCTCGAGGGGAAGAGGCAGCCCAGCACACGCCTGCCTTCCTCGCCCGGCGTGAGGTAACCGAATCCGTCCAAGGGGTGGTGGATGCGGCCGAGGTCGTAGCCGCGTGCGACCACCGTCACCGGGGGCGCTTCGCAGCGCGACCAGGGCGACAGACGTTCGGCCACTGGGACGTCAAACGGTCCGTCCTTCCATTTCCAAGGCGGCGTCGTGACGATGACCCTGTCGCAGACCACCGGCTCCTCGGCGCCGTCGGTGCTCCTGCGGATCACGGCGGACCAGCCGGCTCCTTCTTTTTTGAGCCGTTCGGCCCGCCAGCCGAGACGGAACTCCGCGCTTCGGCCCGCCCGTTCGCGCATCGCGTCGGCCAGCTGCTGCATGCCGAGCCTGAAGCCCACGACGTTCCGCACGTGGCCGCGACGACGGATGAGTCCCAGGATGACCGAGCCGTATTCGGCCTCAAGCCGGTGGACGGAGGGGAAGCAGGCGGCCATGTCCAGTCGGTCGGGGTCGCCGGCATGGACTCCCGAGACGACCGGATCCATCAGCCGTGCTGAGGCCTCGCGGCCGAACCTTCGCGTCGCGAACGCCGCCACCGTCTCGCCCGCATGTCCCCCGCGCGGGATGAACGGCTCGGCAAGCAGACGGAGCCGTCCCAACGGACTGAGCAACCCGGAGGTCAGCAGCGAAAGGGGGCTCGGTCTAAGGGCATGCAGTCTACCCCGTGAAAGGATGAACCTTTTGGCGGACTCCGTCCGTGCCTCTCGGATGTCATCCGACAGCCCGTAGGAGCAGAGCAGCTCGTGGTCGGCGGCTTGCTCCAGCTGCAACGTGTTTGGGCCCGTCTCCACGATCCACCCGTCCTCGACCGTCGTACGGATCGAGCCTCCAACCCGGTCCGCAGGGTCGACCACCAGGGAGTCACGGCCGGCTTCCGCCAGCGCGGCGGCGGCGGCGAGTCCGGCCGGGCCTGCGCCCAGAATCATGACGTCGACCTTCATCCATGAGGGGATAACCCCCGAAAGTCCCTATGGCAATCCAACGCGGATTCATCAACCTGCAGGCATGCGGCTTACCTGCCTCACGCTGCTGCTCCCCTTTGCGGCGTTCGCCGACACCGTCACCCTCAAGGACGGTACCTTCCTGCGCGGTCGGATTGAGCGCATCGTGGACGGAAGGCTGGAAGTCACCGTGCCCCTGCTCGGCGAAAACGTGCAGCGGATTGCCCTCGCCTCCGTCGAGTCCTTTCAGGTCGACGACGACGTGCGCCTGAGCGACGGCGGTTCCGTGCGGCGCGGCCGCGTCTCGGCCGCGGGGGGCAGGGCGGTCGCCTCCGGCTCCCCTGAATCCGTGGCCTTGGACGAGCGCGCCGAACTCTGGCGCGACGCCGTGCCGCGTCCGCACGACGTCCCGCCTTCGCGCAAGTGGACCGCGCAGGCCGATCTCGACGTCTCGGGGCGGTCCGGCGCCACCACCGGCAGCGGCTTCGCCGCCGGGTTCCTCGCCCGGGGTGAGTCCGCCGAGGACGTCATCACCGCCGGCGTGCGCACGATACGCAACACCGCGGGCACCCAGATCGCCGCCGACGACCTGCACGCCCAGCTCTCGTACGAGACCAGCCCGGCCGAGGTGGCCTTCTGGTACCTGCGCACCGACACCGGTTATGACCATGCCCGTCAGGTCGACTTCCTGACCGTCAACACCGTCGGCCTCGGCTTCCGCGTCTCCCAAGATCCTCTGGGCAAGCTCGACCTGCGAACCGGCGTCGGACATCGCTACGAGACTTACATGTCCGAACTTCAGCCCACGCTTTCGGCACCGTCGGCGGATCTCGGTCTGCTCTTCGTCCGGGATTTCGGCTGGGTTGAATGGAACACCCAGGTGGCGGCGGTTCCTTCCTTGGAGCGATGGAACGATTACTATCTCAGACATGAGACCTATCTGGGCGTCCTCCGCGGGCAGGGACCTCTTTCGGTACGTCTCGGCGTCACCCATGACTTGAGAGGCAATCCTGTCCCACCTCAGGTCAGATTGGGCACGGCCTATTTTATGCGCTTGGTTTATGCGTGGAAATAAGCAGGGCGATTTTGCCTATTTTTGGTCATAAATGTATAAAAATAGCAATATTGCCTATGAGTAACTAGCGATGGACGGCGTGGCATAGGCGGTGCTTTGGTTTAACCCGTACGAGTTTCCATCCATGAGCACCAATCCCGCCCGCCGCGATGCCATCAAGGCCATCGCCTCACAGCCTGCCCTCAAAGGGACCTTCGACTTCCGCAGCGAGAAGATCGACCTGATCTACGGACAGAACGTCTTCTCCCTCGAGAAGATTGAGAAGCGCCTGCCCAAGGACGTCTTCAAGTCGCTCAAGTCCTCGATCGAGACCGGCACCAAGCTGGATAGTGCCGTCGCCGACACCGTGGCCGCCGCCATCAAGGACTGGGCGCTCGAGCGCGGCGCCTCGCACTACGCGCACGTCTTCTACCCGCTGACCGGTCTCACCGCCGAGAAGCATGACACCTTCTTCGAGCCCCACGGCACCGGCACCCTCGCCCAGTTCTCCGGCAAGGCGCTGATCCAGGCCGAGCCTGACGCCTCCTCGTTCCCCAACGGCGGCCTGCGCTCCACCTTCGAGGCCCGCGGTTACACCGCCTGGGACGTGACCTCCCCCGCCTTCATCCTCGATGGCGTGAACGGCTCGACGCTCTGCATCCCCACCGCCTTCGTGTCTTGGAAGGGCGAGGCTCTGGACAAGAAGACCCCCCTGCTGCGTTCGATGCATGCCGTGAACAAGGCCGCCCAGCGCGTCCTGGCCCACTTCGGCAAGAAGTCCTCCTTCATCAGCGCCTCGTGCGGACCGGAACAGGAGTACTTCCTGATCGACTCCCGCCTCTTCCACCTGCGTCCCGATCTCTACACCTGCGGCCGCTCGCTCTTCGGCGCCAAGCCCGCCAAGGGACAGGAGTTCGAGGACCAGTATTTCGGCACCATCCCCGACCGCGTGCTCGCCTGCATGATGGAGACCGAGCGCGAGTGTTTCAAGCTGGGGATCCCGATCAAGACCCGCCACAACGAGGTCGCCCCGGCCCAGTACGAAGTCGCCCCGATCTACGAGTCCGCCAACGTCGCGCACGACCACCAGATGCTCACGATGACGCTGCTCAAGCGCGTCGCCGCCCAGCATGGCTTCGTCTGCCTCTTGGCTGAGAAGCCCTTCGCCGGCGTCAACGGTTCTGGCAAGCACGTCAATTGGTCCATTGGCGGATCCGGCGTCGGCAACCTCCTCGAGCCCGGCACCGATCCGCACGCCAACGCCCAGTTCCTCGCTTTCTGCACCGCGGTCATCCGCGCCGTCGACAAGCACCAGGGACTCCTGCGCGCCTCCGTCGCCTCGGCTGGCAACGACCATCGCCTCGGGGCCAACGAGGCCCCCCCCGCGATCATCTCCATCTATCTCGGGGACATGCTCAACGACGTCATCGAGCAGGTGAAGAAGAGCGGCGCGGCCTCCTCCTCCAAGAAGGGCGGCACGATGCACATCGGCGTCGACACCCTTCCCGTGCTGCCCAAGGACGCGGGCGACCGTAACCGCACCAGCCCGTTCGCCTTCACCGGCAATAAGTTCGAGTTCCGCGCCGTCGGATCCGCCTTCTCCGTGGCCGGCCCCCTGACCGTGCTCAACACGATCCTCGCCGACTCCCTCTGCGAGATGGACAATGAGCTGACCGCCGCGAAGAAGAAGCAGTCCGACTTCAACAAGGCCCTCGAGTCCGTCCTCAAGGACATCCTCACGAAGCACGGCCGCATCATCTTCAACGGCAACGGCTACTCCGAGGAGTGGCACAAGGAAGCCGCGAAGCGCGGACTCAAGAACCTCCGCACCACCCCCGACGCGCTGCCTGAGCTGGTCGCCAAGTCCACCGTCGAAGTCTTCGAGCGGCAGGGCGTCCTCTCCAAGGCCGAGCTCGAGTCCCGCGAGGAGATCTACACCCACTCCTACGTGCTCTCCGTCAACACCGAGTCCAAGCTCGTCCATGACATCGGCCGCACCATGCTGCTGCCCGCCGCGCTCAAGTTCGCCGCCGAGCTCACGCCCGTCTCGCAGAGCAAGTCCGGCGGCAAGCTCCGCAAGGACGTGCTCGCCCTCGCCGACAAGCTGGCCGACGCGCTCGACGAACTCGACGACCTCCGCGCCGTGACCAAGTCGAACACCCATGCCCAGGCCCATCACGCCTGCGACAAGGTGCTCCCCGCGATGCTGAAGGCGCGCGGCTTCGCCGACGCGCTCGAGGACATCGTCTCCGACGAGCATTGGCCGCTGCCCTCCTACCAGGAGATGCTGTTCCTCCGCTGAACGGGGAGTCAGTTTACCGACAAAGGGCCGGACCCACGTCCGGCCCTTCTTGTTTCCAGGGCGCGCGTCCCGCCAAAGCAGAAGGCCCGTCAGGGACGGGCCTTCGGTCGGATTGCTGAGCCTAGGCTCAGGCGTTCTCCCATTTCTTGCGCAGGTAGGCGTTGAAGTTCTTGACCTTCTTCTTGCGTCGGCGACGTTCCGCGGGCTTTTCAAAGCCTCGCTTGGCGCGGGCGTCCTTGATGATGCCTTCGCGGTCGACCTTCTTCTTGAGGCGGCGGAGGGCCTTGTCGACCGTCTCGCCCTTGCGGATCTTGATTTCTACGGACATGTTAGTTGAAGGGGTCGAAGCAACAGGCGGCCGGGGGGTGCGTCAACCCCGAAACGCCGTCCGAGGCCCCGTGAATAAGTGCCACGGGGCGCGGGCACTAGACGCTTGCGGGAGGGGTGGGGCGGGGCAATCGTGACCGACGCCCCTCGATGCACCTCAAGGAAATCGTCGTCAACGGATTCAAGAGCTTCGCTGACCGGACCCGCATCGAGCTCCGCCCCGGCATCACGGCGGTCGTCGGGCCCAACGGCTGCGGAAAGTCCAACATCGTCGACGCCATCCGCTGGGTGCTGGGTGAGCAGAGCGCCAAGTCGCTGCGTGCGCCCGCCATGCACGACGTCATCTTCTCCGGCACCGACCGTCGCAAGCCCTTGCCGCAGTGCGAGGTCGAGCTGATCTTCGCCGACTGCGAGAAGGAGCTGGGCACCGCTTTCGCGGAGGTCTCGGTGTCCCGACGCCTGCAGCGCGAGGGGACGAGCGACTACTTCATCAACGGCAAGCCTTCGCGTCTGAAGGACATCCATCGGCTCTTTATGGATACGGGCGTGGGACGCATGTCCTACTCCTTCATGGTCCAGGGGCAGATCGACCAGATCCTCTCCGCCAATCCCGCCGAGCGCCGTTATCTCTTCGAGGAGGCCGCGGGCATCACCCGTTACAAGACGCAGCGCCGCGAGGCTCTCAACAAGCTGGCCGGCGTCGACGTCAATTTGGCTCGCGTCACGGACGTCATCACCGAGGTCGGACGTCAGATCGCCGTCCTCCGCCGTCAGGCCGCCAAGGCCATGCGCTACCGCCGGCTGCGTCACCGTTTCGTCCACCTCGACCTCGCCTGGCAGGCCAGGCAGCACGGCGAGCGACGCGTCCACGTGGCCGACCTGGAGTCGCGCGCCGCGGTCTGCCGCGCCGAGTCGGACGGGCTTTCGGAATCGCTGCGCGTCCGCGAGGAGGCCCTCTCCGGCTCCCGTTCAGGACGTTCCGAACTTTCACTCGCCGTCGAGGAGGACCAGCAGGCTCTGTTCACCCTGCGCGCCGACCGCGACGCCGCCGAATCCCGCGCTAGGACCGCCGATCTCCGCGCCGACGACCTGTCTCAGCGCCTGGGCTCCATCCGGGCCGAAGCCGCCGAGGCGGAGCGGCAGATCGCCGAGTTCGAGGCGCGGTTGCGCGGCCGCACCGACGACCGTTCTTCCGCTGACGGTGCCTTCAGCGCCACCGACGCCGCCTACCGGGAGAAGACCGCTGAGGTCGAGGACGCGGCCCGTCTCCTCGTCGAGGATGAGACCCGGTTGCGCCGGCTGCGTCAGGACGTGCTCGCGGCTGAGGGCGAGATGACCCGCGCCCGCGGGGACCTGACCAACCTTGAGGTGGATCTCCGGGGCTTCCAGACCCGTCACCAGGATCTGACCGATTCTGTCGCCCGCGCCGTCGCCGAGCAGGAGGCGCTTTTCCGCCGCGCCGACGAGAGCGCCGCCGTCGTCACGTCACGCCACGGCGAACTGACTGCCGCCCGGACCTCGGAGCAGGAGGCGGTCGACAAGGGCAGGGCGCTCCTCGCCGAATTCCGCGGGCTGCAGCAGACGATCTCCGAGCAGGACCGCGTCGTGGCCAAGCTCTCCGCCCAGCTCGGACTCCTCGAGCAGATGCAGGCCAGGATGGAGGGTTTCTCCGAGGCGGCCAAGGCCGTGCTCAAGGGGGAGTTCTCGGACACCCTGGCGGCCGGCAAGGCCTCGGCCATGGCCGAGCTCGTCACCGTCACCGACGCCGCGGCGGCCGCCGCGCTCGAGGCCATCCTCGGCGCCGCTTCCGAGGCCGTCGCGCTTGAATCGGCGGACGTCCTGCCCGACCTCGTCGCCCGCATCAGTGAGCGTGACCTTGGACGGGCCGTCTTTCAGGTGGAGGCTCCGCCCACCGCCCGTTCCTCGCAGCAGGTCCCGGCTTGGCTCAAGCCCGCCGCATCGGTCGTCAGGCCCAGGTCCGCGGCCCACGGCCGCCTCGTCGCGAACCTCTTCGACGGCTGTCACGTCTGCCCCACGCTCGGCGAATTCGTCCGCTGGTGGAGGGCGAACCCCTCCTTCGAGTTTTTCCTCGTCGCCACACCCGAGGGCGACCTCGTCGACCGCCGGGGACTCGTCTTCGTCGGCCGCGCGCGCAAGTCCGCCGGTTCCGGCGTGGGCGTATTCTCCCGCGAATCCGAGATCCGCGCCGCCCGCGGCTCCCTGGAGTCGGAGAACGACCGCCTCACTGCGCTCAATGAGAAGGCCCTCGGCCTTCAGCGCGACATCGACGCGGCCGATGCGGACGCATCGACCCGCCGCGAGTCCGTCGACCGCGCCTCGCAGGAGCTTTCCGTCGCCCAGGCCGATGAGCGCGCCGCTCGCACCGCCCTACGCGCCGTGGACGACCGCATCGCCCGCGAGCAGAGGCAGCTCACTGAGCTCGACGCCTCCAAGGCTGACGCCCTGGCGCGACGTGACCAGGCCCAGTCAGCCCTCTCTGCGAAGGACGCCGACGTCGGCCGCCTCCGCGAGGAGATTGCTCAGGCCGAGTCCTCCCTGGAGTCCCGGCGTGGGGAGGTCGAAGCCCGACGCAACGCCCTCGGTGACGTCCGCCTCTCCCGTGCCGAGCAGCTGCAGCGCCTCGAGACCGTCGGCAAGGAGCTGGCCGAACTGGAGTCGCGCCGCGCCGAGGCCGGCGCCCGCTCCTCTGCCCGGCGCAACGAGGCGGCGCAGAACGAGAGGATGATTGCTGAGCTGCGCGCCGAGTCCGCCGCCGCCCGCAAGCTTGCGGAGCGTCTCCGCGTCGACGCCGAGTCCGCCGCCGCCGAACTCGCCGAACGCCGCAACGAGCTGGCCCGGCTGGACGCCGAGCTGGAGACCGAGGACCGCGTGCTGGCCGTCGACCGCGACCGCCTGCGTGACGCCGAGTCGCGCCTCAAGTCCCTCGAAGTCTCCCTCGCCGAGCAGGGGTCGCAGTGCTGGTTCATCGCCGAGAAGGTGCGCACCGAGCACCAGCTCGAGGTGGCCGACGTCGACTGGCGCCTCCAGCTCTGGCTGGCTGACGGCGAACCCGAAGGCCTCTCCGCCCTGGAGGATCTGGACGAGGCCGAGGACGGCGAAGGCGCCGCGGAGGCGCCGCGTGCGCCGGCAGGGCGCGCCAATCCGACGCCCGAGGATCTGGCGGCCCTTGAGTCGGCCGACTGGCCGCCCCTCGTCCGCGAGATTTCCGACCTGCGTGACCGTATCGCCGGCATGGGTTCCGTGAACCTCGTGGCCGTCGAGGAGTATTCCTCGCTGCGGGAGCGTCACGGCTTCCTCACCGCCCAGAGCGACGACCTCTGGAAGTCCAAGGAGGAGCTCACCAAGGCAATCGAGGAGCTCAACCAGACCTCGCTCCAGCTCTTCACCGAGACCTTCGGGCAGGTGCGCAAGAACTTCAAGTTCACCTTCGAGCGCCTCTTTGTCGGCGGCACTGCGGACCTCCAGCTCGTGCAGTCCGAGGACCCGCTTGAAAGCGGCATCGACATCATCGCGCAACCCCCGGGCACCAAGCTACGCAGCATCTCCCTGCTCTCCGGCGGCCAGCGCACGATGACCGCCGTCGCGCTCCTGTTCGCCATCTACATGGTGAAGCCCTCCCCGCTCTGCGTGCTCGATGAGCTCGACGCCCCCCTGGATGACACCAACGTCGGCCGGTTCACCGACATCGTGCGGGAGTTCACCCGATTCTCACAGTTCCTGCTGATCACTCACAACAAGCGCACCGTTTCCGCCGCCGACGCTATCTTCGGGGCGACCATGCAGGAAAAGGGCGTCACCTGCCTCTTCTCCATGCGTTTCAATCGGGAAAGGGACGAGGCGGAGCCCTCCTCTCCCGGCGGCGGCTTCACGATGGCGCGCTGAGGTCGCTTGCCTCCCGAGGGGAGGGGGTTAGGCTATCGTCATGTTCCGCCTCCTCGCCATGCTCTTGCTGGGCCCGACCATCGTGCTGGGCGCCGTCAGATTCGAGACCGACCCCCGTCCGTTGGACCGGACCCGACCCAACGCCAGCCACGCCGACATGCTGGACAGGGTCATGCCCGCCGTCGTCAGCGTGCGCACCGCTGAGGTCGTCCCGGACGCCGTGCTCCGCCGTTTCCGAGGCCGCATCGACCAAAGCAAGGTGATCACCGACAGCAAGACCGGCGAGACCCTCGTCCCCCGCGGCCTCGGCTCCGGCACCATCATCCATCTGGACGGCTACGTCGTGACCAATCGCCACGTCGTGATGCTCGACGACGAGCGCGTGGCGGAGGCCGCCTTCGTGCAGCTCTCGGACGGACGTCAGCTGCGCGCCCGCGTGCTGGGGGTCGATGAGGGCACGGACGTCGCCGTGCTCAAGGTGGCCGAGCGGAACCTTCCCTTCGTCAGGTTCGCCGACAGCGACAAGGCGAGGGTGGGGGACGTCGTGTTCGCCATCGGAAATCCCCTCGGCGTGGGCATGACTGTGACCTCCGGGATCGTCTCCGCCACGGGACGTTCCACCCAGGCCGAACTGGCCTTCCAGGACTTCATCCAAACCGACGCCGCCATCAATCAGGGCAACTCCGGGGGCCCCCTCATTGACACCGAGGGCCGCATCCTCGGAATGAACACTATGATCCGCACCGACGGCGGCGGAGGGAACATAGGCATCGGTTTCTCCATCCCCTCCAACCTCATGCTCAGCGTGGCCCTCGATCTGGCCAACTCGGGCAAAGTCGTGCGCGGGATGATCGGCGTGAACGGTGAGGACCTCCCCGCCGACGAGGTGGTCAGGCTCTCCCTGAACCGCGGCGGCGCGGCTCGTATCACCTCGGCCTTGCCCACGGGACCCGCCGCCAAGGCCGGCCTGCGCGCCGGCGACGTCATCGTGGCCGTCGACGGGCGGCCCTTCCAGAGTTGGAATGAGCTGCGCCTAGCCATCGCCCGTCGGAAGCCCGGAGAGACCGTCGTGCTCTCGTTCCTGCGCGAGGGCAGGGGTTCCCTCGCCAAGGTGACCGTGGCGGAGAGGCCCTCGGGCAACTGATCCGTGCGGGCTCTCCGGGTGATGCGCAATCTGGCGGGGGGCAGAATGCCTCCGCTCACCAGGACCGCACTGTTAACCGGCCTGGCGGTCTTCCTGCTTTCGCTCGTGGTGTTCAAGCCCGTCGCCCCGTCGCATGGCCGTCAACCTGCGGCCAGAACCAGCGCCGTGCTGCTGTCTTCGGAGGATCCCGTCGCCCTGCGCGCCGAGCTGCTCGACGAGTCACTGGTCTTCCTGCCTTCCTCGAGCGCCCCGCTTTCACCTTCCGGTGGCTATCAAGTCACCCCAGAGGGCACCCCCTTCTCGGCCTTTCCACCGAGGCTCAGATTTGAACCCAATCGCAGACCCGATTTACCATTCGAGTCGAATTTTTCTAAGTTTATCGCCCCACTGGATGCAGTTAATCCCACTAACGGTGAGTTATTTTCAACTTTTTCATCCACTCAAGCCCCACTGTCATCATTTAAGCCCAGAAGTCTTCATTGCGTCATTACCCCTGCCGGATTCAACCAAGGAAGCCCAATTACTATTGAAGTGGGTGATACGCCCATTTTTAAGCCTTTTAAAGATGGATTATATGTATTTAAAGCATTTGTGGGAGTTGATTATTTGGGATTACTAGGAAAACCTACAATTATAGCCTCTTCGGGAGACTCAAAACTGGATCAGGCGGTTTTAGACTGGATTGGTCGGCAGGAATGGGAGGGCAAGCTGGCCCCCGGCTTGTATCAGTTTTGGCTCGGTCCGTAGCCTGGAAAAGGGTTGTAAAAGCCCTGCAAAAATCCGCTTGACGGTGGGAAGACGGTTCCTCATTCAACCCTTTCCCATCGTATTTCAACGCGCGAGGCGGAACGCCCCTGTAGCTCAGTCGGCAGAGCGCGTCCTTGGTAAGGACGAGGTCGGCGGTTCAAATCCGCTCGGGGGCTCCACCACTTTCCCACGCAACAACAACCACCTCCACCACCCAAAACCATGGCCAAAGAGAAGTTCAACCGCACCAAGCCGCACGTCAACGTCGGCACCATCGGTCACATCGACCATGGCAAGTCCACCACCACTGCCGCGATCGTCGCCGTCCAGGCGCGCAAGGGCCTGGCTGAGAACAAGTCTTATTCCGAAATCACCAAGGGAGGTACCGTCCGTGACGCCACCAAGACTGTGACCATCGCCGCCTCGCACGTCGAGTATGAGTCCGCCAAACGTCACTACGCCCACGTCGACTGCCCCGGTCACGCCGACTTCGTCAAGAACATGATCACCGGCGCCGCCCAGATGGACGGCGCAATCCTCGTCGTCTCCGCCGCCGACGGCGTGATGCCCCAGACCAAGGAGCATATCCTCCTCGCCCGCCAGGTCGGCGTACCGAAAATCGTCGTCTGGCTCAACAAGATCGACCTTTCCGAGCCTGAGCTCATCGACCTCGTCGAGATGGAAGTCCGAGATCTCCTCAACAAGTACCAGTACGACGGAGACAAAGCCAAAATCGTCCGCGGTTCCGCCACCGCCGCCCTCGAGGCCAAGCCCGAGGGTGAGCAGGCCATCCAGAACCTCCTAGACGCCCTTGACGTCGAGATTCCCGAGCCCAAGCGCGAAGTCGACAAGCCCTTCATGATGTCCGTCGAGGACGTCTTCTCCATCACCGGTCGCGGCACCGTCGCCACCGGACGCATCGAGCGCGGCGTCGTCAAGGTCGGCGAAGAAATCGAGATTGTCGGTCTCCGCGACACGCAGAAGACCACCGTCACCGGCGTTGAGATGTTCCGCAAGGAGCTCGACCAGGGCCAGGCCGGCGACAACGTCGGTCTCCTCCTCCGTGGCGTCGAGAAGAACCAGGTCGAGCGCGGCCAGGTCCTCGCCAAGGTCGGTAGCATCAAGCCCCACACCGTCGCCAAGGCCCAGATCTACGTCCTCAAGCAGGACGAAGGCGGCCGCCACACCTCCTTCACGAACAACTACCGCCCGCAGTTCTTCTTCGGAACCTGCGACGCCACCGGCACCGTCGTGCTCCCCCAGGGAGTCGAGATGGTGATGCCCGGCGACAACGTCACCATCACCATCGAGCTCCAGAAGCCCGTGGCGATGGAGAAGGGCCAGCGCTTCGCCCTCCGCGAAGGCGGTAAGACCATCGGCGCCGGCCAGATCCTGGAAATCACCAAGTGATTCGCCAGCCCTAGGGTCCCGAAGGGTGCCGAGGCCTCCCCCGAGGTCCGGCACCCGTCCCTTTAAAACACCACACAGGACGGTAGCTCAATTGGCAGAGTAGCGGTCTCCAAAACCGTTGGTTGTGGGTTCGATTCCCACCCGTCCTGCCATCTCTCCCACCAAACGAAACATCATGACCGGCATCCTCGGACGCATCCGCGCCTTCTGGAACGAGACCATCACCGAGGTCTTCGTCAAGGCGTCGTGGCCGTCCTTCACCGAGCTGGTCGACTCCACGGCCGTGGTCCTCGCCGTGACGGCGCTCCTCGGCACCGTGGTGTTCCTCTGCGACTTCTCCCTCTCCAACTTCGTCCAGTTCGCCACGCGCCTCCTGCGCTGAACCCCATGGCCGCCCCTTCCTCAGACTTCCGCTGGTACACGCTCCAGACACTCTCCAACAACGAAGGCAAGGTTAAGCGCCTGCTCGTCAAGGCCGTGAAGGACGAGGAGATGTCCGACTACGTCGCCGAAATCCTCATGCCGGTGAAGACCGTCAAGGACTTCCGCAACGGCAAGAAGCGCGAGAGCGAGATGAAGCTCTACCCTTCCTACCTCTTCGTGCGCGCCCGTCTTTTCGACGACGAGGGCTCGCTGCTCGAGGGTCCCTGGAACTTCCTTCGCAACGTCGACGGCGTCATCGGGCTCATCGGCGGCATGAACCCCGTCCCCCTCAAGGCGGAGGAGATCAGCACGATCCTCCAGCAGGTGGCCGACGCCGCCGACAAGGTCGTCCCCAAGGTGAGCTTCCATTCCGGCGAGCGCGTCAAGATCACCGACGGACCCTTCGCCAACCTTTCCGGCAACATCGACAAGATCGACGCCGACCGCGGAAAGCTCGAGGTCTCCGTCGACATCTTCGGACGTTCCACGCCCGTCGAACTTGAATTCTGGCAGGTCGAGCGCGACGACCGCGACTGACCGACCCCTCTACCCGACCTTCTCATCACAACACCATGGCCAAGAAAGTAGTAGGCGAAATTAGGCTCCAGCTCCCCGCCGGTGCCGCCAACCCCGCGCCCCCCGTGGGCCCCGCCCTCGGCGCCAAGGGCGTCAACATCATGGCGTTCTGCAAAGAATTCAACGCCAAGACCAAGGATCAGGCCGGCCTGATCCTACCGGTCATCATCTCCGTCTACCAAGACAAGTCTTTCACCTTCATCCTCAAGTCGCCTCCCGCGTCGGTCCTCCTCAAGAAGGCCGCCAAGATTGAGTCCGGCTCCAAGGTCCCGAACCGCGACAAGGTCGGCAAGGTGACCAAGAAGCAGCTTCTCGAGATCGTCGAGCTGAAGAAGAAGGACCTCAACGCCGTCAACCCCGACAACGCCGCGCGCATGATCGCCGGCACCGCCCGTTCCATGGGCATAGAGGTTATCGGCTGAGTCCCGCCTTTCCCAACCCAAACCGCCAACCACTGCACGAAGCAGGAGACCAAAAGTCGCTATGAGCAAGAACCCCAGCAAGCGCTACCGCGCCGCCCTCCAGGTCGCCGACCTGAAGGCCAAGTACGAAGTCCCGCAGGCCGTCGACATCCTCAAGAAGATGCCGGCCGCCAAGTTCGACGAGACCGTCGAGATCTCCGCCTTCCTGGGCGTGGATCCCAAGCAGTCCGACCAGATGGTGCGCGGCACCGTCTCCCTCCCGAACGGGTCGGGCAAGAAAATCAAGGTACTCGCCTTCACCGAGAATCCCGCCGCGGCCCTAGCCGCCGGCGCCGATTACGCCGGCCTTGCCGACCTGATTGCCAAGGTCAACGGGGGCTTCCTCGATTTCGATGTCGCCATCTCCACCACCAGCGCGATGAAGGACGTCCGTCAGGTCGCCCGCGTGCTCGGCCCCAAGGGACTGATGCCCAACCCCAAGTCTGGCACTGTGTCCGACGACCTCGCCCGGACCATCAAGGAAGTCAAGGCGGGCCGCGTTGAGTTCAAAATGGATAAGACCGGCAGCGTCGTAATCGTAATCGGCAAGAAGTCGTTCTCCTCCCAGCAGCTGGCGGAGAATGCCCAGGCCGCCCTCGCCGCCCTCGTGAAGGCCCAGCCCGCCGGTTTCGCCGGCGGACGATTCATCCGCTCCATCACCATCAGCGCCAGCATGAGCCCCGGCGTCGGCGTAGACCTCAAGCCCTTCTCCGCCGTCGTGGCCGCCTGAACCGCACAACCCGAAACCATCCCAACCATGCGCGCTGAAAAGCAATATCTCGTCGAAGAAGTGGCCGCCCAGCTGGCCTCCTCGAACTACCTCCTCCTCGCCAACTTCACCGGCGTCACCGTCCAGGACTCCGCCTCCGTGCGCGACCAGCTCCGCGCCCACGGCGCCGAATACCATGTCGTGAAGAACAGCATCCTGAACATCGCCGCGAAGCAGGCGAACCTGCCCGACCTCTCCGCCCACCTGAGCGGGCACACCGCCCTCGTGACCGGCGGCAAGAACCCCAGCGGCGTCGCCAAGGTCCTCGTCAGCTTCTTCAAGGATTTCTCCAAGCTCGACGTGAAGGCCGGCGTGCTCGACGCCAAGTTCCTCTCCAAGTCCGAGATCGAGGCGCTCTCCAAGCTGCCCTCCCTGGACGGCATCCGCGCCCAGCTCCTCTCCCTCCTCACCCAGCCCGCCGCGTCCTTCGTGCGCGTCCTGGACGCGAAGGCCAAGAAGGAGGCCTCCGCGGCCTGACCCCTTTCTCCGCCGGAGGCCGTCCAAGTGGGCGGTCCCGAGGCGGAGGGAACCCAAACCCAAACACACACAACATCCAACGAATCCCGGTTAGGGGCCTCTCGCCCTCAATTGTCCTCCCCGGACGCTAACCGTTCAAGGAACCATACCAACATGAGCAACATCACCAAGGAACAGGTCGTCGAATGGCTGAGCGCCCAGAGCGTGCTCGAAGTCGCCGCCCTCGTGAAGGACCTCGAGGCCAAGTGGGGCGTTTCCGCCGCCGCTCCGGTCGCCGTCGTCGCCGCCGGCGGAGCTGCCGGAGGTGCCGCCGCCGCCGAGGAGAAGACCGCCTTCGACGTCATCCTCAAGGCCAAGGGAGCCAGTCCGATCAACGTCATCAAGGAAGTCCGCGCCATCACCGGGCTCGGACTCAAGGAGGCCAAGGACCTCGTCGACGGCGCGCCCAAGCCCGTCAAGGAGGGCGTCACCAAGGACGAGGCCAAGGACATTGAGGCCAAGCTCAAGGCCGCCGGCGCCGAGGTCGAGGTCAAGTAATACCACGCGTCCCCGCTTTCAGGCGGGGAGGCGCAGCGCACGCGCAGCCCTCCCCGCCTTTCTTCCCCCCGCGGCGCCCTGCCGCTTTAAAAATCTGGGCCAACCAACCAGCCACCTTCACCAGCCCTTCCGAGCCCACCTTCCAACATCATGCCCCAAGAGCGCAAAAACTTCGGCCGTCTCCGTGAAGTCATCCCGCCGCCCAACCTGATCGAGAACCAGATCTTCTCGTTCAACGAGTTCTTGCAGCTCGAAGCCGCCTCGGCGCCCGCCCGCAAGAACCTCGGCCTCGAGGCCGTCTTCCGTGAAGCCTTCCCGGTCGAGAGCAACAACGGCAACTTCCGCCTGGAGTACCTCGAGTACGGGCTCCAGATGCCCAAGTCGACCGAGCTCGAGTGCATCCGCGAGGGCACGACCTACGCCATCTCCGTCATGCTGAAGCTGCGTCTCCGCGAGAGGCAGTCCTTCAAGGACGAGGAGATCCTCATGGGCGAGGTGCCCATGATCACCGACCGTGGCTCCTTCATCGTGAACGGCGCCGAGCGCGTCGTGGTCTCCCAGCTGCACCGCAGCCCCGGCATCTGCTTTGAGGAGTCCGCCCACACCAGCGGCAAGGTGCTGCACGCCTTCCGCATCATTCCCGACCGTGGCACCTGGATCGAGGTCCAGTTCGACCAGAACGACCTCCTCTGGGTCTACCTCGACCGCCGCCGCCGCCGCCGCAAGTTCCTCGTCACCACCCTCCTCCGCGCCTTCGGCTACAAGGACGACAAGGACATCCTCGCCCTCTTCTACCAGCACAGGGACCTGACCGCCAAGGCGGCCCTGGACCTCGAGCCCGAGCAGCTGTCCCAGCTCGTCTACGCCGACCCCATCGTCGACGTCGAGACGGGCAAAGTCGTCGCCAAGCAGTACGACAAGCTGAGTCGTGACACGCTCAAGGAGATCCACCGCCAGCTGCCCAAGCAGAAGTTCGGCGTGTTCGACACCGCCTTCGACGATGGCGCCATCATCCTCTCGCTGCGCAAGGACATCGGCGCCGTCCGCAACGAGGAGGAGGCCCTCAAGGAGATCTTCCGCAAGCTCCGTCCGGGCGAGCCTGTCAACGTCAAGGGCGCCCGCGCCCACATGCAGCGCCTCTTCCAGGATCCCTTGCGCTACGACCTCGGACGCGTCGGCCGCTACAAGCTCAACCAGCGCCTCGGCCTGCGGGTCGGCATGGACACCCGCACCATCACCCCCGAGGACATCGTCGAGGCCACCAAGCTGCTCTGCAAGCTGCGCACCAAGGACGGCAACATCGACGACATCGACCACCTCGGCTCGCGCCGCGTGCGTAACGTCGGTGAACTTCTCGCCAACCAGTGCCGTTCCGGACTCAAGAACGTCATCAAGACCGTCAAGGCCCGCATCAACGAGTACGACCAGAGCGTCGACTCGATCACCCCTCAGAAGCTGGTCAACCCCAAGCCCTTCGGCAACGCCATCCGCGAGTTCTTCGCCCGCAGCCAGCTCTCGCAGCTGATGGACCAGATCAATCCGCTGGCCGAACTCACGCACAAGCGTCGTCTGTCGGCGCTCGGACCCGGCGGCCTCAACCGCGACCGCGCCGGCTTCGAGGTGCGCGACGTCCACCCCTCCCATTACGGGCGCATCTGCCCAATTGAGACGCCCGAGGGGCCCAACATCGGCCTCATCAACTCGCTCTCCACCTACTCCCGTATCAACGAGTTCGGCTTCATCGAGGCTCCCTACCGTAAGGTGGTGCGCGGCAAGGTCTCCAGCCAGGTGGAGTTCATGACCGCCGACCAAGAGGAGAAGTTCAAGGTCGCCCAGGCCAACTCCGAGCTCGATG
Source organism: Verrucomicrobiota bacterium (assembly GCA_016871415.1). Taxonomy (GTDB): domain Bacteria; phylum Verrucomicrobiota; class Verrucomicrobiia; order Opitutales; family UBA953; genus UBA953. The sequence continues at coordinate 105,021 of VHDL01000003.1, forward strand.
ATGCCGGCCGGCTCAAGGGCAAGGTCACGGTCCGCTACCGCGACGACATCCTCGAGGTCGACCCCGAGGACGTCGACTACATGGACGTCTCCCCCCAGCAGGTCGTCTCCGTCGCGGCCGCGCTCATCCCCTTCCTCGAGCATGACGACGCTAACCGCGCGCTCATGGGCTCGAACATGCAGCGCCAGGGTGTGCCCCTCGTGGTCACCGAGGCTCCGTACGTCGGCACCGGCCTTGAGCGCCGCGTCGCCATCGATTCCAAGACCGTCATCGTGGCCGAGGCCCCCGGCGTCGTCGCCGCGGCCGATTCCCGTCGCATCGTCGTGAACAAGGACGGCGAAATCTCGCCCGCCCAGTTCGAGAACAAGAAGTTCAAGGGCGACCCCGCGAAGGGCGTGCACGTCTACGACCTCCGCAAGTTCCTCAAGACCAACTCTTCCACCTGCTTCAACCAGCGTCCGCTGGTGCGTCGCGGCGACAAGGTCAAGGCCGGCGACATCATCGCCGACGGCGCCGCCACCGACAAGGGCGAGCTGGCCCTCGGACGCAACGTCCTGGTCGGCTTCATGCCCTGGAACGGCTACAACTTCGAAGACGCCATCCTGCTCTCCGAGCGCCTGCTGAAGGACGACGTCTTCACGTCCGTCCACATCGAGGAGTTCGAGGTCACCGCCCGTGACACCAAGCTCGGGCCCGAGCAGATTACCCGCGACATCCCCAACCTCGGCGAGGAGGCCCTCCGCAACCTCAACCGCGACGGCGTCATCCGCATCGGCGCCGAGGTGAAGCCCGACGACATCCTCGTCGGCAAGATCACGCCCAAGAGCGAGGGCGACCTCGCGCCCGAGGAGAAGCTCCTCCGGGCCATCTTTGGCGAGAAGGCCCGTGACGTGAAGGACACTTCCCTGCGCGTGCCCTCCGGCATCTCCGGCATCATCATGGACGTGAAGGTCTCCTCCCGTACCGACAAGGACGACGGACGCCTCTCGCCCAACGACCAGCGCCGCGCCCTCAAGAAGGTCAACGAGGAGTGCCGCACCGCCGACTCCCGTCTCCGTGACGAGATGACCGAGTCGCTCTCCAACATCCTGCTCGGCGAGAAGATCCCCCTCGACGTCAAGAATTCGGAGACCGGCGAGGCCATCATCCCCGCCAACCGCAAGATCACCAAGACCCTCCTCCGCCGCCTGGCCTCCGTGTCGCGCAACATCGACATGAATGACTCGCCGGTGAAGCAGAAGATTCGGCAGATCGTGGACGGCTACCACCGCAAGTTCGACGAGCTCGAAAACGAGCGCTCCCGCAAGGTCGAGGCGATCGAGCAGGGCGTCGACGAGGGAGGCGCCATCAAGAACGTCAAGGTCTACGTCGCCACCAAGCGCAAGATCCAGGTCGGCGACAAGATGGCCGGCCGCCATGGCAACAAGGGCGTTGTCGCCCGCATCGTGCCCGTGGAGGACATGCCCTACCTCTCCGACGGAACCCCCGTCGACATCTGCCTCAACCCCCTCGGCGTGCCCTCGCGCATGAACGTCGGGCAGGTCCTCGAGACGCACCTGGGCTGGGCCTGCTCCAAGCTCGGCGTGAAGGTCGCCACCCCCATCTTCGACGGCATCCCCGAGAAGCAGATTCGCGACTACCTCAAGGAGGCCGGCCTCCCTGAGACGGGCAAGGCGATGCTCATCAACGGGCACACCGGCGAGGCCTTCGACCAGGACGTCGTCGTCGGCTACATCTACATGATGAAACTGAACCACCTCGTCGCGGACAAGATCCACGCCCGCGCCACCGGCCCTTACAGCCTTATCACCCAGCAGCCCCTCGGCGGTAAGGCCCAGTACGGCGGCCAGCGCTTCGGCGAGATGGAGGTCTGGGCCCTCGAGGCCTACGGCGCCGCCTACACCCTGCAGGAGCTGCTCACGGTGAAGTCCGACGACGTCGCCGGACGCACCAAAATCTACGAGCAGCTCGTGAAGGGCGACAACACCTTGACCAGCGGCACCCCGCAGTCCTTCAACGTCCTGATGAAGGAGATGCAGGCCCTCTGCCTGGACGTCCGCCTCGGCAGCGGCGCCGCCGAACGCAACTGAACCTCCCACCCTTACCGACATGATTCAACCGGATACCACCCCCGAGTTCACTCAGAGCGAGGCCAAGGAGCAATCCTTTGACTTCGTCGCCATCTCGATCGCCTCGCCCGAGGAGATCGTCGGATGGACCGGCGAGCAGTTCCTCGACGAGTTCGACGAGCACGGCACCCGCAAGGTGAAGGGCCTCAAGGAGGTCAAGAGCCCCGAGACCATCAACTACCGCTCCTTCAAGCCTGAGCCCAACGGCCTCTTCTGCCAGCGCATCTTCGGGCCCGTCCGCGACTACGAGTGCTACTGCGGAAAGTACAAGAAGGTGAAGTACAAGGACGTTGTCTGCGACAAGTGCGGCGTCGAGGTCACCGTGTCCCGCGTCCGCCGGGAGCGCATGGGCTACATCCGTCTGGCCATCCCCGTCTCCCACATCTGGTTCCTCAAGAGTATGCCGAGCCGGCTCTCGCTGATGCTCGACATGACCACCCGCCAGCTCGAGCAAGTCATCTACTACCAGAAGTACCTGGTCGTCGACCCTGGTCAGACCGGCCTCGAGGATAAGCAGCTCCTTGACGAGGAGGCCTACCGGCAGGCCGTCGAACTCCACGGCCCCGACGCCTTCAAGGCGCGCATGGGCGCGGAGGCCCTCCAGCAGCTCCTCCGCAAGATGGACCTGCCCTCCACCGTGGCCAACCTGCGCGACCAGCTGCGCTCCACCCGTTCCAAGCAGATCAAGAAGAAGATCGCCCGCCGGATGAAAATCATCCAGGGCTTCATCGAGTCCAGGAAGCGCCCCGAGCACATGGTGCTCACGGTGCTTCCGGTCATCCCGCCCGACCTCCGTCCGCTCGTCCCGCTCGAAGGAGGTCGCTTCGCCACTTCGGACCTGAACGACCTCTACCGTCGCGTCATCAACCGCAACAACCGCCTGAAGCAGCTCATCCAGATGAAGACGCCCGACGTCATCATCCACAATGAGATGCGCATGCTCCAGGAGGCCGTCGACGCGCTGCTTGACAACGGCCGCCACGGCAAGCCGGTCAAGGACCGCGATCGTCAGCTCAAGTCTATCTCCGACATGCTCAAGGGGAAGCACGGCCGCTTCCGCCAGAACCTGCTTGGCAAGCGCGTCGACTACTCCGGCCGCTCCGTCATCGTCATCGGACCGGAGCTCAGGCTCAACCAGTGCGGCCTGCCCAAGAAGATGGCCCTCGTGCTCTTTGAGCCCTTCATCATCCGACGCCTCAAGGAGCTGGGCTTCGCGCACACCGTCCGCGGCGCCCGCAAGTACATCGAGCAGAAGAAGCCCGAAGTCTGGGACATCCTCGAGGAGGTCACCAAGGGCCATCCGGTCTTCCTCAACCGCGCCCCGACCCTCCACCGTCTGTCGATCCAGGCCTTCGAGCCCATCCTCATCGAGGGCGACGCCATCCGTCTCCATCCGCTGGTTTGCACGGCCTACAACGCGGACTTCGACGGCGACCAGATGGCGGTCCACGTGCCGCTCTCCCTCGAGGCCATCATGGAGTGTAAGCTCCTGATGATGTCCACGAACAACATCTTCTCGCCCTCGAGCGGCAAGCCGATCCTCACGCCGTCCCAGGACATCGTGCTCGGCGCCTACTACCTGACCCTCGAACCCGCGGGCCGTCCCGCCGCCGAGGACCGCCTGCCGGTCATCACCACCGTCTCGGAGGCGATCTACGCCGAAGCCGAGGGCGCGCTGCACTTCCACGACTGGGTGCGTTACAGCAACCCCGACCGCGGCCGTGACACCGTCTACGGCGACAAGGTGTCGCGGACCATCCTCACGACCGTCGGCCGCATCATCTTCAGCACCATCTGGCCTGCGGAGCTCGGCTTCGTGAACGCCGTCGTGAAGAAGGGACAGCTCGGAGACCTCATCCTCAACACCTACAAGCACTGCGGCCGCGAGGCCTCCATTCCCGTGCTCGACGCCCTCAAGGAGACCGGCTTCCGCGTCGCCACCAAGGCGGGGATCTCCATCGGGGTCAGCGACATGATTTACCCCAAGGAGAAGGACGGCATCGTACGCGAGGCCGCCGCCAGCGTGCGCGAGTTTCAGCGTCAGAACGAGCAGGGCACCATCACCGAACAGGAGCGCCGCGGCAAGGTCGTGGACACTTGGTCCAAGGCCACCGACGCCGTCGCGCAGTCGGTCTACAAGACTCTCTCCGAGTCGGCCAAGGTCGCCGGCGCCCGCAAGGGCGACCCGCGTCACCCTCGCCGTATGCTCATCAACCCGGTGCACGTCCTCATGGACTCCGGCGCCCGCGGTAACAAGGCCCAGGTGAAGCAGCTCTGCGGCGCCCGCGGCCTCATGGCCAAGCCCTCCGGCGAGATTATCGAGCGTCCCATCCTCTCGTCCTTCCGCGAGGGGCTCTCGGTGCTCGAATACTTCGTCTCCACCCACGGCGCCCGCAAGGGCCTCTCCGACACGGCGCTCAAGACCGCCGACGCCGGCTACATGACCCGCAAGCTCTGCGACGTGGCCATGGACGTAATCGTCACCGACGCGGCCGACCATGCCCCCGCTTCCGAGGTCGTCGTGCTCTCCGACGCGGCGCTCGGCCGCCACCTGTCCGAGGACGTCATCCCGTCCGCGGGCGCCCGCGCCCTCGCCAAGGCCGAGGCCGTCCTCACCGAGGAGCTCATCGGACGTCTGCGTGACGCGGGCGTCGACCGCGTCGCGGTCAGGCTCCCCAACGGCGTCTTCAAGGCTGCCATCTACGAAGGCGACGAACTGCTCGTGTCGCTCGCCGAGCGCATCGTCGGACGCTGCCCCTCTGAGGACGTCACGAACCCCAACAACCCCTCCGAGGTTCTGGCCAAGGCCGGTGAGCTCATCACCGAGGAAGCCGCCAAGCGCATCGAGTCCGTTGGCGGCATCGAGCGCGTCAAGGTGCTCTCGCCCCTCACGCACATGAACGTGAACTCGATCCCGCCCACGGCCTACGGCCTCGACCCGTCCACCGGACGCATGGTCGAGCGCGGCACCGCGGTCGGAATCATCGCCGCCCAGTCAATCGGCGAGCCCGGCACGCAGCTGACGATGCGCACGTTCCACATCGGCGGCGTCGCCTCCACCCTCAAGGACCCGTCCTACACCTCCCGTTCCGCGGGCAAGGTCGTCTACGTCGACATCAACCACGTCGAGATTGACGGCGGCGGTGTGGCCATCAACGGCACGGGCCTGATCCAGATTATCGGCGAAGCCGGACAGAAGCTCGAGGAGTATCCCATCAAGACGGGGTCCGTCCTGCTGGTCCGCGACGGCAGGAAAATCGAGAAGGGCACCATGATTGCAAAGTGGGACAAGAACCACTCCGACATCATCTCGACCCATGAAGGACGCGTCAGGCTCAGCGACATGACGCTCGGCGTGACTTACATCGAGGAGCGCGACCCCTCCAGCGGTGCGTTCTTCAAGTACGTGACCGAACACTCCGACGAGCAGGACCCCAGGGTCGTCGTGGCCGCTCCGGACGGCACCGATGTCTGCAGCTTCGCCATCCCGGCCGGCGCCCGAGTCACGGTCGACGAAGGCGACGTCGTGGAACGCGGTTCGAAGCTGGCCCGCATCCCGCGTCAGGCCGCCAAGACCCAGGACATCACGGCCGGCCTGCCCCGCATCTCCGAGCTGTTCGAGGCCCGTCCGCCCAAGGACGCCGCCGAGATCGCCAAGATCGACGGCGCCATCGAGGTCGGAGCCTCCGTCCGCGGCAAGAAGCGTCTCGTCATCAAGGATTCGGTCGGTCGGGAGGAGGAGCACCTCATCCCCCATGGCCGTCACATCGTCGTTTCCGCTGGCGAGAAGGTGAAGCAGGGCCAGGTGCTCACCGAGGGTGCCGTCGACCCGCATGACATCCTCGACATCCTCGGGCAGTCCCGCGTGCAGGACTACCTGATCAATGAGATCCAGAAGGTCTACCGCACCCAGGGCGTCGTCATCAACGACAAGCACATCGAGATCATCGTGGCCCGGATGCTCCGCAAGGTGCGCATTACCGAGCCTGGCGATTCCGACTATCTCTGGGGCGAACAGGTCGACCGTACCGTCCTGACCCGCGTGAACCGTTCCATCAGCGAGCGCGGGGGACAGATCGCCGAATCGGAGCCCATCCTGCTCGGCATCACCAAGGCCTCCCTGGAGACTGAATCCTTCATCTCCGCCGCGTCCTTCCAGGAGACGACGCGCGTCCTCACCGACGCCGCCACCATGGCGAAGAAGGACCTGCTCACGGGCTTCAAGGAGAACGTTATCATGGGCCACCTGGTGCCTGCCGGAACGGGTCTGCCGGCCTACCGTCGTATCCGCGTCTTCCCCGCAGGGCAGAAGGCCTGAGGACGTCTCAAGCCCCGTCTCCCTGACCGGAGGCGGGGTTTTTTCTTTCCCGGGGTCTTTTGGGGGTTGAAGCCCCAGCCCGTCAGGGCTATCCCTAAGAGTCCAACCCCTGACCCAGCCATGTCCCGATTCCTGATCGCGGCTTCCGCCCTCACCCTCGCCGCCTCCGCCTCCGCCGCGGTGTCCTGGTTGCCGACCTCGCCACTCTTCCAGATCGGTGACGACCTGGACATTTTCACGGACTCCTCCCTTGCGGTCGAGACCACGGACAACCTCTACTCCCAGGCTGTCGCCACTTCGGCCACCTTCTTTACCGTCAGCCCGGGTATCACCCTTGAGTACGGCCGTGAAACTGGCTTCGAGGTCATCCTGCTCGCACGACGGGGCTTCGTCCAGTTCACCGATTCCAGCCTCAGTAATCTCAATGACGAGCGGGATTTACTGTCGGGCAAGGTCCGGTTCTCCACCGGCGGCCCCCTGACGCTCGCCCTCGACTCCTCCTACCGCGAGACCGCCCGTAACGACGATCTCGCGCAGCAGGGCATCACCGGCGCCGTCATCGGGACGAATCTGCTCCGTCAGGTCAACTACAGCCACTTGCTCGAAGCTGACTATCGTCTCTCCGAGAAGGTCCAGCTCGGCGTCGGCGTCTCGCGCGCTTACAACCACTACAAGGACCCCACCACCGTTGTCAACGGAGCCCTGCAGACCTTCAATACCAATGCTCTCACCGAGACGGACGCCGTCTCCGTGCCGGTCGACATCGAGTACCAAGCCTTCGAGAAGCTCTGGTTCGGCCTCCGTTACCAGCGCGAGCAGACCGACTATTCCGCCGCGCCCTACTTTGACTCCTCCGGTGCGGCGCGCGCCGCCCTTCCCGGACGCCTGAACAAGGACTTCTACGGTCTCACGACCCGCGGTCAGCTGACCGAATCCGGCAAGCTGAACGCCACCGCCCGCCTCGGCTGGCTTGATTTCCAGAACGAGGGCGCGGCCTCGGACGGCGTGGCCTCCTGGTCCGTCACGCTCAACCATGTCCTCACCGACAAGCTGAGCCACAACCTCACGCTCTCCCGTGACGTCACCGCCTCCTCCACCGGCGGCCAGAATGACACGACGGCCTACACCTACGGCATGAACATGAACGCGGGCGAGGGGCTCACGCTCAACCTGTCCGTCACCCGCAACGAGACCGACGCCCTCAACGCCGGAACGCTCACGGCCGTCAGCACGATGGTGTATACGCTGGGCGCGGATTTCCGTTACAATTCCAACCTGACTTTCAACGCGGGCTACAACTTCACCGAGTCCCGCATCGCCAACAACGCCGCGGGCAACTTCAGTTCCAACACCCTGACGCTGTCGGCGGCCTTCCGTTACTGAGAACGTAACAGGGCGCCGGGAGGCGCCCGCGATCCACCATGCGGTCCCATTCGAGGAACATCGTCCTGTCTCTGCTGACGGCCCTGTTCTTCTCGGGCTGCGCCCCCCGTCGGGCCAGTGAGTTCGACTTTCCCGATCCCAACTCCGAAGACGTGCTCAGGATCGGCGGCGGTGCGGCCGAGCCCGCGCGCCCGCCCGCTGCCGCCGTCGAGCCCGCCCCGACCGGTGCGCCCGGCGTCCCTGCGACCGCCGAGCCCGCGCCCCGGAGGGCGGAAGGGAAGGGGACCTACCGTCTCCGGGCCCGTGACTCCGTGCGCATCCAGGTGATCAACGAGCCCGACACCCTCATCGAGCGGCGCATCAACCCCGACGGCACCGTCGACATCCCGTTCCTCAAACAGCTCGTCCCGCTCGCCGGACGCACGGTCACCGAATCCCAGGAGGAGCTCGCCCGACTCTTCCGCCGATACTTCAAGGAGCCGCAGGTCATCCTCTCCATCGCCAGCTATGCGGAGCGCCGGGTCTACGTGTCCGGCTACGTCAGCAAGCCCGGGCCCGTCGCCATCCCCCCCGAAGAGGAGCTCACGCTCGGCCGGGCGCTCTCCATGGCGGGAGGCATCCTCCCCCGCGGCCGGCGTTCCGACGTCGCCGTGAAGCGCATCCGCGACGGCGTCGTGCAGGTCATCAGCAAGGACATGCGCAAGATTGATTCCGGCGACGAACCTGATTTCGTGCTGGAGGACGAGGACCAAATCTACGTCGATGACAGTCGCATCTGAAGATGGATAAGCCTGAACAGCAGTCCGGTCAGCCCCGGTTCGAGCCCAATCCACGCAGGGAGCAGGACTACCGTTCCTACGGCGGCTATGGAGGCTACGGAGCCGGCTACGGGCAGGGCTACGGGCAGGGCTACGGGCAGGGTTACGGGCAGGGCTACGGCAATTACGGCCAGCAGGGCAAGGCGGGCATCCCCGTCACGGCCTACCTCGTCATGCTGCGGGAGCACGCCTGGTGGATCCTGCTCCTCACCCTGGTCGGCATGGCCGCGTCGTTGTTTAGCACCTACAGCACCATGCCGGAGTACCGGGCCACCGGCCGGCTCAGGGTCTTCCGTCTCGCTCCCACCATCGCCGGACAGAATTCCAGCGTCGAGGACAGCCTCAAAATCCTCTCCAGCGATGACTTCTTCACCGCTGTCGAGTCGATGCGCAGTTCGGCCATCATCGAGGGCGTCTCCCGTCGGCTGACCGCCGCCGAGAAGAAGCAGGTGATCGAGCCCTACCAGGCCGGGAACATCTTCAGCGGGCCGCTCACCGAGCAGGAAGTCTTCGCCCTCCAGCGCGGCATCACCCCCCAGCGACAGACGTTGGTCGTCAACGTCGAGTTCACCCACCGCGACCGCGACCTGGCCCGCTACGTCGCTCGTCTGTTCTGCGAGGCCATCCAGAAGAACAGCGAGGACGAGCGTCTCACCATCGCCAACCCGCTGGTCGAGCGCGCGCGCATCGAGATCGAATCCCTCGAGGACAAGGTGCGCAGGCTGTACGAGCAGAAGAACGAGCTCATCCGAAGCCAGAAGCTCCTCGCGATTGCCAAGGACACCGGCACGCTCACCGCCGAGCGGTCCGTGCTGGTCAAGGACCGCGAGGAAGTGCGCAAGCAGATCGATGAGAGCGACATCGTCGTACGCAACGTCGCCGCCCAGCGTGCCGCCGGCAAGGACGTCGCCGAAATCGTCCAGGTCCGCACGGACGAGCGCGTCAGCGCCCTCTGGGTCAAGCTGACTGACCTCCGAGTCGCCGTGGCTGCGATGGAGAAGAAGTACACCGACCAGCACCCTGCCCTCGTGCTTAGCCGCACCCAGCTCGACCAGACCCGTCGTGAGCTCGACGATGTCGTCGTCCTCTCGGTCGCGCGGCTTGACGCCTCGCTTCAGAACGCCCGCGCCCGCCTCGAGGCCATCCTGAAGAACCTTGCCGCCAAGGAGGATGAGATCTCCCGGCTCCAAGCCGCCAGCGTGGAGCTCGAACGGGTCGACAAGGACATCCGCGGCTCCGAGGATTTCCTCGCCAAGCTCAAGCTCAGCTACGAGGAGGCCAAGCTCCGCTCTAGCTCCAGCGGCGTCAGCACCTCCATCCGCATCCTCGACCTCCCCTCTGTGGCGGACAAGCCCATCAACAAGAACTACTACATGAGCGGGCTCGTCGGAATGGGCGTCGGCCTGGCGCTCGGCCTCGGGCTCGCCTTGCTGCTCGGCACTTTCGACGACCGCATCAAGTCGGCCCGTGACGTCGAGGGCGGACTCGGACTTCCCCTGCTCGGCACGATCCCAAAGATCTCCAAGACCGCGGGCCCCGACCGGGCGCTGCTTGCGCGTCAGGACAAGGACCGGATGGCCACGGAGGCGGTGCGCGCCCTTTACTCCTCGTTGAAGATCGGTCCCGCCAGTTCCGGCGGCCGCGTCTTCCTGATCACCTCGACCCGCCCCAGCGAGGGCAAGACCTTCGTCACCTCCAACCTAGCGCTGCTCTTCTCGCAGCACGCCGAAAGGGTCCTCGTCATCGACGCCGACCTCCGCCTTCCCAACGTCGGGCCGTCGCTCGGGTTCGCCGGCGACGGCGGCCTTAGCCGCTGGTTCAACGGCGAGATGACGCTCGATGAGGCGATTGTGCGCGACGTCGTTCCCGGCCTTGACGTCCTCCCCGTCGGCGTAAGCTGTCGCAATCCGACCCAGGTCATCAATCATCCGAGGTTCTCCGAGCTGCTCGACGACCTCCGTTCGAAATACGACCGGGTCTTCATCGACTCGCCCCCCGTCGGCGCCGTCTCCGACGCCCTGCATCTCATCCCTAAGGTGGAAGGTGTCATCTACGTGGTGAGGTATAACCTCGTCAGCCTCCGGAGCGCCGTCTCCTGCCTGGCCCGTCTCCGCGAGGCGGGCGCTCCGCTGCTGGGCGTGGTGCTCAACCGCATGTCGCTCCGCATGGCCTCGGTCTACACCGACAGCTACGACGCCTCCTACCGCAAGTATTACGTCGACGCCCCGGACCAAGGGCGCGCCCGCTGACCTCCTTCCCCATGCGCCGCCGCCTCGCCCTGCTGTTCGCCGCCGCCGTGGCCTTCGTCTCCGGTTGCGAGACCGTGCCCGTCTCCGGCCGGTCCCAGCTCATCTTGGTCAGCGACAAGGAGATCTCCGCCCTCGCCGCCGGGGAGTTCTCCAAGATGAAGAAGGCCCCCGGCGACCCCCGTCTGGCCAAGATCCGTGAGATCGGCCTCAAGGTCGTGGCCGCCGCCCGTCCTGACGATCGCGCCGGGGTACTGCCGCCCGCCGCCCGCTGGGAGTTCGCAATCATCGACGACAAGGCTCCCAACGCCTTCGCCATGCCCGGAGGCAAGATCGGCTTCAACACGGGTATGTTCGCCTTCACGCCGACGGATGACGACATTGCGGTCATCCTGGGACACGAAGTGGCCCACGTCCTCTGCCGCCATGGCGCGGAGCGCGTCTCCCAAGCCATGATGATGACCGCCTCGGTCATCATCGCCGACCAGGCTACGCGCAACAAGTCCGAGAGCACGCGCAACGCCTGGATGGTGGCCCTGCCGGCCGTCGCCCAAGTGGGCGTGATGCTGCCTTACAGCCGGGCCCACGAATCCGAGTCCGACAAGCTCGGGCTGTTCTTCATGGCCCGGGCGGGATACAATCCGGAGGCTGCGCCCGCCTTCTGGACCCGCTTCGCCGCCAAGGGGGGCAGCAAGACCCCCGAGTTCCTTTCCACGCACCCTTCGGACAGCACGCGCATCGCCAACCTCAGGGCCTGGATGCCTCAGGCCAAGGCGCAGATGCCGCGCAAGCCCTGACCCGGGGTTCAGCGCGACTCGATCCGGCCGGGCCCCCTGAGGTAGACGCCCTTGGGATCATTGAGACTGCGAAAGGTCCTAAGCAGGGTTGCGTTCAATCGGAGGAGGTTCCGCAAGGGGTCGGCGTCGGCCCCGCGAGTGAACACGGGATCCTCCTCGTCGTCGGACAGCAGCTGTTCCAGCAGATTCTGACGACCCTCGTGCAGCCGGGGCACCTGGACGATCTCCGCACGGTCGAGCTTCGCCAGCTTGCGTGCCGCCGCGATGGACGCCCTGAGTCCGCCGAAAGCGTCGACCAACCCAGCCTGCTTGGCGTCGGGGGCGAGCCAGACGCGTCCCTGGGCCACCGCATGGACCGCGTCACGCTTCATCTTGCGTCCTTCGGCCACGACCCCGAGGAAGTCCTCGTAGACCCCGTCCACCAGCGTCTGGACCACCGCCATCTCCTGCGGCGTGGCCGGACGGTGGGAGGAGAGCAGGTCCGCGTAGGCGCCGATCTTCACGCCGTCGGTGCCGAGGCCGACCTTTTCCGCCAGCCCGCCGTAATTGAAGTGGAGTCCGAAGACGCCGATCGAGCCGGTGATGGTGAGGCGGTCGGCGACGACCGTGTCGGCCCGCGCGGCGATGTAATAGCCGCCGCTCGCCGCCACGTCGCCGAGCGAGGCGACGACGGGCACGCCCTTGGCGCGCAGCAGGGCGACCTCGCGGGCCACGACGTCGCTGGCGAAGGCCGACCCGCCGGGACTGTTCACCCGCAGCACGACGGCCTTGACCTCGGAATCCGCCCGCAGCTGCCTGAGGTGGTGCGCGACGCGGTCCCCGCCGGCGCTGGACGGGTCGCCCCAGCCGTCGACGATGTCGCCTTCGGCATACACGACCGCGATGCGTTCGCCCTGCGTGGGCAGCCGCACCTTGCGGGCGTAACGTCCGAGTGAGATCTGACGGAAGGAAGTGCCGTCGTCGGCGGCGGCCGCCCCGGCTTCGATGACCTTCGCGACGAGTTCGTCACGGTGCAGGGCCTCGTCTGCGAGCCTCAGGTCCACCGCGCGCTCCGCGGAAAAGACTCCGCCCGAGTCCACGGTCCGCACCATGGCGGCTGCCGCGATGCCGCGCGAAGCGGCGACCTCGGCCAGGATGCGGGACCACGCGCTGCGCAGCAGCGCGGTCTCCTGCTCCCTTGAGGCTGCGCTCATCGCGGAAGCGATGAATGGCTCGACCGCGGACTTGTACTTGCCCACCCGCGTCACCTGCACGCCGATGCCCGCCTTCTCCAGGCTCGATCCGAAGTATGGCCCGAAGGAGGCCAGGCCGCTGAGCTGGATTTCGCCCGCCTTGTGGACGTAGAGCGGCTTGGCCACGCTCGCGAGGTAGTATTGAGATTGCGAGCCGTTCTCGACCCATGCGATGACCGGTTTGCCCGACTTCGCGAATTCCGCCACGGCCGCGCGGAGTTCCGACGCCTGGGCGAGTCCGGCGTCGAGTTCGCCCGCGAAGAGGATTCCCGCAATGGCTGGGTCTTTGGCGGCCATGTCCACCGCCTCGAGCGCGCGTAGCAGGTCGACCCTGGGGCCCTCTCCGCCGGAGAGCAGCGTCCCCAGGGAAGGCTCGCCGAACTCGGGCGTGTCGGTCACGCGCAGGCCGCCGCCGATCACGAGCATCGACTTCGGCCTGACGTGCACGGGGAGTTCGGTTTGGGAGCCGGCGGAGCTCGCCATCGCCACGAGGAGCACGGTCGCTCCGAAGGCGAGGATTAGGCCCGCCAGGACCGTGCCGAGGGTGGACGCCGCCAGATTGCGCAGGAATTCCTTCATGGTGCTGTGGTTGACGAAAAGGGTGCCGCCGTGGTCTGTTTTCGCCAGCCTGAAGTGACTTTTGACACCTCCTTCCGCTTGTTTCTGCGGGCTTCCGGCCTAACTTTTTAGTCATGGACCAGTCGGGAGAAGACCTTTCAGCGGCGGTAGCCCGCAAGGCTCTGGCCATCAATCTCGATCGGTCGGCTTACGGAGCCTTTGCCGAGATTGGGGCGGGGCAGGAGGTCGTCCGCCATTTCTTTAAGGCCGGCGGCGCCTCCGGCACCGTGGCCAAGAGCATGTCGGCTTACGACATGCGCATCAGTGACGCCATCTACGGGCACCCCAAGCGTTACGTCTCCCGTGAGCGGCTTGAGCAGATGCTGGGTCACGAATACCAGCTGCTCGTCGACCGGCTCGCCGCCGACCGTGGCGCGACCACCCGCTTCTTCGCGTTCGCCGACACGGTCGCCACCACGCCGCACGACGGGAAAGGGCAGGGGCATTCCTGGATCGGCGTCCGCTTCCAGGACCGTCCCGGCGCCGAGCCCAGCGAGGTGATCCTCCACCTGCGTCTCTGGGACAAGGACGCCGGTCGTCAGCAGGACGCCCTCGGCGCGGTCGGGGTCAACCTGCTGCACTCCGCCTTGCATGCGCGTGGCGACCTGGACGGCTTCCTTCTCTCGCTCATCGAGGCGGTCGGGGCCGGACGCGTCGAGGTGGAGTACGCCCGCTTCACCGGACCCGCCTTCGCACAGTTCGACAACCGCGTCGCCGCCCTGCGTCTCGTTCGGCTGGGACTCACGGACGCGGTGCTCTTCGGGCCGGAGGGCCAGCCTCAGGTTCCCAGCGAGGCTTTCCACCACCGTTCCGTGGTCGTGGCGCGCGGCACCTTCCGCCCCGTCTCCCTGGTTAACGTGGACATGCTCGAGTGCGCCAGCCGTCGGGCGGTCGACGATTCCGGTGCCACCTTGCCGCTTTTCGAGATGTGCATCGGGGCCGATCCCAACCCGGAGTCGGAGGTCATCGACCGCATCCGCCTCGTCGGCCTGACGGGACGGCATCTGCTGGTCACCCGCCACCGCGGCTGGTATCGCCTGCCGGCCTATTTCCGTCTCCACACCGCGGGGACCATCACCCTCGTGGCCGGCATGAACAACCTCGTCGACCTCTTCGACCCCGAGCATTACCAGCACCTCCAGGGAGGGGTGCTGGAAGCCTGCGGACGGCTCTTCAAGGACGGCGTCCGCATCCTCGTCTACCCCATGCGTGGCGACCAGCTCCGCCGGCTCATCAGCGACCCCATCGCCTGCCGTGTCTGTTTCGCCGAAAGCTACAGCGTGGCGGAGGATTCCGTGGTCACCGCGGGCGACCTCCAGATGCGGCCCACGGTGGACGGGCTCTACCGCCACCTGCTCAACAACGGCTTCCTAGTCCCGCTTGACGGCGCCGACATGGCGGCGATGTCCTGCCAGCCGCGCACCTTGGCCGAGCGGATCCGTCGGGACGACAAGGGTTGGGAGCGCGAGGTTCCGGCCAAGGTGGCCGACGCAATCCACAGCCTGCGGCTCTGGCTCTCCTGAGGACGTGGCCGCGCCGCTCGCATCCCTGCCTCCCGGCGGCGGCGCCGAACTGGCGCTCTCGGTCGAGCGCGCCTACCGCGAGACCCGCGTGCTGGACAGGCTCGGGGCTCTCTGGTCCCTCATCCTCGCGAAGTGCCTACTGGCCCAGTGGGCCATCGCGACCTACGCCATCCCAGTCTCCGGACTTGCCTATGTCTGGAGCCTTTCGCTGACCATGGCGGCCCTCGCCACCGGTCTCTACCTGCGCGCCAACCGCATGCCCCTCTCCATGATTCCAGTCACGCGCCGGCTCGCTGGGGCCGTGTTGCTTGCCTTCGCGGTCGCGGCCGGCTTCGTCCTCTACGCATGCTTTGCTCGGGATGCCCTAGGACCCTCCACCGCTTCGGGACTCTGCGCGGCCCTGGCTGGAGGATGGTCCCTCTCCCGTGCGGTGCTGCGCAAGGCCTGGGAGCCCCTCCTGGGAGCCTTCCTGTGGTGGGGTCTGGCCGGAACGGCCCTGCGTTCGCCCGACCACGAGGCGCTGCTCTGGCAGGGCTTGGGCTGGCTGTGGGCCTCGGCCTTGCCCTCCTTTGCGCTGTCCCTGAGGGCCGGCCGCGGCGCCACCAATCAGCCCTGAGCCTTGCCGCCCGCGCTGTTGAGCAGGTGGGCCAGGAAGCGCTTCATGGCCGGCGTCAGCACCCGTCCCTTGCGATGGAGCACGGCGAGCGGTCGGGCGACCCTGCGGTCGCGCAGCCGGAGCATCACGAGCGTGCCCTGCTCGACCTCCTGACGAATCGTGCCCTCGGGCACCAGCGCTACGCCGGCGTCCACCTCGACGGCGCGCTTCAGGGTCTCGATGTTGTCGAACTCCATGGATGGCTCGAGCTCGATGCGCTGTTCGCGGAAGAACTGGTCCAGCGCCTTGCGCGTCGGGATGTCCTGGTCAAAGCCGATGAACTTGCATCCCTGCAGGTCCGCGAGGTCAATCTCTCGTTTGCCGGCAAGCTTGTGCCTCGGCGAGCAGATACCCACCAGCTGGTCCTCCATCAGCGGGATGATCTCGACTTGCCGCGTCTTCTGGGGGAAGGCCACCAGCCCGAAGTCCACGGCGTTCGAGACCACGTCCTCGTAGACCAGGTTGGACCGACGATACTCCACGCGTACGTTCACGTGCGGGAACTCCTGCATGAAGCTCCTCACATGCGGCGGGAGCTCGTGCAGGCCAATCGAGACGATGGTGGAGACGTGCACGGTGCCGCTGACAACCTTCCGCATCTCCTGCATCTCGCTGAGGACCTGTTCGTAGCGGTTGAGGATGTCCTTGGCCGCCTCATACAGGCTGCGTCCCTCGCGGGTGAGCCGGAACTGCTTCTGGCTGCGGTCCACAATCAGCACGTTGAAGTGCTTCTCCATCGACCGGAGCTGCTGGCTGACGGCCGACTGCGTGATGTCGTTCAGCTTGGCGGCCTTGGAGAAGCTCTCATTGTCCACTAGGTCGCGGAAGATTTTCAGGTTCTCGATGTGCATGCGGCAAAATGGATCTATGATTAACTAAACTTATGGGTGGATCTTTCAAGTGCAGTTTGACTAATCGCAGGGCGGCTCGGGTTTTCCGGCGCGTTGACTCCGAAGGGGTTATGCTCCCCTGTTGTCGGAGAATGCCGACTCCGGAAGAGTTCAAAAGCCGACTGGACGCGCTCCGGGGTCGGATCCGTGCGGCCTGCGCGGCCGCCGGTCGGAATCCCGCCTCCGTCCGCGTGCTGCCGGTCACCAAGACGCATCCGGCCGAAAGCGCCACGATGACCCGCTCTTTCGGCTTCCTCGCGGTGGGCGAGAATCGGGTTCAGGAGGCCGCCCTGAAGAGACCGCTCTGCCCGCCTGACCTCCGTTGGGAGCTGATCGGCCACCTTCAATCCAACAAGGCCAAGGCCGCCCTCCAGATCTTCGACGTGATCCAATCGGTCGACTCAGCCGAACTCGCCGGACGGCTGGGACGCATCGCCGAGGAGCTCGGTCTAGTCCGCGAGGTGCTCATCCAGGTCAATTCGGGCAGGGATCCGGCCAAGTTCGGGTGCGAGCTCGAGGAGGCCCCCGCCGTGCTGGAGGCCGCTCTCGCCCGCCAGTCGCTCCGGGTCATGGGCCTGATGGCGGTGGCACCCCTCTCGGAGGATCCGGCCGCCGCCGACCGCACTTTTAACGAACTTCGCCTTTGCCGTGACCGACTGGCGGACCGGTCTGGGCTCCCGCTGCCCGAACTTTCCATGGGCATGAGCGGAGACCTTGAGTCCGCGGTCGCGGCGGGTTCCACTTGCCTCCGCGTCGGCTCCGCCCTCTTCGGAGACCGCCCCTCCGCATGATCCGAAGACTGCTCATCCGTGACCTCGCCCTGATGGGCCGGGCCGAACTTGTGCTCGGCCCCGGCTTCACAGTGGTCACCGGCGAGACGGGCGCCGGCAAGTCCGTGCTGCTGGGCGCTCTCTCCTTGCTGGCCGGCAACCGCGCGCCCAAGACCATCGTCCGTAAGGGCGCCGAGGAGTGCGTGGTCGAGGCGGAGCTCGAATGCGGCGAGGATCTGCGTTTCGCCGCGCTGCTCTCCGAGCTGGACCTTCCGCCCTGCGATGACGGGCTGCTCATCCTCAAGCGCTCGGTGCACGCCTCCCGGGCCGGGCGGATTGCCGTCAACGGAGGCTCGGCGACGCTCGCCCAGCTGCAGCGGCTGGGCGGGCTTTGGGTCGACTTCCACGGGCCGGGTGAGCCTCAGAAACTCATGCGTCCTGACACGCAGCTCGAGATGCTCGACCTTCACGCGGGACTCGGAGCCCGGCTGGAGGAATATTGCGCGGGCTGGCGTCGCAGGCAGGCCCTGCTGCGCGATGCGGAGGAGTCTGCGGGCGCCGAGCGGCTCTCGGAGGACGAGGAGGCCTTCCTGCGGTCGCAGCTTGAGCGGATGGATTCGCTGGACCTGTCTGACGACGCCGTGGCCAGGCTTGAGAGGGACCACGCCCGCTCCTCCCGCGCCCAGGAGCTTTACGCGCTGCTCGCACAGCTTGACGCCGGTCTGGGCTCGGACGGCCTGGGTGAAGTCCTGCCCAGGCTGCTCAAGGCCGCGGAGGACGCGGCCCGCATCGATCCCGAGGCCGGGCCGCTCAGCGACCGGCTGCGTTCGCTAGCCGCCGAGGCCGACGACGTGCGCGCCGATTTCTCCAGGCTCGCCCGCGGGCTTTCGGTGGATGAGGAGGGGGCGGCCGACCTCGAGGGCCGCATGAATCTCTGGCTTGAGCTGCGTCGCAAGCATGGGCCCTCCGCCGAAGGCGTGCGCGAACGGCGTGAATCGCTGCGCCTGCGTTTGGCCTCGCAGGGCGACGTCGAGGCCCGCGTCGCCTCCCTGCGCGCCGAGGCGGCCAAGGTTGAGAAGGCCTTGCGCTCCCAGGCCGAGGTCCTGCGAACCGCGCGTACCAAGGCCGCGGACAAGCTCGCGTCAGCCGCCCGCAAGATGCTGGGCTCGCTCGGCTTCAAGAGGGCCGACCTCCGGGTCGACGTCGCCGCTTCCGAACTTGGTCCCGACGGCGCCGACGCCGTGCGCTTCCTTTTCTGTCCGAACGCCGGGCAGGACCTGCTCCCGCTCGACCAGATCGCGTCCAGCGGCGAAGCGGCCCGCGTCATGCTCGCGCTCAAGACCGTGCTCGCCGCGGTCGACCGCACGCCGGTGCTGGTCTTCGATGAGGTCGACGCCAACGTGGGCGGAGAGATCGGCGCCCAGGTCGGGCGCGAACTCGCCGCCCTCGGCGGAGGGCATCAGGTCTTCTGCGTCACCCATCTCCCTCAGGTGGCCGCCTTAGGCCACGCCCATCTGGTCGTGACCAAGACGCAGGACGCACGCTCGACGGCTGTCGCCATCGACGCCGTCCACGGACGCCGCAAGGAGCGCGAGTCCGAGCTCGCCCGCATGCTCGGCGACCGGGCCAGCAAGGTGGCGCTGGCGCACGCGCGCGAGTTGCTGGACGGCGTCCGTCAGTCCTGACGCTTCAGCAGCCGATCCAGCCGCAGACGGCGGATCATCCTCAGGCCGACGGCTGCGGCCCATGGCTTGGGCAGTCGCGCGGAGATCACGCTCAACAGGCGGTTCCGCAGCCCCGTGACCCGTTCGGGCGCCTCCGCGGCCATGGCCGCAAGCGTCTCCTCGGCGCATGCCTCCGCCGTCTGCCCGCCCGCGACGATCGGCGCATCAAAGCCGGCGGCCTTGAAGAAGTTGGTCGACACCGGGCCGGGGCAGATCGCCACGCAACGGATGCCGTGCGCGCGCGCCTCCGCGTCGAGGGCGACGCTCCAGTTGAGCACGAAGGCTTTCGTCGCGGCGTAAGTGGTCATCAGCGGTGTCGGCTGGTAGCCGGCCAGCGAGGCGACGTTCACGACCATCCCGCCGCGTGACCGCAACGCGGGCCAGAGCAGGCCGGTCAGCTGGACGACTGCCCTCACGTTGAGGTCGATCATCTCAAGGTTCCTCGCCAGCCCGGGCGATGGAAACTCGCCGTAGGATCCGAATCCGCTGTTATTAATGAGTAGCATCCGCCCTTCGCCGGGCATTAGTCCCTTTAATCTGCGGACAACCTCCTCGACGGCAGCGGGTTGCGTGAGGTCGCAGGTTACATGAGTCAGGTTGCGGTGGATTCCGGCGCCCGTCGGCGGGGTGCGGGACAGGTTGAAGACAGGCAGTTCCGGTGCACGCTCACGGATGCGCGAAACAATCGCGCGTCCGATGCCCGAAGAACCGCCCGTGACGATTGCGCAGGAGAAAGTCCGGATGAAGGCCGTGACGGCAGATGGTGTGGGCATGGATGCAGATTGGATCGCCGAGACCATCAACACAACCCGCATGAACAAGGCCCAGATATTGGTGTCCGGAGTCCACATGGACCTCACGGGCGCCCTGAAGGAAACCGTGTGCGCCAAGGTCGAAAGGCTGCTGCGCCACAACTCGCGGATCGTCCGCGTGTACGTCGAGCTCATCCATTCCCGCAGCCGGGACCGCAGCCGGGAGTTCGGCGCGCAGATCAAGCTCGAGGTGCCCGGCCCGGATATCGTCGTCCGCGAGGAGTCCGATGACCTCTACAAGTCCATCGATATCCTCGTCGACAAGGTCGACCGCCAGCTCCGCCGCCGTCATCGGCTGGAAAAGGAGAGGCGCAATCATCCCCACGGCACCGACCTGGGAGACCTGGGCAAGGCGGCCTGAGGACCTTCCTCGGACGGGAAACGGGGGCTGGCGTTCGCCGGCCCCTTCTCGTTCGGCGATTTGTCGGCTCGCTCCCAGGCCCGAGGGTTCTTTAGTTCGGGTCATGCGCATCTACTTCATGGGTGTCTGCGGCACCGCCATGGGCAATGCCGCCCTGCTGATGCGCGCCCTTGGGCACGAAGTGACGGGCTCCGACGTCGGAGCCTACCCTCCGATGTCGGACCACCTGCGCTCGACCGGCGTGGAGATCCTCGAGGGCTGGGACGCGGCCAGGCTCGAACGTCTCGCCCCGGACCTCGTCGTGGTCGGCAACGTCGCCTCCCGCGGACACCCTGAGGTCGAGTGGCTGCTGGAGAAGCGCACCCAGGCCTACGTCTCGCTGCCCGAGCTGCTGCGCACCCGTCTCCTCAACGACCGACGCAACCTGGTCGTGGCCGGGACGCACGGCAAGACCACCACGACGTGCATGGCTGCCGTGCTCCTCCGCGCTTGTGGCGCCGAACCGGGCTGGCTGGTAGGGGGCGTGCCCCGCGATCTGCCCGACTCCTGCCATCCTGGCCGGAGCGGCGGCCCTTTCGTCATCGAGGGCGACGAATATGACACGGCGTTCTTCGACAAGCGCAGCAAGTTCATCCAGTACCTGCCCCGCGTCCTCGCCATCAACAACTGCGAGTTCGACCATGCCGACATCTTCCGGGACCTGGATGACGTCCTGCGCACCTTCTCCCATGTGATCCGTATCGTGCCGCGCGACGGGGCGATCGTCGCGAGCGGTGACGACGCCAACGTCCTCGGGTTGGTGAAGAACGTCGCCTGGGCCCCGGTTGTCCGCGTGGGCACGGGCTCGGCTAACGACGCCGTCATCCGGGATTTTGAGGAGTCCCCCGCGGGCTCTTCGTTCACGCTCCTATGGAAGGGTCGGGAATGGGGCAGGGTGAAGTGGGCCCTCTCGGGTCTATTCAACGCCCGCAACGCCGCCATGGCGGCGGTCTCCGCTGGCCTCCTGCTCGATGCCCGGGATCCGACCAAGCTGAAGCTCGCGGCGCTTGATTCCTTCCAAGGCGTGCTGCGCCGCCAGCAGGTGCTTGTCGACCGACCCGACTTGACGGTGATCGAGGACTTCGGCCACCACCCGACCGCGCTCGACCTGACGCTGGAATCCCTGCGCGCCCGCTACCCGCAACATCGCCTCGTCGCCTGCTTCGAGCCCCGCAGCAACACCGCCGCCCGCAAGGTGATGCAGGAAGGCTTCCGCGAGGCCCTCAAGCAGGCCGACGAGGTGTTCCTGGCTCCGCCTCATCGGGCGGAAAAGCTGGGTGAAGAGCGTTTCGACAGCGCCGGCGTCGTCGCCGCGATCACCGCCGCCGGGAAGAAGGGTTTCGCCCCGGCTTCGAACGACGCCTTGCTCACCGAACTCACCGCTCTCGTGAAGGCGGACAAGTCCCCGCGCTGCGTCGTTTTCTTCTCGAACGGCGCCTTCGGCGGCATTATCAGGAAGTTCGCCCAAGCCATCTGACCATGGAAACCTTCCTCCGTTCGAACCAAGCCGTTCGGCTGATGCTCCTCGCCGACGTCCTCGCCGTCCTCGGCTGGTTCATCGTGAAGCTCAACGGCGGGACGGACCTGCTTTCCCGCTCCTCGACCTCTCAGGCCTGGTCCTGTGGAACGTCCTGTTCTTCCGGTCCCGGGGCCGGCTGAACGCCAAGTCCTAAGCCTAGCCGAGCAAGCCGAGCGCCTGTCGGGCTTGTGCAGAGTCCTGCGCGATCTGCGCCTGCAGCGCGGTCAGGTCGGCGAATTTCCGCTCGGGACGAAGACGTCGGATCCAGCGGACGCGAAGCGCGTCACCGGTCGTCGGCGCGGTGCCACGCAGCACGTGGGTTTCGAGCAACGGGGTGACTGGTCCGCTCTCGACGGTCGGGCGCAGGCCGTAGTTCGCCACGGCGGGCAGGGCCTCGCCGCGGAAGACCAGCTCGACCGCATAGACGCCGAAGGCCGGTCGCAATTCTGGCTCCCAGGCTAGGTTGACCGTTGGGAAACCGATGGTGCGTCCGATCTTCCGGCCTTCGATGACCGTGCCCTCGGCCTCGTAGGGCCGGAGCAGCATCGCGTTCGCCAGTTCAAGTTCGCCGGCGGCGAGGCATTGCCGGATCCGCGAGCTGCTGACGGCCTCGTCGGCCAGGCGCACCGCGGGCACCGGCCTGACTTCGATGCCCAGGTCCCGTCCTTGCGCGACGAGGGTGCCGACGTCGCCGCCCCGGCCGCGTCCGTAGCGGAAATTTTCTCCGACGTGGACCGAGCGCAGGGCGGGGAAGGTCTTGCGCAGCCAGGCGGGGAAGTCCGCCGCCTCGATGGCGGCGTGCTCAGCGTCGAAGGCCTGGCGGTGGACGAAGTCCGCGCCCGCCTCGAGCAGCCGCTCCTCGTTCTGACCCGCCTTGAGGATGGCCGGCGTGGGGCTCTCCGGGCGCAGCAGCCGGCTCGGATGAGGGTCGTAGGTCAGCGCTCCCGCCACGCCGGCCTCGGCGGACGCCGCGTCGCGTGCGGAGCGCACCACCGCCCGATGGCCGAGGTGCACGCCGTCGAAGGCGCCCAGCGCGAGGTGCAGCCCTTGCCGGCTCATGAAGGAGAAAGCAGCCGTTCCGGGCTGACGAGGCGGGAGCGCAGGCCGGTCCCGTCCAACGCGCCGAGCGCCTGCAGTGAGGCGGCTTCGGCCACGTCAATCCGGCCGGATCTGGTCCGGCGCAGCATGGAGAGGTGCGCCCCGGGGCCGAGCCGCCGACCGAGGTCGTGGGCCAGCGTGCGCACATACGTGCCCTTGCTGCAGCGGACCCGGAAGTTAATCTGCGGACTTTTCCAGGAGAGCAGCTCGAACTCCGTAATCGTGATCGGCCGCGACTCGCGGGCGACTTCGACCCCTTTGCGCGCGAGGTCGTAAAGCTTCCGCCCGCCGATCTTCTTCGCCGAGTGCATCGGCGGCACCTGGGACTGGTCTCCGACCATCGTCGCCATGGCTTCGCGGACCCGGTCCTCCGTCAGCGTCGGGACCGCGTTGGTCTCGACGGCCCTGCCTTCGGCGTCCTGCGTGTCCGTGACCGTGCCCAACGTTGCCTCGCCCAGATACTCCTTATCCTGGGCCATCAGGAGGTCCGAAGCCTTGGTGGCCCTTCCCACCAGGACGATCAGGAGTCCGGTCGCCATCGGATCCAGCGTGCCCGCATGACCCACCCTGCGCGTGCCGTAGAGCCTGCGCACGCTGTCCACCACGTCATGGGAGGTGCAGCCCCGGGGCTTGTCCACGAGGAGCACGCCGTTAGGCCCGTTCTCCGTCACGTTCATCTGGCGGAATGTTCGCGGACGTGCCTGACGACCGTGTCGATGATCCGGTCACCGTCGCGGTCGATGCTGCATCCGAGCATGTTGAAGCCCGCGGCCAGCACGTGTCCGCCGCCGTTGAGCTTGG
Source organism: Verrucomicrobiota bacterium (assembly GCA_016871415.1). Classification (GTDB taxonomy): domain Bacteria; phylum Verrucomicrobiota; class Verrucomicrobiia; order Opitutales; family UBA953; genus UBA953. The sequence goes on from VHDL01000003.1 coordinate 128,754, forward strand.
CGGCCAGCAGGTCAAGCCGCAGCCGGGAATCCCGGCCCCGCAGGCTGCCGCGGACGCCGTCGGCGCCTTCCTCAAGGAGCACGGCGACCTCGACGCCCTCCACGGACCGGGGGAATTCGACCAGCCCCTCCTTGTCCTCCTTGGTGGTGCCGGTCGCGGCGTAGTCGGCCTGCCGGATTTCGCCGGAGCAGATCCGGCCGCCGTCATGGAAGCGCAACGAGGACAGGAAGCGCTGCGTGAGGGCCAGCTTCCCGCGTGTCTCCTGCTCGAACACCCTGAAGTTGGCCTCCGACGGGTTTGCGCCGAGACGAAGCAGCCGGGCGGTCAGCTCGAGCAGCTCGGGGGTCACGCTGGCGTAGGAGAAGCGCCCCGTGTCGGTGAGGATTCCGAGGTGGAGCGCCTTGGCCGTCGCGGCATCCACCTTGAGGCCGAGAATCTCAGCGCAGGCCGCCAGCACATGGCACGTTGCGGCCGCATCCTTCACCACGGCGTTGTAGGTGCCGTAGGAGGGGTTGGAGGCGTGGTGGTCCACGTTGCCCAGGATGCCCGCGGGGAACCGGGTGAGCAGTTCCGTCCCGATGCGGGACGCATCGGCACAGTCCACTGCGACGGCCAGCCGGTCCGCTTCCCGGTAATCGGCTCCTCTAATGAAGGTCACGCCCTCCGCATAAGCCTCCAGATTGGTCGGCACGCGGTCCCGATTGACGCAGACGGCGTCCACCCCCTCGGCTTGAAGCATGCGGCAAAGGGCCACCTGGGAGCCGATGCAATCCCCGTCAGGCCGCATGTGCCCCAATACGGCGGCTTTGCGTCCTTTAAGCGCACTTAAGACTGACTTAAGGGCCTCGGCGGCCTCCTTCATGCTGGTGCCCATCTTGGTGAACGTGAGCAAACAGGGACCGTACGGGGCTGGCAAAGGGAAAAGCCGCACCGGCTGGCGTATCAGGGGGTCGCGCTTGAACCTGCCGCAACCTCGGGCATAGTTCCTGCTACATCTGATCCAGACGCTCATGGACAAAGAAAACAACAAGAACTTCACGCCTCGGGCCCGCAAGGTGATCGAGCTGGCCCGCGCCGAGGCCCGCCGGTTCAATCACAACTATGTCGGCACGGAGCACATCCTCCTCGGGCTGATCAAGCTCGGCGAGGGCGTCGCCGTGAACGTCCTTGGTCGCATGGGGCTGGACCTCAAGACCGTCCGCGCCGCTGTCGAGAAGCAGGTCGGGGAGGGACCCAATGAAGCGAAGAGCCCCGAATCCATCCCCCTCACGCCTCGGGTAAACAAAGTCTTCGCGCACGCGGCGACCGAGGCTCGCAATCTCGGCCACGGTTACGTGGGTACGGAGCACATCCTGCTCGGCCTGCTCAAGGAGGGCGAAGGCGTCGCGGCCCGCGTGCTCCAGCAGCTGGAGGTCGACCTCGAGCGCTGCCGCAAGGAGATCCTTTCCGATATCGACCCTTCCGCTTCCGGCGACTCGGAGTCCAAGGGGGCCGAAGGCGAGTCTTCGGGCGAATCGGAACAGGGCGAGGAACCTCCGGCACGCAAATCCGAGGAAGGCGGCCGGCCCGGCAGGGGCGAAAGGCTGTCCCTGCTCAAGACCTTCGGGCGTGACCTGACTGAGCTGGCCCGCGCGGGCGAGCTCGACCCCGTCATCGGACGCAAGGAGGAGATCCGTCGCGTCGTGCAGATCCTGTGCCGCCGCACCAAGAACAATCCCGTGCTCATCGGCGAGGCCGGCGTCGGCAAGACCGCCATCGTCGAGGGCCTGGCTCAGGAGATTGTCGCGGGTGTGGTGCCCGAAATCCTTCTCGACCGCAAGGTCATCACCCTTGACCTCGCCCTCATGGTCGCCGGCACCAAGTACCGCGGCCAGTTCGAGGAGCGTATCAAGGGCGTGATGGACGAGATCCGCCGAGCCAAGAACGTCATCCTCTTCATCGACGAGATGCACACCATCGTGGGCGCCGGTGCCGCCGAAGGCGCCATGGACGCGTCCAACATCCTCAAGCCGGCTCTGTCGCGCGGCGAAATCCAGTGTGTCGGCGCCACCACGCTCTCCGAATACCGCAAACACATCGAGAAGGACGCCGCCCTCGAGCGCCGCTTCCAGTCCGTGAAGGTCGACGACCCCACGCCGGAAGACGCCATCCTCATCCTCAAGGGCATCCGCCAGAAGTACGAGGACCACCACAAGTGCGAGTACAGCGACGCCGCCATCGAGGCCGCCGTCCGCCTCTCTCACCGCTACGTGACCTCCCGCCACCTGCCCGACAAGGCCATCGACGTGATGGACGAGGCGGGCGCCCGGGCGCGCATCCGTTCGCTCAATCTCCCGCCCGAGTTCGACGCCGCCCAGGCTGAGGTCGACCGCGTGGTCCGGGAGAAGGAGGAGGCCTCCCGCAACCAGAAGTTCGAGGACGCCGCCAACCTGCGCGACCAGGAGAAGAAGCTCCGCGCCCGCCGCGAGAAGATGCTCGAGGAGTGGCGCAAGAAGCGCGACGAGAAGCGCGTCAAGGTAGGCGAGGACGAGATGCTCCACGTCGTCGCAGACTGGACCGGCGTGCCCGTCGGCCGCATGGAGAAGAAGGAGTCCCAGAAGCTCCTTGCGCTCGAGAAGGACCTCCAAGCCTCCGTCATCGGACAGGACCGCGCCTGCGAGGTGGTGGCCCGCGCCCTCCGCCGTTCCCGTGCCGACCTCAAGGACCCCCGCCGCCCAATCGGCTCCTTCCTGTTTCTCGGACCCACCGGTGTCGGCAAGACCCTGCTCGCCCGATCGCTCGCCCAGCTCATGTTCGGCGAGCAGGACGCGGTCATCCAGATCGACATGTCCGAGTACATGGAGAAGTTCACCGTCTCCCGCCTCATCGGCTCGCCTCCTGGCTACGTCGGACACGACGAAGGCGGCCAGCTCACCGAAGCCGTGCGCCGCAAGCCGTATTCCGTCGTGCTCTTCGACGAGATTGAGAAGGCGCACCCCGACGTCGTGCAGCTGCTCCTCCAGGCCCTTGAGGACGGCCGTCTGACGGACTCCCTCGGCCGCACGGTCGACTTCCGTAACACCATCATGATCCTGACCTCGAACGTGGGCGCCGACATGCTCCAGCGCAACAGCTCGCTCGGGTTCGGCAACGCGGACGCCACCCGAGACTACGAGAAGCTCAAGGAGCGCATCATGGATGAGACCAAGCGTGCCTTCAAACCCGAGTTCCTCAACCGGCTCACGGACATCGTCATCTTCCAGCAGCTCGCCAAGGAGCACATGTCAAAGATCGTCGACATCGAGGTCGCCAAGGTGGCCAAGCGCCTGCTCGACCTTGGCATCAAGCTCGTGGTCTCCGAGCCGGCCCGCGTCTACCTCGTCGACAACGGTTGGGATGAGAAGTACGGCGCCCGTCCGCTCCGCCGGGCCGTCGAGCGTCATCTCGAGGACCCGCTGGCCGAGGCCATGCTGCGCGGCGACTTCCACAAGGATGAGCCGGTCATCGTGGGCGTGGGAGAGAAGGGGCTGACCTTCACCCAGAAGAAGCCCGCCGCCGACGCCGGGGCCTGAGATGGCCTACCGCTTCCTGCTGTCGGGGCTCCTGGGCGCCGCAGCCGTGGGGCTGGGAGCCTTCGGCGCCCACGGGCTCAAGGAGAGGCTATCCGCCCTCCCGCCGGCCTCCGGCTGGTGGGAGACGGCCACTTTCTACCTGCTGATCCATGCCGTTGCCATAGGGGCGGTCGGATCTTCCTCGGCATGGCCGGCCCGGCTGTGGTTAGCTGGGGCGCTGATTTTCTCGGGCACCCTCTACGCCATGGCCCTGGGCGGCCCGCGCTGGATGGGAGCGGTTACGCCCGTCGGGGGGACGATGCTCATCGCTGGATGGCTCCTGCTGGCCTTCTCCGCCCTCAAATCATCCCCGACCTCTTGATTCAGGCCTGCCCGCCCGTACTGGTTAGCTATGCGTCTTTTCGCCCTGCTTCTCATCATGACCTCCCTGTCCGCGGCCCCTGACCTGCTCCGCATCCCCGTGAAAGACATCGACGGCAAGGAGACCACGCTTGGAGCGGGCAAGCCCAAGGCCGTGCTGGTGGTGAATGTCGCCAGCGCATGCGGCTACACCAGACAGTATGCCGGCCTGCAGGACCTCCATGAGGCCTTTAAAGACAAGGGCCTCGTCGTGGCAGGCTTCCCCTGCAACGATTTCGGCGGACAGGAGCCTGGTGATGAGAGGGAGATCCGTCGTTTCTGCTCCACCCGGTTCAAGGTGACCTTCCCGATGTTCAGCAAAGTGCGGATCAAAGGCGACGCCCACCCGCTCTTCGAGGCCCTTACTTCGAAAGAGTCAGGTCAGCCTGGTCCCGTGTCCTGGAATTTCGGCAAGTTTCTCATCGGCTCTGACGGCAGGCTGATCGCCCGCTATGACTCGGGCGTGGAGCCGGATGACGCCAAGCTGCGGGCCGACATCGAGAAGGCCCTGAAATGAGCCTGTGACGGTCTTCTGACGAAGGCGGCTCTTTCTGGTCTCGGATGGCGGTAGGCGTTGACATCCGCCGCCCCTGCATTTTGTCGGGGGAAGCGCTCCATGACCCCTCGCAAAGACCTCCCCGCCTCGATCGTCGTCTTCCTCGTCGCGGTGCCTCTTTCATTGGGGATCGCCCTGGCCTCGGGGGCTCCGATCATCGCCGGACTCATCGGCGCGGCCGCGGGCGGCATCGTGACGGGATTGCTGGCGGGGGCTCCCCTCCAGGTTTCCGGCCCCGCCGCCGGACTGACCGTCGTCGTCTTCGGGCTGGTGCAGCAGCTCGGCTGGGAGGTGATGTGCGTCGCCACCGCCTGCGCGGGCGCCGTCCAGCTCCTCATGGGCTGGTTCAAGGTCGCACGCGGAGCCCTGCTGATCGCCCCTTCCGTCGTCCACGGCATGCTGGCCGGCATCGGCATCTCCATCGCCCTGGCCCAGCTCCACGTCATGCTCGGCGGGTCGCCCGACAGCTCCCCGCTCCGCAATCTCATCGCGTTGCCCGCGAAGCTCGGGGCGACGGACGGGGAGGCCGCCGTCCTCGGCGCTGTCACCATCGCCATCCTCGTCCTTTGGAAGCGCGTCCCCTGGGCCTCGGTCCGCGCCGTGCCCGGCGCGCTCGTCGCCGTGCTCGTCGGGACGGCCGTGTCGCTTCTCGCCAAGATGGACGTGAAGCGCGTCGACCTGCCCGACGCGCTGGCGTTCACCCAGCTGAAGCTTCCGGCTGACTGGGGCGTCTTCATCGTGGCCGTGCTCACCTTGGCCGTCATCGCCAGCGTGGAATCGCTTCTTTGCGCCGTGGCGACCGACAAGCTGCATTCGGGCGCTCGCTGCGACCTGGACAAGGAACTCTCCGCCCAGGGCGCGGGCAACGTCGTCTCAGGCTTGCTCGGCGGCCTGCCCATCACCGGCGTCATCGTGCGGTCCTCCGCCAACATCGCGGCGGGCGCCGTCAGCCGCTGGTCCGCGGTCTTCCATGGCGTCTGGGTCGTCCTCAGCGTGCTTTTCCTCGCCGCCTACATCGAGGCGATCCCCCTCGCCGTGCTGGCGGGACTGCTCGTCCACGTGGGCGTGAATCTCGTCAATTTCCACCACATCCGGGACCTGACCGTGCACAACGAGGTCCGCACCTACTGGGTCACCGTCCTCGGCGTGACCTGCGTCAATCTTCTGGCCGGCGTCGGTCTGGGCGTGGCCGTCTCGGTCTTCTTCGCCATCCGCAGGCTCTCCCAATGCCAGGTTTCGGTGACTGAACGGGATGGCATCAAGGTCGTCCAGATACGAGGCACGCTCACGTTCGCGACCGTGCCCTCGCTCAGCGCCGAACTCTCCAGGCTGCCGGCCGGCTCCGCCGTCGAGGTCGACCTCGCGGTGGATTACATCGACCACGCCGCCTTCGAGGCCATCCAGAGCTGGTCCCAGAACCATGCCCGGACCGGCGGCAAAGTGTGCATCGAGGAGTCCGGTGAGGAGTGGTACAAGCCTGCCGCGGAGGGAAGGCCCCGGACCTGCAAGCCGGTGCCTTGAGACGGCTCTTCGTGGCTTACGGGCCGCGAAAAGAAACCGCCCGCTCCCTGAGCCCGCCAGCCTTTGAGGCGGAGGGACGGGAGCGGGCGGCGGTTTCAGTCAGCCTCGGATCGCGGCGATGGCGGACTCGGCCAGGCTTTCAGCGTCGCCTCCTTCGGCCGTCGCCGTGAAGACCGGGATTCCCGGCGAAGAAGAACGCGCCACGCTCAGCACCAGGATGGATTCTCCTGACAAGCGATCGTAGGACACGCCTGTCTTGCCGCCGGTGTGAGACCTTTGGACAGTCCTGCGATCCTCGTGCGAGACCGTGATGACGAAGTCAGATTGCCCGCCCGTACCAGGTTTCATTCCGGCGGCCTTCAAACCGTCGGAGATGCGGCTGGCGGCCGCCGAACTGCCTTGGATCGTGAAACTGCGGCCTTGCAGTTGGGATCGATTGATGGTTCCCGTCGTGTTGACTTTCGTGCTGTGGGCGCAGCCGACCAGAATGACGGCGGCGATGGCGAGGATGGATTGCATTATTTTAATCATAGCATGCTTAATTTTAATCTTAACCGACTTTTTTCAATGCCATTTAGTTTCGTTTAGATTATAGATAATGCCCGTTTTTTAATAGCGTAAGTAGTTATCAATCAGGTGATTAATTCGTTTAAATGGCTAAAAATACCGTGCTTTTGCATCAGCCTCTCGGCTATTACGTGCAGCCGGCATCGTTTCCCTGCCCCGAATCGTCCCTGACTGTATGAAGGTGCCGGTTTAAAGTGAGGTCGGCCCCGCGATCTGAAGATCGGTCACCACCTTGCCGCCCTTCAGGTGCTCTTCGATGATTCTGTCCAGGTTCTCCGGCGTGCATCGTCCGTACCAGACTCCCTCCGGATAGACCACGGCCACCGGACCTCCGGCGCAAACCCGCAGACAGTCGGCCTTGGTGCGCTGGATGCCGCCCTGGTCCGCGAGTCCCAGCTGCTTCAGACGGGACTTCAGATGCTCCCAGGACTTGGCGGCGACTTCGCCGCCGCAGCAGGCCTGCCCTGAGGGCCGGCAACAGAGGAAGATGTGCCGTCGCGTCGTATCCAGCCCCAGAGCCTCGGCCGCTCGGCGGACTTCCAGATTCATCCGAAGCGGGGGATGAGGCCGTCCCTCTCGAGCTTCAGGTAGAGTTCGCGGCTGAACCACGCGTCATTGGCGGCGTAGTGAATCTGACGTTCGTCGAGCGGGCGGGCCCAGTTGGACGTCTGGATCTTCTTGGACTTCTTCATCTGCAGTCCGAGGTAGTGCGCGGCCAGCGCGCGCAGGCCCGTGTTCTCGATGCCGGCCCGCTTCGTGTGGTCCGAGATGTCGATGAAGGCGCGTTCGTCGAAGGGCGCGCGCGCCCGGAGGTTGCGGACGTCGTCGCGCACCGCGACGCCGACCTTGGCCTGGCGCTCATTGCAGAGCAGGGGGAAGGCCGGCGGGATGCCGCCGCAGTGGTCCAGCCGGAAGATGAAGATCCTGGTCTCACCGGCGAGCTGGAGGATGGACGGAAGGTTGTATTCGCCGCGCGCATAGGAGGGCTTGGTCTCCGTGTCGAAGCCGAGCACGCGCTCCCCGAGCAGCGAGGACACGGCCCGTTCGGCGTCACGCTCCGATTCGATCAGCTCCACGGGGCCGTCCCAGGCGCCCACCGGGAGGGTCTCGATGCGGTCCTTCTCGATGCGCAGCCCGCCTTTCTTCTCGGGCGGCGGGACCGGCTCCTGCTCCTGGTTGTCTTCCACGTGGAAAGGGCAATCCCGGGCTGGCCCGTTGGCAACGCGAGACTTGGCGGGCGGGGAAAAAAGCGTTGACCGTCATCTGCGCCCCTCTTTCCTCAATGTTCCCTTTCAGGGGCCATAGCTCAGTTGGTAGAGCGCTTGCATGGCATGCAAGAGGTCGTCGGTTCAAGCCCGATTGGCTCCACCATTAAAACACCGGTCGCGGGTCGAAAAACCCGCGACCGGCATGTTTTCGGGGACTCAGCGGGGCAGTTTGGCCAGGACGGCCTGCGCGTCCGAACTCAGGCTGGACTCCATCGCCGTGGACTCACGGGTGACCTTCTCGAGTCCGTCCGCCAGGTTGGTCATGGCCCTGCGGAAGACCGCTATTTCACCCTTGGCCGTCTTATCCTGGATCCTTTCATAAAGTTCGGCCGCTGCCGCATCCTGCCTCCGCAGGGCGGCCACGATCAGGCGTCGGTCCTCCGAGGCCCTTCTCAGGACCGCCCAGGCCGTCCGCATCTTGCTGCTGTCGGCGAGCATCCTGAGGTAGCCGAGCCCGCTGAATGGCCTCACGTTCTTCTCAGCGTCGGCGCGGGCCTTGGCGGCCATGGCCGAGAGCTCGGCGGACTGGGCCGCGGATCGCGAGGACTGGGCTGATTTCGACTTGGTGGCGTTCTTGGGGGCGGGCTTCCCCGCCTTTTCCTCGGCTTCCTCCGGAGCCTTGGCGACCTCGGGTTCGGTGGCGTTCGTCCGGTTGCTCAGCCTGCGTAGTTCATCGTAGGCACGCCAGAAGGTCAGCTCGTCCGTATTGGATTCGCGGGCTGCCACCGAAACCAGCGTCGCCGACAGGCCCTTGAGCCCCTCGCTGAGTTCCGAAAGCAGATTCTTCGAAAGATCCTGGGGCGAGTTTGGCTTGGCCGCCGCGGCGAACGGGTCCTCGTCGACCGGCTTCTTCATCGCCTCGGCCTCGGGCGGCCTGAGCAGCAGCGTCCGTTCCTCCCAGATGCGCGGGTTGTTCGTCTTCGCGTGGTCCTGATCCAGTTCGCTCCAACGGTAGACCAGCACCCCGTCCCGCCCGGGCAGCTTCACCATGATGGTCTCCTCATCCTGGGTGATGTACTCGAAAGTGACGACGGTGGGGTTGCCTGACTTGCGCAGCAGAACGGTCTCCGCGGACATCAGGCCCGGGAGGCAGAGGGCGGGAAGCAGGAGGGCGAGCCTCATCCTCTCCACGTTGCAGGATGACGCTGCGGCAGTAAAGCCCGGGTCGACCCGGCGGTCACTTTCCGGCCTTGGCCTGAAACTTGGGCAGAAGGTAGTCCGCGCAGGAGTCGAGCGAGGCCAGCTGGACGTAATCGGCCTCGGGTACCTCGATGCCGTGCTTCTTCCTCAGCTCCATGACGATGTCCAGGAAGTCCATCGAATCCAGGGAAAGCTGGTCGCGGAGGCGCACCTCGGGCTTGACCGCCGACAGGTCCTCGTCCGGGGCGATGTCCGTGATGATGTCGAGAACGACCTTCTTAATGTCTTCCTTGGTCATGGGCTGCTGGTTCCGTTTGAACCCGACCCGCCCGCCTCAGGCAACCCCATATTTCTTGACGATGAGGGCAGAATTGATGCCCAGCATGCCGAAGGAGTTGTTTAGGATGGCTTCAATCCTCGGGGCCTTGACCGGTCGGTTGACGACCAGGCCGGGCACCTCGCATTCCGGGTCGAGCTCCCCGACGTTGATGGTCGGGTGAACCCAGCCGTCGGTGAAGGAGGGCAGGTTGCCCGCCAGCTCTAGGGCGCCCGCCGCGCCCATGCAGTGTCCGATGAAGCTCTTGGTGTTGTTGACGAAGGTCCCCGGGCAGCCTGCGAAGACCTCCCGCACCGCCTTGCACTCCTGCACGTCCCCGAGGGCGGTCGCGGTGGCGTGGGTGGAGACGAGGTGGACGTCGGCCGCTTTCATGCCGGCCCGACGGAGGGCCAGCCGCATGCATTCCGCCTGGCGGTCCGGGTTCGGCAGCACGGCGTCGGTGGCGTCCGAGTTGATGCACCAGCCAGCAATCTCCGCCAGGATCCGCGCGCCGCGGGCGAGCGCGTCGTCCAGCCGCTCCAGCACGTAGATGGCGCCGCCTTCCGAGATGACGATGCCGTTGCGGTCGCGGTCGAACGGACGCGAGGCCCTGGTCGGATCCGGGTGCGAGGCGAGTGCGCCCTGGTTCTTGAAGCCGGCGAAGATGCCGAAGGTGTGGATCGATTCGGAGACCCCGCCGGCGAACGCGACGTCGACTTCGCTCAGCTGCAGCATCTGCGCCGCCTGAATCAGGCCGGCGTTGCCCGCGGCGCAGGCCGCCCCGATGGTGTAGTGCGGGCCGGTGATCCCCATGTTCATGGTGACCTCTCCAGCGGGATTGTTGGCCACCGTGCGCGGGTTGTGGTGGTGGGTCCAGTACTTGGTGTCGTTGCCAAACTGCGAGATGTTGTGGATTTCGTTCTCGGTCTCCACGTTTCCATGCTCGGTGATGCCCAGGTACACCCCGACCCTGGAGTGGTCGAGCGAGTCCCAAGCCAGCCCCGAGTCGGCCAGGGCCTCACGGGCGCACCAGATCGAGATGGAGCCCACCCGCGTGCCGTTACGGATCTCCTTGCGCTTCTGCCAGCGGGTGGCGTCGAAGTCGCAGACGCCCACCGGCTGCCGTCCCATGTGGCGGACTTCGATCTCGGCGATGCGCGCCTTGCCGGCCAGCAGGTTCGCCCGGAACTCGGCCAATGAGTTCCCGTTCGGGGCGGTTAGGCCGACTCCGGTGATGACGATGCGCGGCAAGGGGGACATCGGATGGTCCTTCATCAAGCCGCCCTGCTGAGGCGAAGTCAAACCCGCCCCCGCTTGCCCTTGCCATCGCTCGGAGCCCCTGTTTGCTCCCGTGGGAATGGGTGAATCCCGACAATGCGCCATCTGCGGTCAACCCGCCACGGTCCATGTCAGCCACATCGCCCAGGGCAAGATGACCCAGGTCCACTACTGCGAAGCCTGCTCCCAGGGCAAGGGAGCCACAGATCCGGCGGTCTTCAAGCTGGCCGATGTGCTCTCCGCCCAGTCAGCGTCGCCCTCCTTGCTCTGTCCGTCCTGCGGTTTTTCGGACGTGGATTTCCGCAAGCGCGGCCGTCTCGGCTGCCCCGTCTGCTGGGAGGTCTTCGGCGACGCCCTCGGAGGCCTGCTCGCCAAGGTGCAGCATGAGACGGTGCACCATGGCCGGTCACCGGCCGGTTCCGCCGCCGATCCGGCCGTGCTCCGAGCCCGCATCGAGTCGCTCCGTCGTGAATTGGACGCCGCCGCGCGGGCCGAGGACTTCATGGCCGCCGCGCGGCTGCGCGATGAAATCGGTCGGCTCGAATCCTCCCTCAAGCCCTCCTGATCATGTCGGTCCGCGACATCCTATCCGCCGAGAACGAGCTGACGCACATGCTCGGCGCCCAGCAGGCCGTGGTGCTCAGCACCCGCGTCCGGTTGGCCCGCAACCTGGCTGGACTGCCTTTCCCCGGCTGGGCGAAGCCGGCCCAGCGCGAGGAGGTCGCGACACGCTGCCTGCAGGCGCTGACGGCCCTTCCGCGATTCCGGCGCGGCCACGTCTTCCGCATGCAGGAACTTTCGGACCTCGACCGCGCCGTGCTGGTCGAGCGTCATCTCGTCTCCAAGGAGCTCGCGGGCGCCAAGACCGGCGCCGCCGTCATCAGCCGTGACCAGACCTGCTCGGTGATGGTTAACGAGGAGGACCATCTGCGCATCCAGGTCGTGAAGGCCGGCTGGCACCTGCGCAGCGCCTGGCAGCTGGCGGAGCAGCTCGACGACGGGCTCGCCCCGCGGCTCGGCTTCGCCTTTTCCGACCGACTCGGCTACCTCACCGCCTGCCCGACCAACGTCGGGACTGGCCTGCGGGCCTCCGCAATGCTCCACCTGCCCGCGCTCTGCCTCTCCGGCCACATGGACAAGGTCACGCGCGGGCTGGGCCAAGACGGGCTCGCCGTGCGCGGCTGGCTGGGGGAGAGCACCGAGGCTGCCGGCAACGTCTTCCAGATTTCCAATCAGCAGACGCTCGGCCACTCGGAGGAGGATATCATGAAGCACCTGTCAGCCTGGATCAAGAGCGTGGTCGAGCAGGAGTGGAACGCGCGGCGCCGGCTCGTCGCCGACGAAGGCGAGAAGTTTGCGGACCGGCTTGCGCGCTCGCTGGGCGTCCTGCGTCACGCCCGTCTGCTCACCAGCGCGGAGTCCATGAACATGCTTTCCCACCTCCGTCTCGCCTGCGACATGGGCTGCCTACCGGAGGAGCGTCGCTCGGTCGTGGACCGTCTCATGATCGAAGGCCAGCCCGCGCACGTCCAGGCGCTCACCGGCGCCGAGCTCGACAGCGACGCGCGGGACGCCCGGCGCGCCGCCGCCGTGCGGGAAGCCCTGGGGGAATTTCCGGAAGTCGGTCCGCCGACGGAGTGAGGCTCAGGCCCCCTCCTTCGGTCCGTCCTTGCGGGAAAGCTCGTCCAGCATCGCCTGCACGCGCGCAACGCCGCCCGTCACGTCGTCCTCGACGAAGGTCAGTTCGGGGGTGCTCTTGAGGCCCAGCGTGCGGCCGACCGTCGAGCGCAGCTCGCCCTTGATGCGTCGGAGCAGCGCACGCGCCGCCTTGCCGGCCGCGGCGTCGCCGGAGACCGCGTAGCCGACGCGCACCTGCCTCAGGTCCGGCGTGACCGCGGCGCGCGTCACCGTGATGAGCGCGGCCTCGGCCGTCCAGCCTTGCCGCAGGGCGAGGGACACCTCGCGCTGGACGAGTTCGGCGACGCGCAACTGGCGCTGGGACATGGGTCAGAGCGAGGGGCGGATCTGGAGCATCTCGACGGCCTCGATGACGTCGCCCCCCTCGTAGTCGTCATAGCCGCCCAGCTTGATGCCGCATTCGAAGCCCGCCTTGACCTCGGAGGCATCGTCCTTGAAGCGGCGGAGGGTCTCGACCGGGCCCTGGTGCACGACCTGGCCCTTGCGGACGAGACGCGCCTTGGCGCCGCGCCGGATGAGCCCCTCGGTGACCATGCAGCCGGCGACCTGGTGCTCCTTGCCCAGGGGGAAGACTGCGCGCACTTCGGCGGCGCCCAGCTTGTTCTCCCGGATTTCCGGATCGAGCAGCTCGGCCATCGCTTCCTTCACCAGCGTGATGAGCTCGTAGATGATGTCGTGGGAGACCACGCGCATGCCGGTGCGCTTAAGGTGGGCCTGGACGCCGTTCTCAAGCTTGGTGTCGAAGGCTACGATTGAGGCCTTGGCGGCCTCGGCCAGCGCGACGTCGCCCTGCGTGACTGGCCCGACGGAGCCGCCCACGATTTCGAGGCGCACCTTGTCGGACTTGATGTCGCGCAGGCAGCCGTCGAGGGCCTCGAGGGTGCCGTTGACGTCCGCCTTGAGGAGGACGCGCAGGATCTTCTCCTTGTCCTTCTCGAGGGCCGCCATGAGGCGGTCGAGGTCGGACATGCCCTGCGTGCCCGCGGGTGCGGGCGCAGGTCCCCGCGCTTCGGCCGCCTTGCGGGCCGCCTGTGCGGCCTCCTCGGCCACGTCACGGGCCTCGCGTTCGTTCTTCAAGCATTGGAAACGGCTGCCGGGGGAGGGGACGGCGTCCCAACCGAGCACGAGCGCGGGGGCGCCCGGGGCGGCCGAGGTGAGGCGTCCGCCGCGGTCGTCCATCAACGCGCGCACCTTGCACCAGGTCTCGCCGCAGACGAAGGCGTCGCCGGGCTTGAGGGTTCCCTTCTGCACGATCACGGTCGCGGTCGGTCCGCGTCCGGTCTCCATCTGCGACTCGATCACCACGCCCTGCGCCGGGCACTTGGGGTTGGCCTTGAGGTCGAGGACTTCGGCCTGGAGCAGGATGGATTCAATCAGTTCGTTCATGCCCGTACCCTTGAGCGCGGACACAGAGTTGGTGATGGTCTCGCCGCCCCAGTCCTCGGGCGTGATGCCACGCTGCTGCATCTGCTGCTTCACCCGGTCGACGTTGGCGCCCTTGGCGTCGACCTTGTTGACGGCGCAGACGATGGCGCCGGCGTGCTTCTGGGCGAACTTGAGCGCCTCCTCGGTCTGCGGCATGAAGCCGTCGTCCGCCGCCACGACGAGCACGGCGACGTCGGTCACGCTCGCGCCGCGCTCGCGCATCTTGGCGAAGGCCGCGTGGCCCGGGGTGTCGAGGAAGGTGACGGAACGCCCCTTGTACTCGGGCTTCTCGCCCTGGTACTTCACGGAGTAGGCGCCGATGTGCTGCGTGATGCCGCCGGCCTCGCCGGCCACGACGTTGGTCTTGCGGAAGAAGTCGAGCAGGGTGGTCTTGCCGTGGTCGACGTGACCTAGCACGCAGACGACCGGCGGACGGGGAGCCAGGAGTGCCGGGTCATCCTCATTGGGCTTCTCCTCCTTCTTGACCGGCTGCACGCCCTCGCCGCGGTGACGGATCTCCAGGATGTAGCCGTGGCGCTCGGCGACCTTGCGTGCGTCGACTTCCTCGATCACGGAGGTGGTGCTCACGACCTTGCCCAGCTCCATCAGGGAGCCGATGACCTGAAAGGGCTTCAGGTTCAAGGCGATCGCGAAGTCGCGCACGACGATCGGCGGGCGGACGGTGATGGCGCCCCTGCTGCCGGGGGCGACCGGTCCCGGCGAGGCGGGTCTGCCCACGACCGGAGTCACGGGCGCGCGGACGATCGGGGGCGGGGTCGCCGGCCGGTTGGCGGCGGGCGTGCTCACGACCACTGGAGGGAGGTCGGCCCTGGGCGCGGAGGGGCGGGGCGGCAGGGGAGGCGGGGTCGCGGGGCGGGGAGGCGCGGCCGGCGAGGGGGTGGGCGTCCGCAAGGACGGCGTGACCGGCGAGGCGGGCTTGGGCGCGGACACAACGGGCGCCGGCGTGACCGGCGGAACGGGCTTCGCGGGCTCCGGCGCCTTGGGCTGCTCGGCCGCGGGCTCCGGTTCCGGCTCGGGCGCCCTCTTCGGCAGCTTGTCGCCGGCGAACTTCATGAAGTCGTCGCGGATGAACTTCGGGAAGTTGTTCGAGGCAGCCGGCTTCTTGCCTTCGTTGTAGACGTAGACCTTGAAGTCTGGGTGGGCGTCCACGAACAGGTCCACGAGCGCGAGCAGCGCCTTGACCTCGACGCCGAGCTCCTTGGCCACGTCGTTGTAACGGGCCGTCGTCGCCTTCTTGGCGGCGGCTTCAGGCTTCTTCTTCTTGTCGGTCATGCGGCGTCCGTTCGGGGGTCGGGGCTGGTTGTTGGTCCGGGGAATCAGGAACGGGCCGCCTTGGCGACGGCGGCCAGGAAGGTCTCGATCTCCTCGGCCGGGATGTCGGTGCCTTCGAAGTCCGCGGCGCTGAGTCCGGCGACGGCTCCGAGGTCCGCGATGCCGAGGGCGACGAACTTAGCGACGAGGTCGAAGGGCAGGCCGAGCTGCTCGCTGAGGCGCTGGGCGCGCTCGCCGAGCTGCTGTTCCTGGGATTCAGGCACGTTGGCGGCCTTCGTGATGTCCAGACCCCAGCCCATCAGCTTGCCCGTGAGCCGGGCATTCCGGCCCTTGCTGCCGATGGCGATGCGCATGTCTTCGTCCTCGACCTCGAAATGGATGATGCGGCGGGACTCGTCGACCCGCACGTTGCGCGGGCGGGCGGGGCGGATGGCCTCCTCGAGCAGCTTGAGCGGTTCGTCGTGCCAGCGGATGATGTCGATCTTCTCGCCGCCGAGCTCCTTGACGATGTTGCGCACGCGGGCGCCGCGGGCGCCAACACAGGCGCCGACGGGGTCTACCTTGGAGTCCTTGGAATGCACGGCCACCTTGGTGCGGTAGCCCGGATCGCGCGCCAGCTTGCGCACCTCGACGGTCCCGTCGGCGATCTCGGCCACCTCGAGCTGGAGGAGGCGGTGCACGAAGCGGTCGTCGGAACGGGAGAGCACGAACTCGCGGCCGCGCTGCGGGTCGTCCTTGATCTCCTTGAGCAGGCAGCGGATTCGGTCGCCGGTGCGGAATTCGTCCCCGTGGCAGCGCTCGCGCTGGGTCAGCAAGGCCTCGGCGGTGCCCAGCTCGATGACGACGTTGCCCCGCTCGGTACGGCGGACGGTGCCGGTGACGATGTCGCCGACCTTGTCTTTGTACTCGGCGAAGACCTGGTCCTTCTCGATCTTGCGGAGCCTCTGGTTGAGCAGCTGCTGGGTGGTCTTGGCCGCGATGCGGCCGAGTTCGGCCACGGCGATGGGCTTGCGGACGAACTCCCCGGCCACGGCCTTCTCATCGAACTCGCGCGCCAGGACGGTGTTCATCTCGGTCTTCTCGTCCGAGACGGAGTCGGTCACGCGGTAGACGATGAAGGCCTCGAGCTTCCCCTCTTTGGCGTCGGCCTTCACCTCGACGTTGTGTCCGGCCATGATGGACTTCTCGACGGAGGAGCGGATGGCCTCTTGGATGAGGTCGCAGGCCTCCTGCCGCGGGATGTGCTTCTCTTTCTCGAGGTACTGGAGGAAGGGCTTGATGTCGACGCTGCTCATGTTGGGTGCGGTTGGTTGGAAGAAGGGGACAAAAAAGGCGGGTCCAGCAGGACCCACCTTGGTGAAGGTGACTACCCCCGACTGTGCGACGCCCGCCCCCGATGTCAAGGCCGCACGCCGGGCCGTCAGGGTTCCGCTTGCCCCCGCCCGCCGGGTCGGGACGCTGGAGGCATGGCCGACGAAAAGGTGATCTTCACGATGACCGGGGTGACCAAGCACTTCGAGCGTAAGCCGGTCTTCCGCGACATCTCCCTCTCCTACTACTACGGGGCCAAGATCGGCGTGCTGGGGCTCAACGGCTCGGGCAAGTCGACGCTCCTGCGCATCATGGCCGGCGAGGACGCCGAGTTCGACGGTTCCATCAGCCGCGTGCCAGGGCATTCCCTCGGCTACCTCGCGCAGGAGCCCAGGCTCGACGAGTCGCTCACGGTTCAGGCGTGCGTGATGCAGGCCGCCGCCCCGATGAGGGCGCTGCTCGACGAGTATGACGACACGTTCGTGCAGGTCTCGGAGACGGATGACGCCAAGGAGCAGGAGCGCATCCTAGCCCGCCAGGCGGAGATCCAGTCGATCCTCGACACGAAGGGCGGTTGGGACCTCGATGCACGCATCGAGATGGCGATGGACGCCCTGCGCTGCCCGCCGGGCGACGCGCAGGTCTCCTCCCTCTCCGGGGGCGAGAAGCGGCGGGTGGCCCTCTGCCGTCTGCTGCTGATGGAGCCGGACATCCTGCTGCTCGACGAGCCCACCAATCATCTGGACGCCGACACGGTCGCCTGGCTGGAACGCCACCTCCAAGGCTACAAGGGAACGGTGATCGCCATCACGCACGACCGGTACTTTCTCGACAACGTCGCGGGCTGGATTCTGGAGCTGGACCGCGGACGCGGTATCCCCTGGAAGGGCAACTACTCCTCCTGGCTCGAGCAGAAGCGCAGGCGGCTGGAAGCGGAGGAGAAGCAGTCCGCCGCACGCTCCCGTTCGATGGAGCGCGAGCGCGAGTGGGCCGCCTCCTCGCCCAAGGCGCGCGTGGCCAAGAACAAGGCGCGTCTCCGCGCCTACGAGCAGATGCTCACGCAAGATCAGAACCAGCAGGAAAAGGCGGCGGAGATCTGGATCCCGCCCGGCCCCCGGCTCGGCGGCGCGGTCATCGAGGCCCGCGGGCTCGCGAAGGGCTACGGCGACCGGCTCCTCATGGAGGGGGTGGATTTCTCGCTGCCCGCGGGCGGCATCGTGGGCGTCATCGGACCCAACGGCGCCGGCAAGACGACGCTCTTCCGCATGATCACGGGACAGGAGCGGCCCGACGCCGGCACGCTCACGCTCGGAGACACGGTCAGGATTGCCTACGTCGACCAGACGCGCGACGCACTGCCCGCCGAGGCGCCGCTCTGGTCGGCGATCTCCGACGGCCAGGAGATGGTGCACCTGGGTAAGGTGATGGTGCCGGCCCGCGCCTACGCGGCGCGGTTCGGCTTCACGGGGGACGTGCAGCAGCGTAAGGTCGGCGTGATGTCGGGCGGCGAGCGCAACCGCATCCATCTGGCCCGGCTCATCAGGTCGGGCGCCAACGTGCTGCTGCTCGACGAGCCGACCAATGACCTCGACGTGAACACGATCCGCGCGCTGGAGGACGCGCTCGAAGGATTCGCGGGATGCGCGGTGATTGTCACCCATGACCGCTGGTTCCTCGACCGGGTGGCGACGCACATCATGGCCTTCGAAGGCGACAGCCGCGTCGTCTGGCACGAGGGCAATTACGCCGACTACCTCGAGGACCGCCGTCGCCGTCTCGGCCTGGAGTCCGACACGCCGCGCCGTCCCAAGTACCGGCGCTTCACGCGCTGAGCCGGCCGCAGGACCGCAGAAGGACGCGCAGGTCCGCCGGCTTCGACTCCAGTCGTCCCCGGTGCTGCGCGGTCATGCGCCACCGCCAGTTTCCATCCGCACGTCCCGGAGAATTGAAGCGAGCCGCGCCTCCGAGTCCGAGCAGGTCCTGCGCGGGCAGGAAGGCCGCCACGGCCGGTGAGGATAGCACGGAGCGCACAAGGTCGTCGGCCGAGGGGTCGCGGCCGCGGAAGGCTTCCCTTAGCGCGCGGCGTTCCGCCTCAGAAGCCGCATCCAGCCAGCCCACGAGGGTGTCGTTGTCATGGGTGCCGGTGTAGGCGACGCGGTCCTCGGTCACGTTCTCGGGATGATGGGCGTTACCTTCCTTGGGATCGCCGAAGCCAAACTGAAGCACGGACATCCCGGGCAGGCCGGCCTCCTTGCGCAGGACTTCGACGCCCGGCGAGAGCATGCCGAGGTCCTCCGCTACCAGCGGCGCGTCACCCATGGCCTTAATGAACGCCATGCCGGGTCCGTCGAGCCATTCGCCTCCGCGCGCGTCGGCGGCTCCGGCGGGTACGCTCCAGTAGTCATGCAAACCGCGGAAGTGATCGATGCGCACGGCGTCGAACCGGCCGAGGTCGTGCCGCACGCGCGACCGCCACCAGGCGAAGCCGTCCTCGGCGTGCTTCTCCCAGCGGTACAGGGGATTACCCCAGAGCTGGCCGTCCGCGCAGAAGTAGTCGGGCGGGACGCCGGCGACCGCCCGCGGGCGGCCGGCCTCGTCGAGGTCGAACAACGCGGGGCGCGCCCAGGCGTCGCAGCCGTCGGCTGAGACGTAGATGGGCTCGTCGCCGAAGATGCGCACGCCTCGCCCGGACGCGTGCTCGCGGAGCCGGGCGAACTGGAGGGCGAAGAGATACTGCAGGGCCGCCGCACGCTCCGCCGCCTCAGGGTCGGATGCGCAGGAACGGTCCCAGGCCGACGGCGGGCAGAAGGCGTGCCGCTCGCGCTGCGCCATGAAACGAGCCCAGTCCTCCAGCCAGCCCTGCTCCCTCTCGCGGAACGCGGCGTAGGCCCGGTCCGAACGAAGGGCCGAGGCGGCGCGTCCGGCGGCGCGGTCCAGCGTCGGCCGGAGTTCTGTCCACAGCCTGCCGTAGTCGGTGTCGGCGTCGCGGCCCCTGGCCAGGGCCGAAGTCTCCGCCTCGGTGAGCAGGCCGTCCTCCCTCAGGCCGCGGAGGTCGAGCAGGTAAGGGTTGCCCGCGAAGACGGACAGCGCCTGGTAGGGCGAGTCACCGTAACCGGTCGGACCGAGGGGGCAGACCTGCCACCACCCGAAGCCGGCTTCGGCCAGCAGGTCGATGAAGGCGTGCGCCTCCTCTCCGAGCGAGCCCACGGGGCCGGCGCCGGCGAGTGAAGTCGGGTGCGCCAGCACCCCGGCGGACCGGCGAGCGAAGGCCTTGCAGCGAAAGGTCTCCCGGCTGACCGCGGGCACGGACGCCGGGGCCGCGGACTTGGCCATCTCAGCGGAACTCCACGTGATGCCGCGCGCGGAGGTCGTCGAGCCACTCCTTCACGGCCTGCTGCACGTTGGCGGCGCGCACCTTCTCCTCGATCTGGGCCAGCACCTCCTGGTCCTTCAGCGTCGCGAATCCTTGCGGCCGGTAGCCGCCGCGTCGGACGATGAACCAGACGGCACGGCCGCCCGGCAGGTCGAACTGGAGCGGGTCGGAAATCTGACCGTCCTTCAGGCCGCGCAGCTCGCCGGCCACCCGTTCATTGAGGTCGGCGAGGTTGCGCCAGCCGGCGTCGCCGCCCTTGGCCGCGTAGTCGTCCGTGCTCACCGCCTTGGCGACGTCCTCGAAGCCGGGGTCCGAGGGCGGCAGCCGCAGGCCGGCCTTCGTGAAGGCCTCCTTGAGGGCGGCCGGCGTCGCGCGCAGCGACGCGGCCCAGCCGTTCGCGCGCGCCTTCGCCTCCTCCAAGGTCTCGGCCGCGCCCTGCGCGACCGTGATCTGTCCGAGCTTCACCTGCTCCTTGCGTTCAAATTCGGCCCGGTGGGCGTCATAGTAGGCCGCCAGCCTGCCCGGAGAGACGACCGTCGCGGAGCGGCGGACCTGCCCCACCATGTAGTCGAAGATGATGCGGTCCTCGATCAGCTTGCGGTGCGAGAGCGGCGTCATGCCGGCGGCCCGCAGGGAGCTGACGTAGCGGGATCGGTCGCCGCCGAAATCGCGGCGGACCGTCTCCTCGATGTCCGCGTCGACGAAGCTCGCGGGTAGCTGGCCGGTGCCCGACCTGAACTCGGCCAGCACCACCTGGCGGTCCGCCATGTTGCGCAGGATCTCATCCGCCGCCTGCTTGATGGTCCGCTCGAATTCGGCGTCGCTGCGCACCGAGGCGCGGATCTGACCGATGACGGGCTCGATCTGCCGCCGCACGTCGGACATCGTGATGCCCTGGCCGTCGGCCGTGCCGGCGATGCGGTCCGTGTTCATCTCGCTCCAGCGACGGGCGGCGACGTCCTCGATCGACTGCGGGCGCAGCTGGGCGTCCGACGTGGCGGCCAGCGCGAGCAGGACCGGGAGGAGGAGTTTCTTCATCGGGCTTGAGGATCGGGCAGCCTCGAGAGGAAGCCGCGCATCTCCTTCAGTTTCCGCAGGGGCTCTCGCACGGTCAAGCGGGGAAACCTCGTGCCGAGTCTGACCGTCTCGGGCGCCGAGCCCGGCAGGACCCTCACGCAGCGGATGACCTCGCCCTCCGTGGCGAGCGAGGCGACGTGCTTGCGCTCGGCGAGGCAGCGCAGCTCCGCCATGCCCAGCAGCGCTTCGGCCTCGGGCGGAATCCGTCCGTACCTGTCCCGCAGGGAACGTCGGGTCTCGGCCACTTCGGCGGCGTCCCGGGCCAGGGCCAGCCGACGGAAGGCCTCGATGCGCAGACGGGTCTCAGGGATCCAGTCGGAGGGCAGGGTGGCGGTGAGCCTTCCGGCCTCTCCGTCGCCGGACCGCACCTCCTCGACGCCGGTCACGGCCGTCGAGTGGTCCACGAAGTCGAGCGACAGCTCGCACCGCTCGGGTCCGGCCGCGGCCGCGCCGCCGAGGCGGGCCACGCTGCGGCGCAGCAGCTGGCAGTAGAGGTCGAAGCCGACGTTGGCGACATGGCCGCTCTGCTCCGCGCCGAGGATGTTACCCGCGCCGCGCAGCTCTAGGTCGCGCATGGCGACGCGGAAGCCCGCACCGAGCTGGTTGTGCTGGCGTATCGCCGTGAGCCGGCGCATCGCGGTCCCCACGAGCGCCGCATGACGGTGCAGGAAGAGGTAGGCGTAGGCCTGCCGGTTGAACCGCCCGACGCGTCCCCGCAGCTGGTAGAGCTGCGCGAGCCCGAAGCGGTCCGCTCCCTCGATGATCAGGGTGTTGCAGTTGGGAATGTCGAGGCCGGTCTCGATGATGGTCGTGCAGACGAGCACGCCATGCTCGCCCGCGACGAACGCCGACATGACCTCCTCCAGTTCGCCGGCCCCCATCTGTCCGTGACCGACGGCGATGCGCGCGCCGGGGAGCATGGCCGCCAGCCGGTCCGCCACGGCCCGGATGGTCTCGACGCGGTTGTGCAGGTAGAAGACCTGGCCGCCGCGCGCGAGCTCGGCCTTCACGGCGTCGCGCACGAGCCGCTCGTCGTAGGCGCGCACGACGGTCCGGATGGGCAGACGTTCGCGCGGCGGCGTCTCGATGACGCTGAGGTCGCGGGCCCCGACGAGCGCGAGGTAGAGCGTGCGCGGGATGGGCGTGGCGCTCATAGCCAGCACGTCGACCTCGGTCCGCATCCTTTTGAGCCGTTCCTTGTGGCGCACGCCGAATCGATGCTCCTCATCGATGACCACGAGCCCGAGACGCGCGAAGGAGGTGCCGTCCGAGAGCAACGCATGCGTGCCCACGACGACGTCGACCGTGCCGGCCGCCGCCCGCGCGCGCACGGCGGCCTTCTGCGCGGCGGTGCGGTAACCGCTGAGGAGTTCGACGCTCACGGGCCAGCGTGACATCCGCTCCCGGAAGGTCTCGAAGTGCTGCTGGGCCAGCACGGTGGTGGGGGCCAGCACGGCCACCTGACGGCCTCCGACGACGCACTTGAAGGCCGCGCGCAAAGCGACCTCGGTCTTGCCGAAGCCCACGTCGCCGCAGACGAGCCTGTCCATCGGCGACGGGCGCTCCATGTCGGACTTCACCTCCCTGATCGCCCGGGTCTGGTCCGGGGTCTCGCGGTGCGGGAAGGAGCGCTCGAACTCCCCCATCCATGGGCTGTCCTCGTCCCGCGGATGCGCGTCCCCCGGGCGTGAGGACCGCTGCGCCTGCATGGCGAGGAGCTGCGCGGCGAGGTCCTCGGCCGACTTCTGCGCCGCCTTGCGGGAGCGTTCCCAGCCGCCCCCGCCCAGTTTGGACAGTTTCGGCTGCGCGCGTCCGACGCCGACGTAGCGGGTGAGCAGGTGGGATTCGCGGGCGGGCAGGTGCAGCGTCGAGCCGCCGGCGAACTCCAGTCCGATGAAGTCCTCGGTGCGACCGACGTGTTCGTGCGCCCGGATGCCGCGGAAGAGGCAGACTCCCTGTGTGGCGTGCACCAGGGGGTCGCCCTCGGCGACTTCGCCGAAGTCGAGGGCGCGGCCGATCTCGGTCCGCACGGCGGTGCGGCGGCGGGGCAGGGCGGCGAGCGGCCGCCGACGCCTTCCGAAGAGTTCACGCTCGGTGAGCAGGGCGAGTCCCTTGCTCAGCGGCCCGGGCAGCGCGCCAGGCGGAATCAGCACACCCGCGCCGAAGCGGGCCTGGGCGACGACCGGTGAGAATCCGCGCACGCGGGCCGCCTTCACGTCGGCGCTCAGGCGCTCGACGCCTCCCTCGGTGTCTCCCGTGAGCAGGCAGAGGCGGCCGTCACGGCAGACGGATGCGGCCGCCTTGAGCAGCTCCACGCGGGCCGCGGTCACGTCGGGCTGCGTCCCGATGAGCAGGGATTCGGCGGGCTGGCTTTCGAGGCTGCGGCACTCCATGCCCGCCGGCGGCTCATCGGTCTCCTCCAGGACCAGCAGGTCAGCCGAGGACGCGCCGAGCTCCACGCAACGGGGATCCTCGAGGCAGCGGTCCGTTGCGATGATGAGGGAGCCCGATGGCAGGTGCCTCCAGAAAGGCGCCTCCTCGCGCCCCGCCGCGCCCGGCGCACAGATGACCAGTCCGTCGGTCTCGCCTTCGCTGAGCTGCGTCGCTGGATCAAACGCGCGCAGGGACTCCACGGTGTCGCCGAAAAGGTCGATGCGCACGGGCGTCTGCGCGTTCAGCGGATAAACGTCGATCACGCCGCCGCGTACCGCGAAGTCGCCCGGCTGTTCGCAAAGGGCCTCATGCGAGTAGCCGAATTCCTCGGCCAGTCTGCCGACCAGCTCCCGGGGCGAGACGCGTTCGCCCTTGCGGATGACGAGTTCGCCGGCGCCGGCCGCTTCCGGAGCGGGAGAAGGGCGGGTGAGCGCTCCGGGAGTGCAGGCGATGAGCAAGGGACGTTCCGACC
The DNA here is from genome assembly GCA_016871415.1 of Verrucomicrobiota bacterium. GTDB lineage: Bacteria > Verrucomicrobiota > Verrucomicrobiia > Opitutales > UBA953 > UBA953. The sequence goes on from VHDL01000003.1 coordinate 152,432, forward strand.
CATGCCCGCCGTGACGGATGAGCGACAGCACGCCCAGCAGGTCGCAGTCCGCTTCGAAGGCCGGCACGGCCGCGTCCGCCTCGGTCAGGGTCCTGGCCGTGGGGGCCGCGTCGGCGAGCAGCCTCAGGAGATGCGCGGTCTCCTCGGCCGCGGATTCCGCCGAGCCTAAGTTGCTTGCGAGCAGGACGATGACGCCCCGCCCGGCGCCTTCGGCGCAGGTCACGGCCGCCCGGGCGTGCACGGGCACGCCGGTCAGGGCGTATTGGCGACGCGCGGACATGCGTTCATCGAGGGCGTAAGCGACCAAGGGTCAAACGCTCTCGTCGCACTTGCGCTCTTCCGCATGGCATCCAGTCTGCCGTCATGCGATTGACGATTTTTCTGATGGCCCTGTCCGCCGTCGCGGGGGCGGAGTCCAGGCTCTCCGTCCTGCCGCATCTGGGTCATGGCGACCTGCGTTACACCCTCGACCTCGGATGGGCCAAGGCGGACCCGGCGGTCGCGCCGATTGTCAACGCGCACGCGCTGGCGGAGGCCTCGGACGGACGCATCTACCTCGTCACCGACCATCCGAAGAACGACTTCATCGTCTTCGAGAAGGACGGCCGCTACGTCCGTTCGATCAGCGCTGGGCTCGGCGGAGGTCACGGCCTGGAGATATTCATGAAGGACGGCGTGGAGCACCTGGCGCACGTCGACTCGGGATGGCACATGGCGGCCGAGGGCTGGAATCCGACGCCGGTCGAGGGCCGGGTCACGATCCTGACCCTCGACGGCAAGGTCGTCCGCAGGCTGCCCACGCCCGCGGAGCTTGGGCTGAGGGACGGCAAGTTCATGCCCTGCGACGTGGCCTGGACGCCCTCGGGCACGCTGCTCATCGCCGACGGCTACGGGTCCAACCTCGTCTATGAACTGACCTTTGAGGGCAAGCTCGTGCGCAAATGGGGCGGACCGACCAAGGACGCGGCCAATCTCAGCAACGCCCACGGCATCTCCATCGACGTCACCGATCCGCGGGGCCCGCTGGTCTGGGTGCCTTCGCGCGCGCAGAACCAGATCAAGGCGTTCACGCCGGAGGGACGCCACGTCGACACGCTTGACCTGCCTGGCGCCTTCGCTGGCCAGCTGTTCTTCCGCGGGGACAGGATCTACACGGCGGTCTGCTGGAGCAAGGACGCGCAGGGCGGGCGTCCGACCAAGTCCGGCTTCCTGCTCGTGCTCGACCGCGCGACCAAGAAGGTGCTAAGCGCGCCCGGAGGCGAGGAGCCCAGGTACGTCGACGGCAAGTTGCAGCCGCTCCGGCAGGCGCAGCCGGTCTTCGTCCATGGTCATGACCTCTACGTCGATTCCGCCGGCGACATCTACCTCGGCGAGTGGAACGCCGAGCGCCGCTATCCTGCCAAGCTGACGTCGCTCAGGTGAGCCGCCTCACTTGAGGGCGAACTTCTTCACGAACTCCTTCGTCAGCGCGGTGTAGGCCTTCGCCCCCGGCGACTGCGCGTCGTACTGGAAAATCGTCTTGCCGTGGCTCGGGGCCTCCGAGAGGCGGACCGTGCGCGGAATCACCGCGTCCATGACCTTGTCGGGGAAGTGCTTTTTCACCTCGTCCACGACCTGCTTCGAGAGGTTGGTGCGTCCGTCGAACATGGTCATGATGATCGCGCCGAGCGTCAGCCGGTCACCGGCTCCGGCGGCCTTGAGCTGCTCGACCACGCCGACGATCTGCCCGAGGCCCTCCATCGCGAGGTATTCGGTCTGCAGCGCCACCACGAGGTGGTCCGCCGCGGCCAGCGCGTTCATCGAGAGCATGCCGAGCGCGGGCGGACAGTCGATGAGCACGGCCTTGTAGGCGCCTCCGTCCACGAGCGGCGCAAGCGCGGCCCGCAGGCGCCCCAGGTAGTTCTCGCCCTGGGCGAGTTCGGATTCGACCGCGGCCAGGTCCACCTCGGAGGGGATCAGCGAGAGGCCCTTGGTGGAGGTGGCGACCACCATGTCGGCGGCGGCCGCCTCGCCGTGCAGCACGGGGTAGAGCGAACGCCCCTGGGTCTTCTCGATGCCGAGGGCGCTGGTCGCGTTGGCCTGCGCGTCGAGGTCGACGATGAGCGTCGGGAGGCCCATGCGGGCCAGACCGGCGCCGAGATTGACCGTCGTGGTCGTCTTGCCGACCCCGCCCTTCTGGTTGGCGATGGCGAAAACCTTCGTCATGTCAGGCGTCCGTGATGGGGCGTTCGACCTCCGTCGGGGCCTCGTAGTCGACGCCGGCGCAGCCGAAGCCGAAGTTGCCGAGGAAGTCCTTCTGGTAGCCCGCGAAGTCGGCCAGCGCCCCGAGGGTCTCGGTGGTGACGTCGGGCCAGATGCGGAAGACCTCGCGCTGCACGTCCTCGGCCATCTCCCAGTCGTCGATGCGCACGCGGCCCTTGTCGTCGAAGTCGAGGGCGTTGCCGTCGTACATCTGCTTCTCGAAGAGGCGCTGGATCTGCTCGATGCAGCCCTCATGCGTGCCCTTCGCCTTCATCACCTTGAAGAGGATGGAGACGTACAGGGGGACGACGGGGATCGCCGAGCTCGCCTGGGTGACGACGGCCTTGTTGACCGACACGAACGCGCGTCCGCGGCGCAGCTTCATGAGCGCGTCGATCTTCGCCGCCGCACGGTCCAGGTCCTCCTTGGCCTTGCCGATGGTGCCGTCGCGGTAGATCGGCCAGGTGACCTCCGGACCGATGTAGGAGTAGGCCACCGTCTGGCAGCCTTCGGCGAGTGCGCCGGCGGATTCGAGCGCCTCCATCCAGAGCTCCCAGTCCTCGCCCCCCATGACCTTGACGGTCTGCAGGACGTCGTCGCCCGCGGCGGGCTCGAGGGTGACTTCGTTCACCACCTGACGGTCGGTGTCGAGGTTCTTGGCCTTGAAGGGCGCGCCCACGGGCTTGAGGACCGACTTGTAAGTGGCGCCGTCGGGGGCGGTGCGCCTCGGCGAGGCGAGGGAGTAGACGACGAGGTCGACCTTGCCGCCGGGCATCTTGGTCTTCACGGCCTCGATGGCGCGCGCCTTGATGTCCGCCGAGAAGGCGTCTCCGTTGATCGAAACGGCCTTGAGTCCGGCCTTGCGCGCCTCGGCGTGGAAGGCCGCCGTGTTGTACCAGCCCGGTGAGCCGGTCTTGTCGCCCTCGCCGTCCCGTTCGAAGAAGACACCCACTGTGCCGGCGCCTGAGCCGAACGCGGCGGCGACGCGCGAGGCCAAGCCGTAGCCAGTGGAGGAGCCGATGACCAGGGCCGACTTGGGGCCGTCCTTGAGAGGCTTACGGGAGCGTACGTGGGCAATCTGGGAGCGCACCTGGGCGGCACATCCTTCAGGGTGCGCGGTCAGGCAGATGAACCCGCGCACCCGGGGCTTCACGACTTGCAGCGACATGAGCCCACCTTTGGAGGGGAGGGGGTCGAGTTCAACGGCATTCGTTCGCCGGGAGCGCCGCCCCGCGCAATCGCCCGTTGCGCCGTCGGCGCGGGACTCTTTGCTCGGCGGCATGTTAAGCGAGCGACTGGCCTTCACCGAAGGAACCAACGCCCTGAGCGCCGCCAAGGAGCGGCGGCTCCGGCGGGGGCTGTCGCTCATCGACCTGGCGGATTCGAATCCGGCGAACGCTGGTTTCAGCTGGCCGGCCGCCAAGCTCGCCGAGGCCCTGGCGGGAGAGGGTCTGGTGCGGCAGGATCCGGACCCGCGCGGCCTGCGGACGGCGCGTGAGGCGATCTCAGGCTACTACCGCGACCGCGGGGCCTCGGTCGACGCCTCCGCCGTCTTCCTGTCCGCCAGCACGAGCGAAGGCTACTCCTGGCTTTTCAAGCTGCTCTGCTCGCCGGGCGACGAGGTGCTCGTGCCGGAGCCTTCCTATCCTCTGCTGGAGGTGATCGCTGCGCTCGAGTGCGTGAAGCTCAGGACTTACCGGCTGCGGCCCGAAGGGGCGGGGTGGAGGATCGACCCCGCGTCGCTCACGGCGGGACCGAGGACGCGCGCGGTGGTGTGCGTCAATCCCTCCAATCCGGTCGGTGCGTTCGTCGGCGAGGATGACCGCGAGCTGCTCCGCGGCTTCGCGCGCAGCCACGGACTGGCCGTGCTTTGCGACGAAGTTTTTTTGGATTATCCCTTGGACGCCGGAGCGATGACCTGGGTGGGTGAGCGCGAGGCCCCGTTGTTCGTCCTGAGCGGTCTCTCCAAGGTCGCCCTGGCTCCGCAGATCAAGGTCGGCTGGATTGTCGTCGCCGGGCCGGACGGATTCGTCCGTGACGCTTCCCTTCGTCTGGAGCACGTGGCGGACGCCTACCTCTCCGTGAGCACCCCGGCCCAGCTCGCCTTGCCGCACCTGCTCCGGGACGCCGGTCCGCTGCGGCAGGCGGTGAGGTCGAGATGCGCCGAGGCCGAGACCCTCCTCCGCGAATGGGCCGGCGGACACGGCTGCTCCGTCCTGCCCCGCCAGGGAGGCTGGACCGCGGTGCTGCGACTGCCGCCCGGCGTCGAGGAGGAGCGACTGCTTATGGCTGCGATCGACGAGGGAGTCTGGGCCCATCCGGGTTATTTCTACGGCATGCCCGCCGGGTTGTCCTGCGTCGTGCTCAGCCTCCTGACGTCGGCCGAATTCCTCAGGAACGGCCTGAAATCTCTGGAGAAAGCCCTGCAAAGGACCTGAACGGGTCCCAATTACCGCTTGCCAAGGGCGGACGGCCACCTTTGCTCCGCCCTTCCAAAGGAGCACGAAACACCATGTCCCGCATCTGCAGCGTCACCGGCAAGCGCCCCGTCAAGGGCCGCCGCATCATTCACCGCGGCCAGTCCAAGAAGAGCGGCGGCATCGGCTTCCAGCTCGTCAAACAGACCAAGCGCACGTTCAAGCCCAACGTTCAGCGCATCCGCGTCCTCCAGCCCAACGGCAGCGTCAAGCGCCAGTGGGTCTCGGTCAAGGCCCTCAAGGCCGGTCTCGTCACCAAGGCCTGAAGAACCGCGAGGTTCCCGTCGAAGGCCCGCCGGCAGGCGGGCCTTCTGCTTTTCGGTCCGAGTGCGTTCAGAAGAAGCGGGTCCAGATGACGGCCGCCCATGTCGCCGTCGCCACCAGGATGGTGAGGAAGACCGCCGCGCTGCCCATGTCCTTGGCCCGCTTCGCCAGCGGATGCCGTTCCATCGTGATGTGGTCGGTGTTGGCCTCGATGGCCGAATTGATCAACTCCACGACGAGGATCAGCTGCAGCACGCCGAACAGCAGCGCCTTTTCGAGGGGCGGCACGCCGGGCAGGAACCAGGCCGTGATGGAAAGCGGGAGGACCGCGATGAGCTCCTGTTTGAACGCTTGCTCGTGCTTGGCGGCGGCACGCAGCCCGTGCCAGGTGTACTTCAGCGCGTTGAGCAACCGGGCGAGTCCTCCCTTGGACTTCATCGTCTTACCATAACGGGGTTCGTCCATGCTCGACCCCTTATTAGACTCGAAAAACGGGGCTGGGAAGGCCATTTGCTGGGCCAGAAACCGCTTGCCAGAGGGGGGAGGCGGCCTAGGTTCATCGGTTCCCTTCAACGGGAAGCACCATGCGCGACGAATACCTCGACAAAGCCCGCCGAGTCATCTCCGACCCGAACATCCTGATCAACGTTGTCTCCAAGCGCGTGAAGCAGCTCCGCAGCACCGCCGACCACTCCCAGACGCCTCCCGTCTACCAGCACCTACTCGGAGACGTGTTTGAAAAGCTCTCCCCCGAGGACATCGCGCTCCGCGAAATCATCGAGGGTAAGCTGGCCTGGGAGTTCCGTCCGGACGACAAGCCCAAGGCCTGAAGGCTTTGGCGCCTTCGGCGCGACGCGCCGTCCCTTGAACGATGGCTGCCCGCCGAGAACAGAAGGACCTGCCCGAGGTGGGCAATCCGAAGGCCGGCCGTGACTATTTCATCGGGCAGACCTTCGAGGCCGGACTCGTCCTGCTCGGCACCGAGGTGAAGGCCCTGCGCGCGGGACGCGCCAACATCGCCGACGCGTTCGTGCGCCTGACTCCCCGCGGGCCGGTGCTGTATCACGCCCACATCGCGGAGTACGACTTCGGTAGCCACAACAACCACGCGGCTTACCGCCCCCGTCCGCTGCTGCTGCGCCGGCCGGAGGTCGAGCGGATCCGCTCCGAGGTGCAGTCGGGCGGCAGCGCCATCGTGCCGCTCAAGCTCTACTTCACGCACGGTCTGGCCAAGTGCCTCATCGCCGTCGCGAAGGGCAAGAAGCGGCACGACCGCCGCCACGACATCAAGGAGCGCGAGGCGAAGCGGGAGATGTCACGGGCCATGCGCCGACGCCGGTGAGCGCGCCGCTGCATCTCGTCCTGCTACGGCCGGAAATCGCGCCTAACACCGGCAATGTCGGCCGCATGTGCGCGGTCACCGGCTGCGTGCTGCACCTGGTGCATCCGCTGGGCTTCACCATCGACGACTCCAAACTGCGTCGAGCGGGCATGGACTACTGGCGTCGGCTTGACGTGCGTGAGCACGCCTCCTTCGAGGCCTTCCTCGCCTCTCCTGGCCGGCCGGAGCGCCTGTGGTTGTTCACCACCACGGCCAAGCGCGCCCACTGGGACGTCCGTTATGAGGCCGGTGACGGGCTGGTGTTCGGTTGCGAATCGGATGGAGCCTCGCCGGAGGAGCACGCCTGGTTCGGGCCGGAACGCGGCGTCAAGATTCCCCAGTACGACGCGCTCGCCCGGTCGTTGAATCTCTCGACCGCCTGCGGCATCGGGACCTACGAGGCGCTGAGGCAGATCAAGAGAGCGGGATGACTGAGTCGATGACAGATGACGGATGGCTGAATCGATGAGCGGTGTGGTTTAGTCGGGTCGGGATTTGCGGTAGGCAATTAGGCCGCCGATCAGCCTCCCGACCAAGGCCATTTGGTCGGTGATGTTTCGGCTGTCCTCGGCTTCAATCAGGCCGGCACGCAGGCAGACGTCTGTCTGTGACTCGAGTTCGCAGAGCGAGCCGCGGGCGATATAGAGGAATCTCAGCGAGTCCCGATTTGTCCCCCTGCCATTGCCTTCGGCGATATTCGAGGGGATGGAAATGGCGGCGCGGCGTATCTGGTCGGCCAATCCATGGTCGATGGTTTTGGCCCGTCTGACGCAAAGTTTGTAAATCAACACCGCCAGATCCCTGGATTCAGCCCAAGCCTTAAGCTGACGGTAAGGAGGCCCCTCTGCCGAAGATTCCATGTCTCAGGATGTTCGCTTGGTTCACGCGTGGCAACGAAGGCAGTCCCCCAGACGCCTACGGGCGGTTTCTGCCATCGATGCAGCCCTCCGTCATCTGCCATCGACTCAGCCATCTGCTTCTCCCGCTTGCCTTCCCGCGTCCCGCTTTTCCCTTTCCCTCATGTCCCGCCTCGAAGCCGTCCGGTCCCGCATCGCGCCCGCCCGCGCCCGCCTGCTCGCGCATCCGGTCCATGCTTCGATGGTCAGCCTTGAGGACGTCCGGCGGTTCATGACGTTCCACGTCTTCGCCGTCTGGGACTTCATGTCGCTGCTCAAGCGGCTCCAGCGTGAGCTGACCTGCGTCCGGGTGCCTTGGGTGCCGGTCGGCGACGCCGAAGTGCGTTTCCTCATCAACGAAATCGTCTGCGGCGAGGAATCCGACGTCGATCCGCGCGGCGGCCGTATCGCCCACTTTGACCTTTATCTACGCGCCATGACGGAGGCCGGCGCCGATACGGGGCCGATTCTGAGGGCTCTGCGGCTGGCCGCGGGCGGCGTTCCGGACGCGGCGGGTCTGCGTAAGGCAGGCGCGCCCTCCGCCGCCGCCGAGTTCTCCGCTTCGAGCTTCGCCCTCGCCGAACGCGGCGGGGTCCATGAAGTGGCCGCCGCGTTCACCTTCGGGCGGGAGGACCTCATCCCCGACATGTTCACGGGTCTCGTCGGGAGGATCTCCCGCGAGCATTCGGGCAGGCTGGACACCTTCCGCTATTATCTGGAGAGGCATATCGAGGTCGACGGCGGCCGTCACGGGGCGCTTGCGCTGCGCATGGTCTCGCTCCTTTGCGGAGAGGACGATCGCAAGTGGGAGCAGGCCGCGGCCGCTTCGGAGTCCTCCTTGCTCAATCGCCTCGCCCTTTGGGATGGCGTCGCGCTCAGGGCAGGAGCCTGAGCTTCACGTCGCGGAACTCGGCCTTCATGGGCGGGCCGACGTGCACCTGCACGCCGATGAGTCCTTCGGCGTGCCGCGCCCCGCGGTCGTCATCGATGACCAGGCTCATGACCTTTCCGTTGATGAGGTGCGTCTGGACGCCGCCACGCACGATGACGTGGTAGTCGTTCCAGTCCCCGTCACGCACCGCCCTGGCGAGCTCGGCCGGTTCTCCCACGCTCCCGATGACCTCGGCCTTGGCGCCGGGTCGCACGCGCGTCACCTGCCCGCGTAGGGCGTTGAAGGTGCGCCCGCGCTCCTCGTAGTTCTGCCCGACATGCCGCTTCTGGCCGTCGATGTCGCACTGCGGCCCTGTCAGCGCGAAGGGCAGGCCGGCCGCTGGCGCGCTGCGGTAGTTGATGCCGCTGTTGCCCTTCTCCGAGATGCGGCAGGAGAGCTTGAGCTCGAAGTCCCCCGGGGCCGAGCCCTCCCAGATGATGAAGGCGTTGTTCTTGAGCAGGGTCTCGGGCGTGACTTCGCCGACAATCGCGCCGTCTTCACAGCGCCAGTATTTCGGATCGCCCTTCCAGCCGCGCAGGGTGCGCCCGTCCAGCAGCGGCTTCCATCCGAGCGCGGCCTCGTCATTGGGTACCGGCAGCGTCTGCTTCGGCTTGGGCGGACCTTTCTGGGCGGCCACCGCGGCGGCCAGAATGAGGGCCAGCAGGATCCTCATCTCGGCTCAAGCAGGACGGCCCCGTCCTTGACGCTGGTCCGGTAGCCGACGCTCTGCGTGAGGATCCTAAGGAAGTGCGACAGGCTGACGTTGGTCATATCCGTGCTGAAGGCGGGGACGTCGTCCTTCGGGCCGGCGTAGACCACCGTGACGCCTTTGCCCGATGGGTCGGCCTTGGCGGACAGCTCGGTCAGCCGTCGCGCAACGTCATCGAGCTTCAGGTCGCTGAATTCGACCTTGGCCAACATGATCGAATCCGCTCGGGCGAGAGGCGATGGCTCCTTGGCCGATGGCTTCACTGGTTTCTGCTGGGCTTCAAGCGGGACTGGCGTGACGGCGGTCACGGCTGAGGCAATCAGGGCGGCAATCAAGTTTCGCATGCGGGCATCATGGCCGCCCTGACCGCTGATTCAACCCCTCTCCTCGGCGGGACTCTTTGGGATGGAAACCGCACCCGTCCCGGAGGTAGTAATGCTCATCTCCCATGGCCGAGACCGACCGCACGCTGTCCAATCGCATTATGGCCGGTCTGACCATCGGCGCCTTGGCCGGCGTGGTCACCCTGCTGATAGGACGCGGTCAGCCCGCCTTCCTTGAGTTCATGAAGGACGTCTCGACCTCGACGTTGGATCCCTTCGGCCAGGTCTTCCTTCGCCTGCTCTTCTTCGTGGTGATCCCGTTGGTCTTCACCTCGCTCGCGGCCGGCGTCGCCCAGCTCGGCCGGCTGGACCGTCTGGGGCCCCTGGCCGGCCGCACCTTCTTCCTCTTCTTCCTCAACATGGCCATCGCGGTTGCGCTCGGCCTCGTCATGATGAACGTGCTGCGCCCCGGCGACCACCTGGATGCGTCGGCCAAGACGATGCTCATGGATGAGTTCGGCGGCGTGGCACGCAAGCATGTGGCCACCGCCGCGGCCGCGCCGGCCGTGACCTTTTCCGGGCTGGTCGAGATGTTCATGCCGAAGAACCTCTTCGGAGCCGTGATGGGGCATTCCAACGCCGTCCTCGGCGAGGTGCTGCCCCTGATTGTGTTCGCGCTGCTCGTCGGTGTGGTCGGCGCTGGTCTGCCCGAGGAGCGGCGGCTGCGCCTGCTCGCGGCGCTCGACCTCGTCTCCGAGCTCATGACGGGCATCGTGCGGCTCGCCCTTCGCCTCGCCCCCTTCGCGGTGCCGGCGATGATCTACAGCGTCGTCGTCAAGGTCGGCCTGGACATCCTCGTCGCGCTGGGTGTCTTCGCGCTGGGCTGCCTCGGGGTGATGTTGCTGCACCTCTTCGGCACCATGTCGCTCTGGCTGAAGTTCTGGACCGTGCGTCGTCCGCTGGAATTCTTCCGCGACGTGCGGAGCGTCCTCGTGACCGCCTTTTCCACCAGCTCGAGCAACGCGACCTTGCCGGCGGGCCTGGAGTGCGCCAAGGGCGCCCTCGGGCTGAGGCCCGGGGTGGCGGGCTTCGTGCTCCCCCTCGGCGCCACCATGAACATGAGCGGGACCGCCCTTTACGAGGGCTGCGTCGTGCTTTTCGTCGCCCAGGTCTTCGGCGTCGACCTGTCGGTCGGCCAGCAACTGACGCTGCTGCTGCTTTCCGTGCTCAGTGCGGTCGCCGTCGCGGGGATTCCGGGCGGCTCGCTGCCCCTCATCGCCGGACTTCTGGTGACGTTCGGCATCCCGCCCGAGGGCATCGGTATCGTGCTGGGCGTCGACCGCATCCTGGACATGTCACGTTCGACGGTGAACGTCGGCTGCGACCTCGTGGCCGCCGCGATTGTCGACGCACAGGAGACGAAGGCTGACGGCTAGCTCAGGCTCGGCGCAGAAGGACCACGCCTGCGATCGCCACGGCCCCGCCCAGCCAGAGTCTCCACGGAGGCCGGTCGCCCTCGACCGCCCACTGCATGACGAGCGCGATGACCGGCGTCAGCGCCACCACGCTGAGCACCAGGGCCGCCGGCTGAGCCGTCAGGGCCCATTGGTAGCAGGCCACGCCAAGCGCGGGTCCGGAGAGGCCGTTCATCAGCATCCAGCCGGTCGCGTCCAGGGTCGCATAAGGCCGGCGCACTTTCGCGAACAGTCCCTTTCCGTGCGTCGCCCACAGGAGGAAGGCCGCCACGAAGGGCGCGCCGCCGAGCAGGCGCACGAAGGCCTGCGAGAATCCGTCGGGCACGGTCTGGCTGGCCGCTTCGCACGCATGCACGGTGAGCGGCGTGCTCACGGCCCCGCAGGCCTGGCCCAGCGCGGAAAGGACGCCAAGCCAGACGCCGGCCTGGCGGTGGGCGGGATCGCCCTCGGCCGGCGCGCCGAGCGCGATGGCGACGCCGGTCAGGATGACCAGCGAGGCCGCCATCTGCGGGCCCGTGGGCGCATGGCCGAGGGTCCCGTATTCCAGCACGAGCGCGAAGGGCGCGGCGAGGCACTGCGTCAGCAGCATGGTCAGGCCGACGCCGATCCGCGGCAGGGCGTGGAAGAGGGCGACGTCGCCCACGCCGAGTCCGAGCACGCCGCCGAGGATGAGCCAGCCCCAGCCGGCGCTGAAGGGCTGCCGGCCGCTGAGCGCGACGAAGGCCCCGACCGCGACGAGGGCGACGAGCAGGCGGCCGAGGTTGGCCAGGTCGGGACCGTGGTGCGCCGAGCTGCGCCGCGCGCAGGTCACCGACCAGGCGTAGAAGAAGGCGGCTCCGAGCGCGAATTCCATCAGGAGAACTTGCCCAGCACGGCCACGCCGGCGGCGTCGGCGCGCAGGCGTCCTTCCTCGGTGAGCCTGAATCGGTCGCCGCAGAGCTCCATGAGTCCCTCCTCGACCATGTCGGCGAAGAGCGCGTTCACGCCCGCGGGCAGTTCGGCGCCGAAGCGGGTCGCGAGGGCGAACGGATTGACCCCCGCGTTCATCCGCAGTCCGAACACGAGCGAGTCGGCGAGGAGGTCGGATGCGGAGAGCCGGCGGACGTGCTCACGCGCGGGCGCGCCCGCCTCGACCCCGCGCAGCCATCCGTCGAGGTCGGCGGGGCTGCTCCAGCGTTCGCGGCGCCACTGCGACGCGGCCGACGGCCCGTAGCCGCGCCACTCCCCCATCTCCCAGGTGATGAGGTTGTGCCGGCATTCCTTGCCCGGCCTGGCGAAGTTCGACACTTCGTACTGCACGTAGCCACGTTCGGCCAGCCGCTCCCAAGTGCGCCGGTAGAGGAAGGCCTCGAGCTCGTGGTCAATCTTCACCTTGCCCTGCGAGAGCTTCACGTACATCGCCGTGTCCTCCTCGAAGGTCAGGCAGTAGGTCGAGAGGTGGTCCGGCCCGAGGTCGACCGCCCGCTCCAGGTCGTCCATCCATCGCGACTCGTCCTGTCCGGGAATGGCGAACATCAGGTCGAGGTTGCGCGACGCGAAGCCGGCGGCCTCGATCAGCGCCCAGGCTTCCTCGACCTGCTTGGGGGAATGGCGTCGGCCGAGCGCCTCGAGCGTGGCGGCGTCGAAGCTCTGCACGCCGAGCGAGACGCGCGTCACGCCGGCCTCCTTGAGCGCGGCGAGCTTGTCCGCCCGCACCGATGACGGCGCGAGCTCCACCGTCCATTCCGACGGCCTTCCCGAGGCTCCGGTCACCGCACGCCCGAGCCGGGCGAGGTCCTCGGCGGGCAGCAGCCCGGGCGTCCCGCCGCCCCAGAAGACCGTCTCGACGCGCCCCGGCGGATCCTGCGCGAGCTCCCGTTCGATTCCCGACAGGTAGCGTTCGAGGTCGGGCCGCTTGGGCTGCTCCTGGTAGAAGGCGCAGAAGTCGCAGCTCGACGCGCAGAAGGGCACGTGGAGGTAGAGCGACGTGCCGCGGCTGACGGATGCCTCGTTCACTCCAGTCCCAGCTGCTGACGGCCTTCTTCGGAGATCATCCGCGGATTCCAAACCGGGTCCCAGACGATCTCCACCTCGGCCGACTCCACGCCCGGGAGCGACTCCAGTTTCGCCTTGGCGTCGCCGGCGATGACCGGGCCCATGCCGCATCCCTGCGCGGTGAGGGTCATCTTGACCGCCACGCGCTTGCCCTTCGCGCCGTCGGCGATCGCGAGATGATAGATGAGGCCGAGGTCGACGATGTTGACGGGAATCTCGGGATCGAAGCAGCCCTTGAGGGCCTGCCACAGCGCGTCCTCGTCCAGCGGTCCGGCGGACGTCGGAGCGGAAGGCGAGACGGCGTAACGATTCGCGGCTTCGGCGCCCAGGGCGTCGAGGTCGCCGCTGGCGATGCGGAACAGCCCCATGGGCGTGCGTACGGTGACGTTCCCTCCGAGGGCCTGCGTCACGTGCACGACCGCGCCCTTCTCCAGCACCACGAGGTCCCCGGAAGGAATCACTGATGCCTGGCAGTCCCGGATGAGCGTGATTTCCGACATGGCTCCAACCTTGGCGTTCCACGTGCGGACGCAAGCGTGCTCGAAGGAGGGATGTGCGTTTGGCGGTGGCGGGGTTGCGCAGGGGAGGGGAGTCCGAGATTGAGGCCGCCCGCACCGCCGCCACGATGCTCCCCATGCCCCTGCTCCGTCTCATGGCGCCGCTGTTCGCCGCCGTCTGTTCCGCCGCCCCCGTCTCCATCTTCGACGGGCGCAGCCTCGCCGGTTGGGAGGGCGACGCCGCCTGGTGGCGCGCGGAGGCGGGCGAGATCCGCGGCGGGCGCGACGGCGAGAAGGTGCCCAAGAACCTCTTCCTCGCCACGGAGAAGTCCTACCAGAACTTCGAACTCACGCTGAAGGTCCGCCTCACCGGCACCGGGTTCGTGAACGGCGGCATCCAGATCCGCAGCGTCCGCGTGCCCGGCAGCACCGAGATGTCCGGCTACCAGTGCGACTACGGTCCCGGCTGGTACGGCAAGCTCTACGACGAGAGCCGGCGCAACCGCGTCATCTCCGACGTGCTCGACGCGGCCGCGCTCAAGGCCGCGGTCAAGGAGGGCGACTGGAACGCGTATCGCATCCGCGCCGAGGGCCCGCGCATCCGCACCTGGATCAACGGTGTGCAGGCCCAGGATTACGTCGAGAAGGAGGCCGGCATCGCGCAGGACGGACGCATCGGCATCCAGCTCCATTCGGGAGGGGTGGCCGCCGTGCAGGCCAAGGACGTGATGATCGAGGAGCTGCCGCCGACTCCGGGGGCGCCCGTCTGGGCTTCGCTTCCGCCGGTGAAGCCCGCGGAGCCCAAGGCCAAGGCCGCGCCCAAGGCCGCTCCGCGCGACATCAGTTACAACGCGGTGGAAGGCGTGCGACGCACGGCCGAGGAACAGCGGAAGCTCTTCCGGCTGCCCGAAGGATTCACGATCGAGCTGGTCGCCAAGGAGTCCGACGGCTTCGGCAAGTTCGTCATGCTCGTGTTCGACCAGCGCGGCCGCGCCTGGTCCGGCACGGCCCTGGAGTATCCGGTCGACGCCAACGAGAACCCCGCCGCGGCGGAAGCGCTCTACAAGTCGAAGGCGCGCGACAAGGTCGTGGTCTTCGACACGCCCTTCGCCCCGGGGCCGCAGAAGCCGCGCGTCTTCGCCGACGGACTCGCCATCCCCGAGGGCGTGCTGCCCCACCGGGACGGCGCGGTGGTCCAGCACGGACGCGACGTGGTGTTCTTGGGCGACGCCGACGGCGACGGCCGCGCGGATTCACGGCAGGTGCTGCTGACCGGCTTCGGCATCCAGGACAGCCACCTCTTCCCGCACCAGTTCACGCGCGCGCCCTGGGGATGGTTCTGGCTCGCGCAGGGCGCCTTCAACAGCGGCAAGGTGGTCACGACCAAGGGCGACGTCACGGACTTTCCCAATACGCGCATGGCGCGCTTCCGTCCCGACGGCAGCTTCTTCGAGCCGACCAGCACCGGTCCCTGCAACATCTGGGGGCTCGCCATGACGGGCGAGGGCGAGGTCTTCATCCAGGAGGCTAATGACTTCGGCTATCCGGTGATCCCTTTCCATGAGTACGCCTGGTATCCGGGCTGCGCCGACCGTCTGGCGAAGTCCTATCAGCCTCCGTTCCCGGTGCAGGCGCCCGATTTCAAGATGGGCGGGACGGGCCTGAGCGGACTCGCGCTCTCCGATGCCGGCGTCTGGCCCGCGGGCTTCGACGGGGTGATGTACGTCGCCAATCCGATCACGTCCAAGGTGAACGCGGTGCGTCAGCATCGCGCGGGTTCCGGCTACCGGCTCGAGAAGCTCGAGGACCTGGTGAGCTGCGAGGACCCGTTCTTCCGTCCGATCGCCATGACGATGGGCCCCGACGGCTGCCTCTACGTGGTCGACTGGTACAACAAGATCATCAGCCACAACGAGGTCGCCCGCAACCACCCCGACCGCGACAAGCAGTCCGGCCGCATCTGGCGCATACGCCCCAAGGGCTTCACGCCGGCCGCGGTTCCGGATTACACGAAGCTGACGTCCGCCGAACTCGTCGCGCGCCTGGGCTCGAAGATCGCCGCCGACTCCCATCTCGCCTGGCAGACGCTCGCCGACCGCCGCGATGAAGGCGAGGCGCTTGAGGCCGTGCTCGCGGCGATCGTCTCGGACGCCGCCGCTCCGGCCGCCCGACGCATCCAGGCCCTCTGGGTGCTGGGAGAACACGGCCGCAAGATCGCTCCGCTGGCTCAGCGATTGCTTTCTGACGCGAACCGCAACGTCCGCCGTGAGGCCGTGAACGGCATCCGGCACGTCGGCGCCTGGGAGCCGCACCTCGGCGACCTGGTCGCGCTGGCCGACGACCCTGACGCGGAAGTCCGCGCCGCCGCCATCAAGGCCCTGGGCGAGGCCTCGGCCAAGTCCTCCGCCGCGCTCGGCGCCCTGATGAGTTTCGCCAGGCCTTCGTTGGACGCGCCGATGGCGCCTGACCGTCGCGGACAGCCCGCCAAGGCCGGCGTGGCCTATGAGCGGGAGTTCGAGCGCTTCCTCGTGCGCATGTACTTCGAGCGTCAGCCCGAGGCGATCGCAGCCTTCCTCGCCTCCGACGCCGCCCGGTCGCTGCCCGCGGAGGGACGCATGTTCGCCGCGCTCGCGCTCGACCCCAAGGTCGGCGCGCCCCTCGTCGCGAGGCTGGTCGGCCAGCTCTCCCGTGCGCCCGGTTCCGACGAACTTCTCGCCGTGGCCAAGACCCTGGACCAGCCTGAGAGCGCGGCGGTCCTGCGCAAGCTGCTGGCCGACGCGGCGGTGCGCGTCCGCGTGGTCGAGCTGCTGCTCGCTTTCCGCACCGACCTCGACGCCGCCAAGGTGGGCCCCGTCGTCGCCGAGGTGGCCCGCACGCTCCTCGCGCAGGATGCGGCCGCCCGCTCACTGGCCGTGCAGCTGATCGGAGGCTTCCAACTCTCTGCGTTCGAGGAGGACGTCCTGGCGCTCCTCGGACGTGAGGATGCCCGCAAGGAGGCGCTCATTGCCCTCCAGCAGCTGCGCACGTCCAAGCCCTCGGCCCTCCTGCCGTTCATCGGCAAGTCCGTGCCCGACGTGTCGCGTCTCGCGCTCGCCGCGCTCGTCGCCTCGCGTTCCGATGAGGCGTCCGGACTCGCGTTGAAGCTCTACCCCGGGCTCGACCTCAATGACCGCAAGTCCGTGCTCGAGGGACTCAGCGGCACCAAGGCCGGAGCCAAGGCCGTGGCCGGCGGTCTGGCTGCGGGCATCGTGGCCGCCGCGGAGGTCGACCCTTCCGCGGCCGAAAAGCTCGCCATCGCCCTCGGCGACGGACCTGAGCTGGCCGACGTCTCCGCTCGGCTGGGCAGCGTCTTCCGCAGCGTGCTCGTGCTCGACGGATCCAACGATGCCGTCGCCAGGGGTGGGCTCGCGCTCAAAGGTCCATTCACCGTGGAGACCTGGGTGCGCCTCGACGGCAAGGTCGACAACAACGACAGCATCCTCGGAGCCCGGGGCGTGCTGGATCTGAACTTCGCCGGCGGAATCTTCCGCGCCTATCTCGGCGCCGAGATCCGTGACGCCGTCGTCTCTTCCAGGCCGATATCTTCCGGCATCTGGACCCATGTGGCCGTCACCCGCGACGCGCAGGGCGTGCTGCGCCTCTTCCAGGACGGCGAACTCACCGGCACCGCCAAGGCCGCCCATGGCCATGACCTCGCCGGGCTCACCATCGCCTGGTCCACGCCGCAGGGCGGCACGCAGGGCGCTCTCGCCGAGTACCGCGTTTGGAACGTCGAACGCAAGCCCGCCGAAGTGCGGTCCCACATGACCCGCACCTTCGCCAGTGAGAAGACGGCTCCGGCCGGCCTCGTGTTCCTTTCCGCCGCCGGTGACGCCGCCTGGGGCAAACTGGGCAAGGGAGCCCGCATCGCGCGCACCACTGACGCGCCCCCGCTCCTCAACGCCTCGCAGTTCTCGGCCCTCGAGGCCAAGACCGCCCGTTTCACCGCGCTCGCCGCCAAGGGCGGTGATGCCGCGAAGGGCAGGGCGCTGGCCGCGCTCTGCCAGTCCTGCCATGTGATCAACGGCCAGGGCGGACAGATCGGACCCAATCTCTCCGGAGCCGGCGCCATGGGCATGGAGGCCGTCATCCGCAACATCATCGACCCCAACGCCGCGATCGAAGCCGCCTACCGCATCTTCCGTCTCGAGACCCGGACGGGCGAGGTCATCGAGGCCTTCTACGTCTCGGAGGACGCCACGGCCTACGTCATCCGCCAGCCCGGCGGACCCGACCGGCGCGTGCCCAAGGCGGAGGTGCGCTCGACCAAGTATCTGCGCCGCTCGCTCATGCCTGAAGGACTGCTCGACGGCTTCGCTGACGATCAGATCGCCGACCTCTTCGCCTATCTGAAGACGTTGAAGTAGGATTGCAGGGCCAAGGCTTGGGCCAGTAGGTGCCGGAGCAAGGCGGTGGGAGGGTTCTCCTGTCGCCTGTTCTAGCCCTAACCCTAGCCCTATCAGGCCTTCTTCGCTTGCCGAAGGGGCGGGGCGGCATACGGCTTGAAGTCATGTCCGTCTGGTTTAATCCCGCACGTGAGCTCGACGCCCTTCTGAGGCGCGCCGCCGAGTCCGTGCCCGCGCTGGGTGCCGGCTTCAATCCGGAGCTAAAGCCTTCCGACCCCCGCCACGCCGACTTCCAGGCCAACGGCGTGCTCGCGGCGGCGAAGCAGGCGAAGGCCAATCCGCGCGCCCTCGCCAC